>NZ_CABFKH010000022.1 GCF_901764975.1 Actinobacillus indolicus | reverse complement strand
ATATCTTAGGCGTAGCCTCCACGAAAAAAAACGCTGTTTTTTTGAGCAGAAAAGGTGGCATTCGTCTTGGTTAAATGACGGGTGTGTAGCGGTTTTTGTCAAGGGGTTTACAGCGATAGCGTCCCTTGACAAAAAGTAGAGCGGAACGCCCATAATGCAACCAAGATGAATACCACCGAGCCACTACGCCACGCTCAACGGATAGGATAGATCGTTATGGTTCAGCAGGGGGGGATTGTTCCTTGTGGGCTGTTATGGTTCAGAACGCCCAACAAGTGAGCCACTCCGTAACCATATCGAGCAGATTATCGGGCAAGGCGAGCTTGCCCTACCGTCAGGGGAAATTACACGGTAATTTCCCCCGACACCCCCCTACGTTAAGGGGTAAAAATTACCCCCTTGACGTTCCCCCCGAAAAGGGGGGATACTACAACCCCGTAGGGCGAACGACCAAATTTTTTAAATTTGGTGTAGTGAGTACACCAAAAGGAAAAAACACAATGAGCTATGCGATTTTAAGAACAAAAAAATTGACCGAATGGGGCAATATCTGTGCGAGCCTTGAGCATAATTTCAGAGAGCGATTAACGCCAAATGCGGACAGTAATCGAACCCCTGAAAATGTGCATATTGGGGCAAACTCAACCGCAGAAGTCCGGCAAAAAATCGAACAAAGTCTTCCGCAGAAATTCCGTGCGGATTGCGTAAAATGCGTTGAATACTTGATAACCGCAAGCCCCGAATGGTTCGAAGAACACGATAAAAGCGAACATCAAAAGTATTTTGAACGTTCGATTGAGTGGCTGAAAGAACGACACGGGGCGGATAATATCAAGTGCGTTTCAATCCATAATGACGAAAGCACGCCCCACCTTGTGGCTTACGTTGTTCCGCTTGATGAGCGGGGCAAACTTAATGCCAAAAAGTGGCTTGGTGGCAAAAAGCTGATGAACGAAATGCAAAGTAATTTTGCTGAACGGGTAGCGGATTTTGGGCTTTCTCGTGGGATTGAAGGCTCAAGAGCCAAGCACGAACGTGTTCAACGGTTTTACAGCAATTTGAATGACGAAGTGTTTCTTACTACGGACGATCTCAAGCCGAAATTACTTCATAAGGGCGTTTTTAAGGACGAGTATGAAGATTTTGACGTTGTAAAAAATCGAGTGAATGACAAGTTAAGACAGGTTTATGACAACAAGAACAAGCAAATTCAACACTTGGAACGTCAAAACAAGCGTTTGCAAGCGGTTCAAGAGAAATTACTTGCCGATCTACGGGAAGAAAACAGGGGGCTTGATACGGCTGTTTTTGTCAGGGATAAGCTATGGAAAGAGAAAAATAGCGAATTTAACGCATTACAGAGAGATTTTAACGAATACAAGGAAAACCATAGGCTAAACACGGAAAACTTATCAGAAGCTCAAATAGACGTATTTAAGGGGCAAATTGAACAGCAAAAGGCAAGTAACTTGGAAAAAGAACGCCTTGAGCTTGCTCAAAAGCGTTCTGTTTATCGTGTGAAAATTTAATTTTCAGGTGGATTTTCGTCCGTGAGTAGGTTTACTTCGTGGGGAATGTGTCTTAGTTGCTTGTCGGTTTTGAAGTCAGGGTTTTCGGTTGATGTAGCAACAACCGTAGATGAGAAGATTGCATAATGTTTTTGGTTGTTTGCGTGTCGCCAAGCGACTTGAGCATTAACGCAATATGCTGTTGCACTGCCGACTTTAACAGTATCAATCCAACGATTATCTTTCAAATGCTTGATAGCTCTTGCAACGGTTGGTCTTGAATACCCTGTAATTTCCATTAAGGTTTGATAAGAGCAAATTACGGAATTGTTGTAATTGCCCATTTTTTCAATGAAGAAAAATAGAATTTGGGCTGATATAGGGCTTGTAGCTATCAATTTTTGGATAGCTGAAAGGGAATTATCTTGGATCTGCACAAATTGAGTATTTTTCTTTGGTAAAAATTTAGGGTCAATATGTGTTGTAACACCTGTTTTTTGTTTATTTTTTGTACTATTTTCCATTGATACCACCTAGTTAAATTTGAGATACATAATGTATCACAACATTACAAAATTTGTAAAGCTAGCGTTCAATTTTTAAAAAGTGAGTATCATCAATAGTGATACTCCCCAGTATCATCAATAGTGATACTCTGATTTTTATAACATATTGATTTTATTGTAATTTTTATTTTTGCCTTATATCTATATCTTAGGCGTAGCCTCCACGAAAAAAAACGCTGTTTTTTTGAGCAGAAAAGGTGGCATTCGTCTTGGTTAAA
>NZ_CABFKH010000021.1 GCF_901764975.1 Actinobacillus indolicus | reverse complement strand
TCATGACTGGGGTGAAGTCGTAACAAGGTAACCGTAGGGGAACCTGCGGTTGGATCACCTCCTTACCGAAATGAAGCGACTGCAAGTGTTCACACAGATTGTTTGGTAATTGTAGACAAGGAAGAGAACGAAGACATCCTTTTGGGTCTGTAGCTCAGGTGGTTAGAGCGCACCCCTGATAAGGGTGAGGTCGGTGGTTCAAGTCCACTCAGACCCACCACTCAATCTAAGGGTAACCGAACGAAAGAGTGAAAACTGGAAGCGATGTGATGAAATTGGGGATATAGCTCAGCTGGGAGAGCGCCTGCCTTGCACGCAGGAGGTCAGCGGTTCGATCCCGCTTATCTCCACCAATCATCATATTTAAGCGAACAAGCAAAATAAAAGCAAAAAAGTGACTGCTTGTTAATTTAAATATGATGATTTAGCCGAAAGGCGATTATCTTATTGTTCTTTAAAAATTTGGAAACAAGCTGAAAAACTGAGAGATTTTCGAAAGAAAGTCTGAGTAGTAAAAAGAAATCTTGACTGAACAAAAGCAGTCAAGTGTTTAGTAGTTAATATCAGTCTTGAATGTTTTGGATTTATTTAGATATAAATAAAGTTAAAAATGTTTGAGGTTGTATGGTTAAGTGACTAAGCGTACACGGTGGATGCCTAGGCAATCAGAGGCGAAGAAGGACGTGCTAATCTGCGAAAAGCTTGGATGAGTTGATAAGAAGCGTTTAATCCAAGATATCCGAATGGGGAAACCCAGTAGATGAAGAATCTACTATCATTAAGTGAATACATAGCTTAATGAGGCAAACCGGGAGAACTGAAACATCTAAGTACCCCGAGGAAAAGAAATCAACCGAGATTTTGTAAGTAGCGGCGAGCGAAAGCGAAAGAGCCAGTTAGTGATAACAGTTTAACTTAGAGGAATGAGCTGGGAAGCTCAATCGTAGAGGGTGATAATCCCGTACTTAAAAAGTAAATTGTGGTACTAGGCTAACAACAAGTAGGGCGGGACACGAGAAATCCTGTTTGAAGATGGGGGGACCATCCTCCAAGGCTAAATACTCCTGATTGACCGATAGTGAACCAGTACTGTGAAGGAAAGGCGAAAAGAACCCCAGTGAGGGGAGTGAAATAGAACCTGAAACCGTGTACGTACAAGCAGTGGGAGCCTGTAAGGGTGACTGCGTACCTTTTGTATAATGGGTCAGCGACTTATATTTTGTAGCGAGGTTAACTGAATAAGGGAGCCGAAGGGAAACCGAGTCTTAACTGGGCGAGTAGTTGCAAGGTATAGACCCGAAACCCGGTGATCTAGCCATGGGCAGGTTGAAGGTTGGGTAACACTAACTGGAGGACCGAACCGACTAATGTTGAAAAATTAGCGGATGACTTGTGGCTGGGGGTGAAAGGCCAATCAAACCGGGAGATAGCTGGTTCTCCCCGAAATCTATTTAGGTAGAGCCTTGAGCGGACACCTTCGGGGGTAGAGCACTGTTTCGGCTAGGGGTCCATCCCGGATTACCAACCCGATGCAAACTGCGAATACCGAAGAGTGATACTCAGGAGACACACGGTGGGTGCTAACGTCCATCGTGGAGAGGGAAACAACCCAGACCGCCAGCTAAGGTCCCAAAGTCTATATTAAGTGGGAAACGAAGTGGGAAGGCTTAGACAGCTAGGATGTTGGCTTAGAAGCAGCCATCATTTAAAGAAAGCGTAATAGCTCACTAGTCGAGTCGGCCTGCGCGGAAGATGTAACGGGGCTAAAATATAGCACCGAAGCTGCGGCATCAATGGAAACATTGTTGGGTAGGGGAGCGTTGTGTAAGCGGACGAAGGTGAATCGAGAGGTTTGCTGGACGTATCACAAGTGCGAATGCTGACATAAGTAACGATAAAACGAGTGAAAAACTCGTTCGCCGGAAGACCAAGGGTTCCTGTCCAACGTTAATCGGGGCAGGGTGAGTCGGCCCCTAAGGCGAGGCTGAAAAGCGTAGTCGATGGGAAACGGGTTAATATTCCCGTACTTGTCTTCATTGCGATGTGGGGACGGAGAAGGTTAGGTTAGCAGACTGTTGGATGTCTGTTTAAGTTGGTAGGTGGGGAGCTTAGGCAAATCCGGGCTCCTGTTAACACTGAGAGATGATGACGAGTCTCTACGGAGATGAAGTAACTGATACCACGCTTCCAGGAAAAGCCACTAAGCTTCAGATGAAGATAAACCGTACTGAAAACCGACACAGGTGGTCAGGTAGAGAATACTCAGGCGCTTGAGAGAACTCGGGTGAAGGAACTAGGCAAAATAGCACCGTAACTTCGGGAGAAGGTGCGCTGGCGTAGGTTGTAGGAGTATACCTCCGAAGGCTGAACCAGTCGAAGATACCAGCTGGCTGCAACTGTTTATTAAAAACACAGCACTCTGCAAACACGAAAGTGGACGTATAGGGTGTGATGCCTGCCCGGTGCTGGAAGGTTAATTGATGGTGTTATCGAAAGAGAAGCTCCTGATCGAAGCCCCAGTAAACGGCGGCCGTAACTATAACGGTCCTAAGGTAGCGAAATTCCTTGTCGGGTAAGTTCCGACCTGCACGAATGGCATAATGATGGCCAGGCTGTCTCCACCCGAGACTCAGTGAAATTGAAATCGCCGTGAAGATGCGGTGTACCCGCGGCTAGACGGAAAGACCCCGTGAACCTTTACTATAGCTTGACACTGAACATTGAATTTTGATGTGTAGGATAGGTGGGAGCCTATGAAGCAGTCACGCCAGTGATTGTGGAGGCGTCCTTGAAATACCACCCTTTAACGTTTGATGTTCTAACGAAGATTGCGGAACGCGGTCTCGGACAGTGTCTGGTGGGTAGTTTGACTGGGGCGGTCTCCTCCCAAAGAGTAACGGAGGAGCACGAAGGTTTGCTAATCACGGTCGGACATCGTGAGGTTAGTGCAATGGTATAAGCAAGCTTAACTGCGAGACAGACAAGTCGAGCAGGTGCGAAAGCAGGTCATAGTGATCCGGTGGTTCTGAATGGAAGGGCCATCGCTCAACGGATAAAAGGTACTCCGGGGATAACAGGCTGATACCGCCCAAGAGTTCATATCGACGGCGGTGTTTGGCACCTCGATGTCGGCTCATCACATCCTGGGGCTGAAGTAGGTCCCAAGGGTATGGCTGTTCGCCATTTAAAGTGGTACGCGAGCTGGGTTTAGAACGTCGTGAGACAGTTCGGTCCCTATCTGCCGTGGGCGTTGGATGATTGAGAGGGGCTGCTCCTAGTACGAGAGGACCGGAGTGGACGCATCACTGGTGTTCCAGTTGTCTCGCCAGAGGCATTGCTGGGTAGCTACATGCGGAAGAGATAAGTGCTGAAAGCATCTAAGCACGAAACTTGCCTCAAGATGAGTCATCCCAGTCTATAAGACTGTAAGGGTTGTTGGAGACTACGACGTAGATAGGCACGGTGTGTAAGTGTAGTGATACATTGAGCTAACGTGTACTAATTGCCCGAGAGGCTTAACTATACAACCTCAAGCGTTTTTGAAGAAGAAGCGCAAGAGAGTTAAAAACTAAACAAAGGCACTCAGAACAGCTTGTTTCGAAATTAGAGAACAGACAATAAGATAGAGAAAGTCATTAAAGATTTTCCTGATGGCCATAGTGCTGTGGTCCCACCTGATTCCATTCCGAACTCAGAAGTGAAACGCAGTAACGCCGATGGTAGTGTGGGGTTTCCCCATGTGAGAGTAGGGCACCATCAGGGTTTTA
>NZ_CABFKH010000020.1 GCF_901764975.1 Actinobacillus indolicus | reverse complement strand
AAGAATGTAAACGATGTCTTTGGGTTAGAGTGTAAACGATGTTATCAGGTTGTACCCCTTCGGCTATCTCTCCCGCAAGCGGGAGAGAACGTTACAACAGATAGCGTCGATTACTGAATCGCTTTACCATCTTTATCTTTTACTTCACTTGCCCATTGCGCTTTGATTTGACTTACAACTTCAGCTGGAAGTGGTACATAATCTAACTCAGATGCAGCATCTTGACCTTTATTGAATGCCCAATCGAAGAACTGGAACACACCTTTAGTTGCCTCTACATTGTCAGCCACTTTGTGCATTAAGATAAAGCTTGCTGCAGTTACTGGCCATGAATCTTTACCATCTTCATTCGTAAGCACTACACCCATACCTGGTTTTTCGTTCCATTTCGCATTAGCAGCGGCAGACATAAAGCTCTCTTTTGATGGCTGAACAAATTCACCTGATTTATTTTGTAATGAAGCCCATGCAAGGTTATTTTGTTTCGCATAAGCATATTCCACATAACCAATAGAATATTTCAACTGTTTCACATAAGCTGAAACGCCTTCATTACCTTTACCACCTTGACCTGTAGGCCATTTTACAGATTTACCTTCACCCACTTGCTCTTTCCATACTGGAGAGACTTTTGAAAGGTAGTTTGTCCAACCGAAGGTTGTACCTGAACCATCTGAGCGGTGAACAACAACGATGGTTTTCTCTGGTAAAGATAAGTTAGGATTAAGTGCTGCAATCGCCGGGTCATTCCATTGTTTGATTTTTCCTAAGAAAATGTTTGCTAACACTTCACCAGAAAGTTTTAATTGACCTGGTTGGATATCTGGAATATTAATGACGGGAACTGTACCACCGATGATGGCTGGGAATTGAAGAAGTTTGTTTTGTTCAAGCTGCTCTGCTTTCATTGGGTCATCAGAAGCACCAAAATCGATGGTTTTTGCAATAATTTGTTGCTGACCACCGCCAGAACCGATAGATTGATAATTGACTTTATTACCTGTTTCTTTTTCATATAGCGATGCCCATTTCGCATAAATTGGATAAGGGAAAGAAGCACCTGCGCCTGTAATCGTTTGTGCGTTTGCACTCAAAGAGGTTACGCCTAATGCAATGGCAAGTGCCATAAACTGCTTTAATGTTTTAACGAACATAGATTTCTCCTATTTATGTAGTCTATTTACTACGGCAAGCAGTTTAGGAAAAAAATATGACAGTTTGATGACAGAAGTGTAAAGATGAAAATGGGGAAAAATAAATCTGAATAGCGATAAGGACATCCAGCCCTTATCGAAAATTGAAATGGTTACTTAGGAAGTCGTTGGCATTTAGGACAAAAATAAGTATTACGCTGGCCGATCACTTTCGCCTCAATGAGCGAGCCACAATCATTGCACTCCTCACCTTTTCGTCCATAAACTTGCAACACCTGAGCAAAATAGCCTGGTTTACCATCTGGCTGAATAAAATCCTTCAAGGTTGTTCCACCTTGAATAATCGCTTTCGTTAAAACATCTTTTATCACAGAGACTAAACGCTCACACTGTTTTGCTGTTAGGTTTTGCGCAGCTAACTCTGGATGAATCCCAGCCATAAATAACGATTCACAGGCATAAATGTTTCCTACACCAACGACAATTGCATTATTCATAATAAAGTTTTTAACTGCGACGGTTTTATTGCGACTTTTTTCCCATAAGTACCCGCTTGTAAATGCATCAGAAAGAGGTTCTGGCCCTAAGTTTGCTAACAACTCACATCGTTCCGCTTTCTCCGCCCAGATCCATGCGCCAAATTTTCTTGGATCGTTATAACGCAAAATCACGCCATTTTCAGTCACCAAATCCACATGGTCATGTTTGCCTATCGCTTTATTCTCTTTGACAGACAAAATACCCAACGATCCCGACATTCCTAAATGAACTAAAATATCGCCCTTATCCGTCTGAATAATTAAATACTTAGCTCGGCGGTAAATCTCAATTATCGTCGCCCCTTGCATAGCTGAAAGCGCTGAACTCACCACCCAACGTAATTTCGGCTGACGAACAACAATCTCTTTGATCTTCTGTCCTACAAGGTAAGGCGAGATACCTCTCACACTTGTTTCGACTTCGGGTAATTCTGGCATTTTCCTATCCTAATTGCTAACTAATGGAGCACTATTATAGCCCAATCAAAAAAAAATCAGGCAAGTATTCACCTGCCTGATTTGAGTTAATCGCTATTTAGCGTAAATTACCATTCAAAGTTTACGCCCGCATTGTAAGAAACACTGTTTCCACTGACAGCAACTCCTGCTTTTGCAGCAACATTAGGGTTAAAGCGAACGCCAGCACCAACCGCGACTGCTGTTTGAGATTTATAACCACCCACCGCTGCAGATACATTCACTTTACCCACAGTTGACGGTTGGAATAAACCACTTAAGGCAGCTTGAGTTGCTAAACCTTCTCTCATCTCTTTATTAAGTTTAGTCACACGGCGATCTAATTGATCAATACGTTGGCTATTATGTGCAATCGCTTTCGTATTTTTCGCAATGTTTGCTCTGTTTACAGCAATGTCTGATTTAGTCTCATTAATTGCAACAGTATTACTTTGAACAGCAGTTTCAACTTGAGAAATCTTCGCTGTATTTTTTGCAATATTCGCTTCGTTTCTATCCGCTTTCTCTTTTACAGATTGAACTTCTGATTTTGTTGCTTTCGTTGCAACTCTCGCTTCTACACTTGCAATTTTCTCTTGGTTTTTAGCAACGGCAGCTTCATTTTTATCAGCTTTATCTTTCACAGATTGCACATTAGTTTTAGTCACTGAAACTTCAAATTTAACTGCTTCTAATGCTGTTTTGTCAGCTTTAGTCGCTAAGTTGATTTTAATTGCTTCATCTGCAGCTTCACGAGCTGAGCTTTCTGCAGCAATTGCTTCAGTACGCGCTGTTTCTTCTGCACCAACACGAGCATTCAAAGCCTTAACAGCTTCAGCACGCGCTGTTTCTTCGGCTGCTAATTTGTTAGCTTGTGTATCAAGTTGACCTTGAATTGCTGCTGATTTGGTTGCAAATTCTGCTTTGTCTAGTTTACTCGCTTCAAGGTTGGTAATTTTTTCCTCAGCTGTTGCCAAATCAGTATCAAGCGTAGTCAATGCTTCATCAACCAAACCATTGAATACAACTTGCTCACTATTAAAGGTTGATACATCGCTAACAAATTGATCGTACTCTTTGCGATTGTTCGCAACATCTTTCGCAATCTCGTTAACTGCCACTTGATCCGCTTTTGCAGCTAAATCAATCTTAATTGCATTATCTGCAGCTTCACGAGCTGAGCTTTCTGTAGCAATCGCTTCAGCACGAGCAGTTTCTTCTGCACCAACACGAGCATTCAAAGCCTTAACAGCTTCAGCACGCGTTGTTTCTTCGGCTGCTAATTTGTTAGCTTGTGTATCAAGTTGACCTTGAATTGCTGCTGATTTGGTTGCAAATTCTGCTTTGTCTAGTTTACTCGCTTCAAGGTTGGTAATTTTTTCCTCAGCTGTTGCCAAATCAGTATCAAGCGTAGTCAATGCTTCATCAACCGCATCATTGAACGCAACTTGACCATTGTTAAATGTTGATACATCGCTAACGAATTGATCGTAATCTTTGCGATTTTTCTCAACTTCTTTTGCAACCGCTTCATCTGCAGTTTGTGTTGCATCTGCTAATGCACTAATGGTTTGCAGTAACTTAACATCTTGAGCATCCACATAAGTCTTATCAGCTTTGGTATTTAACTGAGTTTTCGTAGCTTTGCTTTCTAGGTCTTCGTGAACCATTTTTAGAGCATCTACTAAGGTTGGGTTATCACCATAGATGTCTTTAAACGCATCATCAACCACACCAACACTATCAATTTTTGCTTTTGTTTCAGCATTTAATGCATCAGTGTTACCTTGCTGAATACCAGCAACAGTATTTTCAAGCGCTGTTAAATCATTATCAAGGATTGTCAATGACTCATCTGCAGCAGTCATAAAGTCATCAACACCAGCTAGATAACCAACAGTGGCATCTTTAAACGTGTTGTACTCTGATTGGTCAACTTTACCGTTCACCGTTGTAGTTAGTGCTTCTACAGTGGCTTTATCTGCTTTACCCTCAACAGTTGTAGTTAGTGCTTCTACAGTGGTTTTGTCTGCTTTATTGGTTTCAAGGTCGGTAATTTTGCCTTCTGCAGCAGTCAAGTCAGTATCAAGAATTGTCAACGATTCATCAACTGCAGTCATAAAGTCATCAACACCTGATAGATAGCCAACCGTTGCATCTTTAAATGTGTTGTACTCTGATTGGTCAACTTTACTGTTCACCGTTGTAGTTAATGCATCTACGGTAGCTTTATCTGCTTTACCCTCAACAGTTGTAGTTAGTGCTTCTACAGTGGTTTTGTCTGCTTTATTGGTTTCAAGGTCGGTAATTTTGCCTTCTGCAGCAGTCAAGTCAGTATCAAGAATTGTCAACGATTCATCAACTGCAGTCATAAAGTCATCAACACCTGATAGATAGCCAACCGTTGCATCTTTAAATGTGTTGTACTCTGATTGGTCAACTTTACTGTTCACCGTTGTAGTTAATGCATCTACAGTAGCTTTATCTGCTTTACCCTCAACAGTTGTAGTTAATGCTTCTACAGTGGTTTTGTCTGCTTTGCCCTCAACGGTTGTGGTTAATGCTTCTACAGCGGTTTTGTCTGCTTTACCCTCAACAGTTGTAGTTAATGCATCTACAGCGGTTTTGTCTGCTTTTTTGTTTAATGCTTCATCTACTTGAGTAAAT
>NZ_CABFKH010000019.1 GCF_901764975.1 Actinobacillus indolicus | reverse complement strand
GGTTTCTTGCTAGGGATTAGCGACATTCAAATCCCGTGGCAAACCTTGCTTTACAGCACTATTTTATATGTATTGTTACCACTTCTTGCAGGCTGGATCACTCGAAATGTATTGGGGCAATCCGCTGAAAAAATTCAACGATTAAGCCAAAAGTTAAAGCCTTTTTCCATTTTAGGATTATTGCTCACCGTCGTGCTGTTATTCGCTTTCCAAGCACAAACCATTTTGGCGCAGCCGTTAGTGATTTTACTGATCGCCATTCCTCTTTTGGTTCAAACTTACGGCATTTTCTTTTTGGCACATTTTTTAGCGAAATGGTTAAAACTTCCTCATCAAGTTGCTGCCCCAGCTTGTTTAATCGGCACCAGCAACTTTTTTGAATTAGCCGTTGCCGTGGCTATTTCACTATTCGGTTTACATTCAGGTGCCGCATTAGCCACAGTGGTTGGTGTATTGGTCGAAGTGCCTGTGATGCTTTCACTTGTTGCGTTGTTAAATCGTTGGAATAGGCAGTGATAAGCAGTGGGATTTTCGCAATTTACAAATTTTCACGAAAATCCCTCTATTTTATAGTTAGATACCACTATTCCACTTTAAACATTCCCATCATACCGAGATTTTCATGTTCCAAAATATGGCAATGGTACATTTTCAACCCAGTGTGTCCTTGCTTAAAGCGAATAATCACTTTTTCATAAGGGCGCAAATTGACTACATCTTTTAACGCCCTGCCTTCTGGCTTGAAGGTTTTGCCGTTTAATGTATGTTGAATCACTTCAAATTGAGTACCGTGTAAATGGAATGGGTGATCCATATGGCTTTCATTGAAGATTTCCCACTGCTCCACTTCATTCAATTTGGTAACAAAATCAATACGGTTCATATCAAAGGTTTGACCGTTGATTAAGAACATCCCATTCATCATTGGTGGAATAGGGTTGTCCGTTGGTGTTGTGGTAGCGTGATGTGTACCGTGATTCATCATTGGCATATTCGTATGGTTCATCATTTTTTCACTAAAGCGAATTTGGCGAACCTGCTTTGGTTCATCCCAGTTAGGCAAGGATCTTAAACTTTCAGGTAACTGAACAGGTTCTGATTTCACCTGAATTGTGGCTAAAGTGAGATCTTTAGGCTGTTCTTGCACCATCATCTTACGGCGATCATAATAACCGCTTTGTAAATTGACTGTTCCTTGCGTTTCACCCACCATAATCACTTCAACGCGTTCGGCTGGTGTAAGTAGCAGTTCATCAACAGGTGAGCGAGGTTTTTCAAGTAAACCACCTTCGGTACCCACCACAATCCATTTCACCCCTGGAATGTTTAAACGAAAATAACGAGCGCTAGTGGCATTCCAAAGACGGATTCGTTCATTCGTTTTCACTTGAATCTGGGGCTGATATTGACCGTTGATTAACACAAATTCACCCTCACGACCGTTCATCCAATCTAACATCGTGTTTGCTGGAATGGTGCCATCGGCATTTAAACGCAGATCGGAAATCACCCAATGTTGTTCAGGAAGGTATGCAAGCGGATCATTTTTCGCTTTAACAACGAAAGTGCCTGCTAAGCCTTTATAGACTTGTTCGGAAACATGGTCATGTGGATGAGGGTGGTACCAATATGTCCCAGCACTGCCTTGAGGTAGCGTAAAGCGATAGACTTTTTTCCCTTGCGGTTCAACCATATCCATCGGGTTACCATCCGCCTCATTTGGTACATCTAAGCCGTGCCAATGTACTGTTGAGGGTTGTGGTAGGTGATTGATAAATTCAATTTCTACGGTGTCGCCTTCAAATACTTCAATTTGTGGCCCTGGTAGTTGTCCGTTATAAGCCCAAAATTCCGTTTCTTTATTGTCTGCGAGGCGAATTTTAATTGGCTCTGCTTTTAAAGTGGCTTTGAATAGCCCAGCTTGAGTCGATTGATTAGCAAGTTTTGGCAACATCCCATTAAGCGATAAACCTGAAGGCATTGCCTCAGTTGACATTAGGCCAGTAGGTACTGAATGCATCATCGCCATATTGCCATGTTGTGCGTGGTTCATCATATTCGCAAGGCTATAAAGCGAGCTACTGGCTAAGCTAATTCCAATTCCATAACGTAAAAAATCTCGACGTTTCATTCTTTCACCCCCCTATTGGTTATAGGATTTAAACACTTCACTTTCACCGTTTTTCTTAATCAAAACAACATCATAAGGATCTTTGCGTCCGCCGTATGCTTCACCGTCCATACCTGGTGAACCAATTGGCATTCCCGGTGCAGACAAGCCTATTGCATCGGGTTTTTCTGCGAGTAAACGTTTGATATCCTCAACAGGTACATGTCCTTCAATCACATAGCCATCAATCACGGCGGTGTGGCAAGAAGCATGTCCATCTTTAATGTTAAAGCGCTTATGAGCATCATAATTGCCTGTTTCGTTGACTTTAACCTCAAAACCATTTTTCTGCATATAGCTGATCCATTCATTACAACAGCCACAAGTCGGGCTTTTCCACACTTCCATAGAAAGTGTTTGTGCTTGAGCAAAAGCGGTTATCCCTAAACTTAAAAGCAACAATGAGCGGGTGAATTTATGTAATTTCATAAGATGTCCTTATTTTTATTGAGATTGAATGGACATCATGTTAAAGCTTAACCTAGGGTTAAGGTCAAGGGATTTGAAAAAATAATTTGCAAATTTTTCTCAAAATCCTACCGCTTGTTTTTCAATATGTATGAAATCTTTACTATAATACAGTCTCATTACTCAGGAGTAACAATGCACACATTCCATCCCCAATCGCTTGTCTGGACAAGAGAGTCGCAAGCTTTTGAAATATCAGAAAATAAAATAACCATCACCACAATGCCACATACGGATTTGTGGCAACGCACCTATTATCACTTCCAAAATGATAACGCTCCAGTTTTACAAATGGAAACTCATGAACGCTATTTTAGTTTTGTAGTGAAAACGGATTTTTCAGGTAGCCAGAAACGCTTTGATCAGTGCGGTATCGTGTTATATCTAGATAGCGAAAATTGGTTGAAAGCTTCAGTCGAGTATGAAAATGAGCAATTCCAACATCTTGGTAGCGTGGTAACCAATCACGGCTATTCTGATTGGGCTACGGTGGAAATTGCTACAGATATTAAATCAATGTGGTTTCGTTTAAGTCGCCGAGAAAGCGATTATTGTGTGGAATGCTCATATGACGGTGTGCATTTTCAGCAAATGCGAATTTGTCATTTGCATAAAGGCAATGAGATGATCCGCTTTGGTATCTATGCCTGCTCGCCTGAAAATTCGTCGTTTACAGCAGTTTTTACGGATATGGCACTGATGGAATGTCAATGGAAGGCCCATAATGGACAACAGCCTGATTAATTCCAAATGACTGTTTATATGAAGGTTTCATTTGTTTAAACCGCTTCAAACCCCACTTTCTCCATCACAAAATCCAAAAACGCACGCATCACCGAAGACGGATAACGATGTTTCAAATACAACAAATGCACAGGATAAGTTCGCATCGGGTAATCGTGCAACACTTCTACCAAGCCATATTCATCAATCAAGCGATTGGCAATATTTTCAGATAGATAACCCACCCCACGCCCTTGTTGAATGAAATAAGCGATGGTATACACATCGTTTGACGCAAATACATAAGGCAAATGAAGCGTCTTGTTTTCTAATTGGATAGACAAATGTTTCTGCTGTGCTTTGGCAAAGCCCACACAAGGAAAACGCGCCAAATCATCAGGCGTTGTCGGGGTGCCGTATTGTGCCAATAAATGCGGGTGTGCCACGCATTTGACTTTTGCCGTCAGCACCAATCGTGCCACCGCATTATCCGTATGCAAATCCCCTGCCCGAAACGCAAAATCAATATTATCTTCCACCAAATCCAAAACTCGGTCGGTTACTTGGCAATGAATGCTCACTTTGGGATATTTTGCGCCAAATTCATCGAGCCACGCCCAAACTTCTTCCAATCCTGTAAAGGTGGAAATGCGTAATGTTCCGCTAATTTCTTGATGTTCAGAGAATGTTTTTTCTACTTGCAATAAATTATCAATGTTTTGATACACTTGCTCATAAAGCTTTTGCCCTGCCATTGTCGGCTTAACGCCTGATTTCTTGCGATCAAATAATTGAATATTAAGCGATTTTTCCAATTCTGTGATTTGACGACTAATGGTGGCAATCGGCACATTCAGCCGTTCCGATGCTTTGGACAAACTACCGTCTTGGACAACAGAAACAAATAGGGATAGGGCGTTTAGGTTCATAGGGTTTTCATTTTTGGAAAGTAGGTTTCCATATTATGCCATTTATTTGTCAAATTCAATAATCTAAAATGCGTTCATTCCATTTAATCCCAGAGAAAGCCCATGAAAAACATTTTTAAAGTCAGCCTAATGGCATTAACACTAACTTCACTTGGCGTGGCTTGTACGCCAATCAACCACACTATTTCATCTCATACTCAAAGCATACCAACAGTCAACCTTAACACCGCCAAAGAAGTTTCGCAATTAAACTACATTTCAGGCATTCAAAACCCCGAAGATTTGGTACAAATCCCTAATACCAAATGGATTATCGCCAGCGGAATGGCTCCAAAAAGTGGTTTGCATTTAATTGATAGTCAAAGCAAAACAGCCCAAAGACTGATTGCCCCCAAAGCCAGCCAGCCGTCCCATTTATACCCTGATAGCGCACCGCAACCACATGCTGACGAAATGCAAATTCATGGGATTAGCATTCGTGAAGTTGGGCAAGGTAAATATCATTTGTATGCCGTCAATCACAATGGCTTTGATCAGAATATCACACGAGAAACCATCGAGATTTTTGAAGTCAATACCAATCATACCACACCAACTTTGACTTGGCTGGGTAATGTGCGTATGCCGAACGATTATGCAGGAAATGCGGTGGTTGCAGGGGCTGACGGTTCGATTTATGTTACGGTGATGATGCACCCTAAGCATTCGCTAGATGATATGTTTGCAGGCAAAGTTACGGGGGCGGTTTATCGCTGGACACCCACCACACGCCAATTTGAAAAATTACAAGGCTCTGAATTTAACGGTAATAACGGCATTGAATTATCAAAAGATGGCAAATTCATCTATGTGGCTCATATGCAAAGTTTAAGCAAAATCACGAACACCAATCCTGCCAAAGTAGTGGCAACTGCTCGGCTTGATTATGGCGTATTTGACAATTTGCATTGGGCAGGCGACAAGCTGATTACGGCAGGGTCTATGGCTTTGACGTGTCAAAACGGTTTAAGCTTTGATTGCTTAAAAGATTATCACATCACCACCATTAACCCTGATAATTTGGCAACCAATCCTGTGATGAAAGGCAAATATACGGCTGATTTTAGTGGTATTTCTACCGTATTGCCTGTGAATAATACTTATTATTTAGGGTCATTTTATAAAGATAAAATGGCGTATTTTGAAGTGAAATAATGGGATTTAGACACCGTTTGGAGCAATTCAAGCGGTGTTTTTGTTTGGAAATTTTGCAAAAATGAACTTTCAGGCTACCTGAAAAACATTATCCTTTATCTTTAATACTTTTAATGATTTGACAATTTTCAATTTTTTTATTTTGACAACCAATAATTTGTTCTAAAAATGATTTAACTTCTTGTAATTGCTTAATTTGTTCATTGATATGCGATAAATGTTTTTGGGTTAATTCATCAACATCATCACATTGATGATTGGGAGTTGTTTGGGATGCCAATAAGACCTGAATGTCTTTTAAAGAAAAACCGATATTGCGACAAGTTTTAATAAAGCGTAATTGTTCTAGCTGATTTTCATCAAAAACTCGGTAGCCATTAGCTTGAAAAGTTGGCTTGATTAAGCCTTGTTTTTCATAATAACGAATGGTTTCCAAATGCACGCCTGTTTGTTCGCTGGCTTGTTTAATTTGAAAAATTTTTGACATTGTACTTGACCCTGTAATAACTACGGAGTTTATATTATAGCAAATTTCAATCATATTTCGGAGTTTGTTATGGCGTGCCAAAGTTGTTGCAGTTCAAATCAGCCCATTCATCAATCACCCAAGTACAAAAAAGCCTTGTGGATTGTCTTGATATTAAATTTATCAATGTTCTTTGTAGAAATTGTAATGGGGGTTAAATCAGGTTCAACTTCACTATTGTCAGACAGTTTGGATTTCTTGGGTGATAGTGCTAATTATTTGATAAGTTTGATTGTTTTGCCAATGGCATTAAGTTACCGAGCCAAAGCATCTATGGTTAAGGGGCTAACGATGGGCGTTTTTGGCTTATTTATTTTAATTACAACCATTTATCGTGTGTTTTATGGGGAAATTCCTAGTTATAGCGAAATGAGTATTGTAGGATTTTTGGCGTTGTTGGTGAATGTGTCAGCAGTGTTGATATTATTAAAATTTCGTGATGGCGACAGTAATGTCCGAAGTGTATGGCTTTGTTCTCGCAATGATGCGATTGGTAATGTGGCGGTAATTTTGGCTGGTATAGCAGTTTATTTTTTTCAATCAAAATATCCTGATTTAATTGTGGCGTTTATTTTGGCATTTTTAGCATTACAAGCCAGTCAAGAAATCATCAAAAGGGCTTGGGTGGAATTAAAAGTCAGTTAATTTAAAACACCGCTTGAATGAATTTTCAAGTGGTGTTTTTCGTTTTAAGTTTTGCAAAATATTTTCAGCCTACCTGAAAGTTAATTTCCATAAATGAAAACCAACTTCCCAAAAAATGCTATTCTTTTCTCAATTTGAATAACCTAAAATACGCTTATTCCATTTTTTAAATCAGAGAAAAATCATGCAAAACAATCGTATTGCCCAAATTTTAAATATCAAATATCCCATCGTCCAAGCCCCAATGTCGTGGCTGACCGATGCTCATTTGGTGGCGAGCGTTGCCAATGCTGGCGGATTGGGTTTTTTAGCCCCACACGCTGGGCAAACCACCAATCCTGCGTCCAATCAAGACGTATTAGACCGTATGCGTGCCGAAATTCGCAAAGTTAAAGCCTTGACGGATAAGCCTTTTGGCGTGCCATTTATGTTGTCTTATGATTTTTCGCTCATTCCGCTGATGGTGGATTTGCTGATTGAAGAGCAAGTGCCTGTGGTGTTGGATAATGGTTGGTTGGATGAAGTGATTTACGCCAAACTCAAACAGGCAGGCATTAAAATCATTTGTCGTTTGGGCAATCCGAATTTACCAGACGCTTTAAAAGCTCAAAAGTTGGGTGCGGATATTTTGGTGCTGACAGGTTTTGATGAAGGCGGAACTTTGCCGATGAAAGAAATTGGCAGTTTTAATGTATTGGCGGAATTTGTGGGCAAGGTGGATTTGCCGATGATGCTTGCTGGTGGTATTGCCGATAAAAAAGCGGTTCAGACAGCGTTTATGCTCGGTGCAGAAGGCGTGTGGGTGGGAACAGCATTTATCGCGACGCATGAGTGCCGAGCCAGTCAAAAAGTGAAAGATTGGATTGTTCAATCAACTGCCAATGATTTGTTATTGTTCCGCACCGAGCCGTATTATTACCGCTCTTTGCCAACCGAAGTCGCCAAAAAATGCTTTGAAATGAGCGAAAACGGTGCAACTCGTGCCGATATTGCCAAGGTGATGAATGCGGGGACAGGTATGCGTTTGGGTATGCTGGAAGGGGATTTTGAGCATGGCTATGTGTCGGTAGGCAATGGTATTTCTGCGATTGACCGTGTGAAAAGTGTGCAGGAATTGGTTGATGAATTGATGGGATAAGGAAAAAGCCGTTTGAATGTTGGGTTCAAACGGTTTTTTTTATTCTGTTGGGCTTGTTGTGTTTTTCAGGCAGGCTGAAAGATGTTGGCATACACATACATTGTGTTACCTTTACGCCAAGTCCATACCGATTTTTTTACTCGCAATCTAAAATAGATGTGTAAGTTTGCAGAAACGTGCAGTGATTTTAAACTTGTGCAGTAGGTTGCAGCATAGTTGTTGTTTTTCTGTTCACACAGCTGTGTAGAACAACTCGAAAGCGAATCGCCGGATTGGTAGAATGGAAAGGAATGTTGTTTAAGGAGCGGTTGGATTTCCACAAGATTTTGCGATCTGTAAAAAATCCAGCCGCTTGACAATCTTCACCACAATACTTAAAATTCGTTTAAATTTTTAAACCTATAAACAAAAATGAGCCAAAAAACTGTTGATATTTTGCGTGAGTGCATTCCGACTTTTACCGTGTTAAGCGATGAAAACCGCTTAATGATTTTGCATATTTTGTTTGAAAACGGCAGTTTGAATGTCAATGATTTGACCGAACAGTTGCATTTATCACGCCCTGCGGTGTCGCATCATCTCAAAATTATGTTAGATGCAGGTTTGGTGCGTGTTGATCAGCAAGGTAAAGAGCGTTATTACACCGTGAGCCTACAACAAGCAGGCGAGCGTTTTCAGCGTTTGATGGCATCGTTTATTGCAGACGGCTGTATTCAGCCGTAATTTTTTTTACTCAAATAGGTTTATATTTTTAAACTCATAATCTTAACGGAGCATTTTTATGTTATTTCAACCCTTTACCTTTGCTAACGGCAAAACCGCCAAAAACCGTTTTTTCAAATCCGCAATGGAAGAACAACTTGCCAAACAAAATCAACCGACATTGCCCTTGGTGCAACTTTATGACACTTGGGCAAAGGGTGGGGCGGGCGTGTTGGTGACGGGCAATGTGATGGTCGCCGAAAACGGCAAAGGCTCAATCAACGATGTGGTGCTGACGGGCGAACGCAGTTTGCCAACGTTGCAACAATGGGCGAAAGCAGGCACGCAAAACGATACTTTGCTGATTATGCAGATTAACCACGCAGGCAAACAGTCGCCAAAAGTGTTATCGCCTACGCCTGTTGCCCCAAGTGCGGTAGCGTTGCAGGGGATGGACGGCTTTATCAATCCGCCGAGAGCCTTAACCGAAGCGGAAATCGATACTTTAATTGAGCAATTTGCTACCGCAGCAAAAATTGCCGAAAAAGCAGGTTTTTCAGGTGTACAAATTCACGCCGCACACGGCTATTTAATCAGTCAGTTTTTATCGCCACACCACAACCGCCGTGAAGACAAATGGGGTGGCAGCCTTGAAAATCGTATGCGGTTTTTAGTGGGGATTTACCACGCCATTCGAGCGGTGGTGCAACCTGAATTTTTAGTCGGTTTAAAACTCAATTCAGCGGATTTCCAAAAAGGCGGTTTTGACGAAACGGACAGCATTCAAGTAGTGCAAAAAATGGCGGAATTAGGCATTGATTTTATTGAGATTTCAGGCGGAAATTACGAAAGCCCTGAAATGCTGACTGCCAAAGCCAGTACGCAAAAACGCGAGGCATTTTTCTTGGATTACGCCGAAAAAGCCCGTGCCGTCTGCAACGTACCGCTGATTATCACAGGCGGTTTTCGTAGTGAACACGCAATGAATGAGGCACTGCAAAGCGGACATTTAGACTTTATCGGCATCGCCCGACCTTTTGCTTTACAGCCTGATTTACCGAACCAAATTCAACAAGGTAACTATCAAACCATCGTGACCAATCGCATAAAAACAGGTTTCGCCCCTGTAGATAACAAGCTCGGTGCCGTGCTGGAAATGGATTGGTATATGGCACAAATGGCGTTAATCGGCAACGGCAAACAGCCAAATCCGAAACTTTCACCGTGGAAGGTGTTATTCAAAACTCTTTGGGAAAACGGCAAAGCAGGGTTGAGTACGGGGCGATCTTAGGAAAGTGCGGTGGAATTTTCACAAGATTTTGCGATTTGCAAAAAATTCAGAAGAACCCACCGCTTTCTTTTCAACCACCCCAAAACCGTTTTTGCCACTGTTTCGGGCTGATGTGATGTTTTGCTTTAAAGTGCTGACGAAAGGCGGTGGCAGAATGAAAGCCGATTTGGTGGGCGATTTCGTCAATATTGAGCTTGGTGCTTTCTAACAATTCTCGTCCTTTTTGTAACCGCACTTCAATCAGCCATTCGGTCAATGCCATTCCCGTTGCTTTACGGAAATGGCGGGTAAAGGTGCTACGGCTCATCATTAACTTTTCGGCGAGCATATCAATGG
>NZ_CABFKH010000018.1 GCF_901764975.1 Actinobacillus indolicus | reverse complement strand
GTCGTAAATTCAGTTTATTGATCACCTGTTGAATATCAACTTCGCTCCACTGATTGATGTCTTGGTGCTTCGGAAAGTATTCACGAAGTAACCCATTTGTATTTTCATTCGTTCCCCGTGTCCACGGTTGATGCGGCTCGGGGAAGTAAAATTCTACACCCAGTGCTTCTGTTACCAAACGATGTTGGGCAAATTCTTTACCACGGTCTGGCGTAATTGACCGCAATATATGTGAATCCAGCAATTCAATCATGGCTTTTTGGACTGCTTCGGCTTTTTTGGCAGGAATTTTCTTCACCAACTCAAAACGACTTTTGCGTTCCGTCAGCGTCAGCAAACAAGCTCCACCCGCTTTACCCAGTACGGTATCGGCTTCCCAATGTCCAAAGCGACTGCGATTTTGCGCCGAAATGGGACGGTCGTTCAAATGGTTGGATATCTGAATTTTGCCACGTTTTTCATGATGATTTTTTGTATGCCGTGTTTTGCCTTTGTGGCGCAGTTTGCGACTGGCTTTGCGTTCGCCTATATCAAACAACCCTGAATAAATACCACGATAAATGGTTGAATAACTAATGGATAATTCAGATTTTTCCAATTTTAATCGTGCGCTGATTTGTTCGGGCGACCAGTTTTCTGTCAGAAACTTTTCTTGCACCAAATTGAAATATTCAGGCTGCTCTAATTTGCGCTGTGCTTTGCTATTTTGACGATGCTTCAAATAGCTGTTTTGTGCGTTCGTTGCACTGTAGCTTTCTAGAGCGTGTCGTTTCAGCTCGCGAGAAATGGTGCTGGAGCTACGTCCCAGTGCTTTGGCAATTTCTGCTTGTTTTTTGCCCTGTGCGAGTAAAATCATTATCTTTTCTCGCTCGTTTATTGTAAGATGTCGGTAGGAAGTACTCATCATTTGGAAGTGGTTTTTGTGTGGAAACAAAATTATATTCTAGTTGATGAGTACTTCTTTTTTTGTTGCACTTGGATTGTAAATTCAGCCCTAAATTTTCACTTTTTCTAACAAAATGAATTTGTTAGTTGAGCTGTAAAGTATGAAATACTTGCTTTGCTGCATCTTCTACTAATTTATTGTTGAATTTGGCTTCTTCGGTAAATTGCGTACTCATGATTGCCATCACAATCGGTTTGCGATTTGGTATGCGAACCACCGCAATATCATTGCGTACACCATATTTACCCGCCCCGCTTTTATCGTACACTTTCCACGATGTTGGCGTAGCAGCGCGAATCAATGGATTGCCTGTTGCGTTATTGTCCAACCAATTCCACAAAATCGTTTTTTGCGATTCGGTTAATGTGTTGCCCAATAAATACGCATTTAAATTCATCGCCATTTGTTTGGGTGTACTCGTATCACGAATATCGTTGGGTTTGGCTTGATTTAAATCGGGTTCTAGCCGATTGGTATGGGTTACGTTATCGCCTAATTGTCGCAAAATACGTTGATATTGTTCCACGCCACCCAATTCTTTGAGCAGCAAATTGGTCGCGCTGTTGTCGCTAAACCGCACGGCTGCTTCACATAATTGGGCAATCGTCATGCCTTTGCCAACGTATTTTTGGGTTTCGGGAGAATAACTAACCAAATCTTTTTGGCTATATGAAATGGTACGATTTAAATCTTTTTCAGGCAGCGATTGCAACACCGCCCCAGCCAACAACGCCTTGAAAGTGGACGCATAAGCAAAGCGTTCATCTGCACGATAAGACAAAGAATGTCCCGTTTCTGTATCCCATACATAAACGCCAATTCGGGCTTGATACTGCTGTTCCAAATTCGCCAAAGTCTGTTGAAAGGTGGCTTGTGTGGCTGATTGTTGCACAGGCGCACTAGCAGGCTGCGGATTAGACGTTACCGAATGAACAGAATTGGGCGAACAAGCCGTTAATGTCAGCAATAATAATGTGCCGATTTTTAACTTATTTAACATAAATTATCCTTTGATTTTACTAAATAAATTTCTTTTCAGGCAGCCTGAAACGTACATTATAGCACTTAATACCGTCTATTTTGCCACTCTCAAGCAATTCAACGGCATAATTCAATAATTCAGGGTTGGTAGGTTGATAATCTTTCATTCTGTTGCTCCTTCGGCTTCTCTTAATCTACGAATTACAGTAGCTCTTGAGATTTTTAGTGTTTTTTTGATTATTTTTTCATCAAATGAAAACAAAAACCTATTTTCAATTTTTTTTTACTATAAATAGAAAAAATAAACACATAAAAAAATAAATTTTTTGAGGTTCAAGTGCAATGAAAACGTAAAGAAAAAACGGACGTTTTATTTTTATTCTAAAGCGGATTTAAAGTTGCTTATAACCCCTCTCTCTTTAAAAAAGCGTTTAGCGTTGGTACAGAAACACCAATAAGTTTAGCTATTGCAGTTTTATTGAGACCTTTCTCCAAGTAAGAAATAATATCATTGCGATATTTATCAAGTTTATAATTTTTTGCTCTTCCTTTAGGTCTGCCTAGTTTTTTTCCGTCAGCTTTGAGTTTGGCTAATGCGTTTTTTGTACGTTGTGAAATGAATTCACGTTCAATTTCAGCGATCATGCCAAGAGTGGTAGCAAGCACTTTTGTTGCTATATCGTCTTGCCCTTTGAATTGTAAGCCTTGTTGCACGATATGAACCTGAACCCCCTTTTCTGACGTTACTTTTAATAATTCTAATACACCAAGTGTAGAACGCTCAATTCTTGAGATTTCACTGACGACAATGATGTCGCCTTTTTCACATTCATCAACAATTTTACCCAAAGAGCGTTTTCTCCATTCTATTTTTCCGCTCTCTGTGTCCTCTACTTTTTTAATTGGAGTTTTTAATTCATTATTTGCATAGTTTAAGACGGTATTCCATTGCTTTTCTGCGTCTTGCTTATCGGTTGATACTCTGACATATCCTATTACTTTTTGCATTTTTATCTCGTAAAATAAAATTTAATTATGTTTTTATTTTACGATAAATGAAAATAAAAAGATATTTTTATTTTTTTTTATCACATTGAAGGAAAGGTGATCTCTTTACTAAATATTAAAACATTGTGATTATTTATGAAGTATGAAATAATAATTTATATTTGTTTGGAGGGGTCTATGATTGTGATTATTGGTTGTAATAAAGGCGGTGCGGCTAAAACAACAACCGCAGTAAATGTTGCTATTGGTTTGGCAATGCAAGGTAAAGATGTTTGCTTGGTCGATGCTGATGCTCAGCGTTCTGCTTCTCGTTGGTATTCTGAAAGGGAGCTAAATGAAAGAAAGCCAAGTATTACCTTAATTGAAAAGCGAGATAATATAGCTCAAACACTCAAACAGCTTAATGATAAATTTGATTATGTAATTGTTGATGTTGCTGGGAGAAATAGCAAAGAACTTATAACTGGTGGTACTGTGGCTGATTTTATTATTGCACCACATCAATGCTCACAACTTGATCTAGATACTCTAAGTGAATTGCAAATTCAGGCTGATGGGATAAGAACTCTAAACCCAAATTTAAAAATTTATTGTTATCAGACAATGGCTACAACTAATCCGCTTTTGAAGGATAAGGAACGAGCTGAATTTATTGAGTTTGTAAGTGAATTTAACGATTTTGAAATTTTAAATAGCGTGGGATATTACAGAAAGGTTTATCGAGATGTAATGAGTGAGGGAAAATCAGTGTTAGAGATGAATAACGAACAAGCAAAAAATGAAGTTTTATGTTTAATTGATGAGGTGTTTAATGGCGTTAAATAAGAGAAGTATAACGGAAAAAGATACTGAAAAATTAGTCGAGCAACTAGTAGATAAGCCGTATGGCAAGATTAAAGTAGATGATTCTATGGTAAGAACTAGTTTTTCTTTGCCTAAATCATTACTGACCGCTCTTGAAGATGAAGCGTTGGCAAATAAGCGAGCTGGCGTAGAACCTAAATCTGTGAGTGAAATTATCCGTAGAGCTTTAGAAAATAGAAATAATAATTCATAATTCATAATTATTAAATATGAAAAGGGTATCTCCGATACCCTTTTACATTATCTAAATCTAGGTCTTGTTGGTGCTTGATAACGTTGCTGTTCAGTAAGACTTTGATTTGTTGATTGTTGTTTTTCTGTTACAGACTCAATGCTTATTTCTAGTTTTGCTTTACTAGTAACGATAGCTGATTTAATTCTTTCGATTGTTCCGATAATTTCGCTTCCAATCGCTCCACTGATGTTGATAATGCTGTTAGTGATGAATTTAATTCTTGGTTTAATGTCTGATAAGAATTCTCTTGAGGCTGTTTCTTTATATCTTCGTTGATAGAAGCTAGTAATGTTTCTAACGTATTCTGATTCTTTTTGAGTGTATCCTCCAGTATTTTCACTTCTTGGACTTCTTTCTGTATAAGATTTAAATTCTGCTGAACTGTCAAAAAACCTTGAGAGAGTTTCTCGTAATCCTCTAAGCAAGCTGATTGGATTTCCTCTATCTCCGATAATTGATTCAAAACTATTTCCAGTGTGTTCATGTGTGTCCCTTATCGTTTGTTCTCGTTCTCTAATTCTTTGTCGTTCGTTCTCTCTAATGGAATATCCCTTCCGTTCAGATGAATACAAATCCCGCCCTCTGTGAAGCCCGACACTCTCACCACGCAAGAACGGAATAGATGGGCGTACACCTTTGTGAAAATCCATACACTTTCTTACCGTGTAATTTTATGAAAATTCGTGCACCTTTCTGCTAACGCCCTGCGGTTGTTAGACTAAAAAAGCCATTGAAAGCAAGTTTCAACGGCTTTTTCAGTCCTGAATAAAACAAAACCGCCCTGTTAGGCGGTTATGTGATAAAATCTTCCTTGTGCTATCGGCAAACGGTGTAACGTGTCCTTAGCACGTTGCCCGATTGCCTTAGGCTTATAGCACTAAGGGGGTGATCTATGTGAACGCATTACAATACTTCGTAATGATACTACTGCTCACCGTAGTAGTTGCGGTATTAGGTTTTCGAGTTCTTACCATTCTCGACCTAATTACTTACATCTTGAATAGATTGTCCTAAGACAATCGGGAAGGGGGTAGTTGGTAGCTATCCCCGACCTTTTTCCATTGTATGCCCTATCCCCTGATTTTTCAAGTTATCTACTTTTCAAATAATCTTATTCTTAATTCGTCTAGTCGCCGTGCTCGGCAACGATGTGAGAGAGCATTCGCTCCCCGGCATATTCGAGCAACATCAGATTGTTCTCACGACCGAGCAACCGGACTGCTCCCCTCCCATTGCGCCATACCAGATAGTCGGCCCCGCGCAGTTCATCAGCAATGTCTTCTATAGGTTTCAATCCCTTGACGATTGCAGGAGTCCCGTCTGGCAATGAAACTTTCCAAACGAGGCTGGAAAAGGTGTCCGCAATGAGAACAGGTTGCGAAACGTGCCAATGAGCAGGAAAAACAGGCGGCATGAACATCAACCCCAAGTCAGAGGGTCCAATCGCAGATAGAAGGCAAGGCGTTCGCGGTCGGGGGCTTCGATCCCCAATACATTGAATAGGACAGCGAAGGCGCGCTCTGCTTCATCTGGCGCTGCCCAGTTCTCTTCGGCGTTAGCAATCATGAGTGCCAAATCGGCATAGCGATCTGCTGTTCCGAGCCGCCCAAGGTCGATCAGACCCGTGCATTGAAGAGTTTTAGGGTCCACCATGAAGTTCGGCATGCAGGGATCACCATGGCAAACAACCATATCGGTGCGCTCTTGGTCGAGCCGCACCGGTAGCTCTCGTTCGACACGAGCCAAAAGATCGAGCTGCGGCGTACTCTTGTCCTCGTCCGGTAAGAAGTCGGGATTGACGGCATTGCGGGACACCACATCAACGGCGCGTCCGAACATTCGCGACAGCCTGCGCTCAAACGGACATTGATCAACCGATAGGCTGTGAACAGCGCCAAGTTGCTGCACCATTGACGGCCACGCTTTGAGCAAATCCGCTCCAGACAGATCAGCCGCCGGTACTCCCGGAATTGCCGTTATCACCAAGCATGCACCCTCCTGTTCCTCCTGCCAGTTGATCACCTCGGGGCAAGCCACACCTCGACCTTTGAGCCAAATGAGGCGGTCACGCTCTCCAGCGAGCTCACCGCGGCGGGAAGCAGGTGCGATTTTCGCGAAGGCATGCCCGTCACCACGTCGAAAAACAAAATCACCGGATTCTCCGCCTCTGACAGGCAACCAGTCAGAATGCGATTCACCAAAAAAAATATTAGTTCGATTCAATGGAGGTTCCTTCAGTTTTCTGATGTTAACGAATTCTTGCGGTTTCTTTCAGCGCCGCCAATACCGCCAGCCCGTCGCGCAAGGGGCGCGGCTCGTGTGTGCGGATGAAGTCAGCTCCACCTGCGGCGGCGGCAAGCTCTGCAGCGAGTGTCGCGGCCCCGACATCCCCCGGACCACGGCCTGTGAGCGCGCGCAGAAAGGATTTGCGCGAAACAGACAGAAGCACCGGCAAATCGAAGCGCAGCCGCAATTCATCGAACCGCGCCAGCACCGAGAGCGAGGTTTCGGGAGCAGCCCCCAGAAAAAACCCCATGCCGGGATCAAGGACAAGGCGGTTGCGTTTGATACCGGCACCCGTCAGCGCCGCGATGCGCGCGTCAAAGAACGCCGCAATGTGATCCATGATGTCGCCAGCGGGTGCCTCGCGCCGATCTGCCTGCCCGTCTTGCACCGAATGCATAACGACGAGTTTGGCAGATGATTTCGCCAATTGCGGATAGAACGCAGCGTCTGGAAAACCGCGAATATCATTGAGATAGGCCACACCACGCGACAAGGCATAGGCTTGCGTCGCGGGTTGATAACTGTCGAGCGAGACGGGAATGCCATCTGCCTTGAGCGCGTCCAGCACCGGCGCGATACGCGCGATTTCTGTGTCGGACGAAACAGGCGCGGCGTCGGGATTGCTGGATGCCGGACCGAGGTCGATCACATCTGCCCCCTCGGCCATCAGCTTACGCGCCTGCGCAATGGCTGCGTCTGGCGCCAGATACCGGCCTCCATCGGAGAAACTGTCCGAGGTTATGTTGACGATGCCGAAAATGATGAGCGATTTATTCATGGGGGCTTCTATAATAGGGTCTGTTGAACATTTGAAATAAAAAAATAGAGAGTAGTAAATGACAAGCTTTGGTTGAAACTAAAGCCTATTATCCTAGATTTGAATATCTATGACAAACCAAATTTAAGAAATATTTTCACAGGAATCTTATATCGCCTGAAAACAGGCTGCCCATGGCGATATTTACCAGAATGCTTTGGAAAGTATAATACTGTTTTTAAAACTTTTAGAAGATGGACAAAATTGGATAAATTCACCAAAATTTTTAAACAACTTATTAAAGATCCGGATATGGAGTGGTTATGGCTATCAAGGTTAATATCGTCAAGGCGATTAGGGTCGGCAAGCGATACATTCTCACGGTATTTTTTATCAATTTCGCCTGCTCGATTTGGATATTTTCGGCTAAATTGTTCCCTGCGTGCTGTAACTGCTGTATCAAGTTTTGCTCGTGCCGTTTGATAGCGTTCTGCACTATCTCGCTTGTACTCTCTAGCTCTTTCTGTGATGTCTGCTGAAAGGTCTGTGCTAAATCTAAAATCTTGCTCATAGAAAGCCCCTTTTAATCTTAAATTCTGTCCGTCAGTCTTGATTGATAGGTTTTTTGGCGTAATGCGTGCAATTTCAAAACCTGCACGTTCTAGGGCATTTATAACGTCCTGTCGGTCGTTTATCTGCCCTGCGTTCGCTAAAGCTGTTAAACCGTCCGTAATCGCCTGTAACACGCTAAGTAATCCAAACACACAAAGCTATGCCAACACGCTAAGTAATCCAAACACACAAAGCTATGCCAACACGCTAAGTAATCCAAACACACAAAGCTATGCCAACACGCTAAGTAATCCAAACACACAAAGCTATGCCAAACCGTCCACATTAACCGCTGACCCAAAAAAGAACGCTTTTTACTAAAAGATTTCTATTCGGTTCTCAAATGTTGCTTGAATGGGGCAACAATAAAACGTCGTGGCATTTAACCTAGTTTGGAAATTCAGACCCTATTGAATTTCGCTGTTATCCTTAAATCTCGCTTATCAGGTGTGCTTGTATTTCTTGGGGCTTTCGCCTTTCTAACCGTAGCACGAAACGGAGACAGAGCTTAATTTTCGTATTAAGAACGTTATCACTTCTACGCCTGTTTATTCTTCCGAAGTCCGAGCTGAAGACCGTCTAATTTAAGGTTTGCGTTTGTCTGTTTACGTCGTTGAATGGTTTTTTGGTAGTAGGGACGCTTCGCAATCTCTTGCATTACTAGCTACCCTTTGCTAAGATATGACTTGTCTAGGGTCTGTATCTTAGCAAAGAACGCACGAAACAGATTACAGAAAAAGGGATCGAATGTCAAAAGTTCGATCCCTTTTTCTTTCTAAAGCATTGGTATTAAAGGCTTTAAGGTGTATTTTATTAAAATCTGTATCCAAAGAGTGTTGTATCGTTCTTTCTTATCTTGAAAGTAAGGGAAAAATGCTTTTTCAAACTCCTCAATAATTTCACGCTTTACAGAATCAGAAAGCTCTGCTTCTTCAAACGACAAAACCCAAACATCATAAGCATGACGATAAGATAAATTTTCAGCTAAGGTTTTTTATTTCAATTTTTCGCTTATTTTTATTCATCGCTCGGTCTCAAAGGGGGTCGGTCAAGGAGGGGGATTATCCCCCACCTGCAAGGCAGATAGGGTTGATTTTTTCGCTAGAAAAAGTCCCCTATCGTGTCCTTGCCCAAAGAATATTTTAAATTATAAGAGCAGTATAATATTGATGGGAAAAAATACAAAATTTTGGCTTGACAATTTATTTAAATAAGGTAGGGAAAGTCAATGAGAAAATAAATAAGGAAAACTATATTTATAAAAAATAAGTTTTCCTTAATAGATATCAATCAAATAAATAATATGATTCATCTGCTAGTTAAGATATAAAATCTTCATTAGCTATTCCTAATAATTTTTCTAGGCGTAAATGTGATGGGGTAATAACGCATATTCTATAATGTTTACTACCTTTTTTGGATTTAATGCAAATGTATCTTTTATATCTTTGGGCTTGCTCGTTTAAAAACTTATTATATTCAGCCTCATGTCTTAAAATACTTTCCTCCATATAAAATTCAACAATTTTTGGAGGGAGTTTATTTTGGTTTATTGATCTTTTAAGTTTTTTGAAAAATGTTAGATTCAACTCTCTTTTTTTATCTGTTCTGTGTGCGACTAGCATAGTCTCTACGAGATTCTCTAGCTGTTTAATTCTATTAAGTGAACTTTCGGAATTTTGTTCATTTTTTGTACTATTTAATGTCTCATCTTTCTGTTCATTGATTGCAGTATGAGTATCACAACATTTAATTTTATTTAATGAATTTTCGGAGTTTTGTTCACTCTCTGTACTATCCAATGCCTCATCTTTATGGGGAATATAATGTGAAATATTACCAATTTTTAAGAAAAGATTTTTCATGAATTTGTATCTTTTTTGGTGTAGATTTTCATTTAAAGTCTCACAATACCCCTCAGAACTTACCTGAGAATCTTTCTCGGAGTAGCTATACTTGTTATATATCATTGAACGTTCATAAGCGGTAAATTCTTGAGGGTTTTCATATTTACGTTTTTCTTGTTTTTTTCTATTGGATTCATGGCTAAATAACCCTCCTTTTATCATTAAGGGTTGGTTTGCTAATTCTAATACAAAATAGGCAAGCCCTTTATCGCTAACAGCCATTATGTCCTCCATGCACTCTTCTTTGTTTTTTACATGCTGTTTCTTTCTGGAGGAATATCTAGTTTTCCCTTTAGCTATCCAAAAAGGTGAGTAAAGATAAAGAATCCACTTTCTAACCTCTTCAAATGTTTTAGGGCAGTTCCATTCCGAACCAGAGTACCGGTCATCTACGCATATATACCCTCCTGTTTCATATTCCCATTTTTTTTCAATGTCATTTAATAGCTCAACAATCTCGCTTTCACATATGTTGTAAAAATTTCTAGGAATAGCAAAAAGAGAATGAATGTGTAGATTTATAGATAGATCAGATGATTCAGTGTATTCAAATTTAAAAATATGATCTTTGATATAATTATTAAAACCTTTTCTCTTTTTAACTTTGTTAGAAATAAATTTCTTAATCCTATCTGTTTGTTCTCTTATCTGATTAGCTTTAATGTTTTTAAATGTCCAAGTGGCTGGAAAGAAGTAATATGACTCTTTATTTTTTGAAAGAGTGTCTAAAGTTAGACTGCAAAGAGCAAAATTTTTCTTTGATTCACAAGTTACACAGAATTTATTATTACATTCACAACTGTGTTGTTTTTCAGTTGTATTTGTTTCGGTATTGGTAATAGTAAAATAGTTTTCACTGTTACAATGAATAAAGGAAGATTTAAATTTATTTTCAAATATAAATTCTTTATTCTCATTTTGAGATAGTCCTTTTTCTTTGCCGATAATTTTTAATCCTCTTTGTAGTTTTCTATTCAAAGTAGAATTGTATTCGTTTATCTTAAATCCCATTGTTACACCTTATTTGTGATTTGAAAAACAAGGTTGAATAGGTTAAAATAACACTTGGTAACGTTATTTATTATGGTTTCAACCTTAGTAAATGAATAGAATCAGAAGCCCTATTTATAGGGTTTCTGTTTTTCTAGCGTTAATTATTTTTTCAATCCGTTTATAACAAAATTCATCTCCTATACCTTTGTACCACTTGAATAGCAACTCAAGTTCATCCGTAGGTAATTTAACTAGAATCTCCCTCCATTCTTCGCCTTGATAAACGCTTCTCCAGTGAGTTTGAACTAAATCAATACATTGTCTAAAGTAAAGTCCCTCTTCATGTGAACCTGTTTTAACTGCTGGACGTTGAGGAAGTTTAGGGCGACCTAATTTTGTGATGTTTTGAGTATTGTCTATCGTCTTATTCTGTTTGATTAAGAATTTTATAGCGTGGATTGAACGCCCTTGTTTTATTTGTTTGAAACTAACTAAGAGATCTGATTTTTCGTTAATTTCAGAGATTGCTGGCTCTAAAACTCTAGCTTTGAAGTTATCCCAACGTGGATATTTATCCGCAACCTGTAGCCATTCTTTCAGTTCTGAAACTAAAACGGTGCGTTCTTTCTCTTTTGAGTTACGATATTGAGTAATGATTTCATAAATTCGTATAGCGTGAAAACTGCTAAATCTAGCTATATACTTTAAATTGTATTCAGTAAATTTTCCCTGAATGTCAGATAGAAACGGCATTAGTTTTTCATGTAGGATAATTTGAAATCGCCCCTCCCCTTTAAAATAGGCTTGTTCCGTTAGAAAGGTGACTTTGCGTTCTATATTTTTATTTTTTTCAATGACAGCCCAACGCCCTCCGAGCATATCGACAGCTCTCTGAACTTGTGCGTATGCTGATTTTTCATCTGTATTAAATCTTTCAGCAAATTCGGCTACTGTGAATTCAAAATCTCTTCTATGATTTTGTGCTTTTGAGTTAATCTGCCCGATAGTTAGGAGTAGAACTCTCATTTCATCAAGCGTAATCTTATAACTTGCTTCAACAAAATCATTTGATTTAACTACAATTAAGTTTTTAGACATAAACCCTACTTCTTCATATTGAATGTAGGGTTAATATAACACAAAACACTACAAATAAAAAATAAATAGTGCTTAACCGTAAATCTGTAGGGTTTTAACCGTAAATCTGTAGGGTTTTAACCGTAAATCTGTAGGGTTTTAACCGTAAATCTGTAGGGTTTTAACCGTAAATCTGTAGGGTTTTAAATGCAGAAAGCCTTGTGTATCAAGGCTTTCAAAAGGAGAAAAAAGGAAAAAGGAAAAAAAAGAAAAAATACAGCGTCTCGCTCTGCTCTAATTTTTTTTTAATTGAACGGATTTATTGGCTTAATGTTCAGCAGAGGGGAGGTGATTTTGTTTGACACGATTTAGGACAGAACGCCCAACACGTTCATTTCTCGCTTGATAGACCGTTGTTTTCGGGCAAGGCGTAACTTGCCCTTACGTCAGGGATAAACGCACAGCGTTTACCCCCGACACCCCCATTTGTTGAGTATTTTACCCAACATCAAGCAAGCATTTAGCTCTTGAATTGTCAAACCAAGTGCAACGATTTTTTGAAGTAAACTTCATAAGGTGTTTTCCAACCTAAACATTTACGTGGTCGTAAATTCAGTTTATTGATCACCTGTTGAATATCAACTTCGCTCCACTGATTGATGTCTTGGTGCTTCGGAAAGTATTCACGAAGTAACCCATTTGTATTTTCATTCGTTCAGCTCGCGAGAAATGGTGCTGGAGCTACGTCCCAGTGCTTTGGCAATTTCTGCTTGTTTTTTGCCCTGTGCGAGTAAAATCATTATCTTTTCTCGCTCGTTTATTGTAAGATGTCGGTAGGAAGTACTCATCATTTGGAAGTGGTTTTTGTGTGGAAACAAAATTATATTCTAGTTGATGAGTACTTCTTTTTTTGTTGCACTTGGATTGTAAATTCAGCATAGAATTTTATAAACACAAGAGCAGAAGTTTTTTCAATCTTCTGTTTTTTTTAAAAATATTTGGTTTATAAAATAAACTAGTTTATATTTGCATCGTATTTAACTCATAAATTATTTTTCAACTATATACAAAATTACAAATAAAATAGATATACGCAATATATATGTGCAAAATAAACGAATGTTCGTATATTTGGGCGTTAGCGGGCATTGTGAAAGATACCAGCATAACAGTTAAACATTGATAAATGAAAAAAAAACTACTTTGGATATTAATTTTAGGACTGATAATAATCAGTTGCAAACAAAGGAAAACAGAAATGAAAGAGAAAATAATTAAAACAAACGGCATTGAACTCTGTACGGAAAGTTTTGGAAATAAGAAAAATCCAGCAATCCTTTTGGTAGCAGGTGCAACCGTATCAATGCTGTATTGGGACACTGAATTTTGCCAACAATTATCTGAAAAAGGATTTTTTGTTATTCGTTACGACAACAGAGATGTAGGAAAATCCACTAATTATGAACCAGGTTCTACTCCATACGATATTGTTGACTTAACTAATGACGCTATTTCAATATTGGATGGCTACAAGATTGACAAAGCACATTTTGTGGGGATTTCTTTGGGCGGACTAATTTCTCAAATAGCATCAATAAAGTTTGCCGACAGAGTTAACTCCTTAACTCTTATGTCATCAGGCCCTTGGGGAGACTCAGACCCAACTATACCTGAAATGGACACGAGTATTTTAGATTTCCATAGTAAAGCAGGTACAGTCAATTGGACAAATGAAGACAGTGTGGTAAACTATTTAATTCAGGGTGCAGAATTAATGAGTGGCAAGAAACAATTTGACAAACAAAGAAGTGAAAAACTGATAAGAGCTGAGTTCAATAGAGCCAACAATTATATAAGTATGTTCAATCACGTTGCATTGCAAGGTGGTGAAGAATATTGGAACAGATTAAACGAAATCAAACAACCCACCTTAATTATCCACGGAACAGACGACAAAATTTGGCATTATAAGAATGCAGGTTTTTTACTAGAAAAAATAAAAGGTTCAAATCTAATCACCCTTGAAGGTACAGGACACGAATTACACGTTGATGATTGGAAATCAATAATTGATGGAATAGAAAAACACATAAATGACTGATAAACAAAACAACGACCCGCTAACAATGTATATAAAAAATAGGCGAAACAGTAGTAAATTCAAGGCTTTTGGCTCGTATTATACTTTGTGCTTAACCGAAAATTTGGCACTTCGAAATCGCCTACTTTTCATATACTAACCGTTACAGGCAAGCGTAGGACGACTGTGCTAAAAAAATCGAACTAAAACAGAAATGACTGAAAACCTAAAAAATAGATAAAACATAAAGTTTTTCGCTTTTTACTTGTAGGAAATGGGGCTGTTCGAAAAGAGTAGCTTCTTGGTATCTAATAAAAAGAATTTTATAAACACAAGAGCAGAAGTTTTTTCAATCATCTGTTTTTTTTAAAAATACTTGGTTTATAAAATAAACTAGTTTATATTTGTATCGTATTTAACTCATAAATTATTTTGACAATGGAAAATTTACATCCGAAAGACAGTTTGGCAATTATCGAGGCTGTCATCAATCAAAGAAAACAGAAGTATGAAGAAAATGGAATTTTTCTTATTTTCTGGGGCATTTTAGTCACTTTGGCAGGAATTGGGCAATTTCTGATGCTCAAAATGAATTTTTATCCCTTGAATTGTCAAACCAAGTGCAACGTTTTTTTGAAGTAAACTTCATAAGGTGTTTTCCAACCCAAACATTTACGCGGTCGTAAATTCAGTTTATTGACCACCTGTTGAATATCAACTTCGCTCCACTGATTGATGTCTTGGTGCTTCGGAAAGTATTCACGAAGTAACCCATTTGTATTTTCATTCGTTC
>NZ_CABFKH010000017.1 GCF_901764975.1 Actinobacillus indolicus | reverse complement strand
GGGTTTTAATACCAAACAAAACCGCAAGTTAGAGATAGCTTGCGGTTTTTGCTTTGGGGCTAAGTATCTCACAAACAAGCGGTAGGATGGCGAGAGAAATTTGCAGAAGATGCAGGGAATATGACCGCTTGGAATTTAGCTCTAATTGTGTGAAACAATCAGAATGAACCATGTTGATATACATTTCTGTATTACAAAGCGATTTGTGGAAAATGGATTTCTGTTAATGTGACGAACTCTCTCAATGAAATTGAAGGCATTGAGATCGTTAGACTACGAGCTTCTACATCATTAGCTAATACAAAAATTTTCTTATTTGCAAAAAGTTGTGGGTATTTCACCGCTTGTAATACGCCATCTTGCCATAGCAAGATAGCGTCATCAGGGGTCACCTGGCCAAGAATAGCGTTTAATGTCGATAAGTCATATTGTGCTTTGGAAAACGTATAGAGCATAGTATCTCCTTAGAATGTGAGTACTTTTTCGGCTTGATGAAGAGTATCAAATAATGCGGTTCGGCTAACAAAACGGAGTTCGGGCAGTATCCATTCGGCGTGATGTAGCCCTCGTTCATCTACTGATTGTTGGCAAACAAAACATTCGGTTAAATCATAGAGATCGATTAGCTTGAATGTGGATATATGATCCTTTTGTAAAATCATTTCAGGCTGTTGATTGGCAAGTAGATTGAATACGCCATCATTGAGAAAGCAAATGGCAATTTCATCTTCATTGCAAAAAGCACTGGCAGCCAACAGGGCATCAAGACCTTCTCGGCTTGTTGATGTGCCGAATGGGGGCTGAGTAAAGAGAATAGTAAGTTTATAACGTTTCATTTTAAAAAGTCAGTAATCGATCAGCGTTTAATACCGCTTGGCTAAATTCACCAAGACCTGCAAGGGTAAAACCTTCAGCGAGATTTTGCTCTACAATGCCCCTTCGTTGAGCGGCTGCGATACAGAGATGTAACGGCAAGCGGTGAGATTGAGCCAACGTTTTCCAAATCTCAACCAAATTCAGTTCATCGCTGTCTGGGTCAATGAATTGATTTGCATTGCTAACCCCATCTTGAAAAAAGAAGATTTGTTCAATCCTATGCCCTTGAGCTAAAAGTGCTTGAGCAACTTGATAGGCTAGATACGCCCCTTGTGAGCCATACACCCCGTGTTTTACTGCCAACACATATCGCATTATTCACCGTCCTGTTTGATCTGGCGAATGTAGAGATAAACCGTGTGGCGAGAGATCTCTAAGCGGTCAGCAACTTGGTTGATTGCATCTTTAATATCAAAAATACCTTTTTCAAATAAGGCGGTGACAATATGGCGGTTTTTATTGCTGTTGGAAATGTTGCGGTCGTTTTTTATTTCGACAATGGTGCTTTCGATGGTTTGAGCCACTAAGTCTTCGACAGAGCTTGCAAAATTCACTGAGCCTTCGGTTTCCTGTGGGGCAATAAAACTATTTAAAAATTGCGATACAGGGACATCAAGATTGATATTAATGCAAATTAAGCCGATAACGTGTTGTTTGCCGTTGCGAATAGCAATGGTGACAGATTTCATCAACACCCCACCTTTGGCACAGGTGAAATAGGGTTTGGATACGCTGTCGGTTTGCATATGATGAAGTGACCATAAAGCCCGATCTGTAATCGGCGAGCCAATTTTGCGGTCGGTGTTATGTCCATTGACGATATAAATCGCAGAGTGTTCTAAAAACTCAAGGGAATGCAGTACGATTTCGCAATGTTCACCAATGAGAGCAGCTATACCATCAACAACAGGAAAGTAGGAAGCCAAAATGGCGTGATCTTCATCAGAAAGCGGATTGAATTTTGTTGTCATACTTTGTCGCTACATAAAATTAAAAAGAAGGGCACAAATTGTGCCCCTATAATGTGTTTAAGTAAACTTATTTTGCTGGTTTGAAATCTAATAATTCGATCTCAAATTTTAATGTAGAGTTAGCTGGGATTTTCCCTGCTTGACGGTCACCGTATGCTAATTGTGGTGGAGCAACGATTTCCATTTTGCCACCTTTTTTCAACATAGGGATGGCTTCAATCCACGCAGGAATTAATTGATTTAATTGGAATTCAATTGGCTCGCCACGGTCGTAAGAGCTATCAAACACTGTACCATCTGGTAATGTACCTTTATAGTGTACTTTTACGGTATCTGTTGCTTTTGGTGATTCACCTTCACCCGCTTTTTCTATTTTATAGAGTAAACCTGATGCAGTTTTCTTCACATCTGCTTTTTTCTCATATTCAGCACGGAATTTATCACCCGCTTCAATTGTAGATTTACTTTTTTCTGCTTGAATTTTAGTTTCTTGATCCATTAAATAGGTATCAAGTTCTTTCAATTGTTTTTGTAAATCTTCATCTGTCAGTTTACCTGTTTTTTTCAAGGTGTCTTGTACACCTGCAAGAATACGCTCTTGGTTGTAAGAGAAAATCTCTTTTTGTGAGCTAATCACATCTTCAATATTTTTTCCCATTAAAACACCAACCGCATAAGAAGAATCATCAATAAATTTGGTGTCTGCTTTTTCTGCTAAACTTGCTTGTGCAGTAAAGAGTGCGGTACCGAACACTGCTAACGCAGAGAGTTTGTTTTTTAACATAGCTTTTCCTTGTAAAAGTCATTAAATAGTTTGTTAAAATAAAGGTAGATAGGGTAAAGTGTATTCTTCTTTAACACAACCTTTTATTTTTAAAATGCAGGCAGATCTTAATAAAATCTTGGCATACGTAACGGAATTAGAAACTAAAATTGCTTTCCAAGAGCATACCATTGAGACGCTAAATCAAGCGGTGATTGATCAACAATTTGCATTGGATAAGTTACAGCAACAAGTGCGCCATTTAGCAGAAAAACTGCAAGGTATGCAACCAAGTAATATTGCAAGTCGATCAGAAGAAACGCCTCCACCACATTATTAGAGTAGATATAACTTATTTTGTTCAATAGAGAGATAAGATAATGCGTATAAAACAGATTTTACAATGTTTTTTAGGCGTGATTGCTTTATATCATTCATGTTTTGCTCAAGATAGCTCGATAAAAGAACCATTATTTAGAGATGGTAAGGGATATTATTCTTATAAACAACCGTTAGCATTAGAATTGCCGGCAGATAACAAAATTTTGATAACATATTTTTATCAATATGGATGTAGTATTTGCTTGAATGCAGATGATGCATTAAAACAGTATGCTGCACGTAATACGGATCGCGTGGTATTACAACGTTATCCAGCGATGAATAAAGATGATCAGCTCACATTAGCGTTTGATTCCATTTTTAAAGCATTAGGCAGACCCGAATTAAGCGATCAGTATTTGTTTGATAGTGCAGATACAAAAGATAAATTGTTGAAAAACAATACTGAAATCAAACGTTGGCTTACGAGAAATGGGATCAGTGATGAGCAATTTAAGTATGTATTAAACTCAGACAGTACCAAACAAATTGCGAATCAGAGTAAAAATATAAATATTCAGTATTCTCCGATTATGGCACCAATGGCCATATTGAATGGAAAATACATATTAGTTAAAGATACGCTTTATAACGACGACTATACCTTTGCGGTATTAGATTTTTTAGTGGATAAATTACAAAAAGAACAGGAGAACAAATAATGAAAATTGGCATTATTGGTGCAATGGAACAGGAAGTTAAAATTTTATTAGGTTATATGTCAGAACCTAAATTAACAGACATTGCTGGGTGTAAAATTTACGAAGGTAAAATTAATAATGTGCAAGTGGCATTACTTCAATCAGGTATTGGCAAAACAGCGGCAGCAGTAGGAACAACCTTATTATTACAATTAACCAAACCCGATATGATCATTAATACGGGATCAGCAGGTGGATTAGATGTTAATTTGAATGTGGGGGATATTGTTATCTCAAGCGAAGTTCGTCATCATGATGTAGATGTAACGGCTTTTGGTTATGAAAAAGGGCAATTGCCTGCAAATCCTGCGGCATTTATGGCTAACGAACAATTAATTCAAATTGCATTAAAAGAAGTACAGAAAGCAAATTTTAATGCTTCTCTCGGATTAATTTGCAGTGGCGATCTCTTTGTCAACGGCAGTGAAATGATTGCTCGTATTCGTCACGATTTCCCACAAGTTAAAGCCGTTGAAATGGAAGCGGCTTCTATTGCGCAAGTTTGCCATGCCTTTAATATTCCATTTGTGGTGGTTCGAGCGATTTCAGATGTGGCGGATAAAGAATCTCATCTCTCATTTGATGAATTTTTACCTCTTGCTTCTGAAAAATCCTCCGAAATTGTGTTGGCGATGTTGAATAATTTTGCCTAATTTAAAACGACAAGCGGTGGTTTATCATGTAAACTTTGCAAATTTTTACCATAAACAAACCGCTTGTTATCGAAATTTATCTTCAAATTTTGTACAATTCTACTTCTTTAGCCTATGCAAAACATAGGCTTATTTATTTGATTATCTATTTATTGAGATTGTTTTATGAGTTCATCACCAAATATTGGTTTTGTGAGCCTAGGCTGTCCGAAAAACCTAGTGGATTCGGAACGTATTTTGACCGAGCTTCGCTCTGACGGTTACAACATTATTTCTAGTTACGAAGGCGCAGATTTAGTGATAGTAAATACCTGTGGCTTTATTGATAGCGCAGTGCAAGAGTCTTTAGAAAGTATTGGCGAAGCATTAGAAGCTAACGGCAAAGTGATTGTGACAGGCTGTTTAGGTGCAAAAGAGAACCAAATTCGTGAGGTTCATCCAAAAGTCTTGGAAATTACGGGGCCACATAGCTATGAAGCGGTTATGAAGCACGTTCATAAATATGTGCCTAAGCCTGAATATAATCCTTATGTTAGCCTTGTACCAAAACAGGGGATCAAGCTAACTCCGAAACATTATGCTTATTTGAAAATTTCGGAAGGTTGCGATCATCGTTGTACATTCTGCATTATTCCATCTATGCGTGGCGATTTAGACAGTCGCCCAATTGTACAAGTGTTAGATGAAGCGAAACGTTTAGTCGATTCTGGTGTCAAAGAGTTGCTGATTGTGTCGCAAGACACTTCCGCATACGCTTTAGATAAGAAAAGAGAAGAAGGTTCTAAAACGGTTTTCTGGAACGGTATGCCAATCAAAAATAACTTAATCACCCTCTGTGAACAACTTGGTTCAATGGGTGTTTGGGTGCGTTTGCATTATGTTTATCCGTATCCACACGTTGATGATCTTATTCCGTTGATGGCTCAAGGAAAACTTTTGCCTTATTTGGATATCCCGTTACAACATGCAAGTCCAAAAATTCTTAAAGCGATGAAACGCCCAGGATCGATTGATCGTACGTTAGAACGCATTAAAAAATGGCGTGAAATCTGCCCAGATTTGACCCTGCGTTCAACATTTATCGTCGGTTTCCCAGGGGAAACAGAAGAAGATTTCCAAATGTTATTGGATTTCTTAAAAGAAGCACAATTAGATCGTGTCGGTTGCTTTAAATTCAGCCCTGTTGATGGCGCTGTTGCAACTGAAATGGAAGATCAAGTGCCAGAAGAGGTGAAAGAAGAACGCTTCCACCGTTTTATGCAATTACAACAACAAATTTCGGCAGATCGTTTACAACAAAAAATTGGCAAAACGTTGTCAGTGATTGTCGATGAAATTGATGAAGAAGGAATAATTGGTCGTTCAATGGCGGATGCCCCTGAAATTGATGGTGTTGTCTATGTGGATAACCTTTCAGGTGCTGATGTGAAAGTCGGTCAAATTATTTATGTGACTATTACCCAAGCAGATGAATATGATCTGTGGGGAACTTGTTGATTTTTATAAGGAATCATTATGTCTGAAAATAAACAACCTAGTGTTATTCGTTTTGAAAAAGCAGTTGAAGCTAAAAACTATGAGATTGCATGCAACGAATTATTGAGTATTCTAGGTAAAATAGACAGTAATTTTGGCGGTATTCAAGATATTCAAATTGATATACCTAGTCAGTTAGATAGTTTAGAAGAGAATAAATCCGTTTATTTTTGTACCAGAATGGCTGTTGCAATCACGAGTTTATTTAAAGATCCCCAACTTGTTATTTCGGATAGCGGTGCACAACGCTTTTTAACGCTTCAACGTTGGATTTCTATGTTGTTTGCAAGTTCTCCATTTGTTAATGCAGACCATATTTTAAGAACGTATAACCGTGCTAAAGATAAAACAGATCCAAATAATATTGAATTAGAAGCAACGAAGAATGCGTTTATCAAATTCTGTATTCTCTATTTACCAGAATCTAATATCACATTGAATTTAGATGCAATGTGGAATATAGATCCTGAGTTATGTGCGTCGCTTTGTTTTGCTTTACAATCACCACGTTTTATTGGAACGCCACACTCATTTTCAAAAAGAGCTACTATTTTACAGTGGTTTCCAGAAAAATTAGCTCAAATTAAAAATTTGAATAACATTCCAAGTGCGATTTCTCATGATGTTTACATGCACTGTAGCTATGATGTAGCAGAGAATAAGCATTTAGTGAAGAAAGCATTAAATCAAGTTATCCGTCGTCATTTAGTGGAATGTGGTTGGACAGACAGAAATGTTTCTCACATTGGATATAAAAATGGCAAGCCAGTCATGGTGGTATTACTAGAACATTTCCATTCTGCACATTCTATTTATCGTACACACTCAACTTCTATGATTGCTGCTCGCGAACATTTCTATTTGATTGGTTTGGGGGGCGAAGCGGTAGATAAAGCGGGTCAAGATGTATTTGATGAGTTTCATATTCTAAAAGGCGACAGTATTTTTGATAAATTAACCTTTTTGAAAGAGATTTGTGAAAAAGCAGGGGCATCTATTTTATATATGCCAAGTATTGGAATGGATTTAAATACTATTTTTGCAAGTAATACCCGTTTAGCACCAATTCAAGCAGTAGCTTTAGGGCATCCTGCGACAACGCATTCTGACTTCATTGAATATGTCATTGTAGAAGATGATTATGTGGGTTCTGAAGCGTGTTTTAGCGAAACGTTATTACGTTTACCTAAAGATGCATTGCCTTACGTACCATCTGCATTAGCTCCAGCAAATGTAGAGTACCGTTTACGTGAAAATCCAGAAGTGGTAAACATTGGTATTGCTTCAACTACGATGAAGCTAAACCCCTACTTCTTGGAAGCGTTAAAAGCGATTCGTGATCGTGCCAAAGTGAAAGTACATTTCCATTTTGCACTAGGTCAATCAAGCGGTGTTACACATCCTTATGTAGAAAAATTTATTAAGAGCTTCCTAGGGGATAGTGCAACAGCACATCCACACACACCATATCATCAATATCTCTCAATTCTGCACAACTGCGATATGATGGTAAATCCATTCCCATTCGGGAATACGAATGGCATTATTGATATGGTGACATTAGGTTTAGTCGGTATCTGTAAAACCGGTCCAGAAGTTCATGAACATATTGATGAAGGCTTATTTAAACGTTTAGGCTTACCTGAATGGTTAATTGCGAATACTGTAGAGGAATACGTGGAACGTGCGATTCGCTTAGCAGAAAACCACCAAGAGCGTTTAGAGCTTCGCCGTCATATTATTGAAAATAATGGATTAAAAACGTTATTTACAGGTGATCCGCGTCCAATGGGTCGTGTATTCTTAGCAAAATTAAATGAGTGGGCGACAGAGCATAAAGTGGAATTAACTTTACTTGCTGAATCTCAAGCATTACTTCCTGCAAAAGAAGAGGCCCCAAAGAAAACTGTAGCAAAAAAAGCGTCGGAGAAAAAAGAACCAGAGAAAAAAGCTGAAACAGTAGCTAAAAAGCCTCGTGCAAAAAAAAGCTCTCCGCTTAAAGATGCAGCTGAAAAGCTCAAAAAGAAATAGCGCAGTAATATAGCGATGATAAGGCACTATAGCACTATAGTGCCTTTTTTTATCAAAGGTGGAGTGAAAATTACGCAAACAAAATAGGGTGTAAGAACTAATATTTATCTTTCTCGTCTTAATGGTGCGCCCAATGGCGTTAAGAAAGCAAATTTATGAGGTTTAAAATGAAAGCAATGACAAAAGCAATCACGGTTCTAGCCTTGGCTATTGGCTTATCAGCTTGTAACAATTTAAGTGAATCACAACGTAATACCGCAATTGGTGCTGCAATTGGTGGTGTTGCTGGTAATGTGATTGGAAATTCAACTGGTGCAACCCTGGGCGGTGCCGCACTTGGTGGTGTTATCGGTAGCCAAGTCGGTAAATAATATCTTCATTCTTCGTAAGCCGTTTGAATTTTATATTCAGACGGCTTTTTCTTTGCGTCCTATTTTGTTCTAGCGTACAATCCAATCTTTCCAATTCGGAGGTTAATATGAAAAAACTCGTACTTGTTATGTTGATCGCAAGCTTAGGTTTAACCGCGTGTGGCGTAAAAGGCCCGCTTTATTTCCCTGAAAAAACAGAACAGACTCAAACTCAATAAGCGGTCAGATTTTGCAAATTTTTTGCAAAATCTACCCGCTTGTAAACACAACTCGGATATTTAAATGGATTATTTTAACTATAAAAATCAACAGCTTTTCGCAGAAGATGTGGCGATTAGCGACATCATTGCACAATACGGCACGCCTGCGTATATCTACTCGCGAGCAACGCTTGAACGCCATTGGCACGCGTTTGACAATGCTTTTGGCACTCATCCACACTTAATCTGCTTTGCGGTAAAGTCTAATTCTAACATTGCATTATTGAACGTGATGGCGCGTTTAGGATCTGGCTTTGATATTGTGTCTCAAGGTGAATTAGAGCGTGTCTTAGCCGCTGGCGGAGAGGCAAGCAAAGTGGTTTTCTCTGGTGTGGCAAAATCTCACAGCGAGATTGCCCGCGCGTTAGAAGTAGGAATTCGTTGTTTTAACGTGGAATCTGTCTCTGAATTAAAACGGATTAACGAAGTGGCAGGGCAACTTGGCAAAATCGCGCCTATCTCATTGCGTGTGAATCCCGATGTCGATGCCAAAACTCACCCTTATATTTCAACAGGGTTAAAAGAGAATAAATTCGGTGTCAGCGTGAAAGAAGCCCGAGAAGTTTATCGCTTTGCTAAAACCTTACCGAATGTCAAAATCACAGGTATGGATTGCCATATCGGCTCGCAATTAACCGAATTACAGCCGTTTTTAGATGCGACTGACCGCGTTATTGTGCTGATGGAACAGCTGAAACAAGATGGCATTGAGTTACATCATCTCGATCTTGGTGGCGGTTTAGGTGTTACTTATACTAATGAAGTGCCACCACACCCAACGGAATATGCGGCGGCATTGCTTGATAAACTCAAAGCGTACCCAAATCTAGAAATCATTTTAGAACCGGGCAGAGCGATTACAGCAAATGCAGGGATCTTAGTGACGAAAGTCGAGTACATCAAACAGAATGAAGACCGTAGATTTGCGATTGTGGATACTGGGATGAACGACATGATTCGTCCTGCGTTATATGAAGCCTATATGCAAATTATTGAAGTGAACCCATCGCTTGTACGTGAAAAAGCGGTATATGATGTCGTAGGCCCAATTTGTGAAACCTCGGATTTCTTAGGTAAGCAACGCGAATTGGCGATTGCTGAAGGCGATCTGATTGCTATGCGTTCGGCTGGAGCTTATGGTGCAACCATGTCTTCAACTTACAATTCGCGCCCACAAGCCGTAGAAGTGATGGTTGATGGCGATAATGCTCATCTCATTAAATCTCGCGCCAGCTTTGAAGAGTTATGGCGTTTAGAAAAATTATTACCTTAATACATAGGAAAAATAGTATGAAACTTTATTATCTCCCAGGCGCTTGCTCTTTTGTTCCGCATACCGCATTAGAATGGATTGGCAAACCGTATGAAGCAGAAGCGGTCAACCGTGACAAAATCAAATCACCAGAATACTTGGCGTTAAATCCACAAGGTGCTGTGCCATTATTAGTTGATGGTGATTTTGCACTATCACAAAACATTGCAATCTTAACCTACCTTGATAGCCTTTATCCTGAAGCGAAACTGTTTGGTAGCGATACAGCGCAAGACAAAGCGAAAGCAATGCGTTGGTTATCCTTCTTCAATTCAGATGTACATAAAGCCTTTACCCCGTTTTTCCGCGTACCGCCTTATGCACAAGGAAATGAAGCTTTAACGGCAGAAATTCGTCAAAATGCAGCGGAAAATGTATTAAGAATGTTAGATATTGCCAACGATCACCTAGAACGACATGCCTTTTTCGGTGAACGTCTCTGTGTCGCAGATGTGTATCTCTACACCATGTTAGGCTGGGCAAAACGTGTTGGGTTGGATGTTAGCCACCTTACTCACTTCAAGTCATTTATCGAGCGAGTGGAAGCAGATAAAGGCGTGGATGCTGTACGTATTCAAGAAGGGTTAAAAGCCTAAGCAAGCGGTCAGATGATTGCTCTTTTTTGCAAATTGAATTGGCTCACATTTAAAAGTGAGCCAATTTTTTACAAACTAAGTACTAAAAAATCGCTTCAATTCGGAAGAACGCACCTAGGTGATGTTTTCTATCAAGTTTCTTATCATTATAGTAATGCACTTCAGGCTGAATAAAAAGCCATTCCCTTAATATAGGTTGACGCCAGTTGATGAAAGGTCCGTAGTAATCAATATCGATTTTTTTATGTTTAATTTCACCACCGACAAATAAACCATAATTTAAACGTTTGTGTCCTTCAAAATCATGTTGCTGATACAGGCTATTTCCCCAAAATAATGTCTCATCAATATCGTGAGCATATTCAAGGAATGTATGGTTATTGATGAAGGCGGTTTCGGTTCGTTGATACTTATTTTCTAAATTGGTGCGTAAATAATGCTTACTATTGATACCATAACGGTAAATCTGCTCTAAACGTGTAGAGTATTGATCGTTATATTTCCAAGTCTTAGCCGCTTTTGCTCTGACAAAAATATCAGCCCCTGAACGAATCCCTAAATCAAGATCGGTTTCAATGCCAAGTTGATCGGCTTGTTTAGACCAGCGTAGTGCTAATGAAGCATTATCCTCTCGGCTCTGTTTACTGTCGTATTTTTTATCTTGTTCTAACGGGGATTTATAGTTGCGATGGGTTTGGTTTTTATCTCGAGATTGGTTATCAAGGTCTTCATCACCGAAGACAACACTAAGATGCTGTTTTAATGTTGGTAATTTTATTTTTCCTCGAATACGTGGCTTAATAGAATAACCATCGTAACGATTCCACTCACTATCTAACATAATACGGAGACTGGCGGATGCGGGTTTGGATGGATCAGGCGTTCCCAACCAGCTATCAATCGCATTTGACCAATCGTGTAATGTATCTTTAACCGTTTTATGTTGTTGATCAGCCCAGGTGCTGGCATGGACATTTAGCACATTCCCCCCTAAAAAAGCACAGACTGAAATCGCATAATAATGTGGTTTCATAATCCCTCCTTCTAAATATTGTTGTAATAATAACGAAAAAATGTTTAAAAATGTTTACATTTTAATTTTATTTTTTGTAAATAAATGTAAATTTAGAATGTTGACTTATCTTCACAAATATTTAACATATTAAAAGTCATGAAATTAAAATACTGTTTTTTTACGCTTTAAGTAAAGGTTTTTTAGGTTTGAACGATTGTTCAGTTGTTTTTTAATTGGTTTTTCTTTATAATTAGCTGTTTATTCAGTAAGATTTATATCATTTGGTTCAATAATTTATCGTAAATTGAATTAATTGAGATCTGTTTGTGGTGTGTTTGTGAGCTGTGTTGGGTTGAAAATCAAGCTTTTGTTTGGGTAAAATAAATGTGACAGCAATGTTATTTGCTTCATTTCCATAAAATATAAATTTGATTTAATTTTAATTTGGGTGTTTTTATGAATAAGATCTTTAAGGTTATATGGAATCATTCTTTACAATGTTTTGTTGTTGTTTCAGAGATTTCTAAAGCGAAAGGGAAGTCGTCATCAAGTACGGATAAGCGTATTTCATTAGTTAAAAACGCAGTGGCTCTAGCAACTGTTGGTGGTGCAGTGATAGGTGGACAAGCACAGGCGGCGGTGGTTACATATGCGCCGATATACGGCACAATTGATAATCAGTGGTCTATTAAAGGAACTGCTATTGGTTCAGGCTCTAAATCCATTGGCGAAAGTACAGTTGCTTATGGTACAAACGCACAGACTTTAAAGCTTTCAGATGTTAGCAGTAGCCCTGTAGCGTCAACGTTGGTACCTGGTGGGGCTGCAAGCATTCAAAGTGAAGACAGTATTGAAAAAAGCTCTTCTGTCTTAGGTGCAGAAGCCAGAACCTATGGACAGCAGGCGACTGCAGTGGGTAATTCAGCTGAGGCGGTGATTTTCTCAACTGCTGTAGGTCAAAATGCTAAAGCAATGCAGTATGCTTCGGTTGCGACAGGTCAGGACGCTAAAGCAACGGGAAAATGGTCAACCGCTACTGGTGTGCAAGCCAAAGCCTTAGCCGACTACTCAAATGCTATCGGTGGTAAAGCACAAGCGAATAGTTGGGGCTCAACAGCGGTTGGTAAAGAAACCATTGTTACAGGCGATGAAGGTACGGCAGTTGGTTATCATGCCGATGTCACAGGTCGTGACGGTACGGCTTCGGGTGCTCAATCTTTGGCAGGTGAAAAAGCCACAGCAACGGGTGCACAAGCCAAAGCAGAAGGTACTAATGCCACTGCATCAGGTTTTAAATCAAATGCATCAGGTGCCAACTCAGTCGCATCTGGTGTCAACTCAACAGCTAATGCATCAGGTGCTATCGCTATCGGTGATAGCTCAGGTGCTGTCGCAGAAGATGCGATTGCTATCGGTCACGGTGCAGCATCAGGTGGCGTAAGCTCAACGGCTATCGGTGATGGCACTCAGATTCTACCAGGTGCGGTCAATTCTACCGCTATCGGTACAGCATCTAGCATCCAAGGCACATCAACCAATGCGTATTCACTCGGTACGAAAAACTCTATCGGTGCGTCTAATGTTGCGGTCGTGGGTAACAACAACACCATCACTCCAAGTGCAAGCAACACAATGGTGCTAGGTAACAACGTTACCGCAACCAAGCCAAATAGCGTCATCTTGGGTGAAGGCAGTACTGACCGAGATTATACGCAAGTCACATGTGTCACCATTCCAAATATCGCTGATGGCACGTCTATCGTTTATGATGGATTCAATGGTACAGCGACAGGTATTGTGAGTATCGGTAGCAAGGGCAAAGAGCGTCAGCTGACCAATGTCGCCCCTGGTGAGATTTCAGCGAATTCGACAGATACCATCAACGGCTCACAGCTTTATGCCGTCGCGTATAAACTTGGTGAGCAAGTTTCAAATATCTATTTCCACACCAATCTGAATGAAGCCAATCAAGGTGCCGGCGACCCTGCCACCAACAAAGGCCGTATCCTAGATAAAGCAGGTGCGACTGGAGCGTTTTCTATCACTGCGGGTGTGGCAGCTAAAGCCATTTCTGAAAATGGTATTGCAATTGGTAAAAACTCAAACTCAACAGGTTCAGCCGTTGTGATTGGTGCCAATGCCGCAGCAACAGGCCTTGAGGATGATGTAAATACGGCAAATAGAGAAGATGCACAACAAGGTGCAAATGGTGCAGTGGCAATTGGTGAGAATGCTCGTGCTAGTGCATCTAAAGGATCGCAACCAGCATCTATTGCTATCGGTCAAAGTGCGACAGCGGCGGGCGTGTCTGTTTCTAAAACTACCATGCGTGATGGTAATGAAGTCAATCTAGGTACAGCGATTGCAATCGGTGCAAAGGCGACAGCTAAAGACGCAAGTGTGGCAATTGGTCAAGCGGCAGATGCTGGTCTGGCACAATTTGCTACGGCAGTGGGTGTGAATAGCCGTGCATTAGGCGATCGTTCTAGTGCCTATGGTGTGAGTTCGCTTGCTAATGGACAGCAAGCGGTTGCTGTTGGTTTTGAGTCCAAAGCTGAAGCACAGTATTCTACCGCCATTGGTTCGGGCAGTTTGGCTAGCCAAGATGGTGCAACCGCAATCGGTTCAGGGGCAACATCGCAAAGTACACTTGCTATTGCATTGGGTAAGAATTCGTTGGTACATAGCGGTGCTGATCGCTCAATGTCAATTGGTGATGTGTCCGAAGCACACGCTACAGCTACAATTGCACAGGGTTATTATGCGATTGGCAAAGGGGCTGATGGTGTAGCAATCGGTACGGCTTCTCGTAACTATGGAGCAAATTCGACTGCGGTGGGTAGTCGAGCACGTGGCACGGGTGCGAGTGCTTCAGCATTTGGTCATCAGTCTCATGCCACAGGTGATAATACTACTGCTGTAGGTCGATTGGCGATTGCTTCTGGTGCAAATGGCATTGCGATTGGTCAGTCTTCGTTGGCTGGTATCGCTAAGGCTGATGTGGATGCCTTTACCAAAGCACAAAATGATTTATTCACTAATGAGCGTGATACACGTGTTACTCAAGGTAAATTGGCTGAAGCAATTGCCAAAAATGACACGCCGAATATTACCACACATCAAACAAAGTTAAACGGTTTGACTGCGGCAGTATCCGGTCTTGAGCAGGCATTTGCTACTGCCAAAGCCAAGCTTGATACTGCAAAAGCAGACACTATCGCCATCGGTACAAACACCAAAGCGTTGGGCACTGAATCTATCGCCATTGGTAAAAACTCAAATGTCACTGGTAGTCAGTCTATTGCAGTCGGTGTTGGTCATACCGTCGAAGCCAATAACGCCGGTGCGTTCGGTGATCCATCACATCTAACCGCAGAAGCGATTGGCTCTTATGCTGTCGGTAATAACAATACCATTACATCGGCTAATACCTTTGTACTAGGTAGCGGTATCGGACGTAGCTCGACTGATTTGGCTGCTGAGTCTGGCGAAGGGACAGTAGCTAACTCTGTCTATCTGGGTAATGAATCAGAGGTGACTAAGGGGTCAGGTAGTGTCGATGGCAGCGGTATTGGCTCACTGAAGACATGGAATAAGGATCAACAAAGCGGTACAACAGCGACAACCGCAGGTGCTGGTGGCACAGTCTCGACAGCTACTGTCGGTTATCTTACTTATGGTTCAGCCTCAGTTGGTGGTCAAGCCTTTGCAGGCGCGACAACGACTGGTGCGGTCTCTGTCGGCTCATCAGGTGCAGAACGTCGTATCCAAAACGTCGCAGCCGGCGAAATCTCAAAAACATCAACAGATGCCATCAACGGCTCACAGCTATATGCTGTTGCACACCAAGCAGCTAAGCCGATCACCTTTAAGGCCAATAGCAACAGAGATACCCTAAATACCACTATGAACTTCGCTAGTGATAATGGCTTAGAGCGTGTCTTGGGTGATGAGATTGTTATCAAGGGTGCGAATGGAAACATACCAAACTTGTCTCGTAACTCTGATGCAGCAACCGCTGGTGCCTACAGTGCGCGTAACGTCCAAACGGTAGTCGATAATCAAGGCGTACAAATCCAAATCGCTACTAACCCAATCTTTGATAGCGTACAGTTTGGTAGCAATACAGGTCCGAAGATTACCAATGATGGCAATAACATCAAGGTAGGTACATCAGGCGATGCACCAACTAAAATCACCAATGTTGCGCCGGGTACAGAAGCAAATGATGCGGTTAACCTATCACAGCTAAATGCAACTCGTACAGCCGTCGCTGCAGGGGATAATACACACATCACTACAGCTGATATCGCTGGTGGTGGCACAACCTATACCGTCCATGCAGATAAAGCAGTGGTATCACAAGGTGATGGCGTAACAATCACACCAAATGTAGCAACTGACCCAACTAAAGGCACAGTGACGACAACTTACAATGTTGCCCTCAGTCAAGATACCAAAAACAAACTTGATCGAGTCGAAACCGTTGTTGCTGGTGACTCAGGTCTAGTGACTGTTGATGATGGTGCAGTTAACACCTCAGGTGGTAAAGAGTTTAAAGTTGACATCACCAAAGGTGCATTCAATGGTGTAACAACAGCAGGTAAGCTAAACGCAGACGGTACCACAGCAGGTGTGGCAACTGTAGCTGACGTGATTACCGCCGTGAATTCAGGCTTCTGGACAGCGAATGTTGACGGCACGACCAAAGTTGCTGATGTGAAATTCGGTGACAGCGTTAACTTTGCTGATGGCAACGTGACTGATGCGAAATTAGCGGCTGATGGTAAATCTGTTACCTTTGATGTGAAAACTGATGGTACGACAATCAAAACTGAAGGTGGTCAACTTTCTGTTAATGTTGACAACTTACCGAAAGCAGTTGTGGCTGAAGGCAGTAATGTGAAGGTCAAGGCAGATACACAAGGCACAACCACAACTTATACTGTACACGCAGATAAATCTGTCGTTGCTCCAGTCGCAGGCACAACAAGTGTGACTGTGACACCATCAGAACAGGTAGATCAAACAACTGGCTCTAAGACGACAACTTATAACGTTGATTTAAGTGCAGAAACCAAAGCACAAATCGCTAAAGTCGA
>NZ_CABFKH010000016.1 GCF_901764975.1 Actinobacillus indolicus | reverse complement strand
TGTTTTGGTTTTAATCAATAGTAAGAATAAGGGATGATATTGGATTGGTTTTAGGAAAAAAAGAGCTGGTGTTGCATCAGCCCTTTCAGTAAAAATATCGTAATCCAATCCTTAAATAAATTCTTCCGTATATTTTGCAATCACTAACTCTTCATTCGTCGGGATCACATAGGCCGCATGCTGAGATCTCTCAGAGGTAATTTGACCATGTTGACCAAAGCGCGCGGATAAGTTGCGTTCCTGATCTAACTCAAATCCTAAAATAGTGAGTTTTTGTAATACTAAACGACGGACTAATTCAGAATTTTCACCTATGCCACCAGTAAAGACAACGGCATCTAATTTATTGTCTAATAGCATTGCGTAAGAGCCAATGTATTTCACTAAACGATGAATATAAACTTCTAAGGCGATACGACATTTTTCATCTTTTTCATAGTTTTCGGTAATATATCGAAAATCACTACTTGAGCCAGTTAATCCTAATAATCCTGATTTTTTATTAATCAAGTCACTCGTTTCTTCAGTAGAAAGATCTAATTTTTGTTTGAGATAAATTAATAAAGCAGGGTCAATATCACCACAACGCGTTCCCATGACTAAACCCTCACAAGGGGTAAAGCCCATAGATGTGTCTATACTTTCTCCATTTTTAATGGCAGTAATAGAAGCACCATTGCCCAAATGACAGCTAATCATATTTAATTCTGAACGAGGTTTACCTAAATACTCTGCCGTTTTACAAGCAATGTAGTAATGACTGATGCCATGGAATCCGTAACGGCGAATTCCATATTTCTCATAAAATTCTATCGGTAAAGGATAAAGATATGCATGCGGTGGTAAGGTTGCATGGAAACCCGTATCAAAGACGGCAACATTTTTATCTTGTAAATGTGGGAAGGCAATTTGAGATGCTTTAATCCCCATAACATTTGCTGGATTATGTAGTGGTGCGAGTTCAAATAGGGGGGCTAGATTATCAATAACTTCTGGCGTGATAAGCGTTGGCTGGGAATATTTTTCTCCACCGTGGGTAACTCGGTGACCAATGGCTTTAATACTTTGTTTTAGATCGGGGTAATCGGAAAGAATTTTTTCAGTAATGAAACTTAGTGCATCTGCATGGCTAGCTTTATTGGCAAGTTGGGCTTGGTATTTTTCACCTTGGTGTTTCCAACTAATTTTCGCCTCGGGTAAGTGTAAACATTCTGCTAGACCTGATAATAATGTTGCTTCGGTTTGTGGTTGAATAATGGAAAATTTTAGAGATGAGCTTCCGCAGTTAATAACAAGAATATTGTGCTGTGACATGAATAAACTCCTTACTATTACTTTCTTGTATTTTAAAAGTGCTGTCAATCGGAGTGACTGCCATATCATTGACCTTAAATGATTTTGAGTCAAGGATAAAAATGGACGTAAATCAAAATATCCGGTAGAAAAGATTATTTTCCAACTTATATGTATGGATAATGCTGAAAACGCGATGTCTTTTCTGCAAAATTCTTGTAAAATCTCACCGTTTGTAAAATTATGATGGTCATTAAGAATGTCGAACAGTAGTGAAACGGCTCAAGAAGAACAACAGCCGAAGAAAAAGCCCTATGTTATCCCAACATGTTTAAAATTATCCTTACTCGGTGCTTGCTGTGTTGGGTTATATGGTATTTATTTGGATGGAAAGATTCGCTCAAAAATGGACGGTCAAGTTTGGCAATTACCTGCTGAAGTATATAGCCGTATTGAGAGTATTCGTCTTGATGACAATCTTACCTTAGAGCAAGTTAAACTGGCCTTATTAGATAATGGCTATCGAGAAGTCTCTTTAATTGCGACACCTGGCGATTTTAAAATTGAAGGCGATTCTTTGGTTTTACTTCGTCGAGCGTTTTTATTCCCTGAAACGCCTGAGGCTCAGCGTGTGCTTCGCTTACGCTTTGTGAATGAAAAATTAGCTCGTATTGAAGATTTAGTACAATTCAAAGAAGTGGATGAATTCCGTTTAGATCCAAAATTGATCGCCATGTTACATTCGGATAATGATGAAGAACGCCAAGCGCTACGCCTTCAGGATTATCCACGTCTCTTAATTGATGCACTATTACTGACCGAAGATAAACGCTTTTTCCAACATGACGGCATCAGCCCACTTGGTATCGCTCGTGCTTTTTTAACTAACTATCAAGTAGGCCGTACCGTTCAAGGTGGTAGTACATTAACACAGCAACTGGTTAAAAATCTCTTTTTAAGCAATGAGAAATCATTTGTGCGTAAAGCAAATGAAGCGCTCATGTCACTGATTTTGGATTTCCGTTACGATAAAAATCGTATCCTTGAAACATATCTGAATGAAATTTATCTAGGGCAAAACGGCAGTTACCAAATTCATGGCTTTGCATTAGCAAGTCAATTCTACTTTGGTCGTCCTGTTCAAGAAATTAGTCTAAACCAGATTGCATTGTTGGTCGGAATGGTGAAAGGTCCTTCACTTTATAACCCTTGGAAGAATCCTGAAGGGGCTTTAGAGCGTCGCAATGTAGTGCTAAAAGTGCTACTTGAGCATAAAGTCATCAATGAAGAGTTGTATGAATTATTGAGTAAACAACCGCTTGGCGTGAAAGATAAAGGGAATATTTATCGTCAACAGCCAGCCTTTATGCACGCTTTGAATTTAGATATTAAAAGTGAGTTAGGCGAAGGCAAATCTGCATTACTCTCTGGCGCAAAAATTTTTACGACCCTTGACCGAAAACAGCAACGCTCCGCAGAAATGGCGGTTATCAATGGCGTGGCAGAGCTTGAAAATAGTGATAAGAAAATCAAAGATTTACAGTCTGCGATTGTGGTTGCAGAATATAAAACGGGTAAGGTTCGTGCTATTGTCGGTGGTGTACAAACCCAATATGCAGGCTTTAACCGAGCGATTCAAACAAAACGTCAGATTGGTTCATTGGTGAAACCGTCCATTTATGCGATTGCACTTTCCAATCCGCAAAACTTTAGGTTAAACACCCCGATTAATAACCAACCGATTACGATTACCGTAAAAGGAAGCCCGCCATGGTCGCCACGAAATTATGATCGTCGATTTAGTGGCTCTGTTATGTTAATGGATGCGCTCGTTCGTTCCTTAAACATTCCAACGGTGAATATTGGGATGAAAATTGGCTTGAAGAATGTCATTGATAAACAGAAAGAAATGGGATGGGATAACGCAGAAATTCCTCCATATCCAGCCACATTATTGGGCTCTTATTCAATCTCGCCTTATGATGTGACAAAGTCTTATCAAGTCATTGCCAATGCAGGCTTAAAAGCGCCATTAACAACGATTGAAGCCATCATTTCTCCAAGCGGTGAGATGATTTATCAACCTGACTTAAGCAAAACAGGCAAACAGATTTTGCCAGAAGAAGCATCCATCCAAACACTTTATGCAATGCAACAAGTTGTTGAACGTGGTACAGCAAGAAGCTTACAGACGGATTTTGCAAATCTAAAACTGGCAGGTAAAACGGGGACAACCAACAATGCACGTGATACTTGGTTTGTGGGAATTGATGGTGAGAATGTAGCAACGGTATGGCTAGGTAAAGATAACAACGGTGATACCAATCTTACTGGCTCAAGTGGTGCATTGCAGATCTATAAGGAATACTTAAGACGTGCAGAGCCTTTAGCGTTTAAATTACCAAAATCCCCGAATCTTCAATGGGTAGGTATTAATAGCTACGGTTCGTGGGACTGCTCAAGCTCCCGCCAAATCCCTGTTTGGAAAGATAAAGGACAACGTTATTGTACTGGTGGTGCTGTCGTTCAACCTAACCAAAGTGTCTGGGATGCATTATCTCTAAGTAAAGATAAATCTGCGACTCAACCTGTGAAAGCAGATGAAGCAGAAAACTTACAACAAGCCCCAATAGAAGAAGTCGCACCTAGAGAATAATTTGTTGATATAGAAAAAAGAGCAAGATGTTTAAGTCTTGCTCTTTTTAATGAGAGGATTATGGTGCCGGATAGAAGGTGTTTGAACCTGGGCCGACAGGTAAACCTAACACAAATACCCAAACAAAGAAGAGTAATGTCCATCCGACGATAAAGATGAATGAATATGGAATCATCATCGCCATCAATGTTCCCACGCCAGTATCTTTCTTATAACGTACCGCAACTGCCATAATTAAACCGAAATAGCTCATCATTGGTGTAATGATGTTCGTCGTTGAATCTCCAATACGATAGGCTGTTTGAATGATTTCAGGCGCATAGCCGACAAGCATTAGCATTGGTACAAAAATAGGTGCGGTTAATGCCCATTGTGCAGAGGCAGATGAAATCATTAGGTTGATAAAGGCACAAATTAGAATAAAGCCCACAAAGAGTAATGGCCCTGTTAATCCTAAATCTGTTAACAGTTGAGCGCCTTTTACCGCAACGATAGATCCTAAGTTTGTCCAACCAAAGAATGCAACAAATTGTGCAGCAAAGAAGACAAGCACAATATACATTCCCATTGAACCCATACTGGTTGACATTGCTTTTACCACATCTTGACTGCCTTTCATGGTGCCAGCCACTCGACCGTAGATATAGCCTGGAATTGCAAAGAAAATAAAGATAAAGACCACGATACCATGTAGGAATGGAGAACCTGCGACTAACCCTGTTTTTGGATTACGCAAAATACCATCGGTAGGTACGATTGACCAAGCCAATAAAATTGAGAAAATTAACATGGCAAAGCCGGCCCACATAAGCCCTTTTTTCTCTTGTGCAGTAAGCTTCTCAATTTTATTTTCAAGCACAGAAGTATCAGAGGCATCAGAGGCATTATATTTGCCTAATTGTGGTTCTACGATTTTTTCTGTAACAAAATAACCTAAACCAGCGACTAGGAAGGTACTAATAAACATAAAGTACCAGTTTGCTTCAGGCCCAACGACATAGTTTGGATCGATCAGTTTAGCGGCTTCTTGTGTAATCCCTGAAAGTAATGGGTCAACCGTACCTAATAATAAGTTTGCACTATAGCCCCCAGAAACCCCTGCAAATGCAGCAGCAAGTCCTGCCAATGGGTGGCGACCTAACGCATGGAAAATCATTGCTGCTAATGGAATTAAGACGACATAACCTAATTCTGCCGCTGTATTTGATAAAACCCCTGCTAAAACAACGGTAAAGGTCACTAATTTTTTAGGTGCGCCAATGACTAACCCACGAAGAGCAGCGGAGATCATGCCGGAGGCTTCTGCAATACCTACACCAAGCATTGCCACAAGTACAGTCCCTAGAGGAGCAAAACCAGTAAAGTTTTTCACAAGGCTACTTACCATGTAAGCCACCCCTTCGGCACTTAATAGATTTCGCACTTCAATCGCACCTTTAGCCGCAGGACGAGGGTCTTGGACACTCACGCCCATGGAGGATAAAATGGCTGAAATAATGATTAAGATACAGCACATAATCATAAAGAGAATAATTGGATGTGGCAGTAGATTACCTAGCCACTCAACCCCCTTTAAAAATCGCTGAACGCGGCTTTCTTTTTGTTGTTTTTCTGACATAGTTTTTCCTTCTTTAATTAACTTGACATTTAAAGCGGCAGCGATTATTTCACAATTTTTTAACTTAAATCAAAAAAGAACCAAAAACACATTAAAATTTACACAAAAATGTGATCTAGGTAACAAAATTTCTGAATTCATCAATTCTCTGATTTGGCAATAGGAAAGGGGATTGATAGAATAAGGCTTTAAATCATGCCAAAGAAGGAGATGACGATGAATATCCCGTTCTGCTTACCTGAAAACATTACCCCTGAAGATTTTTTGCAAAATTATTGGCAAAAACGACCGCTTGTAATCCGTAACGGGTTGCCACAAATTGTGGGGCTATTTGAGCCACAAGATATTATTGAGTTAGCTCAGGAAGAAGAAGTGACTTCTCGTTTGATCCAAACACATCAAACTGCAGAAGGTGAAAAATGGTCGCTCAAGCGTAGTCCGTTATCGGCTGAAGATTTTGAAAATCTGCCTGAACAGTGGTCAGTATTAGTTCAAAATCTTGAACAGTGGTCACCAGAGCTAGGTGCTTTATGGCAAGCCTTTGGCTATATTCCACAATGGCAACGTGACGATATTATGGTCTCTTATGCCCCGGCTGGTGGTTCTGTTGGCAGACATTATGATGAATATGATGTTTTCCTTGTGCAAGGCTACGGTCATCGTCGTTGGCAATTAGGCAAATGGTGTGATCCAAGCACTGAATTTAAAGCAAACCAACCGATCCGTATTTTTGATGATATGGGTGAATTGATTTTTGATGAGGTGCTTGCACCTGGTGATGTGCTTTATGTACCTTCACGTCTTTCTCATTATGGCGTAGCACAAGATGATTGCTTAACCTTCTCTTTTGGTTTACGTTTTCCAAATGCAACGGATTTACTCGAAAATCTATGTAAAACCATTGAACATCAAGGGGAAATCATTCCAAATTCACAGTTTGCAATCCCATTCCGTTTATCGCCAAATGTGCAACCAAATGCACTACTTGATCCTCGAATGGTTAGTACATTAAAAGCACGCTTGATCGATTTACTGCAAAATTCAACGCAATTTGATGAAATCTTCACACATAGCGTTGCTACTGCCGTTAGTACTCGTCGTTATGAACAATTAACAGAAGATAACGAGTTTTATCCTGACGAAGTACAGGAAGTGCTTGAAGCAGGTGGTTGGATTCAACAAGATGCCAATGTGAAGATACTTTATACAGAAAATCCATTACGAGTTTATGTCAACGGTGAGTGGATTGATGAACTAAATGAAGCTGAAGCGAATCTATTAATCCGCATTGCAAATGGTGATGCAATATCGTGGAATAAACTGGCATCTAAAACAGAAAATCAAGATGAACTTGAACTCTTGCTTGATACACTCTGCGACTGGTTAGACAGCGGTTGGGTGGTTTTAGAAGAAGGGGAATAATGATTAAAAGCGGTGTGTTTAAATAACTCACCGCTTTTTTCTGACAAATTAAGACACAAATCCTACGACTTTATAGACTTCTGCTAAAGTCTCTTTTGCTCTTGCTCTCGCTTTTTCTGCGCCTTCACGATAGATTTTTTCGAGTAACGCTTCGTTATTACGGAAATGATGGTAACGCTCTTGAAGCTGGCTTAACATCGCAGAGACTTCTTCTGCCACAGCGCCTTTTAAGTGACCATACATTTTGCCTTCAAATTCAGCTTCCAATTCAGGAATTGTCTTACCTGTCACACTTGCCAAAATATCGAGTAAGTTTGATACACCAGGTTTATTTTGAACATCATAACGCACAACAGGCGGCTCATCGCCATCAGTCATTGCACGTTTAATTTTTTTCTCAACGGATTTTGGATCTTCTAATAAACCGATAACGTTATTACGGTTATCATCTGATTTTGACATCTTTTTGGTTGGCTCAAGCAAAGACATAATTCTCGCCCCTGTTTTAGCAATAAAGACTTCAGGCACAGCAAAGATTGGTTGAATTACATTACCTTCCGCATCTTTTTTACCGTATAACGCATTAAAACGGTTGGCAATATCACGGGTAATTTCTAAATGCTGTTTCTGGTCATCGCCTACAGGCACTTGGTTTGCTTGATATAACAAAATATCTGCTGCCATTAACACTGGATAAGTAAATAAACCCACGTTCACATTTTCTTCATAGCGAGCGGACTTATCTTTAAATTGTGTCATTCGTCCCATTTCACCGAAATAGGTATAACAATTTAAGATCCACGCCAACTGGCTGTGCTCAGGAACGTGTGATTGGATGAAGATCGTGCTTTTTTCAGGATCGATGCCACAGGCAAGATAGATCGCAAGGGTATCCAACGTCGCTTTGCGTAGTGCTTCAGGATCTTGACGAACGGTAATTGCGTGCAGATCAACGATACAGAATAGACATTCATATTCCTCTTGCATCTTGACCCAATTACGTAATGCGCCAAGGTAGTTTCCTAAACTTAATTCACCGGAAGGCTGTACGCCACTAAAAACAATCGGTTTTGACATAATCTTTTTCTCTTTCTAAAAATACAAGCGGTGCGATTTTGGCAGAAATTTGCAAAAAATGCCAAGTATTCGACCACTTGTAGCACATTTATTTTGTAAATTTACGATTTAATGTTCGCTTTTAATACTTAAACGTGTTCTAATGCGTCTCAAGCTAATTGCGATTTACCTAAGTTCGTTATTTATTGCACTTCCTGTTCTACAAGTTTTAAATTTGTTTCTTGAAAGTTCTACCAATATCTACCTTAATTAAGTTCTAGCCCTTAGCGTTACCGCTTGTTTCAAGCACACAAATTTAAATTTTTTATAGAAGGAAGACATCATGTCTAAATTAAACGGTTCAGTAAAATGGTTCAACTCTGATAAAGGTTTCGGTTTCATCACGCCTGCAAATGGTGGTAAAGATGTATTCGTACACTTTTCAGGTATCGCAAGCGAAGGCTTTCGTTCATTAAAAGAAGGCGACCGTGTTGAGTTCAATATCCAAGACTCACAACGTGGTCCTGCTGCAGTAGATGTTGTAGTACTTTAATCTATTGAAATAGTCTTAAAAGCACCGATATGTTCGGTGCTTTTTTGTTTTTAGCGTATCGAAATAGATTTTTTTTGATCTTTTTTCACTGTTTCCCCTTGAAGCCATCAATTTCGTCCCTATTTATTGTTCCGTCTGAGCGGGAACGTAGCACAACTTCCCGTTTCTTTTTTGAAAAATGTTTGAGTTACCCTTGAAATGTCGCGAAAAAGCACCATCTTGTCGCTAACTTGAACAAAAAACCAAATTTATATTAGAGGAATCAAATTATGGGAAAAATTATCGGTATTGACTTAGGTACAACCAACTCTTGTGTTGCAGTAATGGACGGCGACAAACCACGCGTAATTGAAAATGCAGAAGGTGCGCGCACGACTCCGTCAATCATTGCTTATACAGACAAAGAAACCTTAGTCGGTCAGCCAGCAAAACGCCAAGCGATCACTAACCCGAAAAATACCTTATTTGCCATTAAACGTTTAATCGGTCGTCGTTTTACCGACTCTGAAGTACAACGTGACATTGAAATTATGCCATTTGAAATTACCAAAGCAGACAATGGCGATGCGTGGGTATCGGTAAAAGGCGAAAAAATGGCTCCGCCACAAATCTCTGCAGAAGTATTGAAAAAAATGAAGAAAACCGCAGAAGATTTCTTAGGTGAGCCTGTGACTGAAGCGGTTATTACTGTGCCTGCTTACTTTAACGATGCACAACGTCAAGCAACCAAAGATGCAGGTCGTATCGCAGGTTTAGAAGTAAAACGTATCATCAACGAACCAACAGCGGCAGCATTAGCTTATGGCTTAGACTCTAAAAAAGAGAACCAAATCGTTGCAGTGTATGACTTAGGTGGTGGTACATTCGACTTATCTATCATCGAAATTGATAACTTAGATGGCGAACAAACCTTTGAAGTGCGTGCAACCAATGGTGATACTCACTTAGGTGGTGAAGACTTCGACAACCGTTTAATCAACTATCTAGTTGAAGAATTCCAAAAAGAGCAGGGCGTAGATTTACGCAATGACTCAATGGCAATGCAACGTGTGAAAGAAGCAGCGGAAAAAGCTAAAATTGAGCTTTCATCAGCACAATCAACTGAAGTAAATCTTCCGTATATCACCGCAGATGCAACAGGTCCAAAACACTTAGTATTAACGGTAACTCGTGCGAAATTAGAAGCGTTAGTAGAAGATTTAGTGAACCGTTCATTAGAGCCAGTAAAAGTGGCATTAGCAGACGCTGGTTTAAGCGTATCTGAGATCAACGATGTGATCTTAGTCGGCGGCCAAACCCGTATGCCATTAGTACAGAAAAAAGTGGCGGATTTCTTCGGCAAAGAACCACGCAAAGATGTAAACCCAGATGAGGCGGTGGCTATCGGTGCAGCGGTACAAGGTGGCGTATTAGCAGGTGATGTAACCGATGTATTATTGTTAGACGTAACCCCGTTATCATTAGGTATCGAAACAATGGGTGGCGTGATGACAACCTTAATTGAGAAAAACACCACGATCCCAACGAAAAAATCGCAAGTGTTCTCAACGGCGGAAGATAACCAAAGTGCGGTAACCATTCACGTGTTACAAGGTGAACGTAAACGTGCAGCGGATAATAAATCACTAGGTCAATTTAACCTTGAAGGCATTAACCCAGCACCACGCGGTATGCCACAAATCGAGGTCACATTTGATATTGATGCAAACGGTATTATTAATGTGTCTGCGAAAGATAAAAACACCGGTAAAGAGCAACAAATTAAGATCCAAGCGTCTTCAGGCTTAAGCGATGCGGAAATCGAACAAATGGTGCGTGATGCGGAAGCGAATGCAGAAGCAGACCGTAAGTTTGAAGAGTTAGTGCAAACTCGCAACCAAGCGGATGCGATTGCTCACTCAACCCGTAAACAAATCGCTGAAGCAGGTAGCAACCTTGCTGATGCAGACAAAGCGAAGATCGAAGAAGCGGTAGCGGCATTAGAAAAAGCTGCGAAAGGCGAAGATAAAGCGGATATCGAAGCGAAAATCGAAGCCCTAGTAAAAGCGTCTGAGCCGTTAATCCAAGCAGGTCAAGCTCAGGCGCAACAAGGTCAGCAACAAACCCAACAAAGTCAAAAAGATGATGGCGTGGTAGATGCTGAGTTTGAAGAAGTGAAAGACAACAAGTAATTTACGGGTAGGGACACACTGCGTGTGTCCGCAAACGTAGTCCCTACAAAGGGCGTGGCAACACGCCCTTTTGGTGTATTTATCGTTTGCCTAGCACGGCAGAGACGTACTAGGTTACGCATAATTCAGCCCCGCAGGGGCTGTAAGAAAGAGTCGCAAAGCGACTCACTTATGCGTAACCCCGTACGCTTTGCGTGCGGGGCTTAAACAAGCGGTCACTTTATTGCCTAAATTTGCAAATAAAAAAATGAAACTTTACCCTCTTATCATCAAACATTTTGACGACACCGCAACTAGCCACGATTTTATCGAGCTTTGGAATAGCACGGAGTTACCACAAAATACCCGTTGTTATGGGGTTTACTTTAATTATCAAAATAACGGTAAAGCGTATGATTTTGCGATTGCTTCGGAAATGGAGAATGAACATACCCCGATTGTGATTGACGATGCTCTCGTCTGGTATGAAAAGTTTTCGACGAAATGTGAGCTACTAGCAGATACTTGGCAAGATATTATTCGTAAAGGGAAGCAGGGTTTATTAAAGCGAGCATTAACTGTCGATTTTGAAAAGTATTACCCTGACGGTAAAGTCAAAGTTTATATTGCATTACAGCCACATTGCTAAATACAAGCGGTTAGATTGATAACATATTTTGCAAATTTCAAAACGGAAATAGATTTATGTCCAAAAAAGATTACTACGAAGTCCTTGGCTTACAAAAAGGGGCGAGTGAACAAGAGATTAAACGTGCTTATAAACGTTTAGCGGCAAAACACCACCCTGATAAAAACCAAGGCAGCAAAGAAGCTGAAGAAAAATTTAAAGAAATTAAAGAAGCCTACGAAGTATTAGGCGATAACGAAAAACGTGCTATGTACGATCAATACGGTCACCAAGCCTTTGAACACGGCGGCGGAGCAGGTGGCTTCGGCGGATTTGGCGGTGGCGGTTTCGGTGGTTTTGAAGATATTTTCAGCGAAATGTTTGGCGGTGGTTTTGGTGGTGGCGGTCGTCGCCAACGTGTCGTGCGTGGTGATGACTTACGCTACGATTTAGAAATCACCCTTGAAGAAGCCGTGCGTGGTGTGAAAAAAGATATTCGCATTAGAACCCTTGTTCAATGTGACACTTGCCACGGTTCTGGAGCTGAAACTGGAAGCAAAGTCGAAACCTGTCCGCACTGCCACGGTTCTGGACGAGTTCGCCGCCAACAAGGTTTCTTTATGACAGAAACCGTCTGTCCAAGCTGTCACGGCACCGGTAAGAAAATTGAGAAACCGTGTAAATCTTGTCACGGTGACGGACGTGTTGAGAAAACCAAAAATCTTTCAGTTACTATTCCAGCTGGAGTAGATACCGGCAACCAACTTCGCTTATCAGGTGAAGGTGCAGCAGGGGAAAACGGTGCGCCAGCAGGGGATTTATATGTCGTTATTCACGTGAAAGACCACGATATTTTCGTGCGTGATGGCTCAAATCTTTACTGTGAAGTGCCGATCAGCTTCACGATGGCTGCATTAGGTGGCGAGATTGAAGTGCCGACATTAGACGGACGAGTGAAACTCAAAATCCCAGCCGAAACCCAAACGGGTAAACTGTTCCGTGTGCGCGGTAAAGGCGTAACCAGTGCAAGAGGTGGATATGCTGGAGATCTCATCTGTAAAGTGATTATTGAAACCCCAGTATCGCTCAACGAAGAACAAAAAGAGTTGTTACGTAAACTGGAAGAAAGCCTGGAAGGCAAAGGACAACATCGTCCCAAACACGAAGGCTTTTTCAAAGGCGTAAAAAACTTCTTTGATAATTTAGGGAAGTAAGTAAAAAGGCTTAGTGTTAACACTAAGCCTTTTCATTTGAATAAAACTATTTTAATCCCAATTTCTTCTCAAGGTAGTGAATATTTGTACCACCTTGGCGGAAATTTTCATCTGCTAAAATCTGTGAATGAAGAGGAATATTCGTTTTGATTCCATCTACAATGGTTTCAGATAACGCATTTTCCATACGACGAATTGCAATATCACGATTTTCCGCAAAAGTAATCAATTTACCAATCATTGAATCATAGTGTGGCGGAACAGAATAGCCTGCGTAAATGTGTGAATCCCAACGAACACCTAATCCACCTGGAACGTGTAAACGGGTGATTTTACCTGGTGAAGGTAAGAAGGTAGCTGGATCTTCTGCATTGATACGACACTCAATCGCGTGGCCACGCACTTTAATATCTTCTTGTTTAACCGAAATTGGTAAACCTGCTGCAACACGCAGCTGTTCTTTGACAAGGTCAACACCTGTAATCATTTCTGTCACAGGGTGTTCTACTTGTAAACGGGTGTTCATTTCAATGAAATAAAACTCGCCATTTTCAAATAAGAATTCAAATGTACCTGCACCGCGATAGCCGATTTCACGGCACGCATTCGCACAACGTTCACCAATAAACTTACGTAATTCAGGGGTAATGCCTGGAGCTGGCGCTTCTTCCACCACTTTTTGATGGCGACGTTGCATAGAGCAATCACGCTCTGCTAAATAAACCGCATTGCCGTGTGTATCTGCAAGCACTTGAATTTCGATATGGCGTGGATTTTCAAGGTATTTTTCCATATAAACCATATCGTTATTGAAGGCTGCTTTTGCTTCTGCTTTGGTCATCGCAATAGATTCTTCTAAATCTTTTTCATGATGAACCACGCGCATACCACGACCGCCACCGCCGCCTGAGGCTTTGATAATTACAGGGTAGCCAATACGCTTAGCGATTTCTTTATTTTTTGCAGCATCAGAACCTACAGGGCCATCTGAACCTGGCACACAAGGTACACCTGCTTTTTTCATCGCATTGATTGCTGAAACTTTATCACCCATTAGACGGATCACATCAGCAGTTGGGCCGATAAAGATAAAGCCTGAATTTTCTACTTGTTCTGCGAAGTTTGCATTTTCAGATAAGAAACCATAACCAGGGTGAATCGCATCCGCTCCTGTCACTTCTGCTGCCGCGATAATCGCAGGAATATTTAAGTAACTTTTTGTCGATGGAGCAGGACCGATACACACTGTTTCATCCGCAAGAAGAACGTGTTTCAACTCACGGTCTGCCGTTGAATGAACTGCAACCGTCTTAATGCCAAGTTCACGGCACGCACGCAGAATACGCAATGCAATTTCGCCACGGTTTGCAATGACAACTTTTTCTAACATAAGACAATGTCCTTAGTTGAACAAGCGGTCATTTGTTTGCAAAATGTTGCAACAATCTGACCGCTTGTAAGAGATGAATTATTCAATAATGAAGAGTTTTTGATCGAATTCAACCGCTTCGCCGTCGTTTACTAGGATTGCTTTGATTACACCCGCTTTATCAGACTCAATACGGTTCATCATTTTCATCGCTTCAACGATACAAAGTGCATCACCGACTTTTACGGTTTTACCGACTTCAACAAATGGCGCAGCTTCAGGGCTTGGGCTACGATAGAATGTTCCTACCATTGGAGAAAGTACCGCATGTCCTGAAACTTCCGCAGTTGGTGCTGGAGCTGCTGCAGACGGTGTAGCAGCTGGTGCAGGCGTAGCTACAGGTGCTGGAGCTGCTTGTGGTGCAGCAACATATTGTACAGCTGCAGGTGCTGCAACTGGAGCAGCACGGCTAATACGTACTGTACCTTCTTCTTCAGACACTTCTAATTCAGTAATGCCTGATTCTTCTACTAATTCGATAAGTTTTTTAATTTTGCGAATATCCATAGTGAGATCCGTATGTAAGAGTGAAAAATAAAAGGCACTCTGTGCAAGGTTGCACAGAGAAAAAAATTGTGCGTAGATTACCTGAATTTTTGTGAATTTGCGACGAAAATCTTACAAAATTGATGGATTTGTTAGCAAATTTGCAACTGATCGTAGCAGTTCAGTTTTTCTCTTTTTACTTCAGACAACAAAAAGTGGGTTTATTTCCCACTCTTTAGAAATTGAATAGCATAATCTAAGGCGTAATCGTAACCTTTTGCTCCTAACCCACAAATCACGCCTTTTGCAACATCACTTAAATAGGAATGATGGCGGAAAGGTTCACGGGCGTGTACATTGGATAAATGAACTTCAACAAAAGGAATAGCAACCGACAACAAGGCATCACGCAAGGCAACGCTGGTATGCGTAAATGCACCAGGGTTGATAATGATAAAATCAACCTTTTGAAAACCTTGATGAATCCGATTAATCAAAGGTTCTTCGCCATTGGCTTGAAAATAGTCAAATGCAAAGCCTTGTGCTTCCGCTTGTTGTTTTAAATGTTGCTCAATATCAGACAGGGTTTGTGAACCGTAGATATGCGGTTCACGTTTGCCGAGCATATTTAGATTCGGGCCGTTTAACAATAAGATGCTTTTCATCGTTGTTCCTATAATAATGTGTTGACCAATTCTGGTGGTCTACAAAGTTTTGTGCCTTTCTGACCGCTTACAAAAGGTCTGTTTAGCAGATTGGGATATTGGGCAATCAATGCGAAAATATCGTTGTCACTCATCTCTGGCGTAATCTGTTGATAAGCGTCCACATCGGTGCGAATAGCATCTCTTACAGACAGTCCGCTGTCGGTAATCAGCTGGGTAATTTGTTCGACATTAAGCGGATATTTTAAGTATTCAATGATGTTTGGCTCAATGCCCGCTTCTCGAATGATCGCTAAAGTTTCACGGGATTTACTGCATTTAGGGTTATGATAAATCGTGATTGTCATTGCTCACTCCTTATGCATTTGGTGATTGACGAGATCGCAGATCAAGAAAATGCTAAGTATCTCACATTTTTATATTAAGCAAAGTGCTACAATCATACTGATTTTTTAGCCAAATTGCGAATGGGGAATTAGCGATGCAAGCGACATTACAAGATATTTTAGATACCGTGAAATCAAACGGTTTAACTTACCAACAAAAATTGATGATTATCGGCAACATTGCGGAACGTCTGTTTAACCCGATGGATCTGCTCGGCTATACGCAAGAAGAGTGGGATCACATTAATAATCAGATGATCTGCGATCTGAACGAAGGCTATGCGATTTATCGTCCACGTTATATTTTGCCTGATTACAGCGTCTATATTAAAAAAGGTTGCCAATTTTTAGATTTGCCACCGCCTAAAGATCTTGATGAAGCTCTCGATGGCTTGTTAATCATCTACTCACACGTGCCGTCGATTACCACCTTCCCTGTCTATATCGGACGTTTAGATGAATTGTTAGATCCGTTTATTACCGATGAAGAACAAGATTACATCAAGATTAAACGTTTCTTAAATCACATTGATAAAACCGTGCCGGATTCGTTCTGCCACGCCAATATCGGACCTTATGATACTAAAGCGGGTCGCTTAATTCTCAAAGCAGTAATTGAGCTTGAAAATCCAACACCGAATATGACGATTCGTTACGATAAAAACAAAACATCTCGAGAGTTTGCAGAACTTGCGGCGAAAGCCTGTTTGTTAGTGTCAAAACCGTCTTTTGCAAATGACGCTTACTATATTTCAGATTTAGGAGAACAGTATGGCGTAGCCAGTTGCTATAACGCCTTGCCTGAATGTGGCGGGGCTTACACCTTAACTCGCCTACGTTTAGGCACTATCGGGCGAGCTTGTAAAACGGTGGACGAAATGGTGAACCACCTATTGCCAAAAGTCGCTAAACTTGCCCTATCCACAATGGATAAACGACATAGATTCCTTGTGGAACAAAGCAACTTCTTTGAAACGGATTTCTTAGTAAAAGAAGGCTTTATTGAACGGACTAACTTCACAGGAATGTTTGCGATTGTTGGGCTTGCAGATGCGACCAACCATTTGCTTAAACAAGAAGGTTTAGATGAAACCTTTGGTAAGAGCAAACGTGGCGATGAAATTGCCACTCAAATTATGGAAAAATTGCGTGAAGTAACCAATGCTCATCAAGGGCTTTATGCCGAACGCACGGGCAACCGTTATTTGCTCCATGCACAAGTTGGGGCAAGTATGCACGAAGAAGATAAGGCGAATGCCCCAGCTCACCGAGTGCGTGTCGGTGAAGAGCCAACATTACTTGCTCACTTGAAACAGTCTGCGCCGTTCCACCAATACTTCCCATCGGGTACGGGCGATCTGTTTGCCTTTGACCAAACCTATGTCGATCATCTTGATGCCGTTGTCGATATTATTGATGGTGCATTTGCCCTTAACTATCGCTACATTACCACTTATTTGAAAAACACCGATTTGATTCGGGTAACGGGCTATTTAGTGAAGAAAAGCGAAGTAGAACGTTTCCGCAAAGGTGAAGCGGTGTTAAGAGATACCACGTGGTACGGTTCAGGTACGGATGAATGTGCTAATGTGTTCGATCGTCAATTACGTGATGAACAAGATGTGAAGGGCTAATTTGCAAAAAATTCAATGGAAATGACCGCTTTATCTGAAATTTTTGTCCCTTTACACCGCATTATTCCGTTCTCAAACGTGGAAGGGCAAGGCAATCGAACATCTATTTTCTTACAGGGTTGTAAGCTAAATTGCCTTTATTGCCATAACCCCGAAACCATTCCACGTTATACGGCAGATGCAAAGCAAGTGAGCCTACAATATCTCTACGAGCAAGTGATGGACGCAGTGCCCTTTATTCGTGGCGTCACAATTTCGGGGGGAGAACCCACGATTCACCATAAAAAACTAGTACCGCTATTTAAGGCACTCAAAACTCAGGGGCTTACTTGCTATTTAGATAGTAGCGGTTTTTTTGATTATGAAACAACGCTCCCCTTAATTAATGTGACGGATAAATTCCTGTTTGATTTAAAAGGACAAGGCTTAGGGCTACAAACGCTCTGTTTTGAACGTAAAAATCAAACAGGAAAAGTACCAAGCCAAATTATTCCGACCTATCAACACATCAAAAGTGAGAACTTAGATCGCAGTTTGCAAAATTTGGCTAAATTGTTACCGCTTGGAAAGGTGGAAGAAGTGCGTTTAGTCTATTTGACGGAGTTCTTTGATAGTAAAGCGTTAGTAAAACAGGTCGCCGATTTACTAACACCTTATCCTGATGTCGCTTTCAAAATTATTCGAGTGCATACCAAAGGAAGCCGAGATCCTGAAGGACTAATGCCTTTTGTTCCTACTAATGAGCAAGTGGATGAACTGGCTAAATTTGCGGAGTGTTGTGGAATTAAGAAGGTGGTGAAGATTTATTAAACATAAGGGCGTATTTAATACGCCCTATGTGTTATTCACTTTTTAAGTCTTTTCTAAATGACACCATCAACTGATCGATTTTGAAATTTTCCGTATCAATAATTTCAAACTTATATTTATCGTAAAGTACAAAATCGGTCTTTTTCGGCACTTTTCGTAGCATATACATCATAAAACCGCTGATGGTTTCGTAGTTTTCTTGATTTGGGAAAGATTCAATATCTAAGGCTCGCATCACATCTTCTAACGGCGTTGAACCATCAACCAGCCAAGAGTCTTCATCACGGCGAACAATCTGCTCTTCTTCACTAGAGACCAATTCGCCCATCACAATACTCATCACGTCGTTTAAGGTCACAATCCCCACAACTAACGCATATTCATTAATAATTACTGCAAAATCTTCACCCGATGATTTAAACAGCTCCAACACTTCAAACAGCGAAAGGGTATCAGGAATAAATAACGCTTTACGTAATACTCGGTTATCGGTCAATTTTACGTTTTCTTCCTGCAAATAGAGCGTCAATAAGGTGTGTGATTCCACATAGCCTAAAATTTTATCCAAACTGCCGTCGGTGATAATCAGCTTGGAATGGGAATTCTCTTTTAACGTTTCAATGATTTGCTGACGGTTGAACGATTTATCTAGAGAAACAATATATTCCCGAATGGTCATGGTTGATGTGACTGTTCGCTGTTGCATATCGAAAATATTTTCGATTAGATAATGTTCTTGGTTTTTAAGTACGCCTGCTTCTGCACCCGCATCAACCACGGCAATAATATCGTCCGATGTCATCGTATCTTGGCGGACGGTTGAAATACGTAATAAACGGAATAAACCATTGGCGATAGTATCAAAAATAATCACCAAAGGTTTAAAAATAAGAATACTAAAGGACATAATGCCGACCATTTTCATGGCAACCTTTTCAGGGTTAGCCATAGCTAAGCGTTTAGGCATTAAGTCTGCAAAAATAATAAAAGAGATCGTCACAATCGCAAAAGAGAGCCACGATGATGCACTTTCAAGCCACTCAGCTTGGCTATATTGGCTTAGAAATTGATGCACATAAGGGGTAAGCGATCCTTCACCCACCATACCACCAAGAATTGCCACCATATTTAAGCCAATTTGCACAACAGTAATAAACTGGCCTGGCTTTTCCTGTAAAGCAAGCACTCGCTCAGCGCGTTTATCACCCTCATTAGCTAGGGCCTGTAACTTTAATTTTCTTGCTCCCGCAAGAGAAATTTCACCAGAAGAAATAATTGCACTAATAATGATAAGGCAAAGAATGAGTAAGATAGATTCAAATAGTCCCATGATCGATTCAAATAAAAACAATGTTGGAGAAATTATAGCAAAGCCTAAGCAGACAAGCGGTAAGATTTCCGCAAAATTTTGCAAAAAAATATCAAGATCGCACCGCTTACTTAGGTAAACATTCAAGATAAATGGCTATTTTTTAACAAAAATTGATTAAACACACTACGACTGTCCTCAAAATAAGTATAATCCATTTTATTGATTCACTCTCTGGCTTCCGATTATGCAATTCTTACACTCTTTTCTACCTGATTTTTTATTTCATCCGCTTTTCTGGGTATTAGCGTTATTGGTATTTTCGATTTGGCAATTTATTCAAAACAAGCTACGTATGGATATTGTGGCGTTGCTTGTGATTGCCTTTTTTAGCTTAACGGGAATTTTGACAGTTAATGAAGTCTTTGCGGGATTAAGCGATCCCAATGTGGTGTTGATTGCGTTGCTCTTTATTGTTGGCGAAGGCTTGGTTAGAACGGGGATTGCTTATCAGGTAAGCGAGTGGCTTATGCGTGTTGCAGGGGCAAGTGAAGTGAGAGTATTAGTCTTGCTTATGCTGTCCATTGCAGGATTAGGCTCTTTTATGAGTTCAACGGGAATTGTGGCTATCTTTATTCCTGTGGTACTTGCGATTTGTTCTGGCATGGGGATCTCACCAAAAAGATTGATGATGCCGTTAAGTGTCGCAGGGTTGATTAGTGGCATGATGACGTTAATTGCGACACCACCTAACCTTGTGGCGCATTCTGAGTTAGTGAAATCAGGTCACGAGGGATTTGGCTTTTTTAGCTTTACCCCTGTTGGTTTGTCTGTGCTTGCGCTAGGCATTGTGTATATGCTTTTTGCTCGAAATTGGTTGGATAATGGCGAAAAGGTCAGCGCAGAAAATAAAAAAGGCTCTTCTATGTATCAATTTATTGAAGAGTATCATTTGTCTGGTCGTGCCAAAATGGCGGTAATCACTTCGGGCTCGTCTTTCATTGGTAAAACCATTAATGAGCTTAATTTACGGAGTGAATACGGTTTAAACATTGTTGCAGTACAGCGAGTAAAACGTTTAAGAACCATCTCTATTGCAGCTTATGGCTCAGAAACATTACAAGAAAAAGATATTTTATTAATGGATATTGGTGTGGATGAAGAGACCTTTGCGCTTCGCTGCGAGGAATTTGGGCTAAGATCCGTTGAATTGAAAGGGGATTATTTTTCAGAACATGCGAAATCAGTGGGAATGGCGGAGTTTTCTATCATGCCAGAAACAGGCAGTATTGGGAAAAGCATTAGTGAATTAAAATTCCGTTCGACCTATGGATTAAGTGTTGTGGGGTTAAAACGTGATGGGGAAATTATTGAAGGTGATATTATTTATACCCCATTGCGTTTTGGTGATACCTTGCTAGTCATGGGCGTGTGGAATAATTTATTAAAAATGGATAAAGCGAACCGTGACTTCTTTTTATTGAAAGCACCAGAAGAGAGTAAACATGTCGCACCAGCGATTAGCCAGGCCCCTCATGCACTCTTTTCTGTCGTCACCATGGTGTTTTTGATGATTACAGGATTGGTGCCTAATGTGATTGCGGCTTTGATTGCCTGTTTGATGTTAGGTAAGTTCCGTTGCGTTGATATGAAAAGTGCTTATGAATCTATCCATTGGCCAAGCCTCGTGTTGATTGTTGGAATGATGCCGTTCTCTATTGCCTTACAAAAAACAGGGGGGATAGAAATTATTGTGGGTATACTGACTGAAGTTATGCAAGGCTTAGGCGTACATTTTGTGTTGATTGTGCTTTTTGTCTTTACGGCCGTTATTAGTGCCTTTATTTCAAATACGGCAACGGCAATTTTAGTGATGCCAATCGCCATCGCCATTGCACATCAGTTAAATTATTCCCCTGCGCCTTTTGCGATGATTGTGGCTATTTCTGCCTCTGCGGCATTTATTACGCCAGTCTCTTCACCAGTTAATACGATGGTGTTAGCACCGGGTGGATATAGCTTTATGGACTTTGTGAAAGTAGGCTTGCCGTTTACGATTTTAGTGATGTTATTATCGGTATTCTTAGTGCCGATATTGTTCCCACTCTAAATGACAAGCGGTCGGATCTGTAAAATATTTTGCAAATCCTACCGCTTGTTGAGCTTGTTACCAAATCTTAATCCGCTCATTAATCGGACGGTACATTGCATCACCTTGCTTTGTATTAAAGGCACTATGGAAGCCAGAGATATTTAATACAGGGGCAAAAGCACGGTATTGTCCTGGGGCGTGCGGATCGCTTTTCACTTGGTGCGTTAAGGCTTGGACGGTCGCTTTATTTCGCCACGAACGTGTCCAGCTCATAAAAAAGCGTTGATCTGGGGTAAGGTTCTCTAAGATTGGTGTCACGCCGTGATCTTGCTCATAATGTTTTAATGCATCATAAGCAATACTTAATCCGCCCAGATCCGCAATGTTTTCCCCTAAGGTGAAACGTCCATTGACAAAGATTTTTGGGGCAACTTCAAATTTATCAAATTGAGCAACTAGTTGATCGGCAAGGGCTTCAAATTTTTGTCGATCTTCTGCTGTCCACCACTCTTTTAAGTTGCCATCACCATCAAATTTTGAACCGCTATCATCAAAACCGTGAGTGATTTCGTGTCCGATAATAGCTCCGATAGCTCCAAAATTAACGGCAGGATCGGCGTTCATATCGTAAAGTGGTGCTTGTAAGATCCCAGCAGGGAATACAATACGGTTCATTAACGGGCTATAAGAGGCATTCACTACCTGTGGCAACATTCCCCATTCATTCAAATCAACAGGTTTGCCGATTTTACTTAAGGCTTCTTGGTAATTCCATTTGGCAATTTCACGCAAGTTAGCATAAAGCGAACCGCTCTGTTCTACGGTTTTTAAATGTAGTTGGCTATAATCTTTCCATTTGTTTGGATAACCGACTTCAACGATGAATTTATCTAGCTTCACTTTCGCCTTTGCTTTGGTTTCTGCCGACATCCAACTTAAATTGTCGATACGCTGATGGTAGGCTTTAACCAAATAACCAGCCATTTCAAGCAGGTCTTTTTTAGCTGTCGCAGGGAAGAATTTTTCCACATAAAATTGAGCAAATTCCTGCCCAATTTGGTTGTTAATCAAACGTAATGCACGTTTATCTAACGGTCTTTGCTGTTTCTGCCCCACCAACTGCTTGCCATAAAAAGCAAAATTTGCATCATCTAAGGCTTTGTTTAAATAGGTGGACGCATTTGAAATGGTTTTAAAGCGTAGGTAATCTTTAATTAACGCAAGATTTTGTGGGTTGATGAGCTGATCAAACTGTTTTAAGAAATTCGGCTCCCACACAATGACTTCTTCCGTATTCACTCCAACGGCTTTGAGATAATTTGCAAGATTAATATGTTTACTCGCTTTAGCTAATTCATTGATAGATAAAGGATTATAGCGTTTTTGAATATCTCGACGTTGCTCATTGGTAAATAGAGTTTTCGCAATCGCTTTTTCATACTCCACAATCGCTTTTGCTTTTTGCTTCGGATTTTTTACCTGAACAAAATGAAGCATCTGTGCAACATAATCTTGATAAAGCTGTAATGTTTTACGATTTTCAGGGGTATCTTTTTGATAATAATCGTTGCTCAAACCAAGACTATCATTACTGAAATAGATTGCGTTTTGGCGAGAGTTTTTCAGGTGGGCAAATACCGACCAACCAAATAACATCTCATTGCCTTGCTTGGTTTCATTAATTAAATATTGCTCTAACTCGGCAAAGGTTTTTATCTGATCAATTCGGCTTAAATCAGCTTGAATTGGGCTTAAACCAAGTTTTTCACGGGCAGGCAAATCGGTATAACTTTGATACAGTGCTTTTAAACGTTGTGCCTTTTCATCATTCGCCAAATTTGGGTCTGAAATGACCGCTTGTAACAGCTCAACAGAACGTTTTTCGTTCAATTCATTGAGTTCTGCTAAGGTTCCCCAAGAAGTGCGATCAGACGGGATTTGGGCGGTATCTACCCGCTTACCATTCACATAACGATAAAAGTCTTGCTGTGGAGCAACGCTGTTATCCACCCCTTCGGTTAAGGTGCTTTGGTAGGTTTTCGAGGTACAAGCCGTTAAGCCTAAAGCAAGGGCAATAAGGCTAAAAGAGAGCATCTTTTTCATTTTATCTCCTAAAAAACAAGCGGTAAGATTTGACTAATCATTTGCAAAAAACTTAGTCCATCTTACCGCTTGTAAGTTCGATTGTCTTGTTAATCGTTATTCAACACGCTCGCCATGGATAGTAATATCCAAACCTTCACGTTCTTCATCACGTTCCACTCGTAAGCCTTTTGTGATTTTCTCAATGATTTTGAGAAGAACGAAGCTGACGATACCACTATAAAGTACGGTGATGATGACATCTTTTAATTGTGTTAATACTTGGCTACCAACAGTCGCTTCGCCACCAAAAATCGTGTTGTTGAAGAAGATACCTGTTAAGACTGCACCTGCAATACCACCGAAACCGTGAATACCAAAAGCGTCTAAAGAGTCATCGTAGCCTAATTTATGTTTGAGTACTGAAACAGCGAAGTAACAAACTGCAGCAGTGATAATTCCAATAAAGATGGCACCTTGCGGATCAACAAAACCTGCTGCTGGTGTGATACCAACCAATCCTGCCACTGCACCTGATGCTAAACCTAATGCAGAAGGGCGGTGCCCTGCAATTTTTTCACAAATTAACCAAGTTAATGCACCGAAGGTTGCCGCAATTTGTGTTACTGCCATCGCCATACCCGCAGAGGCGTTTGCCGCCACGGCAGAACCTGCGTTGAAGCCAAACCAGCCAACCCAAAGCATTGCTGTACCCATTAAAGTGTAAACCATGTTGTGTGGTGGCATTGCTTCTTTACCATAGCCGACACGTTTGCCGACTACAATCGCAGCCACTAAACCTGCAACCCCAGCGTTAATGTGTACAACTGTACCACCAGCGTAGTCTAAAACACCGCCTTCAGCCATAAAGCCACCACCCCAAACCCAGTGACAAGTCGGTACATAAACCAGTAAGAACCAAAGTCCAGAGAACCACATCATTGCGGAATATTTCATACGCTCTGCAAAGGCACCTGAAATAATCGCCACAGAGATCACCGCAAAGGTCATTTGGAAAAACATAAATACGGCTTCAGGTATCGTACTAGCGTTAGGGGCAATGGTCGTCATTTCTTTAGCAAGATCTAATCCCATACCAGATAAGAATAGACGATCAAAACCACCGATAAACGCATTACCTTCGGTGAAAGCTAAGGAGTAGCCGACTGTAATCCATAATACTGAAATTAAAGCGGTTACAGAAAAACTGTGCATCATTGTGCTAAGCACGTTTTTCTTACGCACCATACCGCCGTAGAATAAGGCGAGTCCTGGAATCGTCATAAAGAGAACAAGAATCGCAGAAATCATGACCCATGCAGTATCACCACTATTTAGGGTTGATAATGGTTGCCACCAAGATGTTTCGGCATGGCTCAAAGCTGGTAAAAGAGAAAGTCCAAGTAAAATTGATAATTTTTTCATAATCATATCCTTATTGTCTTATAGAGCATCGTCGTCTGTTTCACCTGTTCGAATACGGATAACACGTTCAATATCGGTGACAAAAATCTTTCCATCACCTACTTTGCCAGTTTTAACGGATTGCTGAATTGCACTAATAACATCCTCGACAACATCATCACTGACAGCAATTTCCACCTTGATTTTAGGTAGGAAATCCACCGCATATTCAGCACCACGATAGTTTTCGATATGCCCTTTTTGACGACCAAAGCCTTTGACTTCAGTGACGGTCATACCATGTATGCCAAGATCAGAAACCGCCTCTCTTAAATCATCAAGACGAAAAGGATTTATAATTGTTGTAATTTGTTTCATGGTTTAACTCCCGTATATTTTGATTAATACACTCCATTTTGGGTGCAAAGAGAAGTTAACCAATTTCTATTAAATCAACAATAGTTAGAAATAAAAATATAAACAAAATATGATTTTATTAAATTTCATTTAATAAAATTGTAATATTATTAAATTTCATTTAAAAATTTCAATTGTGGAGTGAATTATGTGAAGGAAAAGCCTTTTTCTCCCCAAAGATAGGGAGAAAAAGGCTTTATAAAATTAAGCTAATTTGTCTTCGATAAGTTTAACGAGTAAGCGGATATGATCGCTATTTGCATTTAACGCAGGAATATAGCGATAACTTTCTCCACCCGCGTGTTCAAAGTTTTCACGATTCTCTTCTGCAATCTCTTCTATGGTTTCTAAACAGTCTGCGGAGAAGCCTGGGCAGATAACTGCCACTTTTTTGATGTTTTTGGCTGGAAAGCCCATTAAGGTTTCATCAGTATAAGGTTTGAGCCATTCTTCTTTACCAAAGCGAGATTGGAAAGAAATGTGCCACTGTTTTTCCGTGAGATCGAGTTGTTCTGCAACTAAATGTGCCGTTTTACGGCAATGATCTGCGTAGAAATCGCCTTCAATTTCATAACGAGCAGGTATGCCATGAAAAGAGAAGAGTAGCAATTCATCTTTTTCTAACTGAACAGTATTAGCGAGTGCTTTGATATATAAAGGCTCATTATGATAGTTATGGATAAATTCAAAAGGAACGACTTTCTTATGTTGTGTAAGTGCACGAGCAAAGGCATCAAACACAGAAGCTGTTGTCGTTGAGCTATATTGTGGGTAAAGCGGAAGTACAATGATTTTCTCAACGCCTTGTTTAGTCAAGCGATCTACGGCACTTTCAATGCTTGGGTTGCCATAGCTCATGCCTAATTCTACGATGACATTTGGATTTTTGGCATTGAAATAGGATTGAACCGCTTTTTGTTGCTGGCGAGAAATTGAAAGCAAAGGCGAACCTTCTGCTGTCCAGATGCTTTTATAGGCTTCGGCAACTCTTGGTGCGCGTTTAGGCAACACCATAAAATTGAGAATAAATTGCCATTTCCACTTGGGTAGATCGATAACACGTGGATCACTTAAAAATTGTTTAAGATAGCGTTTAACTGCAGGTGTTGTAGGTTCGTCAGGTGTGCCTAAGTTTGCGAGTAACACACCAATTTTCATTTGAGTCATAGAGTATGCCTTTAATAAAGATGAATATGCCTATTATAAGGAAATAATATTATTGGCGCTATTTATCAGATCAAAAGGCGAAAAGTTAAAGCACTTGACACTCTGCTTCATTAGCTCTAAAATTCACCGTCCTTTCGTCTGTGAAAGGCTTTTTTATTGTTTTTTATTTTAACTGGAGCTTTATTAATGGCAACTATCAACCAGCTAGTACGCAAACCGCGTGTGAAAAAGGTTGTAAAAAGCAACGTTCCTGCATTAGAGGCTTGCCCGCAGAAACGTGGTGTGTGTACTCGTGTATACACTACAACTCCTAAAAAACCAAACTCAGCGTTACGTAAAGTATGTCGTATCCGCTTAACAAATGGTTTTGAGGTAACTTCTTATATCGGTGGCGAAGGTCACAACCTTCAAGAACACAGTGTTGTATTAATCCGTGGTGGTCGTGTTAAAGACTTACCGGGTGTGCGTTATCACACTGTACGTGGTGCACTTGACTGTGCAGGCGTTAAAGACCGTAAACAAGGTCGTTCTAAATACGGCGTTAAACGTCCTAAGTCTTAATGGATCTCCGTTAAGTAAGGCCAAACGTCTAAATTAATATTTAAACCATAAACTCCAGTCAAAGGCGCTTAGTCGCAAAAGATGAGTTTTGGATATCCTGAAGATTTATAATACGGAGAAATCGCAATGCCACGTCGTCGTAGTATTGAACCACGCAAAATTCTTCCAGATCCGAAGTTCGGTTCAGAATTACTTGCAAAATTCATCAACGTTTTAATGGTTGATGGTAAAAAATCTATCGCAGAATCAATCGTTTACGGTGCGTTAGATACATTAGCTCAACGCTCTGGTAAAGATGCGTTAGAAGCATTCGAAATCGCACTTGAAAACGTGCGTCCAACTGTTGAGGTTAAATCTCGTCGTGTTGGTGGTTCTACTTACCAAGTACCAGTAGAAGTTCGTCCAACTCGTCGTAACGCTTTAGCAATGCGTTGGATCGTTGAAGCAGCACGTAAACGTGGTGACAAATCAATGGCACTTCGTTTAGCTAACGAATTATCAGATGCAGCAGACAACAAAGGCTCAGCAGTGAAAAAACGTGAAGACGTTCACCGTATGGCTGAAGCTAACAAAGCGTTTGCTCACTATCGTTGGTAATAAGCTTTTGATTTTTGTAGGCTTCATCTCAAAATTTGCGATGAAGCCTCTTACTATATAAATTTACATTAGAATCCAAACAAGGTAATAATAATGGCTCGTACAACTCCCATTGAGCGCTACCGCAATATCGGTATCAGTGCTCACATCGACGCAGGTAAAACAACTACCTCAGAGCGTATCCTTTTCTATACAGGTGTAAGTCACAAATTAGGTGAAGTACACGATGGTGCAGCGACGATGGACTGGATGGAACAAGAACAAGAGCGTGGTATCACCATCACCTCAGCTGCAACAACAGCGTTCTGGTCTGGTATGTCTCAACAGTACCCACAACACCGTATCAACGTTATCGATACTCCGGGACACGTTGACTTCACAATCGAAGTAGAACGTTCAATGCGTGTTCTTGACGGTGCAGTAATGGTTTACTGTGCGGTTGGTGGTGTTCAACCTCAATCTGAAACTGTATGGCGTCAAGCTAACAAATATAAAGTTCCACGTATTGCGTTCGTAAACAAAATGGACCGTACTGGTGCAAACTTCCTACGTGTTGTTGAACAAATCAAAACACGTTTAGGTGGTAACTCTGTTCCGCTTCAACTTCCAATCGGTGCTGAAGAAAACTTCAAAGGCGTAGTTGACCTTATCAAAATGAAAGCGATCAACTGGAATGAAGCTGACCAAGGTATGTCATTCACATATGAAGATGTTCCTGCGGATATGTTAGAAGCATGTGAAGAATGGCGCGGTAACTTAGTTGAAGCTGCAGCAGAAGCATCAGAAGAGTTAATGGAAAAATTCTTCTCTGGTGAAGAGTTAACTGAAGAAGAGATCAAAATAGCATTACGTCAACGTGTATTAGCGGGCGAAGTAATCCCAGTTTGCTGTGGTTCTGCATTCAAAAACAAAGGTGTTCAAGCAATGCTTGATGCGGTAATCGACTACTTACCAGCACCAACAGATATTCCAGCAATCGAAGGTATCAATGAAGATGGTACTCCAGGCGAACGTCACGCAAGCGATGATGAGCCATTCTCTTCATTAGCATTCAAAATTGCAACTGACCCATTCGTAGGTAACTTAACCTTCTTCCGTGTGTACTCAGGTGTAATTAACTCTGGTGATACAGTTTATAACTCTGTAAAACAAAAACGTGAACGTTTCGGTCGTATCGTACAGATGCACGCAAACAAACGTGATGAAATCAAAGAAGTTCGTGCAGGCGATATCGCAGCAGCAATCGGCTTAAAAGATGTTGGTACAGGTGATACATTATGTGCACAAGATGCACCAATCATCCTTGAGCGTATGGAATTCCCAGAGCCAGTAATCTCTGTTGCGGTAGAACCAAAAACTAAAGCTGACCAAGAGAAAATGGGCTTAGCGTTAGGTCGTTTAGCACAAGAAGACCCTTCATTCCGTGTTCACACAGATGAAGAGTCAGGCGAAACCATCATTTCAGGTATGGGTGAGTTACACTTAGACATCATCGTTGACCGTATGAAACGTGAGTTCAAAGTGGAAGCGAACATCGGTAAACCACAAGTATCTTACCGTGAAACTATCCGTACTCGTGTTAATGATGTTGAAGGTAAACACGCAAAACAATCAGGTGGTCGTGGTCAATACGGTCACGTTGTTATCGACTTATATCCATTAGATCCAGAAGGTCCAGGATACGAGTTCGTGAACGAAATCAAAGGTGGTGTAATCCCTGGTGAATACATCCCTGCAGTTGATAAAGGTATCCAAGAACAACTTAAATCTGGTCCATTAGCAGGCTACCCTGTAGTGGATTTAGGTGTACGTTTACACTTCGGTTCATACCACGATGTTGACTCATCAGAATTAGCGTTCAAATTAGCAGCGTCATTAGCATTTAAAGCAGCGTTCGCTAAAGCAAGCCCAGTTCTACTTGAGCCAATCATGAAGGTAGAAGTTGAAACTCCACCAGATTATGTTGGTGACGTAATTGGTGACTTAAGCCGTCGTCGTGCTATGGTAAACGGTCAAGAAGCGAACGAGTTCGTTGTTAAAATCAATGCTGAAGTTCCACTTTCAGAGATGTTTGGTTATGCAACAGACTTACGTTCACAAACTCAAGGTCGTGCATCATACTCAATGGAACCGTTAAAATATGCTGAAGCTCCAGCAAGTGTTGCAGCTGCAGTTATCGAAGCGCGTAAAAAATAATTTTTAACTTTTTAAAACCCCATAGGACATAGTGTGCTATGGGATTTCATCAACAAAGGAAACTTTA
>NZ_CABFKH010000015.1 GCF_901764975.1 Actinobacillus indolicus | reverse complement strand
ATTATAGAGAAATCTCAATCCAACGCAAGTACTTTTTGCAAAAAATTTGAAAAAAGTGACAACCTGGTGAAAAACAATTCACTTTGCGTGAATTTTTAGCGACAAGCGGTCAGATCTTTCGCAATCTTTGCAAAATCTTATCTGACATATTAAATTCTTACTATGCTCTTTTTTTAGTTACTGCTATTATTAGGCGGAATTTTTCACTTAGATAAAGGAATTTTTATGAACCAACTAGATGCTTTACGTCAAATGACTGTTGTGGTTGCGGATACTGGTGATATTGATGCAATCAAAGCGTATCAACCGGAAGATGCAACAACAAACCCATCATTAATTTTAAGTGCGTCAGCGCTACCACAATATGCTCCATTAATTGATGAAGCGATTGCTTATGCAAAAGCTAAAAGCAATGATAAGGCGCAACAACTGATTGATGCTGAAGATAAATTAGCGGTAAATATCGGTTTAGAAATTTTAAAAGTGGTGAAAGGTCGTATTTCAACAGAAGTCGATGCTCGCTACTCTTACGATACTGAAAAAACTATCTCTAAAGCGCGTAAATTAATGGCGTTATATAATGAAGCAGGGATCAGCAACGACCGTATCTTAATTAAAATTGCTTCAACTTGGCAGGGTATCAAAGCGGCAGAGCAGTTAGAAAAAGAAGGGATTAACTGTAACTTAACGTTATTATTCTCTCAAGCTCAAGCACGCGCTTGTGCGGAAGCAGGAGTTTACTTAATTTCTCCATTCGTAGGTCGTATTCTTGACTGGTACAAAGCAAATTCTGATAAGAAAGAGTACGCACCAGCAGAAGATCCAGGTGTGATTTCTGTAACGTCAATCTATAACTACTACAAACAACACGGCTATAACACTGTAGTAATGGGCGCAAGTTTCCGTAACGCAGGCGAAATCACCGAATTAGCAGGTTGTGACCGCTTGACAATTGCTCCAGCATTATTAAAAGAGTTACAAGAAAGCGAAGCACCATTAGTGCGTAAATTAGAGTACAAAGGTGAAGTGAAAGCTCGTCCAGCACCAATGACAGAAGCAGAATTCTATTGGGAGCACAACCAAGATGCGATGGCAGTTGAGAAATTAGCGGAAGGTATCCGTAAATTTGCGATTGACCAAGAGAAATTAGAAGCGATGCTTTTAGCGAAATTCTAATTAAATAAATACGCTATAAAATGAAACCTCTAGACACCATGTTCTAGAGGTTTTTTTGAATCTATATCTTACATTTTCATTTAAGCTACAGATATTATTTGGTAAAAAATTATCACAATCTTACCGCTTGTATCAAATGATTATGCTTTAGGCGCACCGATTGGTAATACTGTACGACCAAAACTTTCGTTGATTACCTCTGCAGCAGCTAAATAGAATGCTAATAACGCCGTTAATAAACCGAAGTTACCACCAATATTCGTAATTGTATGATTACCTGTAAAGTCACCTGCAGCTAATAAGTAGAACGTGATGGTTAATGATAAGAAAATCGCTTGTAATGCACGCGGTTTTGTTAAGGTACCGATAAACATCATCAATGTAAATGTTCCCCAAACAACAAGGTACCATCCCATGAACTCAAGCGTAACGCCCGTTGCAAAGAACGTTTTTAATAAAGCAAATGACCACCAAAATGCGCCATAGCTTGTAAATGCAGTAAAACCAAAAGTATTACCTTTTGAAAATTCAAACATACCTGCGATCATTTGTGCCGTACCGCCAAAGGCAAAGCCCATAGCAAGTACAAGACCTAAATTTTCACCACCGAAAGTACCGTTGTTGATTAAACTTAATAACCATGTAGTTAATGCGAAACCACATAAACCTAATGGACCTGGATTTGCTGTTGCTGTATTGTGAGCAGACATTTAAAAACCTCAATTAACGTTTTGTTCTAAGTAAATTCCAGTATTTTTCATAAGTTTCAATGGCATCCCCCACATCACTTTGTAAAACACCGTTTTCAATTTCTGCAAACGGAGGGAAAATCAAAGGATCTTGCACCGTTTCCGCTGGCAATAATGCTTTAACATTTTCATTAGGCATTGAAAACCCCATGGTTTCAATGACTGCTTTTGCACTTTCAGGACGCAACAAGAAATCAATAAATTTATGTGCTGCTTCCTTATTTTTTGCATTTTTAGGAATGACGTAATTATCCATCCAAATTACTGCCCCTTCTTTCGGGAAGATAAATTTTAAGTCTGGATTTTCGCCTTTCGCTCTATATGCCGAACCTGTCCATTGCATCCCAATCGCAACTTCGCCTTGTAAATAAGGCATTTCAGGAGAATCCGAGTTAAATACAAGTACATTTGGCACAAGCTTAGTTAAACGCTCGTAAGCAGTTTTAATTTCATCCGTATTGGTGGTATTTGGCGATTTGCCATCTAACAACAAAGCGATATGAAACACTTCACGAGAGTCATTCATCAGCAATACTTTGCCTTTGAATTCTGGCTTCCATAAATCCCCCCAACTTGTTATTGTCGTTGGATCGATATCTGAAGCATTTACCCCAATGCCTGTTAATCCATAGACATAAGGAAGTGAATATTTGTTTTCAGGGTCAAACTCTTTACCCATTAAGGCTTTGCTTACGTTGTGGAAATTGCTTAATTTGCTTTTATCAATTTCTGCTAACATCCCTTCTTTTGCCATTTTTCCAACATAATAACTTGAGGGAAAAACAATATCGTAACCTGCACCCTTCGTTAATTTTAACTTTGAGTACATTTCTTCATTACTTTCAAAGGTGGAATAGATGACTTCGATTCCTGTTTCCTTAGTAAATTGTTCGAGTAAAGAAGAGGGAACATATTCTGTCCAGTTATATACGTAGAGTTTCTCCGCTGCTTGTGCACTAACAGCACATAGTATGGTTGCAATGAATGTGAGTTTAGAAAAAATTGTGTGCGTAAATTTAGCCAATTTCTCAGTACCTTTTAGAAGTGTGAAGCCACATTTACTATTTGCAAATTTTCGCCCTAAAACCATCGCTTGTTTGCAAATAGCCCCAGTAAAAAAACGCTGAAGTATAACGACTTCAGCGTTTTTTGGCTATAAAAAATTATAAACAGACTAAATAAGTTTGCATGGGATACTTAAAGTGTAATGTCACGTCGCCCTGCAAATGAGTGAGAGAGACTGTTACCATCCACCATTTCTAATTCGCTACCGACAGGAATACCGTGAGCAATGCGAGTGACTTTAATATTGTGAATAGAACACATTTCCGCAATATAATTGGCAGTGGCATCGCCTTCAATCGTTGGATTGGTCGCCAAAATTACTTCGTGGAAAGATTCTTCTTCTAAACGTTTTTGCAGTAAATCTAAACCGATTTCACGTGGTCCAATTCCATCTAAGGGAGATAAATGCCCAATTAACACAAAATAACGCCCTGAAAATTGCCCTGTTTGTTCAATCGCTTGAATATCTGCTGGCATTTCAACTACACAAAGTTGTCCGCTCATTTGACGGCGGTAATTTTGGCAGATAGCACACTCATCTTCTTCGGTAAAGGTACGGCAAGATTTGCAATGTCCAATGTGAGTCATTGCTTCGCTCAATGCTTTAGCTAAATTCACACCACCTGAACGGTTACGTTGTAAAAGATGATACGCCATACGTTGTGCGGATTTTGGACCTACGCCTGGTAAGGCTCGTAAGGCTTCCATAAGATTTTCAAGTAAAGGGCTACTTTGCATAATTGATATGATATAAAAATAGTAGCAGGGGCAAATTGCCCCTACTTAAAGTGATTAATTAGATGATTAGAATGGGAATTTCATACCTGGTGGTAATTGCATACCGGCAGTGACGCTTGCCATTTTCTCTTTTTGCATTTCATCTGCACGGCGAACGGCATCGTTGAATGCGGCTGCCACTAAATCTTCTACCATTTCTTTATCATCTTCCATTAATGATGGATCGATTTCGATACGACGGCAGTTATGTGCACCATTAATGGTCACTTTCACCAAGCCAGCACCTGATTCGCCAGTTACTTCTAATTGTGCGATCTCTTCTTGCATTTTTTGCATACGCTCTTGCATTTGCTGAGCTTGTTTCATTAAGCCGCCTAAGCCACCTTTTCCAAACATTTGATAACCTCGTGATAAATTAATAAAAAACGCTCGCATTCTACTGAACACAATCAGTCGGTGCAAGCGGTAAGATTTAAGGAATTTTTTGCAATTAGCCTAATGCGACATCTAAAATCATCATAATCACAAAACCAAGCATTAAACTGAGTGTTGCAATATCGGTGTTGCCGTTACTTTGCGATTCGGGGATCAGTTCTTCTACCACAACGAAAATCATCGCACCTGCCGCAAATGCGAGGGCATAAGGCAAAATTGCCGTCATTGAAATCACAAATAATGCACCAATCACAGCGGCAATCGGCTCAACAATTGCAGAAAGTGATCCATAAGTGAATGCTTTCATACGGCTTTTTCCTTCACCACGAATCGGCAGTGCAAGAGAAGAACCTTCTGGAATATTTTGTAAGCCAATCCCAATCGCTAAACCAATCGCTCCCATAATAGAGGCATCAACACCTGCCACATTAGCCGCTACTGCACCAAAAGCAACGCCAATCGCTAATCCTTCAGGGATATTGTGAATCGTAATTGCGAGAAAAAGTAGCATAGATTTAGGCAATTTGCGTTTTAACTCAATCCCTTCGGCTTCTTCAATAGATTTGCTCAAATGCAAATGTGGCACAATATAGTCAATCGCACGGATGAAAAATCCGCCCGCTAAAAAGCCCACAGCGGCAGGAATCCAACTTAAACTGCCATAGCTCGGTTCAGCATATTCAAGTGATGGTGCGAGTAAAGACCAAAACGATGCAGCGATCATAACCCCACCTGCAAAGCCCATCATTGAATCTAAAATTTTGCGATTTACCGTTTTAAAGAAAAAGACAAAAGCGGATCCAAAAATGGTACAAAACCAAGTAAACAACCCTGCAAGCAGTGCTTGCATTGCAGGGTGTAAAGATAAAAAGTAATCTAACATTGCTATACCATTAACACTTAAAAACCTGCCTCAATATACTTGTCTCGGCCTTGATACTCTTTGGGTAAGAACTCATTAATCTCACCCCAATATAATGTTAGTTCTACTTCACCCATTGCAAAAGGACCTAAAGCATAAGGTGGATAAACAAATGTAATGCCTGATTCTGAAAAATAGAATTCTTCGGAGAAAGTTAACTCTGCTTTAGCGCTAAAAGGTTCACTATTATCACCAGATAATAGCGCCCATTCGTCCACATAGCGATTCCATAATGTTTCTTTCAATGTTGCTTGTTCTTTTTCTGACAAGAGATCAACTAACCTAATAATAGCTTGTTTATCGGTATCAATATTCACGTATCTTGTACTATACATTCCATGAGCGCCACCTGTATAGCTATTATAAAATTGGGAAAAGACCACTAAATTATTACGCTGATAGACATAATTACTATTCATTACTTCTGTATATGCGATAACTGGATCTTCTTTCGCATCAGCAATCATTGCATCAAACTGTTTTTGAACAACCTTTAATGCCGTTTCACGCTCTTTGCCTTTTTCTACTTTTGGTATTGGAATTTTATTGCCTTGAGCATCAAATTCTCCGCTCCAATTTTGAATAAATTCGTTATAAATTAACGTATCTAACCATTCGATGTTGGTCTTAGGAAGCGTAATGCCTACTTGAACAAGCGTTTCTTCTCGAAAAAATTCATCATCGCTATTCGGATCTTTTTTATGTTTTACCACTTCTTGCTTATCAAAAAGTGTTTCGATCTCAACCTTGAGTGCAGGGAAAGCAGATTTTGCTTTTTCCGCTTCGGCTTTTAGATCAACTAATGCTTTACTCGCTTTATCTAACTCAGCTTTCGTTTTCTCTAAATCACTTTTTAATTGAGAAATTTCCTGCGTAGATTGCTGTACTTGAGCAGTTAATGCATTTTTTTCTTTATCATCACAAGCAGATAAAAAAATCACAGAAGAAATCGCTATTGCAATGAAGGACTTTTTCATAATGGCTCCTTAGAGTGATTGGACAAGCGGTGAGATTTTTTTCTTATTTTGCAAAATGTCAGAAAGATCCCACCGCTTGTGTTTAATTAAATTTTGGTTTTATCTCGAACCGCACCTTTATCCGCAGAGGTCGCAAAATGTCCATACACTTTTAGTGCAAAAGAAACTTCACGCTGACGGTTTGCCGGTTTCCAGCCTTTCGCATCTTGCTCTGCACGGCGTTGGGCAAGCTCAGCGTCAGGCACAACCAGTTCGATTTTGCGGTTTGGAATATCAATATCAATGGTATCGCCGTCTTTCACTAAACCGATTAAACCGCCTGCAGCTGCTTCTGGTGAACAGTGTCCGATAGATAAGCCTGATGTACCGCCAGAGAAACGCCCGTCCGTTAATAAGGCACAAGCCTTACCTAAGCCCATAGATTTTAAGTAGCTGGTTGGATAAAGCATCTCTTGCATACCTGGTCCGCCTTTCGGGCCTTCGTAGCGGATAACTACAACGTGTCCTGCTCGCACTTTTCCACCTAAAATGCCTGCAACTGCATCTTCTTGACTTTCAAACACAATGGCTTCGCCTTTGAATTTTAAGATCGACTCGTCTACCCCTGCGGTTTTCACGATACAGCCGTCTAAAGCGATATTGCCCGATAACATCGCTAAACCACCGTCTTGGCTGTAAGCAAACTCTTTGCTGCGAATACAACCGTTTTGGCGGTCATCATCAACCGTATCCCAACGGGTGTCTTGTGAGAAGGCTTTAGTGGTGCGAATACCTGCGGGCCCTGCACGGAAGAATTTATGCACCGCTTCATCTTTGGTTAAAACGATGTCATATTTCGCAATTTGCTCCGCAAGGCTTAAACCTAATACGGTGCGAGTTTGGTTATTGAGCAAGCCAGCACGATCTAATTCACCTAAAATCGCCATAATCCCACCAGCACGGTGTACGTCTTCCATATGGTATTTTTGCGTGTTCGGTGCAACTTTGCTTAAGCAAGGTACTTTACGAGAAAGGCGATCAATATCCGCCATCGTGAAATCCACCTCCGCTTCTTGCGCAGCTGCGAGTAAGTGTAAAACGGTATTGGTTGAGCCGCCCATTGCAATATCTAAGCTCATTGCGTTGTCAAAGGCTTCTTTGCTTGCGATAGAACGAGGTAACACTGATAGATCATCTTGCTCATAATATTTTTTGCATAGCTCAACGATTTGTGTTCCCGCATCTAAGAATAACTGTTTGCGGTCGGCGTGAGTTGCAAGGCAAGAGCCGTTGCCTGGTAAACTTAAGCCCAGCGCTTCGGTTAAACAGTTCATTGAGTTTGCCGTAAACATACCTGAGCAAGATCCACAAGTAGGACAAGCGGAACGTTCGATTTGATCACTGACTTCATCAGACACATTCGGGTTCGCCCCTTGGATCATCGCATCGACTAAGTCTAATTTGATGATTTGGTCAGAAAGCTTGGTTTTACCGGCTTCCATCGGGCCACCAGACACAAAAATCGTTGGAATATTTAAACGTAACGCAGCCATTAACATTCCTGGGGTGATTTTATCGCAGTTTGAAATACAGACCATCGCATCGGCACAGTGTGCGTTTACCATATATTCTACGCTGTCGGCAATTAAATCACGGCTCGGTAAAGAATAAAGCATTCCGCCGTGTCCCATCGCAATCCCATCATCAACCGCAATGGTATTAAACTCTTTTGCCACACCACCAGCTTTCTCAATTTGCTCGGCAACCATTTGTCCTAAGTCTTTTAAATGAACGTGTCCTGGTACGAATTGGGTAAATGAGTTCACCACCGCAATAATCGGCTTACCAAAGTCATTTTCTTTCATTCCCGTTGCACGCCATAATGCACGCGCCCCTGCCATATTGCGACCTTGTGTGCTGGTCGCTGAACGTAATTTAGGCATAAATAATCTCTCCAAATTTTGATGTTGTGTTTTAATCTAAAATATTTTGCAAAATATGTGCAGAATCAGACCGCTTGTTAATAATCGCATTCTAACCGATTTTTACAGGAACGCTACTTTCTATTTGCTTTTACCATTGCCATTAAATTATTTAATCCCACAGAGACTTTTTTCTGTCGTTCTTGCTCGCTTAATTGCGGTTTATCTTTTTCCCACTGCAAATCATCTTGCGGTAATTCGAGTAAAAATCGGCTGATTTCGGGTTTAATTATTTCGCCATATTGACGGCGTTCTTTGCATAAAGAAAAAGTCAGTGTTTGTTGTGCACGGGTAATGCCAACATAAGCCAGACGGCGTTCTTCTTCCACATTGTCTTCATCTATGCTGGTTTGGTGTGGCAAAATACCTTCTTCCATACCGATCAAGAAAACGTGCGGAAACTCTAACCCTTTGGATGCGTGTAACGTCATCAGTTGCACTTGATCGCTCTCGTCATCATCTTCGCCACGTTCCATCATATCTCTTAAAGTCAAATTGGTGACAACTTGATTTAAGCTCATTGGCTCGCTGAGTTCATCGCCTTCCAACATTTTCTCTACCCATTCAAACAGTGTTTGCACATTGCGACTTTGCATTTCGGCGGATTTCGGGGTTGCTGCCGTTTCGTAGAGATAGGCTTCATATTGAATTTTCGCCAACATATCCTGAATTGCAGATTTCGGCTCGGATCTGACCGCTTGATCGGACAATTCCACCACCCAGCGAGCAAAGTCCTGCAAGGCTTGATACGGCTTTGGCGTTAAACGTTGGATCAGTTCAAAATCAAAAATCGCTTCAAATAGGCTCACCTGTTTTTCATTGGCAAGTTGCCCTAATTTTTCAAGCGTCGCCGCCCCGATTTCCCGTTTCGGCGTATTCACAATGCGTAAAAATGCCGCATCGTCATCTTGGTTCACCAACAACCGCAGATATGCCAACATATCTTTGATCTCCGCTTTGGCAAAGAAAGACGTTCCACCTGAGATTTTGTAGGGAATACGGTTTTGGATCAGCAACTTTTCCAATAAGCGAGATTGATGATTGCCACGATATAAAATCGCATAATCTTTATACTTAGTTTTGCGTGAAAAACGGTGTGCAATCAACTCACCCACAATACGTTCAGCTTCGTGTTCTTCATTTTTCGCTTCAATCACATTGAGCTTTTCGCCTTCGCCTAACTGCGAAAACAGGCGTTTATCAAACAAGTGATCGTTGTTATCAATCAGAATGTTGGCACAGTGCAAAATCCGTTGGCTAGAGCGGTAATTTTGCTCGAGTTTAATCACTTTGAGTTTCGGAAAATCCTGTTGCAGCCGCCCCATATTTTCAGGTTTTGCCCCACGCCACGAGTAGATCGACTGATCGTCATCGCCTACCACGGTAAAATTGCCATCACAACCGACCAACAGCTTAATCAATTCATATTGGCTGGTGTTGGTGTCTTGATATTCGTCCACTAACAGATAACGGATTTTCTGTTGCCAACGCTCTTTGGCTTCAGGAAATTGCTTAAACAGCAAAGTCGGCAACATAATTAAATCATCAAAGTCCAAAGCATTGTAGGCTTTGAGCTGATTTTGGTATTGATCGTAAAAATGGCTGAACACTCGATCACGATCGCTTTTTGCTAAGGCAATCGTCTGTTCGGGCGAAAGCAGATCGTTTTTCCAGTTAGAAATGGTTGCCACCAACAACTTCAGCAGATCTTTATCTTCCGTCACATTTTCAGGCAACAGATGTTTCAACAAGGCAAGCTGATCGTGCTCGTCAAACAGCGTCATACCCGACTTATAGCCGAGCAATTTATGTTCACGTTTTAAAATCTCAAAACCAAGGGTGTGAAAGGTGGAAATCGTCAATCCTCGACTGCTTTCCTTACCGATAGAATGTGCCACACGCTCACGCATTTCACGGGCTGCTTTATTGGTAAAAGTCACCGCCGCAATCTGCTTCGGCGAATAACCGCAACGGGCAATTAAATGTGCAATTTTATTGATGATCACCCGTGTCTTGCCCGAACCAGCCCCTGCCAGTACAAGGCAAGCGCCATTGACATATTCTACTGCTTGTTGTTGTTGAGGATTGAGTTTCATTGAATTTCCCTTTGATGTAAGCGGTATGATTTTAGTGATTTTTTGCAAATTGTCGAATAAAACTGACCGCTTGTGTTTTGGGTGGTAAAATAGCCGATATTTTTACTTCTTTTTTACGATGATGAAAACTTTAAATGCACTACGTTTACCTTTAAATCAATCTTGTTTAATTGAAGCTTCTGCTGGCACAGGCAAAACCTATACGATGGCAAATTTGTATTTGCGTTTGATTTTAGGTGTTGGCTGTGCGCCTTTAACCGTGGAGCAAATCCTTGTGGTGACCTTTACTAAAGCCGCAACACAAGAGCTACGAGATCGGATTCGTAAAAGACTCGCTAATGTGGGCAAATGGTTTAAAGATCCAGAATCCAAAGATGCACAAAAAGAATTTAGCGAAGATCCGTTTCTAAACGATCTTTATCTCAACATTCAACCACGCTTAAATGAAGCTGTATTACGCTTAAAAATCGCCGAGCGTGAGATGGATCTAGCGAGCATTTTCACCATTGATAGCTTCTGTCAAAAGATGCTGTTTCAGTTTGCGTTTAGCTCTGGCATTCGTTTTGACATTGATTTATTGACGAATGAGAGCGAGCTGCTTAACCGCTTGAGTGAAGAAACGTGGAGAGAGCTGTTTTATCCAATGGGACTTACGGAAACTGCAGCCGTTGCCGAAGAGTTAAAAACGCCTTCTGAGGCATTAACCGCAGTGAAAAGTTATCTCTATGGTGATTTTCCTGATTTAACGGCAGAGGATCAATGGCTAACGCAAGATATTTCAGGTTATCTCGTCAATTATCAAGCGTGGTTACAAGAAGCTAAGCAACATTGGCTTGCAGTGGGAGCAGAAGCAGAAAGCCTGATTGTGGCTGAAATCAATAAAAGCTACAAAAAAGGCGAAAAGAAATCGCTTAGTCGTCGTTCTTATCAAATACGTTGGATCGAAAATTGGTCGAAAGAGCTGAACGAGTGGGCTACGAGCAGTAGCCATTATTTCCCAACCAACAGCTTCTCTCGCTTTTGTCAGGATTTTATCAATGAAAAAGCGGAAGAAGGGGCAGAACCACTCACCCACGCTATTTTTGCAAAAAATCAAGATTATCTTACCGCTTACCAAATGCAGTTTGAAGACAAATCAAAAGTGATTTTGCTCTATCAATTCTTTAGCCATTTGTACCAAAAACTCACCGATTATAAGCAAACTCATAAAGAGAAAAGTTTTGGCGATATGTTGAGCTTTTTACTCTCCGCCTTGCAATCAGAGCGTGGGGATACGTTAGCCCAACAAATCCGAGCCTTGTACCCGTTTGCGATGATTGATGAATTCCAAGATACGAACCAACAGCAATATGAAGTGTTCCAGCGTATCTTTATGGGGCAAAATACCAGCGGACAAGGTTTTATTATGATCGGCGATCCAAAGCAGTCGATCTATAAATTCCGTGGCGCTGATATTTTCACCTATTTAACCGCGAAGAATGAGGTTCAGGAACAAGCAACCCTTAATCGTAACTGGCGATCTGTGCCTGAGGTGGTAGATAGTTGTAATAGCCTATTTCAGTTTCCAGAAGGACATAATCCCCCATTTTTATATCACGGCATTCCTTTCCAACCAGTTAAAGCTAAAGAAGGTGCGAAAAAATTAATTGGCGAAGAGGCGACCCGATGTCTTTTAATTGGTTCAACATTTGATGAACAACTTGCTGCAGAGCATTGTGCTTACCAAATTCAACAACAGCTGAAAAAAAGTGAGCAAGGTTTAATTATCTTACCAAAGGAAGAAGAAGAAAAAAAAGAAGATGAATATCGACCGCTTGAAGCCAAAGACATTACGATCCTTGTGCGTAGCCATAAACAAGCTAGTTTAATTCGTACAGAATTATTAAAACGCCATATTCCATCGGTCTTCTTCTCTGAACGAAATAGTGTCTATGAAACCCAAGAAGCACAAGATTTACGCTTTATTCTTTCTGCGTGTTTAAACCCTTACCGTCAATCTAGCTTGCTTTCGGCTATTGGTACATCGCTTTGGGGTTTAACATCGACCGATATTTTTAATATCAAACAAGATGAAAAAGCGTGGGATAATGTGATGGAAAGCTTTGTTGGCTATCAACAAGTTTGGCTACATCAGGGGATTTTACCGATGTTGCACCAAATTTTTGTAAAAGAAAATATTATCCAACGGCTCAATGCTTTACCTAATGCAGAACGTCGCATTACTGACCTGTTGCATTTAGCCGAGTTATTACAAGGGGCAATGCCAAATTTAGAGAACGAGTTCGCCTTGCTACGTTGGTATGCACAGCAATTAGATAATCCCGATGGCTACGCCGATGAACAAAAACAGCGCTTAGAGAGCGAAGAAAGTTTAGTCAAAGTAGTGACTATCCACGGCTCAAAAGGATTGGAATACCCTGTGGTTTGGTTGCCATTTGTGGCTAAAGCAAGCCAACCAGCCAAAAGTAAATCAATGGCAATCTATCAAAATGATGAAGGCAAGGCTTACTGGAGTTTCGGCTCACAATCCGACGAAATCAAAAAATATATTGATAAGGCAGAATTTGCGGAAGATTTGCGATTGCTCTATGTTGCGGTCACTCGGGCGAAGTATCAACTAAACCTAATCTTGCCAAGTCAATTTGATGACAAATGGAATAGCCTAAGTTATTTGTTAAGCAATGGCGAGATTGGAACAGGTGGTCTCGCCCCAAGCCAAAATACGCAATATTATTTAGCGCAGAAAGGCATTAACGCAGAGCTGATTACGGTTGATAATGATGTGCCTGAAGACGATTGGCAACCAACACTCGTACAGCCTATTGATATTGAAGCCAAATCCTTTACAGGCACTATTCGCACCGTCGGGCAAATTACTAGCTTCACGACATTACAGGCTCAAAATGAACGTTTGCAACATAAAGGGCAAAACATACCGCTTGTAGCCTTTGGTGACGAAGCTCAAGATTATGACCGTACAGAGTTCATCTCATCGGATTTTCTTGAAGATAACGCTCAGCCATATAGTCGCTACCAATTTCCACATAGCACGAAAGTCGGTAATCTGTTGCATAAATTCTTTGAGCATTGGGATTTTCAACAAGCGGTGGATCAAACACAATTACAGGCATTGTGTGAACAACTTGATTTAGACGAAGCGTGGCTTGAGCCTTTAACAAGGTGGTTTGAGCAAGTTATACAAACCCCATTTGGTGATCAAGCGGTGAGTTTAGCGCAGATTTTTACTCATAAGCGCTTGAACGAATGGCAATTTTATTTACGCCTATCCAATAAAGAAGCCTTATATCGACTTAATCAGCTACTGAAAAAATATAGCCCGCTAGCAAAACAGTTGCCTGATTTAACCTTATATAACCTTGAAGGCTTCGTGCGTGGTTTTGTCGATTGTATTGCCCAAATTGATGGCAAATTCTATGTGATTGACTATAAATCCAATTTTTTAGGCTACTTGCCACAAGATTATCAAGCTGACAAATTAGCCAAAACAATGGGGCAATTCCGCTATGATTTGCAATATTTGCTCTATACCCTTGCCGTTCACCGCTACTTAAGCTCTCGCCTAGGTGAAAATTATAACTACGAACAACATTTTGGCGGTGTTGCTTACTTATTCCTACGGGGAATGAACGGCGAGCCAAATAGCGGCGTTTATTTTGATAAACCAAGTCAGGCATTGATTGAAGAAATGGATCAATTATTTGGATAATACGCAACGCCCTGATCTGAATTCATCGCTTATCAGGGTTGCATTTTATTAAGTTCATCATACCGCTTGTTATTTAGCCTTATTGCCACTAAATTTTCTTGCATTCCCCCCTAATTAGCCTACAATCCGCATCGCCTGAATGGGTAAGTTTTTATACGACTTTGGTTGGTATAAAAGGACGATTTCTCTCTATATTTGGAGAACAAAAATATGAAAAAATGGGCAGTGGTTTTATCTGCAACACTGGCTTTTGCAAGTCATTCAGTGATGGCAAAAGAAGGCGATACAGTTTATCTCTATACTTGGTCTGAGTATGTGCCAGAAGGTTTGCTCGATGATTTTACTAAGCAAACAGGAATTAAGGTAATTGTTTCCAGCCTTGAATCAAACGAAACAATGTATGCTAAGCTAAAAACAATGGGTAAAAACCAAAGTTATGATGTGATTGCGCCAACAAGCTATTTTGTGTCAAAAATGGCTCGTGAAGGAATGTTGAAAGAGTTAGATCATAGCAAACTGCCTGTATTAAGTGAGTTAGATCCACAAATGCTCGATCGTCCTTTTGATAAAGGCAATAAATACTCTGTGCCACAGCTCTTTGGTGCAACGGGGATTGCGTATAATACCGAAACCCAAGATCTTGCGAATTTTCAATCGTGGGCAGATTTATGGAAGCCTGAGTTTAAAGATAAATTGCAGTTGTTAGATGATCCACGTGAAGCCTTTAACATTGCATTGTTAAAAATGGGGCAAGATCCGAATACACAAGATCCTGCGATTTTGAAAGCGGCTTATGAAGAGTTATTGAAATTACGCCCGAATGTGTTGGCATTTAATTCCGATAATCCGTCAAGTTCGTTTATTTCAGGTGAAGTGGAAGTGGGAACACTTTGGAATGGCTCTGTGCGCATTGCGAAAAATGAAGGAGCAAAAATCAATATGGTGTATCCGAAAGAAGGTACACCGCTTTGGATCGATAACTTAGCGATTCCGGCTACTTCGCAAAATCCGGAAGGGGCTTACAAGCTAATTAACTATATGCTTTCAGCGCCTGTGGCGGCAAAATTAACGGAAGCGATAGGCTATCCAACAGCCAATAAAGTAGCATTAGCACAATTACCAAAAGATTTAGTCGATGACCCTGCGGTCTTTATTCTCCCAGAGGTGATTGAGAAAAGCCCATGGCAAGTGGATGTCGGTGATGCAATTGAAATTTACGAAAAATACTATCAAGAGTTGAAAACGGCGAAATAAGATAAATATCGCAGCATCATAAAAAACGAAAAGTGAGATAAATTCATTGAATCTATCTCACTTTTTTGTTGATTAGAGTAGGCTTACGGCACAATCACTGTAAACACATAAGCCGCTAAATTAACCAGTAATACTACACCATAGAGCATATTCGATTTACCATGATTGAGTGAAACCATAACAGTAAATGCAGCTAAAGCAAGTAATATCATGGATTTCCAATCTAACCCAAGTACTACGTTAATGTCGTACAGTAAGCAGACAATAACAACTGCAGGAATGGTTAAACCAATACTGGCTAACGCTGAACCTAAAGCCAAATTCACACTGGTTTGTAATCGGTTACGGCTAGCAGCCGTCAGAGCAGCTAAACCTTCAGGCATTAAAACAACTGCAGCAATAATCACCCCAACTAAAGATAATGGCGCACCTGCAGCAACCACCATTGCCTCAATCGCAGGAGAAAGCCCTTTCGCTAACATCACAACAATGCCAAGACAAATAACTAGCAATAACAAACTAATCAATGCGACTTTTGTTGATGGAGGCTCTGCGTGATGATTAGGGTTATCATCATCGGCTAAAAAGTAGTCCCTGTGACGAACGGTTTGCATCATAATAAATGAGAAATAAAGCACCAGAGCAGAAACTGCCACAAAAATGAGCTGTGAGTCTGTATAAGTGCCCGCTTCAGAACTAGTGGTAAAGTTCGGCAAAATCATCGTTAGTACTAAGATAGACATTAGCGTAACTAACGCCGTACTTAATGACTTTTTATGGAAAAATTGGACTTTATGCTTAATGCCACCAATAAGTAAGCTTCCGCCTAAAATGCCCGTCAGAATCAGCATTATCGCCGCAAATACCGTATCTCTTGCTAAATAAACCGCATTTTCGCCACCTGCAACCATCAGCGACACGATTAATGCCACTTCAATAATCGTAATGGCGAGTGCTAGAATAATAGTACCAAACGGCTCTCCAACTTTATGTGCTACCACTTCTGCGTGGTGAACCGCAGAAAGCACACTACCAATCAATAACGCACCGCCCCCAAGTTGTAGCCAAATGTTCTCTTTCACGCCAACAAAATAGATAGCCCAAGCTGCAAGCGGTAAGATCACCGACCAAATTGGCAAAGGGGAATGGGAATGTGTCGCCATAATGTCTTCTCCTTTATTTTTATCGTTTAACAATCCTGCTCTTTTGTACTCATAATCTCAATAATTTGTCTATCCATATAGACCATACTTTTGGTCGCAATCGCACATAGGTTATTGATTGATTTATCAACGCTATGTTCCACGATACCTTCATTGCCTGTCACTCGGCTATTGTCTAACGCCATTAACACCGCTTTGTAGGCAGAAGATACCCCTGTTGAAACTTTCATCGCACAGCTATTTGCTGCACCATCACACAATACGCCACTGATGTCGCCGATCATACTGCAAATCGCCATACTAATGGCGTTAAAATTACCTTTCAGCAAATATGCCATACCTGCGGCACTGCCCATTGCCGCCGTAGTCACAGCACAAAGAGCCGACAGTTTTGGCAACTTACTATGAATATAGATTGCAATCGTATGAGAAAGAAATAACGCACGGATCAGTTGCTCATCATCGGCATTCACAAAACGTGCCACAATCACTGACGGCATTGTTGCCGCAATGCCTTGATTGCCCGAACCCGAATTGCTCATTGCAGGCAACAAGGCACCGCCCATTCGAGCATCGGATGCTGCGGTAGTTTCAATTACAATGCGTGACAATAAATCATCAGACATCAAGCCAAGTTCAATCTGCTTTTTCAAGGTTCGCCCGATATGCAAGCCATACTCTTTTTCTAAACCTTCTTTCGATAACGCAGAATTTAATTTAGCAGCTTCGGCAATAAAGGCAATCTGTTCAAGGGGAACTTCCATCGCAAATTGATAAATCTGTTCAGCGGAAAGCTGATTGAAAAAGTGATAATCGTCAGCTGTTTCAACCGCTTGTGCTTGTTGTTGAAACAATACTTCCCCATTTTTCTCAATCAATACCACATTGGTATGAGTGTCTTGAATACAGACTTTGACCCAACCCGTTTCACCTAACAATAAAGCTTCCGAATAAAGCGGAAAATCCACATTCGCAATATCCACACTTACCTGATTGGCATCTAACATCGCTTTTGCTTTGGCGACATCTTCGGCTTGAATATGTTTCAACACTTCCAAACCTGCCGTCGCATCACCAGCAATTGCCCCCACAGCAGCCGCAATTGGCAAGCCCACCATACCCGTTCCTGGCACGGTAACCCCCATACCATTTTTCATTAAATTCGGGGATACTTTAGCCTGAATTTGAACAGGATCACCGCCTAAGTGTGATTTCGCAATTGCAGCCGCTAACGCCAACGAAATGGGTTCTGTACAGCCTAATGCAGGGGCAACATCTCGTTTCACAATGGCGATTAATTGTTCTGCAAATTCAAATTTATTCATTCTTTTTTCTCTTTCGTAAAATTTCTCTCTATTCTAACCGCTTGTAGCTTATTGAAAAATAGATTTTTTAACACTTGCATTATTTTGCATAAAAATGCAAAATAAGAGCATAAATAGTCATTTAAAGCCGTTTGTTTTGAACACTTTTAAAAGTTTAACTTGAAGGCAAACGTTTGCTTTGATACACTCAGCCGCCTACTTCCTAAGAAGGCGTGTTACCAAATTCACATTAGGAGTAAATACAATATGTTTGAACCTGCCATTCTCGTTCTTGCCGACGGTTCTGTTTTTCACGGAAAATCTATTGGTTATCAAGGACATACTATTGGTGAAGTCGTATTCAACACCGCAATGACGGGCTACCAAGAAATTCTCACCGATCCTTCATACACGAATCAAATTGTTACTTTAACTTATCCGCACATTGGCAATACAGGCACCAATAACGAAGACGAAGAAGCCGATAAAGTGTATGCCGCAGGTTTAATTATTCGAGATCTACCCCTTATTCATAGCAATTTCCGTGCGAACTCTTCCCTCTCTGATTATCTGGTTAAACATAAAATCGTCGCAATTGCCGACATTGACACACGCCGTTTAACCCGAATTTTGCGTGATAAAGGCGCTCAAGCAGGCTGTATTTATGTCGGTGATGATGTGACTAAAGCTCTTGAACTTGCCAACAGTTTCGGCTCAATGGCGGGGCAAGATTTAGCCAAAGAAGTGACCTGTAAAGAGCTGTATCAATGGACGGAAGGCGAGTGGCAACTTGGCAAAGGTTATGTGCAACAAACTAATCCTGAATTTCACGTTGTTGCTTACGATTTTGGCGTAAAACGCAATATTTTAAGAATGCTTGCGGAACGTGGCTGTCGTATCACCGTTGTGCCGGCAACAACCTCTGCAGAAGCTGTACTAGCCTTAAATCCAGACGGTATTTTCTTATCTAACGGACCAGGCGACCCAGAGCCTTGCACCTATGCAATTACCGCTATTCAGAAATTATTGGCAACGAAAAAACCGATTTTCGGCATCTGTTTAGGGCATCAATTACTCGGATTAGCCGCAGGCGGTAAAACGAAAAAAATGGCATTCGGACACCACGGTGCAAACCACCCTGTACAAGATTTAGATACGCAAAATGTGTTGATCACCAGCCAAAACCACGGTTTTGAAGTTGATGAAGCGAGTTTGCCTGCTAACGTTCGTGTCACCCACCGCTCACTCTTTGACGGCACAGTACAAGGCATTGAACTCACCGATCAATCGGCATTCTCATTCCAAGGACACCCAGAAGCCAGCCCAGGCCCACACGATGTGGCATACCTGTTTGACCGCTTTATTGATGAATTGAGAAAAGAGAAAGGTTAATAAGAGCTGAGATCTGAAGGGAAATTTGCAAAATTTTAGGAGAAAGATATGAAGTTAGAACACGTTGCAATGTATGTTCACGATTTGGAACAAGCAAAAAATTTCTTTGTTAGGTATTTCAATGCTGTTCCTAATGAAAAATATCATAATCCACGAACAAATTTGATGACCTACTTTTTAACTTTTGAAGGTGGAGCTCGTTTAGAAATTATGACCCGTCCAGAAATTTGTGATGTAGAAAAACATATTTTTAGGGCAGGTTTAGTTCATTTTGCGATGCAAATAGGTTCAAAGGAAAAAGTAGATGCTCTGACAGAGCAATTAAGAAATGATGGTTATCAAGTGATTAGCGAGCCAAGAGTAACGGGTGATGGTTATTACGAGAGTTGCATTTTAGACGCTGAAGGTAACCTAATTGAGATTGTTGCGTAGTAAACGGACTTTAAGATATTTGCAAAATTTTGTGAAAAGTGACCGCTTGTAAAAAATAGACGTATGTAGGGGAGGACACATCGGTCCGCCCCTACACAAATTGAAACAACAGAGAAAAAACTATGCCAAAACGTACAGATATAAACACGATTTTAATTATTGGTGCTGGTCCGATTGTGATTGGGCAGGCGTGTGAATTTGACTACTCAGGGGCACAGGCGTGTAAGGCGTTGCGTGAAGAAGGGTATAAAGTGGTGCTGGTGAACTCAAACCCAGCGACCATTATGACCGATCCAAATATGGCGGACGTGACCTATATTGAGCCGATTGAGTGGCGAACAGTGGCGAAAATCATCGAAAAAGAGCGTCCAGATGCGATTTTGCCAACAATGGGCGGTCAAACAGCATTAAACTGTGCCTTAGATTTATCTCGTAACGGGGTGTTAAAACAGTTCAATGTTGAGCTGATCGGGGCGAGTGAAGATGCGATTGATAAGGCGGAAGACCGTGGTCGTTTCAAACAGGCGATGGAAAAAATCGGTTTGTCTTGCCCGAAATCTTTTATTGCTCACACCCTTGAAGAAGCCTTGAAAGCACAGGAAGAGGTCGGTTTCCCAACGTTAATTCGTCCATCATTCACAATGGGCGGTTCAGGTGGAGGTATCGCTTATAACCGTGATGAATTTTTAGCAATTTGCGAACGGGGATTTGAAGCGTCGCCAACCCACGAGTTATTGATTGAACAGTCTGTACTTGGTTGGAAAGAGTATGAAATGGAAGTGGTGCGTGATAAGGCAGACAACTGCATTATCGTTTGTTCAATTGAGAACTTCGACCCGATGGGCGTGCATACGGGCGACAGTATTACCGTTGCACCTGCACAAACCTTAACCGATAAAGAATATCAAATTATGCGTAACGCTTCTTTGGCGGTGTTGCGTGAAATCGGCGTGGATACAGGCGGTTCAAACGTACAATTTGCGATCAACCCTGAAAACGGTGAGATGATCGTGATTGAAATGAATCCTCGTGTAAGCCGTTCTTCTGCCCTTGCGTCTAAAGCGACCGGCTTCCCGATTGCGAAAGTGGCGGCGAAATTAGCGGTGGGTTATACCTTAAATGAACTGCGTAACGATATTACGGGCGGTTTAATTCCAGCGTCTTTTGAACCAACCCTTGACTATGTCGTAACCAAAATTCCACGTTTCGCCTTTGAAAAGTTTGCGAATGCAGACGACCGTTTAACCACCCAAATGAAGTCTGTGGGTGAAGTGATGGCGATGGGAAGAACTTTCCAAGAAAGCTTGCAGAAAGCGTTGCGTGGCTTAGAAACGGGGATTTGTGGCTTTAACTTGCTATCGGAAGAGCCTGAGAAAATCCGTCGTGAACTGGCAAACCCAGGCCCGAACCGTATTCTTTATGTTGCTGATGCTTTTGGTGCAGGCTTTAGCTTGGACGAAGTTCATCACTATTCCAAAATCGATCCGTGGTTCTTAATTCAAATTCAAGATTTGGTGCAAGAAGAGCTTGCCCTTGAGAAAAAACAGTTAAGCGATTTGGATCGTGAAGAATTACGTCGTTTAAAACGCAAAGGTTTCTCGGATAAACGTATCGCCCAGCTCACTAAAGTTAGCGAAAAAGCGGTGCGTGATTATCGCCATACCCTTGGCATTCTGCCGGTTTACAAACGTGTCGATACCTGTGCGGCAGAGTTTGCTTCTGATACAGCTTATCTCTATTCTACTTACGAAGAAGAGTGCGAAGCGAACCCATCTGATCGTAAAAAAGTGATGATTTTAGGTGGTGGCCCGAACCGTATCGGACAAGGAATTGAGTTCGATTACTGCTGTGTTCACGCATCTCTTGCCTTGCGTGAAGCTGGCTATGAAACCATTATGGTGAACTGCAACCCTGAAACGGTTTCAACAGATTTTGATACCTCTGACCGCTTGTATTTCGAGCCATTAACGCTGGAAGATGTGTTAGAAGTGGTGCGTGTAGAACAGCCGTGGGGCGTGATTGTTCACTATGGCGGCCAAACGCCGTTAAAACTAGCGAATGCTTTACACGAGAATGGTGTAAACATTATCGGCACGTCAGCAGACAGCATTGATGCGGCGGAAGACCGTGAACGTTTCCAAAAAATTCTGCACGATTTGAACCTAAAACAACCTGCTAACCGCACAGCTCGCAATGCACAAGAAGCAGTGGCGTTGGCAAATGAAGTAGGTTATCCGTTGGTAGTTCGCCCATCTTATGTACTTGGCGGACGTGCAATGCAAATCGTCTATAACGATGAAGAATTGAACAAATATATGCGTGAAGCGGTGTCTGTGTCTAACGACAGCCCGATCTTGCTCGACCACTTCTTAAATAATGCGATTGAAGTCGATGTGGACTGTATCTGTGACGGTGAAAACGTGGTGATCGGCGGTATTATGCAACACGTTGAACAAGCAGGTATCCACAGTGGCGACTCGGCGTGTTCTCTACCTGCTTACTCGTTAAGCGGTGAGATCCTCGATGAAATTCGCAGACAGACTAAAGAAATGGCGTTTGCCCTTGGGGTTAAAGGCTTAATGAATGTACAGTTTGCGGTACAAAATGATGTGGTATATGTTCTTGAAGTAAACCCTCGTGCCAGCCGTACCGTGCCGTTTGTGAGTAAAGCGACAGGTCAACCGTTAGCTAAAATCGCTGCACGAGTAATGGCAGGGGAAAGCCTTGCAGAACTCAATGCTCTGGAAGAAGTAATCCCACAAAAATACTTTGTTAAAGAAGCGGTATTCCCATTCATCAAATTCCCAGGTGTAGATACAATTTTAGGCCCTGAAATGCGTTCGACAGGGGAAGTAATGGGCGTGGGCGAAACCTTTGCTGAAGCCTTCTTCAAAGCACAATTAGGCGCTGGTGAACGTATTCCAAGAACAGGAAAAGTGTTCTTATCGGTGGACAATAACGACAAACCACGCTTATTAGATGTTGCAAAACGTTTACAAGAGCAAGGTTATGGCTTATGTGCAACACTCGGTACAGCGAAATTCTTGCGTGAAAACGGCGTGGCAGCTCAAATCGTCAATAAAGTGCGTGAAGGCAGGCCGCATATCGTAGATGCGATTAAAAACGGCGAAATTGCGATGGTCATCAACACCGTAAATGGTGAACCAGAAGTGATTGCCGACAGCCACTCAATCCGCCGTACCGCTCTGCAACAACGTGTGCCTGTCTATACCACGATTGCAGGAGCCGATGCGATTTCTGAGGCAGTGAAACATATCAATGAATTTGATGTGTATTCGGTGCAAGAGTTGCATCAAAACTAGAATAGAAAAATGGAAGGGCGACCTTCCATTTTTTATGTTTACTGTGCAAGTATATACAAAAACGAAAAAACCGATTTCAAAAATGAAATCGGTTTCTTAAATCTGTTGGCGGAATGGACGGGACTCGAACCCGCGACCCCCTGCGTGACAGGCAGGTATTCTAACCAGCTGAACTACCACTCCGCAGCGAACGAGGCGTATATTAATGATTTAGTTCTCTACCGTCAAACACTTTTTTGAAAAAATTTATTGATTGGTTTTTTACTATACAAAATGATCTCTTTTTAATTGACTGTCGTGTTTTCTGTCGTCAATTCTCTCGTCCAAAGGCAATTTCCTTTTGATTTTTTATTTATCAACTCAAGATATTTAAGATGTTCTGCTAATTCTTCTTCATCAGGGGCTAATACAATCAAATTAGAGGTGTCGATATTTAACGGCTGGTAAACTTGCTCTGTCGAAGATGTTTTTGCTTGCTCGTGTTCATCTTCGCCAATAAGGGCAATTTGACCGCCTGTCATCATCAGGAACACATCAGCCAAGATCTCCGCATCCAGTAACGCACCGTGCAGGACACGTTTACTGTTATCAATCCCCAAGCGGTCACATAACGCATCTAAATTGTTACGTTTCCCTGGATACATCTTACGAGCAAGTTGCAAGCTGTCCGTGACGGTACACATCTGTGCCACTTTTTCAGGAGGATTTGGCAAGAAGGAAAACTCGTGGTCAATAAATCCTACGTCGAAGGGGGCATTATGGATAATCAGCTCTGCCCCTTTGATAAATTCAATAAACTCATCGGCAATTTCAGCAAATGCAGGCTTATCTGCCAACATTTCGTTGGTAATACCGTGAACTTGCATTGCCTCTGCCTCGACTTCTCTTGGCGGTTTGATATAAACGTGAAAAGTCCGCCCAGTTAAACGGCGGTTAATCACTTCGACTGCACCAATTTCAATGATGTTATGCCCAATATGTGGAGCACCATTGAAATTCATTCCCGTAGTTTCAGTATCGAGTACAACTTGGCGTAATATTTGTTGTTCGCTCATTGTATTTTCCTAAGTTACAAGCGGTAGGATTTGCAAAATGTTTTACATATCTTACCGCTTGTGCTTCAAATTAACTATCCGCTTTTAATTCATCAATCGCTTTTTGGTCGAAGAAATATTGCGTGCCACAACATTCACACTGCATATCAATTACCCCCTGTTTTTCGGCTAACATCTCTGCAATGTCTTCTTCAGGCAGTAACAAAATTGCCGCCCCCGAACGCTCTCTTGAACAACCACATTTAAATTCTGTGGACTGCGGTTGATAAACTTCCACTGTTTCTTCGTGGAATAAACGATAGAGCAGCTCTTCTGCCGTTAAACCAAATAGCTCTTCATCTTTGATCGTCGAAGTTAATGTCGCCAAATGCTCAAAGTCGTCTGGTGAACCAGTGCCATCTGGCACGATCTGTAATAATGTTCCTCCAGCAACGGCTTTGCCTTGATATTCACCCACACGGATTACAAGCTGTGTGGCGAGCTGTTCTGAGCGAGCAAAATAGTCTTCTAAACACTCACTAACAGTAGGTTTATCTAAGGCTATAACCCCTTGATAACGTTCCCCGTTGTCTGGAATGATAGAAATAACCAGTACGCCATTACCAATCATTTCTGAGAGTGTTGCATTGTCTGCAATATCACCTTCAACACGAGCTAAAGCACGAAATTGTTGTTGATGATTGCCGTTTACCACCGCTAATTTTAACGCTCCGTCACCTTGAATTTGAACCGTAATTGTCCCTTCAAATTTGAGTGTCGCCGTTAATAAACTGGTTGCTACCAACATTTCACCTAGCAAATTTTGTACTGCTGATGAATAGTGGTGGGTATTTAAGGTTTCCGTAAAGGTGTCGTTTAAGCGAACCCATTCGCCACGCACTGCACGGTTTTGAAATAAAAAGCGATAAAGTTTATCGTTATCTTGTGTATAAGTTGTCATTAAAAATCCTTGTGAAATATAAAAGCGGTGAAGAGGTTCACCGCAGTTGTCACGTTATATGGGGATGATTTATCAAATTACAAATCACTTTCTTGGTATTTGAATTTAATCAGATCCCGTCGTTCTTTTTTATTTGGGCGACGATCGGGGTGTGGCATTGACAACGCATTTGCTTTACGGGCAAAGGAGATTTTTTCTCGTTCTTGAATACTTTTTTCCGTTTCTTGATAAAGCAGTTGTGCTTCAGGCGCACCACGACGTTGATCGCTCAACGCAGTGACAACAATTTCTTTTTCATCGTTGCCTTGGCGTAATTTAATTGTTGCTCCGACTTCGACAATTTTACTGGTTTTAGCTCGTTGCCCATTGTAATGGACTTTACCACCTTCAATCATCGCCTTTGCAATTGAACGAGTTTTGTAAAAGCGTGCTGCCCATAGCCATTTATCTAAACGTACGTCATCATGATTTTCTGCCATATTTCCCCCATCGTTTTGTGATATTTTACCCTTTTTCATGTAAACAAGCGGTCAGATTGCAGAAAAAATTTGCAAAATCCCCGATTTCGCTGTATTCTTCGCCACCTCAATTCATATAAACAAATCTGAATTAACCTGTTTTAATCCAATCTTTTAATAAAAAATAATTATTCCTATGCATCTTACAGAGTTAAAAAATACACCCGTATCGGAACTTGTCCGTATCGGTGAAGAACAAATGGGGCTAGAAAACTTAGCTCGCTTACGTAAACAAGATATTATTTTCGCCATTTTGAAACAACACGCAAAAAGTGGTGAAGACATTTTCGGTCAAGGCGTGTTAGAAATCTTACCTGATGGCTTTGGTTTCCTCCGTTCTGCCGACAGTTCTTACCTTGCTGGTCCTGATGATATCTACGTTTCCCCTAGTCAAATCCGTCGTTTCAATCTTCAAACTGGTGACAAAATCGAAGGTAAAATCCGCCCACCGAAAGAAGGCGAGCGTTACTTTGCATTGCTAAAAGTCGATTTAGTCAATGATGACAAACCTGAAGTTTCTCGTAGCAAAATTCTCTTTGAAAACTTAACGCCACTTCACGCTAACTCACGTTTGCGTATGGAGCGTGGTAATGGTTCAAAAGAAGATTTAACTGCTCGTATCTTAGATTTAGCTTCACCAATCGGTAAAGGTCAGCGTGGTTTGATCGTAGCACCGCCAAAAGCAGGTAAAACCGTTTTACTTCAAAACATTGCTCAAAGCATTACGCACAACTATCCTGAGTGTGAATTAATCGTTTTGTTAATTGATGAACGTCCGGAAGAAGTAACTGAAATGCAACGTTCGGTGAAAGGCGAAGTGATCGCTTCAACCTTTGATGAACCTGCAACTCGCCACGTTCAAGTTGCTGAAATGGTAATTGAAAAAGCAAAACGTTTAGTCGAACATAAAAAAGATGTCGTTATTTTATTAGACTCTATCACACGTTTAGCCCGTGCTTACAACACAGTGACCCCAGCGTCTGGTAAAATTCTTTCTGGCGGTGTCGATGCTAACGCCTTACACCGTCCAAAACGTTTCTTCGGTGCTGCTCGTAACGTAGAAGAAGGCGGTAGCTTAACCATTATTGCAACGGCACTTGTGGATACAGGTTCAAAAATGGACGAAGTTATCTTTGAAGAGTTCAAAGGAACAGGTAATATGGAATTACATCTTTCTCGCAAAATTGCAGAACGCCGTGTATTCCCAGCGATTGACTTTAACCGTTCAGGCACGCGTAAAGAAGATCTACTCACAAGCCCAGATGAATTGCAAAAAATGTGGATTTTACGCAAAATCCTTAACCCAATGGGTGAAGTGGAAGCAATGGAATTCCTCATTGATAAATTGATGGTCGCAAAAACTAACGATGAATTTTTTGAGATTATGAAAAGATCTTAATCATAGAAACGGCACTTAAAGTGCCGTTTGTCATTAATAACCCTATGAAAAACACAGTATTTTTATCTTTTCTTTGCTTACCACTATTAAGCTATGCGATAGAAAAAGAACCACGAACAATGCCTGCAAATGGCATTGATAAAGCACTGCTCGGTCAAATTCTCTTTTTCGACAATAGTCTTTCATTTCACGGTAACCAAAATTGTTCAAGTTGCCATAATCCTGATGCGGCATTTATTGATGTCAGAGATAACAGTGCTAACAGAATGGTGTCACAAGGTGATGATCTCAGTAAGTTCGGCAAACGAAATTCGCCAACGATGCTTTATGCAAAATATTCTCCTGAATTTCATTTCGATGAGTCGATTAAAGAGTATGTGGGCGGACAATTTTGGGACGGACGTGCCGCAAATTTGCAAAATCAAGCTGGAATGCCACCGCTTGATCCGCTTGAAATGGGGATGCCTGATAAACTTTCAGTCGCCAAACGGCTATGGCAAATTCCAATGTATGCGAATTTATTGACCCAACATTATGGCAAAACCGTTTGGGATAGTGTTGATTCCGTCTATGCGGCAATGGAAGATGCTATCGCGACATTTCAAAAAGAGAAAAAGTTACTCGCTCCTTTTAGCTCAAAATATGATAAATCACTAAAAGGTGAATATCAGCTGACTGAGATTGAAGCCAAAGGCAAAGCACTCTTTTTTGATAAAGACAAAGCCAACTGTGCGAGCTGTCATCAATTACAGCAGACAGCTGATCATACTGAAGAAACCTTTTCAAATTATCGTTATTACAATATTGGCACGCCAAGTAACAAAGCATTAATTGCACATAACGGCTATACTCAAGATTTTGTTGATTTGGGGTTATTTGAGAATCCGAATGTAAAAGGCGATGAAAAGCAAAAAGGCAAATTTAAAGTGCCGACGTTAAGGAATGTCTCTGTAACTGCTCCTTATATGCATAACGGTGTATTTAAGGAATTAAGGACGGTATTGCTCTATTTAGATCATTTCAATAACGATAAACGCACGGTGAATCCTGAAACGCAACAAGGGTGGGACAAGCCTGAATATGAGCCGACTTTAGCGAAGCAAGAACTCACCGCAAAGCCATTATCAGATGACGAGATTGATGCACTAGAAGCATTTTTGAAGATCTTAACGGATGAGCGTTATGAACCTTTACTTAACAAGCGGTAAGATCCTTGCTCTTTTTTGCAAAATGCCCTGACATTCTCAGGGCATTTTCTTTGAACTATTTCGCTGAAACTAATAGATTCGCTAAGGTTTTCACCCCAATCCCCGTTGCACCTGCTGCCCATAACTCGCTTGCGGTTTTACGGAAAGTTGCCGAACAGTCAATGTGTAACCAATTTTGTTGATAATTTTCCACAAAATAGGATAAAAATGCCGTTGCGGTACTTGCTCCCGCGCCAACAGGAACAGAGCCGATATTGGCAATATCCGCAAAGGAAGATGAAATTTGAGAACGGTGGAACTCTTCAAAAGGTAAACGCCAGAAAGGTTCGTTTTCGGCTTTGGCGGACTCAAATAAACGGGCAACTAATTGATCGTCCATTGATAGCACTGAATGGTAGTCGTTGCCCACCGCTACTTTAGCTGCACCTGTTAAGGTCGCACAATCGACAATAAACTGCGGTTTCTGTTTGCTTGCTTCAATTAAACCATCGGCAAGCACCAAACGCCCTTCTGCATCGGTATTTAACACTTCTGCGGTTACGCCATTGCGATAAGTAATAATATCCCCTAATTTGAATGCTCGGCTACTTACCATATTTTCTGCACAGCAGAGATAGAGTTTCACACGTTGTTTTAAGCCACGCGCAATAGCAAAACCTAACGCCCCTGTGACTAAAGCTGCACCGCCCATATCAGTACGCATTGTGGACATACTGTCACTTGGTTTTAAGCTATAACCGCCTGTGTCAAAGGTAATGCCTTTACCAACTAAACAGGCTAACACTGGTGCATCTGGGTTGCCTGTTGGGTTATAGTCAAGTTGTAACATTGCAGGCAAATGAGCAGAACCTTTACCCACCGTCCAAATGCCGTGATAACCACGTTCATTTAATGCTTCACGAGCAACGATTTCAAAAGACACTTTACCTTTGCCAACATATTTATCGGCTTGATGTAGAATAAACTCTGCAGCTTTGTGAGCCAACACTTCGGGGGTTAAGCGGTCAGATGGTTCGTTAATAATATCACGAGTAAAGGTGCTACACGCAAGGCGAGCATCAAATTCGGTTTGTTGTTCATTTAACGTAGGATAGGTGACTGAGCCTGCATTTTTTACACTAACAAACCCTTGATGGAACGCCCAGCACTGCTCTAATCCCCAGCCTTCGCCCGTTAAGGCAACATTTAAAATGTTCTGATTCTTTATTTTGCGAGCCGCTTGTTGAATGGTGGTTAATTCATCTTTTACCAGATGAATGGTCATACCTTGATCATTTGCGGATAAAATCGCCTTTTTTCCCCAAACTTCAGAGGCTGGATTTTTTGAAAGAGTAATATTCATCGCTGCCATACACATTCCTTAATGATTTGAAAAAAGTAATGCATTATAGATCGCTTTCTTACGTGGAGGTATCGACTTTACGTTTGAAGAAAAGGAAAGAGAGACAAGCGGTAAGATCTGGCTATTTTTTGCAAAAAAGAATGGCAATCCTACCGCTTGTAAAGGTTAGCTTAGCTGAACACCGCCTGTGCTAAAAGCTTCTAAATGAATTTGAGCTGGCGAAATACCTAAATCTACCAATGCTTTATGTTGTGCTTGCATGAAGAATGCAGGGCCACATAAATAGTAATCGGCATCTTTTGGTAACATATTGCTTGGTACTTGTGTTAAATCTAAACGACCAACAATATCAGCTTCATTTGCATTATCTTCTTCATAAGCCACAAAGCTACGTACTGTCGGGTGCTGTGCTTTCACTTGTTCAATATGCTGCTTCATAGCATGCACTTGTGCATTACGGCAAGCATGAATAAAGCTGACAGGTTGTGGAATACCTGCATCAACTAAACCGTTTAACATCGCAATCATTGGGGTTAAACCGACACCACCACTAATCAGAACATTTTTCTTATTATGATCAAGTAAGAAGAAATTTCCTGTCGGTGCAGTGACTTCAATTTCATCGCCTTCTTTAAGGTTATGTAGGGTATTTGAAACCCAGCCAGCCGCAAAATCCGCTTTGGCATCTTCACGTTTTACAGAAATACGTAAATGATCGGCTTTTGGGCTATCTGATAAGGTATATTGACGTGGCTGTTTTAATCCAAGTTCTTCAACAAACACACGTACAGAAATATATTGCCCCACTTTATATTGCGGTAATGAACCATTATCTGAAGGGACTAAATAGAATGATGTAATTTCACTACTTTCTTCTACTTTTTTCGCAATTCTAAATTTACGCCAACCTAACCAACTACCTTTTGTTTGCGCATGCTCATCATAAATAGCTTTTTCTGTATTAATTAATACTTCCGCCAATTGCCCATAAGCTGCTGTCCACGCGTCAATTAAAGGATCATCCATTGAAATATTTAATACTTCGCTAATGGAATGAAGTAGGTTAGTGCCAACAATTTGGTAATCTGGCGCTTGGATTTCTAAACTCACGTGTTTATGTGCCATTAATTCAATTGCAGACGCTAATACCGCTGGATTTTCAATATTTTCAGCATACGCCAATACTGCACCCGCCAATGAACGTGCTTGTGCGCCACTACGCTGATGTCCTAAGTTAAATACTTCTTTTAATTCAGGGTGGTTGCTTAACATACGGTTATAAAAATAACTTGTCAGGGCGACACCGTTTTCTTTTAAAACTGGCACGGTTGCTTTCACTAATTCGATTTGTTGAGCTGTAAGAGACATGGATTTTTCCTTCAAATGGATAAGATTAAAAGATATATTTATAATACATCTTTTAATCTTATCATTGCAATGAACTAAATCATAAAAAATAACAAAAAATGGTTTAAACTATAGCCATAAGAGAGGAATAAAAATAATAAAGGATGAACTATGCAGTTGAGTAAATTTACCGATTATGCTTTTCGCGTGTTGATGTATATTGTTCATCATCAAGAAGAGCTTCATACTATCCCACATCTTGCAGAAAACCTTCATGTGTCACAAAATCATTTAGTTAAAGTGGTTCATTTTATGGCAAAACAACATTGGTTAATTACGACGAGAGGAAAAGGTGGAGGGATCAAAGTGTCTTCTTTGGTACTTTCCATGCCTGTCGGTGAAGTCATTAGAACATTGCAGGGTGATCCTAAGCTGGTAAATTGTAACTCCCCTATGTGTGTATTAAAGCCCCATTGTCGTCTAAAAAACTTACTAGATGAGGCATTAGAGACCTTCTATCATACATTAAACCAATACACTATTGCTCAGTGTATTAATTCAAAAGACTTAATTTCATTAATTCCAGTTAGAAGAGATGAGTAGAAAAAATAAGTGGTAGGATTTTCCTCATATTTTACAATTGCAAAATCTTGTAAAAATCCCACCACGCTTTCCTAAGATCTCCCCGTACTCAACCCTGCTTTGCCGTTTTCCCAAAGGGTTTTGAATAACACTTTCCACGGCGAAAGTTTTGGATTTGGCTGTTTGCCGTTGCCGATTAACGCCATTTGATACATATACCAATCCATTTCCAGCACGGCGCCAAGTTTGTTATCCACAGGGGCGAAACCTGTTTTGATACGGTTGGTGACGAGGGTTTGATAGTTGCCTTGTTGAATTTGGTTCGGTAAATCGGGTTGTAAGGCAAAAGGTCGGGCGATGCCGATAAAGTCCAGATGTCCGCTTTGCAGTGCCTCATTCATTGCGTTTTCACTGCGAAAACCGCCTGTGATAATCAACGGTGCGTTGCAGACGGCACGGGCTTTTTCGGCGTAATCCAAGAAAAATGCCTCGCGTTTTTGGCTGCTGGCTTGGGTGGATAACATTTCTGGGTTTTCATAGTTACCGCCTGAAATTTCAATAAAATCAATGCCCAATTCCGCCATTTTTTGTACTACTTGAATGCTGTCCGTTTCATCAAAACCGCCTTTTTGGAAATCCGCTGAATTGAGTTTTAAACCGACCAAAAATTCAGGCTGCACCACCGCTCGAATGGCGTGGTAAATCTCCACTAAAAACCGCATACGATTTTCCAAACTACCGCCCCATTTGTCTTCACGGCGGTTGTGGTGCGGCGATAAAAACTGACTGATTAAATAGCCGTGTGCGGCGTGAATTTGTACGCCTGAAAAGCCTGCTTTTTCGGCAATTTTTGCTGCGGTAGCAAATTGCTCAATTAAAGTATCGATTTCCGCTTCGGTTAAGGCTCTCGGCGGATTGATAAAGCCGTCCATTCCCTGCAAGGCAACTGCACTCGGTGCTACAGGCGTGGGAGACAGCACTTTTGGCGACTGTTTGCCTGCGTGGTTAATCTGCATAATCAGCAACGTATCATTTTGCGTGCCTGCTTTCGCCCATTGTTGCAACGTTGGCAAACTGCGTTCGTCTGTGAGAACCACATCATTGATCGAGCCTTTGCCGTTTTCGGCGACCATCACATTGCCCGTCACCAACACGCCAGCTCCGCCCTTTGCCCAAGTGTCATAAAGTTGCACCAAGGGCATTGTCGGTTGGTTTTGTTTGGCAAGTTGTTCTTCCATTGCGGATTTAAAAAAACGGTTTTTGGCGGTTTTGCCGTTCGCAAAGGTAAAGGATTGAAATAACATAAAAATGCTCCGTTAAGATTATAAGTTTAAAAATATAAACCCATTTGAGTAAAAAAATTACGGCTGAATACAGCCGTCTGCAATAAACGATGCCATCAAACGCTGAAAACGCTCGCCCGCTTGTTGTAGGCTCACGGTGTAATAACGCTCTTTGCCTTGCTGATCAACACGTACCAAACCCGCATCTAACATAATTTTCAGATGATGCGATACCGCAGGGCGTGATAAATGCAGCCGTTCGGTCAAATCATTGACATTCAAACTGCCGTTTTCAAACAAAATATGCAAAATCATCAAGCGGTTTTCATCGCTTAACACAGTAAAAGTCGGAATGCACTCACGCAAAATATCAACGGTTTTTTGGCTCATTTTTGTTTATAGGTTTAAAAATTTAAACAGATTTTAAGTACAGTGGTGTGAATTGTCAAGCGGTGGGATTTTCCAACATTTTTGCAATTCGCAAAATTTTGTGAAAATCTGACCACTCTTTATCCTTTCAACAAAATAAAATGCTCCACCAAACGAATCATCAGCTCTTTTTGTTCAGGCAAACTTTCTGCCACTAATAAGGCAAGGGCAACCAAAGTGTTATCGTTAATCAATTCATTAACTGGTTTGGCAAGTAAGGCTTGATTTTGGTGTAAATACCATAAAAACAGAAACGATCCCGTGCGTTTATTGCCGTCTGCAAGCGGGTGATTTTTGATAACAAAATACAATAAATGTGCCGCTCGGCTAGCAATGTTCGGATAAAACAATTCTCCGCCAAAGCCTTGTTCAATGGTCGCAATCGCTGATGCCAAGCCATCACTTCTCAACTGCCCAAATAGCTCGGTCGCTTCGCCTTTGGCAATCAACTCTTGTTTTAATTGTGAAATAGCCGCCAATACCTCTTCAAATACCAGCGGTTTCATTTCAGGCTGTTGCACCGAAATCGCCGCTAAATTTTGCTCATCATACGCCTGCAACAAGCTCCACGTTCTCGCATAGTCCTGCACCACACCGATAACCGCCTTGCCCTCATCACTAATCAAGGCTTGATTGGTCAGCGTTTGACTTAACAACGCCACTGCTTGGCTAAATTCCACACCTTTTTCCTGCAAGCGTTTTTGGTTAATCGCATAACCTTGCACTAAAAACTGTTTCAGTGTTTGGGTTGCCCATTGGCGGAATTGCACACCACGCATTGATTTTACACGGTAACCGACAGAAATAATGACATCAAGATTGTAATAATCTACTTGATAAACTTTTCCATCAGAAGCAGTTGTTGCATTTTTTGCAACAGCTGACAGTCTTGATAATTCCCCATCATTAAATACATTACGAATATGACGAGAAATTACGGATTTATCTCGCTCAAATAGCGTTGCCATTTGATCTAAACTAAGCCACACCGTTTCATTATCCAACGAAACTTGTAAGGAAATTTTGCCGTCTGCGGACGTATAAAGTTGAATTTGGTTTTGCATAATTGAGCCTATAAAACTAATCATTCTCTGTATTTGCCAACTGCCGAGAAAAGCTCGATAGTTAAATTTGAACTTGTAAGAAATCCTTAGCAGTTAAAATTCAACCAATTCTTTTGAGTTATTGCATTTTTTGCAACAGTTAAATTTTCACATAAACATAAAGCAAAACACCTACCAAGAAAATAACAAGCGGTGATTTTTTCGATCAAGATCACAAAAATAAAATGTTGGGGGGAGTAAAGTAGGGTGCGTTTGCGAATGCACTATTTAAAATAAATACCAAGAGGCGAGATTTGCAAATCTTCTCAAAATCTCACCACTCTTTTCATATTAAATGACTTACTCGCCACGGTAAAGCGTTCAAACAAATGCAATTCATTCGTTTGAAAAAACTTTTAACTATATGTCACTCTGGGCTAAAAATGGTTCTTGATTTATTAAACGTAAATTCCTAAACTATCACTAGTTATTTTTACAGTATATATTCCTATGAACCTCGACCCAATTTGGCTTTATGCAACGATAGCATTACTCTTATTGATCTCACTTTGGCTCTTTTTCAGCTACTCCCGTTCACAACGAGATAGCCAAGAGTTGCAACAAGATCTTGAGCAATTACAACAGCAGTTTTCAACGCTTTCGCAAAAATATGAGCAAATTTCCCTTGAAAAAAATCAAGTAGAACAATTTGCTGTTCAGCAACAGACAAAAGCAGAATCAACCCTTGAGCGTTTAAATGAACGAGATTTAGCGATTCAAAAACTCCAGCAACAGCTTGAGCAGGCAGAATTACAGGAAGACCAACTAGAACGTTATATTAATGAATTAAAAGAGCGGATCGGTTCGGCTCAGACTAAAGCGGAAAGTTTGGAAGAACAGTTACAACAAACTCAGTTACAGCTACAACATCAGCAAGCAGAAAGCGGTCAGTTACAGGCTAAATTTTCCCAATCACAGCAAGAATTAACAGAATTACGCACGACACTTTCGGAAAAACAGGCAAATTTTGAAGCTCAACAGAAGAATTTCCTAGAAGTCCGCCAGCAGTTAAATGTTGAATTTCAACATCTTGCTCAACAAATTCTGGAAGAAAAGAGTAAATCCTTTTCTGAGAGTAATCAGTCAGCACTCGACTTACTGCTCAAGCCTTTTAAAGAGCAGATCGAAAGTTTCCAAAAACGTGTCAATGAGGTGCATAGTGAAGCAATAAAAGGCAATGCGGATTTAGGGGCTGAGATCAAACGCGTGCTTGAGATTGGGTTGTCAATGTCACAGGAAGCACAAAATCTCACCACGGCATTAAAAGGCAATAATAAAATTGCAGGAAACTGGGGGGAAATTCAGTTAGAAAGTGCGTTACAAACAGTAGGGCTTTTGGCTGGGGAACATTATGTCGCCCAAGAGAGCTACCGAGATGAAGAGGGAAAACGCTTTGCCCCTGATTTTGTGGTGAAGTTGCCTGACGATAAGCATTTGATTTTAGACAGTAAAGTTTCCTTGATTGCCTACGATCAAGCGGTATGTTCTGAAGATAATTTTGCAATTCAACAAGCACTTGATGAACACTGCCGTTCACTTCGTTCCCATATTGATGGATTGTCTAAGAAAAATTATAGTCAGCTGATTGGGATAAAAAGCCCTGATTTCGTGCTGATGTTTGTACCGATTGAACCTGCTTATATTGAAGCAATGAAGCACGATCCACAGCTCTTTAATTATGGCTATGAACGTAATGTCATTTTGGTTTCTCACACAACGTTAATGCCGATTTTACGCACGGTCGCAAATTTATGGCGAATTGAGCGAGGTAATGCAGAGGCACGAGAGATCAGCGAAAAAGCAGGGGATATTTATAACCAAGTTTGCGTCATTGCAGAGCGTCTTGCTAAATTGGGTAACACCTTGAATACAGCGAGCAATCAATATAACCAAAGTGTCACAGCATTGGTCGGTAAACAGGGATTACTAGGGAAAGTCGAGCGTTTCCAACAGCTTTCCGCTAAAGCTCAGCAGACAACGCCACAAGTTGAATTACTTGAAACCGATTGGGATACAACGCGTTTACATTTACTGGTTGAAAAACCGATCACACAGGATAATGTTTAATGTTGCTTATTATTGATAATCACGACTCTTTTACTTTTAACCTTGTTGATTTATTACGCAAAATCGGGGTTGACATGCAGGTGGTGTCGGTGGAAGAGTTAGATTTAGACGACGTGGAACGTTTTAGTCATATTATGATTTCACCAGGTCCTGATGTACCAAGAGCATATCCAAAACTATTTGCAATGTTAGAACGTTATCACCAACATAAGTCAATTTTAGGGGTTTGTCTTGGACACCAAACTTTGTGCGAATTTTTTGGCGGTAAACTCTACAATCTTAATCAAGTTCGCCACGGACAGCAACGCCCATTAATTCAGCAACAAGCCAACCCACTGTTTAAGAATTTACCGAAGCAATTCAATATCGGCTTATACCACTCTTGGGCGATTTCGCAAAAATCATTAGAAAACACACCGCTTGTTGCTACTGCAACTTGCGATCAAGGCGTATTAATGGCAGTTAAACATCGCTCTCTTGCGATCTATGGCGTGCAATTTCACCCTGAGTCTTTTATTACAGAATATGGAGAGCAGATGTTGAGGAATTGGCTGGCACTTACTGTATAAAACAAAGGCTAATTCATACCGAATTAGCCTTTAAATCAAAGAGAATCAATTAATTAAGCAAGAATACCTGTCCACGCACCGAAGATACCGATAACGAAGAAGCCGATGATAATCCAAAGTGCATTCACACGGTTACGTAATAACCACATACATGCGAAGGTTAAGAGTAACGGTAATAAACCTGGCATTAAGCTATCTAAGATAGATTGAACGGTGGTAATTTCCGTTGTGCCGTCTTGTTTTTGAATGGTAGAAACCACAAGCGGTACATTAATGCTTGTCCATTTCTGAACTAACGCTCCCATAATAAACAAGCCGAGAATGGATGCACCTTCGGTTAATTTTTGTAATAAACCGCCACTCATATCTTGTACAACGTTTAAGCCTTTTTTGTAGCCGTAAACCACACCGTAGTAACGGGTTGCTAAACGTACAAGGTTAAATAATACGAAGAATAGTAATGGACCTAATAAGCTACCTGTTAAGGCAACGCCTGCACCTAATGCTGCGAATACAGGACGTGCTGTCCCCCAATAAATCGGGTCGCCCACACCAGCAAGAGGCCCCATCAAACCAACTTTGATCCCGTTGATTGCCGCATCATCGATAGGTTTGCCGTTTGCACGCTCTTCTTCCATTGCGATAGTCACCCCTAATACCGGTGCTGCCACGAATGGCTGGGTGTTAAAGAACTCAAGGTGACGTTTGATCGCATCTTTACGCTCTTGTGAGTTTGGATCTGGATATAAACGTTTGATGACCGGTACCATTGAGTAAGCAAAACCTAACGCCTGCATACGCTCGAAGTTCCAAGAACCTTGGAAGAGATTAGAACGGCGTACCACCGCATTTAAATCGCTCTGTGTTACTTTTTTGATTTCAGTTGTCATAGTCTTACTTCCTTAGTCTAATCTGTTGTCAAGGTCGTTGTTTGTTGCTTGCACTTGCACCACTTGTTTACTTTGATTGTATTTCGGGTGAAGTTGGATATAAATAATCGCTGTGATAGTACCTAAAACCCCTAATGCTACAAGGTTGAAATCGGTAAATGCTGCAATCACAAAACCCGCATAGAAGAATGGCATTAAGTGGCCTGCACGCATCATATTGATAACCATCGCATAACCTACAACTGCAATAAAGCCACCGGCAATTTTAAGACCTGTTGTTACAACTGGCGGAATGGCTGCTAACATAGATTGAACTGTATCTGTACCTGCCGTCATCGCAACGATTAACGCTGGGATTGCAATACGCATTGCTTGAAGTAATAACGCTGAACGGTGAATCCAATCCAGTTTATTTAAGTCGCCAGTTTCAACGGCTTTATCTGCTGCGTGTTGGAAACCAACTGTAATCGCACGTACAACGTAAGTTAATACCTGACCTGCTGCTGCAAGTGGAATGGCTAGCGCAATCGCAGTTGGAATATCTTGTCCGCCCACGATAACTAAGATGGTTGAAACCACGGATGCTAATGCCGCATCTGGTGCTAATGCTGCACCGATATTCATCCAACCTAACGCTAATAATTCTAATGAACCACCAACAATGATCCCCGTTTTCATATCGCCTAATACGATACCGATTAAGGTACAAGCGATTAACGGACGGTGAGTTTGCCACTCATCAAGGATTGATCCCATACCTGAAATACAGGCAACAAGGAATACTAAGATAATTTGTAATGTAGAAATTTCCATAATAATTTCCTTAGATTAAGTTATTTTTCTTGAGTAAATCCATCATATATTGACGGCTATCGTTCGATACTTTACGCACATCAAGCTCAATGCCCTTCGCATCTAATGCCTTGAATGCCTCAATATCTTTATCATCAACGGCAACGGCGCTGGTAATCATTTTCTTACCATCTTTATACGCCATACCACCGATATTGATCGATTTGAACTCAACGCCTGCTTCCATTAAACGAACCACATCTGTCGGGTTAGTGAAAAGTAACATCATGCGTTCGTTCGCATATTCAGGGTTGTTGTAAACACGGATCATTTTATCCACAGGCACAACGTGAGCCGTTACCCCTGGCGGAGCTACACTTTTCAGCATCGTTGAACGCACGCTGTCTTTTGCTACATCATCGTTTACCACCACAATACGGCTAACACGGCTCTCTTTCGTCCAGCGGGTTGCCACTTGACCGTGAATTAAACGGTCGTCAATACGCGCCAGACCAATCACTAAGTTACCTTCTTGATTGACTTGAGCTACTTGTGGTTGTGCTGGTGCTTGAATAGCAGGTGCAGGTTGTGCCGCTGGTGTTTCTTCTTTTTCTTGATAGCGTAACGCACGTACGCCTAAACGTCCTGTTTCAAGAGCGACTTCCACTAATTCTGATAAAGATGGACCATCATCACGAGCCATAAAGGTTTCAACAAGCATCGGCACGTTTACACCTGTGACGATGTCCATATTGTCTTTACCTTCAGATACACGGTTTGCCGCATTAAACGGACTACCGCCCCAAGTATCAACAAGGAATAGCACCTGATCGCAATGTGCGAGTTCATTCGCTAATTTCTCTTGATATTTACCCATAATGGTTTCGGCATTTTCACCTGGCACAAAGTCGATAGTGGCTACATCGCTTTGTTCCCCGATTAACATCTCTGTGGTTTTGAGAAGCTGTTCTGCAGCGACACCGTGGGTTGCTATGATAATAGCAATACTCATTGGTTGCTCCTTATGTGAGGAATTTATAGAAACGGATGAATTTATTATCAATAAATTAAATTTTCGGAGTGAATTCTAAAGAAAGGGGATGTTTGAGCAACCTAATTTAATCAAAAACGTGATCTATATCTCATTTTATTCAAATTCTTGTTCTATTTTTAAACTTATTTTTTTCTTTAAATAAAATAATTAACCAAAATATAACAAAAGTCTCCTATTTTAGGATATAAGACGGTCCTGTTTAATCACAAAACGGAAGCAACTTCCTTTCCCTACTTCACTTTGAATTTCGAGAAAACTACCATGTTGTTCAAGGGCGTGTTTTACGATCGCCAGACCTAGACCACATCCCCCTGTTTGATTACTACGAGACTCATCAACACGATAAAAACGTTCAGTTAAATGTGGAATATGTTGAGGAGCAATACCCTTTCCATTATCGCTGACAATAAATTCCGCACCTTGCTCGCAATATTGCCAACGAATGGTAATCAAAGCATCTTGTCCAGCATGTTTTATCGCATTGTAAATTAAGTTCGACACAGCACTTTGTAGTTGGTTTTCATCACCAAATACCTTGATATTTGGGGTAATTTCAAATTGAATTTGTTGCTCGTTCGTTAAGACCATCGTACTTCGCTGAATAGACTCAAGCATCTCTGACATGTTGACATCGATGTGATCTTCACTCGTCGATCCTTCAATTTTGGCTAATAGGTTAAGTTGTTGCAACAAATTCGCCATTCGCTGACTCTGTTCCGACATCGACTTAATGGCTTTTTCCTGAAAAGGATCTAAATCTGAGCCACTTTGTAACAACTCAAGATACCCTTGCAATACTGTCAACGGTGTTCTCAACTCATGATTCATATTGCTTAAAAAGGTTTGACGCGAATGAAGCAAACGAATCATTTGTGTCACATCACGTACAATCAACAAATTTAGCTCATCATCATAAGGTGTAATATTAATTTCTAAATAACGTTGATTATGCGTTAATTGCACTAAAGGACGCTTATGATGAGATTGACGCATATAATTTTTAAACTCATCATAAAAAATGACGTTATAGATATTTTTATGGAGTTTTTTATCCCAATAAAAATCTAAGATTTGTTGTGCCATGTTATTACACCAATAAATATCCCCATTATGTTGCAAAATAAGGATACCATCGGGTAAATACTGCACATCTTTGTTTAATTTTGATAGTAAACGCAAAGTTTTAATCTTCTCTTTTCGATCTCGTTTTTTATAGTAAGCGACGGTTTGGGAAACATACTCCCAAGCACTACGTGCTTTTTTTGTTCCATCTCGTTCAGGTTCAAGGAGTTTTAGTAAGCTATTTTCGTTGTAGTGATGCCAAATCAATAAAACGACCAAGCTACAAATAAACCAAAAACCAAAGTCTTTAGCAAATAAGCTAAAAAAGAACGAAATCGAAACAGCAATCACCATTTCTACAATAAAATGTGTCAATGAGAGATTTAGCTTCATTATCACTCCTGAAAATGATTAGAAAAACGATAGCCCGAACCTCGCACAGTTTGCACATATCGGTCAAATTGATAAGGTTCTAGATTTTTACGTAAACGACGAATATAGGAGTCGACCGTTCTATCTTCCACATAAATATCATTACCCCAGATAAAATCGAGTAACTGCTCACGGGTATAAACCTTTTCAGGATGTGTCATAAAAAAGTGAAGAAGTTTATATTCTGTCGCACTTAGATTAATTTCAGTTTGTTGGAAATAGACTCGTTGAGCTTGCTGATCAATTTGTAAATCATCAATGTAAATAATATTATTGGACTCATAACTTCGACGCCAAACGGCCTCAATACGAGCAAGTAATACTTTAGGTGAAAATGGCTTTGAAATGTAATCATCTGCGCCTTCATTTAAACAGGTAATGCAATCTTCTTCGGCACTACGTGCCGTGAGCATAATAATGGGAATCTTCGCTGTCTCTTCTTGTTTTTTTAGATATTGAATAAATTGAATCCCAGATCGCCCTGGTAGCATCCAATCCAGTAAAATTAACTTTGGTTTTTCTGCCAGCTTATTTACCGCACTTTGATAGTCCTCTGCTTCGAGAACATGATAATTATGTTGCATTAAAAAAAGGGCAATCATCTCTCGAATTGCCCGTTCGTCCTCTACCACTAAAATGGTTTCATTCATAGACTCTCCTTTTAGGCTTACAAGCGGTAAGATTTGCCTTATTTTTTGCAAAATATTCAACAAATCTCACCGCTTGTCTGTCCGTACTAGCCCATTCGACCTTTAATATAATCTTCGGTTTTCTGATTTTGAGGTTTATCGAAGATTTTTTTCGTTTCATCAAATTCGATTAATTCGCCAAGGTACATATAAGCCGTATACTCAGAACAACGTGCAGCTTGCTGCATGTTGTGAGTAACAATAGCGACAGTATAGTCTTGTTTTAGCTCACTGATCAATTCTTCAATTTTCATTGTTGAAATTGGGTCAAGAGCAGAACAAGGTTCATCAAGTAACAACACCTCAGGTTTTACCGCAATCCCACGGGCAATACATAAACGCTGTTGCTGACCGCCAGAAAGGCTATCACCACTTTGATGCAATTTATTTTTCACTTCATTCCATAATGCTGCTTTGGTTAATGCCCATTCAACACGCTCATCCATTTCTGCCTTGCTTAATTTCTCAAACAGACGAATACCAAACGCAATATTGTCATAAATCGACATTGGGAAAGGCGTAGGTTTTTGGAACACCATCCCAACCTTCGCACGAATAATCGAAATATCCGTATGAGAGGTGAGTAGATTTTCGCCCTCTAAGTTGATCTCCCCTGTTGCATGCTGTGCTGGATAAAGTTCAAACATACGGTTTAAGGTTCTTAATAAAGTCGATTTACCACAACCAGATGGGCCGATAAATGCTGTCACTTTATTTTTTGCAATGCGTAAATTAATGTTCTTTAACGCATGGAAATCGCCATAGTAGAAATTTAAATTATTAATTTCGATCTTCGTTTCACTCTTTGGAACAACTGGATGATTCATTCTTTTATCCTTATTTTTGTTTTGGTTGGAAATATAAACGGGTAATTAAGTTGAGTACGAGGACAAATAGCGTAATTAAGGTTGCACCCGCCCAAGCTAATGTATTCCAGTCTTGGAATGGACTTGCTGCATATTGATAAATTACAACCGGTAAGTTCGCCATTGGGCCGTTCATATCCCATGAAGTAAATTGGTTAGACAATGCGGTGAAGAGCAATGGTGCAGTTTCACCCGCAATACGAGCCACAGAAAGTAATACCCCTGTGATAATACCTGGTTTTGCCGCACGATAACAAATCATCGTAATCATACGCCATTGTGGACAACCTAATGCAATCGCAGCTTCACGCAAGTTATTTGGTATAAGGCTTAACATACTGTCTGTGGTACGCACAATCACAGGAATTGCAATCATCGCTAACGCTAATCCACCAGCCCAGCCTGAGTAATGTTTTACTTGAGCAACATAGATGGAGTAAATAAATAAACCGATAATGATTGACGGTGCTGAAAGTAAAATATCATTTAAAAAACGCACCATGGAAGCCAATTTACTATAGCGACCATACTCTGCAAGGTAAGTCCCTGCAAGGATACTCACAGGTGTTGCAATCGCCATGGCAACTAACAACATTAATACAGAACCGATGATCGCATTTAGCAACCCACCTTGCTCATTCGGCGCAGGTGTTTCCGCCATAAAGAGTTCTAACGAAAGAGATGGGATCCCTTTAGTTACTAATGTCAGAATAATCCAACATAGCCAAAATAAACCGAAAATAACCGACAACCCAGATAAACCGAGCATAATTTTATTTTTGAATTTTCGGCAATGAAAACGTCTATTTTGATAGCGTGCTAACATACTATTTTCTCCCTTCGTGTTTGCTCATACGGGCAATCAATAAACGCGAGCAAGCTAAAACTAATGTCGTAATCAGGAAAAGAATTAAGCCTAATTCCATTAAGGCTGATTTTTGTAGCCCTCCTGCCTCATTAAATTCATTCGCAATCGCTGAAGCAATTGAAGAAGACGGTGAAAATATAGATTCAGGCAATTGGAAAGCGTTACCAATAACGAAAGTAACCGCCATGGTTTCCCCTAACGCACGTCCAAGCCCCAACATAATACTGCCGATAACACCTGCTTTGGTGTAAGGTAAAATGACTTTCCAAACTACTTCCCATGTCGTTGCCCCTAAACCATAAGCTGATTCTTTTAACATTGCTGGCACAACTTGGAACATGTCTCTCATCACAGAAGCAATAAATGGAATGACCATAATGGCTAGCACTAAACCTGCGGTAAATAAACCAATACCAAATGGCGCCCCTGCAAATAACATTCCTACAAAAGGCAATTCACCAAGATACTCAATTAAATGAGGTTGAACAAACTCTTGGAATAATGGCACAAAGACAAACAAGCCCCACATACCATAAATAATAGACGGAATGGCTGCCAGTAATTCAATCGCAAGGCTAACAGGTCGTCTTAACCATTCTGGAGCTAGCTCTGATAGAAAAACCGCAATGCCTAATGAAATGGGTACCGCAATAGATAAGGCGATAAAAGAGGAAATTAAAGTACCAATAATTGGTACAACAACACCATAATTTTCTTGAACAGGATCCCAATCATTGGTCCATAAAAATTGGAGACCAAACTGTTTAATTGAATCCCAGCTCCCCATAATCAATGAGACTAAAATGGCTGATAACGCTAAAAAAACACCTACCGCAAAAAAACGAGTGGTATTTTTAAATAGCGTTTCAAGAAACGGGTGATTCAAACATTTTTTATCTACTTTATGCATATTTTTATCTTCTTTTATGAATCCCTCTCCTGCTTATGGGAGAGGGCGGAGAAAGCCATTTGGCTTTCGAAGAGAGAGGGTTTGCAAATTTTCGTGAGGATCTCACCGCTTGTTTACCCTCTCTGCCTATGGATGTTAAACGAATCCTTTGTACAACCCAAACATCGTTTACATTTTCCCTAAGGACATCGTTTACATTCACTTGGGTTGTATATGCCACTGAGTGGCAGGGTT
>NZ_CABFKH010000014.1 GCF_901764975.1 Actinobacillus indolicus | reverse complement strand
AAAACCAATCCAATATCATCCCTTATTCTTACTATTGATTAAAACCAAAACAAAAAGGCTCACCTTTCGATGAGCCTTCTCTATTCGCTTTTAACGTTTTATCAAATAATTAATTATTTGATGATTTTCGCTACTACGCCCGCACCTACTGTACGACCACCTTCACGAATCGCAAAACGTAAACCTTCGTCCATTGCGATTGGGTGGATTAAGCTTACTACCATCTTGATGTTATCGCCTGGCATTACCATCTCTACGCCTTCTGGTAATTCGATTGTACCAGTTACGTCAGTTGTACGGAAGTAGAACTGTGGACGGTAACCTTTGAAGAATGGAGTATGACGACCACCTTCTTCTTTTGATAATACGTAAACTTCTGATTCGAAGTCTGTGTGTGGTGTGATTGAACCTGGTTTAGCAAGTACTTGACCACGTTCGATTTCTTCACGTTTTGTACCACGTAATAATGCACCAACGTTCTCACCCGCACGACCTTCGTCTAATAATTTACGGAACATCTCAACACCAGTTACTGTTGTTTTTGTCGTTGGTTTGATACCTACGATTTCAACTTCTTCACCTGATTTGATGATACCACGCTCAACACGACCTGTTACTACTGTACCACGACCTGAAATTGAGAATACGTCTTCGATTGGTAATAAGAATGGTTTATCAATCGCACGCTCTGGCTCTGGAATGTAGTTGTCTAAGTGGTTTGCTAATTCAAGAATTTTCTCTTCCCACTCTGGCACGCCGTTTAACGCTTGTAACGCTGAACCACGTACGATTGGTGTGTCATCACCTGGGAAATCATATTGTGAAAGAAGTTCACGAACTTCCATCTCAACTAATTCTAATAACTCTTCATCGTCAACCATGTCGCATTTGTTTAAGAATACGATGATGTATGGTACACCTACTTGGCGACCTAATAAGATGTGCTCACGTGTTTGTGGCATTGGACCGTCTGTTGCCGCAACTACTAAGATTGCGCCGTCCATTTGTGCCGCACCGGTAATCATGTTTTTAACATAGTCCGCGTGTCCTGGGCAGTCAACGTGTGCATAGTGACGTGATTCTGTGTTGTACTCAACGTGTGAAGTATTGATGGTAATACCACGCGCTTTCTCTTCTGGTGCGTTGTCGATTTGGTCAAACGCACGTGCAGCACCACCGAATTTTTTCGCAAGAACGGTTGTGATTGCTGCTGTTAAGGTTGTTTTACCGTGGTCAACGTGACCGATAGTACCTACGTTTACGTGGACTTTATCGCCACGATTAAATTGTTCTTTAGCCATTGTAAAGTTTCCTTTGTTGATGAAATCCCATAGCACACTATGTCCTATGGGGTTTTAAATTAAAACCTACTTATTATACTACACATTTATTTCGTTTATAAACTCAAAACCTAGAGATTTTTTAGGTTTAAATGTTAATTATAAACAAATAGGATCAATGCTATTTTAACACATTAATCAAATTTAAAAATCAATTATTGCTTAAAAGTAAAGGAAAAGATGAAGATAGAAAGAGAATAGGTGGTGCTGATAGGCGGATTTGAACCGCCGACCTCACCCTTACCAAGGGTGCGCTCTACCAACTGAGCTATATCAGCGTTTGGAGCGGGCAGCGGGAATCGAACCCGCATCATTAGCTTGGAAGGCTAAGGTAATAGCCATTATACGATGCCCGCTGTTCTAAATTCGTCTGTCCCATCAGGATTCAATTAGAAGAAATGGTGGAGGGAGAAGGATTCGAACCTTCGAAGGCTGAGCCAACAGATTTACAGTCTGCCCCCTTTGGCCGCTCGGGAATCCCTCCACGTTAATTGAATACTTGTCTACCTTAAGCTAGAATGGTGCCGACTACCGGAATCGAACTGGTGACCTACTGATTACAAGTCAGTTGCTCTACCTACTGAGCTAAGTCGGCGTTGCGTTGTCGTAAGCAAGTGATGCGCATTATAGGGATTTCAGAAAACCTTGCAAGTATTTTTTTCAAAAAAATTAAAAATCCATCCCTTTCGATGACAAAATACGCAATATGCTGATTTTTTAGATATTTTTCGTGATTTTTATTAGATAAAATCCCAATCAACGACATTTATATTGTATATTTCACACCTAGAATGCCATTGTAGATGGATGCTTTTAATAAGAAAAATAGAGAATTTGGCAATGAGCCTAACAAAATCCACCAAAATTACGCCTTTTTTAACCTTTGATCGACAACAATGGGCAGAACTCCGTAAATCTGTACCATTAAAACTGACCGAACAAGACCTAAAACCCCTTTTGGGTTTTAATGAAGAACTGTCTTTGGAGGAAGTCAGTACCATCTATCTTCCCCTTGCTCGTTTGATTAACTATTACATTGATGAAAATATCAAACGCCAAGAAGTCTTACATAAGTTCTTAGATGTAGAAGCGCCAAAAGTACCTTATATCATCAGTTTAACTGGCAGCGTATCGGTAGGGAAAAGCACTTCGGCTCGTATCTTACAAGCCTTGCTTTCTGAATGGCCTGAAAAGCGTAAAGTGGATCTCATCACGACTGACGGCTTTCTTTACCCATTAAAAACCTTACAAGAACGTAACTTAATGAAGAAAAAAGGCTTTCCTGAGTCTTATGATATTCATCGTCTTATTGAATTTGTTTCTGACATAAAATCAGGCAAGCGCCATGTTAAAGCACCGATTTACTCCCATTTAACTTACGACATCATCCCTGATAAATATAATGAAGTGGATCAACCTGACATTGTGATTTTAGAAGGCTTAAATATGTTACAGAGTGGCATGAACTACCCACATAGTCCACATAGCGTTTTTGTGTCTGACTTTGTCGATTTTTCCATTTATGTTGATGCGGATGAGAGCCTACTAAAAGAATGGTATATCCACCGTTTCTTAAAATTCCGCCGTAGTGCCTTTACCGATCCGAATTCCTATTTCCACCACTATTCAAAATTGACGCAAGAAGAAGCGGTGCAAACGGCATCAACGATTTGGGATGAAATCAACGGATTAAATTTAAAACAGAACATTTTACCTAGCCGTGAACGTGCTAATCTGATTCTCGTAAAAGGCGAAGATCACGCGATTGAAACCGTCAAACTCAGAAAATAGTCTATGAGTGCAGGTTTTCAGTTTAAACAGTTTTTCATTGCACACGACCAATGTGCAATGAAAGTCAACACCGATGGAATTCTTTTAGGGGCAATCGCAAAGACAGATCATGCAAAGACGATCCTTGATCTCGGTACAGGCACAGCATTGATCGCCTTGATGTTAGCACAACGCGCCCCTTTCGCACAGATTACAGCCCTTGAGCTTGATGAATCAGCCTTTCAACAAGCGAGCCACAATGTTGCGCATAGCCCTTGGGCAGATCGGATTGATGTGCTTCAAACGGATGTGATGCAGTGGACATCGACTCAACAATATGACCTGATTGTGTCAAATCCACCCTACTTTGAACATAGCTTAGCCACGAAGAGCAAACAACGAGATTTAGCAAGAAGTGTGATTCATCGCCATATAGATTGGCTAATCCAAGCAAAAAAATGGCTACATCCACAAGGGAAAATCAGTTTTATACTCCCTTTTGACAGCGGTATAAAACTCATTTCACAGGCTGAACAAGAGAAGCTTTACTGTATTGAGCATTGGAAAATTAAAACTACGCCTACAAGCCCATACAAGCGGTCAGTTTTGACCTTTTCTTTGCAAGCTCTCACATTAAAAGAACAAGAGCTCACGATTTATGATGAGCATCACCAATATCGTGGTGAATTTAAACAGCTCACCAAAGATTTTTATCTCAATTTCTAAAAAACAAAACGGACACCAAAGTGTCCGTTAACAACAAGTTTATTCTGCGATTTCATCTGCCAAATCTAAGAGTTCAGGCGACAACACAATCCCTGTTAAATCCGCATAGACATAATCTTCAGGCAAAAAGGTCACTCCGCCAAAATTGACAGGGGTATCGACTTCACCCACCATTGAGTCATCAGCACCAACAGGAATTGGGGCGAGGGCTTGGATACCAATATCTAGGGTTTCTAACACATCTAATTGACGTACTGCACCATTGACAATAATACCTTCCCAGCCATTATCCACGGCAAGTTGGGCGAGTTCTGCATCAATTAATGCTCGACGCACTGCACCACCACCATCGACTAAAAGCACTCGCCCTTGACCTTCTTCTTCCAACACTTCTGCAATTAAGCCATTGCTTTCAAAGCATTTTACTGTGGTGATTTTACCGTAGAAAAATGAAAGTCCGCCAAAGCTAGAAAAAATAGGTTCGACGACATCAACCTGATCGGAATAAATATCACAAAGTTCAGAAGTATCAACACGCATAACTTGCTCCTTTTTTCAATTTTATTGGTGGAAGTATAAACCTTTGCAAAATTTTGTTCAAATCTAACCGCTTGACTAGGTTGTATTATGCTCTCGATGTATCCGCCATAACATTCTGGCGTCAATGTTTGATGATGAAATCATTGTTAGAAAAACAGCTGCCCCAAAATAGAAAGCGGCTTCACCCACCGAGAAGCTGATAATCTGCCCACGTTCAACCAAAGACATCATCAGTGCGAGAACAAACAAGTCTAACATTGACCAGCGTCCGACAAAGTGAACATAGTGTAGTAGTTTCATTTGCCAGTGAATCGGGTGTTTCCAACGGTAATGGATTGCAAGCAACAAGTAGAAAATCACGGCAACTTTACTAAACGGAACGGCAATACTGGCAATAAAGATAATGGCTGCAATTAAGTAACTGCCCATTTCCATAAATAAAATTACCCCACCCATCAATGTATCTGCGGACGTTGTCCCTGCAAATTCGGTAGAGGAAATCGGCAAAAGGTTGGCAGGGATCATCATCACAAAACCAGCAATCAAGGTTGCCCATACCCGTTGTAGTTTAATGCTATCGGACACATCTAAATTGCTTTCACAACGTGGGCAACGATGTCGTCCTTTTTTATCCACGATATTTTCATCAAAGGTATATTCGCAAGCCGAACAGATACTTGGTTGGCAAGGGTGATCGGCAGGCAGTGTATGATATTCAGGATAAAACCGCTCCCACCAACGTTTCGGATCGATTTTGATAAACAGTAACGTGGTTAAAATCGCCGTCATAATGAATGCGATAATATAGTAGTCAAACTCCAGCTTGGCATATTCACGCACTTTAAATGCCGCTACGGCAATCGCCACGAGATAAACATCTAACATCACCCACTGTTTCGCTTTGCTCAGTAAAATCAAGGTGTAGCGTGGTCTATGGTGGATCAGCCGTTGAATAAAGATCAACAACACCAAGCCAGCAAAGGCAAAAGGCATAATCACTGAACAGAGCAAAATCATAAATGCCGTGTAGGGAAAGCCTTCTGTCGCCATTTTCCATACGCCACCCCAAACGGACGCATAAATCGGCACGCCCAGTAGGTCGATATTCATCAACGGCAACCATAAGCCAAAAGGCAACAAAATGAGAATAGACAGAGCGATAATGGCACAACGTCGCAAGCTCCAACGGTTGCCTGATTGCAACACTTCATTGCAATTTGGGCAACAAGCGGTCTGATTAGGCAGATTTTTTGCTATGCTGACCACGCTATCGCATTCAAGGCATCGCTGTAAGTAAATATCATCTTTTTTCATTCTTTGGCTAATCGCTGTGCAACAGGGGCAAAACTTTTACGGTGATAAGGGGTTACGCCCAGACTTTCTAATTTCTCAAAATGTAGCTTCGTTGGGTAGCCTTTATGCTGTGCAAAGCCGTACTCAGGAAACTGTTTATCGAGTTCGTCCATTTCCTGATCCCGTGCTACTTTGGCTAAAATAGACGCAGCACTGATTTCAGCAACAAGACTATCGCCTTTCACGACCGCTTGTGCTGGCATAGGCAAGGTTGGAATACGATTTCCGTCCACTAACACAAAATCAGGTTGAATACGAAGCCCAGCAACCGCTCGTTGCATTGCCAACATTGTGGCGTGCAAAATATTCAGTTGGTCGATTTCATCAGGCTCTGCTCGCCCCAAAGACCAACATAATGCCTTCGCTTTAATTTCTTCCGCCAACGCAAGACGGCGTTTTTCCGAGAGTTTCTTCGAGTCAGCAAGCCCTTCAATCGGCTGATTAGGATCAAGAATAACCGCAGCCGTTACTACCGCTCCAACCAAAGGCCCACGCCCGACTTCATCTACCCCTGCAATAAACTTTGCTTTTGGATATTCAAACATCAGTTTTCTTCCAAACTATAAGGCAATTCAAATAATGCCAAGCTGACATTGCCGACACGGAAATTGGCTTCTGGCTCAAGTTCTTTATTTAGCACCACTTGCAACCAAAGCTGTTGTTGATAACGCTGTACCGCCAAAATTGTCCCCGTGCTTTTCCAGTTTTCGCCCAACTGCATTTCAATGCTAGAGGCAATCGCTGGCAGTTCGATCTCATCTTCCACATTACCCACAAAAGTAAACATCGCCCGTTTATTTGCCCCACGATATCTCGCACGAGCCACCGTTTCCTGTCCGATATAGCACCCTTTGGTAAAGGAAATCGCTTTATCAAGCAGTTGCAGATTGGTTGCCTGTGGAATTAGCTCAAACTGATTAGCCTTGTAGAGTAATGGCACGCCCTGCTGAATATCAATCAGATCCCACAAACGACTATCGCCATTGGTTTCTACCACAATATCGCCCCAAAAGATCGCCCGTTTAGGCTCTTCGTCAAGGTAACAAACGGTCACATTCTCGTTAAATTTTGCAATGATCTCACCGCTTGTCGTTCCAAACAGAGCCTGATCTAATTCGGTAAAGGTCACTTTGGAAAACACCGCATATTTCTTCAACTGCACCAGTGCTTCAGGCAACAGATCTTGTTGAATAATCAGGAAAAATTGCTCCGCCGTTGCACGATATAAACGGAACAACGCACTCATTTTTCCTTTCGGATCGCAATGGCAAGTCAAGGTCTGTTCACCGACCGCCAGTTTCGCCACATCACAAGTAAGCTGTCCTTGCAGATATTTTTCCGCATCAATCTCAGCCACTTCAATTAAGCGATATTGGGTTAAAGCCACACACAATTCAGGCTGCTGATGTGTCACTTTTTGGCATTCACATTTCATCTTATTATCTCAAAATAGGGTTAAAAACAGGCGGATCATACACTATTTGCCCGATGGGATAAATCTAACTTAGACGCTCTGTCAAATAACGATCATAATCAGGAATTTCGATCTCAACATCTTGTTCAAACAAACTGGACTGCAATAAGAAATCGGCAGATGCTTGGTTGATTGCCACAGGGATATTCCAGACGGTCGCAATACGCATTAAGGCTTTAACATCAGGGTCGTGCGGTGCGGCATTCATTGGATCCCAAAAGAAAATCAGCATATCAATTTTCTTTTCGGCAATCAGCCCACCCAGTTGCTGATCGCCCCCCATTGGACCGCTTAATAATGCGGTAATTTCTAAGCCTGTTTCTTTGGCTAACAGATTGCCCGTTGTGCCTGTCGCATAAAGCTGATGGGGTTTTAATGCAGTGCAATGTTTTTTTGTCCATTCCACTAAGCTCTGTTTACAGCTATCGTGGGCGACAAGGGCGATATGTTTGTGTAAAGGGATAGTTCGATTAGTACGATACATGGAAACTCCTTTTATGCTAAAAATAAGCTCAAGTTTAGAATAAATTGGTTTTATTGGGAATGAAAAAAGCGACTTAGAGAACACATTCGCTCTAAGTCGCCTTATCTTTACATTTAAGGGAAATTATTGTTTTTCAGGTCTATGGAATAAGGTGAATGCGATAAAACCGAATCCTAAGAAACAAGATGCGATTAAGGCATAGAAACCACCGTCCCAACCGTAAACGTCCACTAATTTACCCATTACCCAACCTGCACTTGCAGAACCAAGTAAGTAACCGAATAAACCTGTTAAACCTGTTGCTGTACCTGTTGCAACGCGTGGCACTAAATCTGCCGCTTGTAAGCCGATCATCATTACTGGGCCGTAGATTAAGAAACCAATCGCCACTAAGCAGATGTTATCGACTAATGGGTTGCCGGCTGGGTTTTTCCAGTAAACCACGATAGCAATTAATACACCCACTAGGAATAGTAACATTGGCGGTGCACGGTGACCTTTGAAAACTTTATCGCTTAAGTAACCGCTTGCAAGCATACCAAAGATACCTGCGTATTCATAAAGGAAGTATGCCCAACTTTGTTTATCTACGGTAAAGTGTTTCACTTCTTTTAAGTAGGTTGGTGCCCAGTCAATAATCCCGTAGCGAATGAAGTAAACAAATACGTTCGCAATCGCAATCGCCCATAGGAATTTATTGTTGATGATATATTTGTAGAAAATATCTTTAGAAGAAAGGGTATGTGCTGATTCCACTTTTTCTAATACTTTCTCGCCTTTCCATTCATCAACAGGCGGTAAGCCTTGTGATTCTGGTGTATCACGCATTAAGTAAAGCACCACAAAGGCAAGCACAATCGCAATCAGTGCCGGTAAATAAAATAAGGATTGCCATACACCGAAGATAGATAAACCCAAAATCGCCAATGGACCAATCAAACCACCGCCTAAGTTGTGTGATACGTTCCACCAACTCCACCAAGCTCCACGTTCAGAACGAGAGAACCAGTTGGTCATTGTTTTTGCACCTGGTGGATAACCCATACCTTGGAACCAACCATTTAAGGCTGCAAGTAAGATCATTAATGGAATAGAAGAAAGTACACCTGGTACTAAACCAAAAATCAAGCTAATGATTGCTGAACCTAATAAACCAATGGTAATGAAATATTTTGGATTTGAGCGATCTGAAACATTTCCCATAATGAATTTACTAAATCCATAAGCGAGAGATAATGCCACGGCAACCGTACCAAGATCCGCTTTGCTAAATCCATATTCGTCGATTAAATAAGGAATGGCTAAAGAAAAGTTCTTACGAATCAAATAGTAAGCTGCATAGCCAATAAATACACCAGCAAATACTTGCCAACGTAATTTGCGATATTCTGCGTCTGTACGAGAACTTTCAATTCTCGGTGCAGGTGCAGATGCCTTTAGAAAAGAAAACATACAAGCTCCTTTGTAACTTTTGTGATTTTGAAAAAAGTTCGATTTCAAACATTTTGTGTTCGAATACGATTATTAATCAAAAATACTTTACACTACAAATGAGTTTTGTAAATTTTATGATGTAGATCTAATTTTTTCAGTGCATTTGCTTATAAAAACAACGACTTAACCACGCAAACGTTTACATTTAAACCCTTACAAATCAAGGAAATAGCTGATTTAACACCACAGCTACCCCATCTTCATCGTTAGAAAGGGTGACATAATTTGCCTTTTTCTGAATTTCCACAGGGGCATTCGCCATTGCAACACCAAGCCCTGCATATTCAATCATATCTAAATCGTTGAAATTATCACCAAATGCAATAATCTCTTCCGTTTTAATCTGATGTAACTCTTGGATAATCCGAATGGCATTCGCTTTATTCGCCTGCTTATTCATAATTTCTAAATAAGTCGCTTTTGAGCGGTGGATATATAAATGGGGAAATTGTACTCGCAGTTTGTTTTCTAGAAACTCAATCTCTTCAGCTTCGCCGATTAACAACATTTTATGAGTGACGGGTAATTCAGTTGGCGTAGGCAATGGCTGTAACTGGGTAATGTCACTTTCTTGCTTGGTCCAACCATTTTCAATGTTATTCGAAAACCACTGTTCATAGCTGTAATGGTTAATCGAAAGATGGGTATAATCTTCTAATGTTTGAGCAAGATCGATCAAATCTTTTTCTGATAAAGTGACACTATAAATCGCATTCAACTTATCATCGACAATCAGCGAACCACCATAGCAAACCATTAATTCAGAACCAAGCTGTTTCATATAGCTCGTCATTGCAGATGGTGCTCTAGCAGACACTAAAATAAAAGGGATTCCTAGCTCGGAAATATGGTGAATCGCCTGCATTGTCTTTGCTGAAATCTGGTGTTGTGAATTAAGCAACGTGCCATCAATATCACTGAAAACCATTTTATACTTTATCGACATTATTCCACCTATTAAAAACGCCCTTTAACTTTACTTATTATAAACGATGCATTTGCAAAAAATCTTACAAATCTCACCGCTTGTGATTGACTAACCGAAGTGAACGGATACAATCGTTCCATTTCCGATTACTCATAATAAAGGACAACATTAATGAACCTATACAACATCAAACACCCTGAAGAACAAGTAAACTTTGCTCAAGGCGTTCGCCAAGGGTTAGGCAAAGATCAGGGCTTATTTTTCCCTGAAGTGTTACCTAAATTTGACGACATTGACGCTTTATTAGCATTACCGTTGGTTGAGCGTAGCCAAAAGATTTTATCGGCATTGATTGGCGATGAATTACCGCAAGAAACCTTAAATGCAATGGTAAAAAATGCGTTTACTTTCCCTGCTCCACTAGCAAAAGTGAACGATGATATTTATGCGTTAGAGTTATTCCACGGTCCGACCCTTGCTTTTAAAGACTTTGGCGGTCGCTTTATGGCTCAAGCATTAAGTGCGGTGCGTGGCGATGGCAAAATTACCATTTTAACAGCGACATCAGGCGACACAGGTGCGGCTGTGGCTCACGCGTTCTACGGTTTAGAAAATATCAATGTGGTTATTCTTTATCCGAAAGGTAAAATCAGCCCGTTACAAGAAAAATTATTCTGTACCTTAGGCGGTAACATTCGTACCGTGGCGATTGAATCTGACTTTGACGCTTGCCAAGCATTAGTTAAACAAGCCTTTGATGATTCAGAACTTCGCCAAGCTATCGGCTTAAACTCAGCAAACTCTATCAATATCAGCCGTTTACTTGCTCAAGTTTGCTACTACTTTGAAGCGGTAGCTCAGTTGCCAAAAGAGAAACGTAGCGATGTGGTAGTTTCTGTGCCAAGCGGTAACTTCGGTAACTTAACCGCAGGCTTAATTGCGAAAACCTTAGGTTTACCGATTAAGCGTTTTATCGCTTCAACGAATGCGAACGACACTGTGCCACGTTATCTCAAATCGGGTAAATGGGAGCCGAATGCAACGGTTGCGACATTATCAAATGCAATGGACGTAAGCCGTCCGAACAACTGGCCACGTGTTGAAGAGCTGTTTAAACGTAACGGTTGGAGCTTGAGCGAGTTAGGTTCAGATGCCTTAAATGATGCAGAAACCGAAGAAGCATTAAAAGCACAATATGCGGAAGGTTACTTATGTGAACCGCACGGAGCAATTGCTTACCAAGTATTGAAAGATCAGCTACAAGCAGGTGAAACAGGTATTTTCCTCTGCACCGCACACCCAGCGAAATTCAAAGAAAGTGTGGAGCGTATTTTAGAGATTGAACTGCCATTGCCTGAAGCGTTAGACAAACATAACAAAATGGAACTGTTGTCGGATACAATGGCGGCGGATTTTACGCAATTAAGAGCCTATCTGTTAGCGAAGTAATCGCATTCTCAAAGTGGCACTCAATGAGTGCCATTTCTTTTTCCCCACCCTAAATTCCCAAAAAGCATAACATAATCAAAAAGATTATTAGATCGTATTTTTATAACCTGTTGTAATAATCTCATCGGTTATTTTTACATTTTATGGAGGTTTTATGCTAACAGGGCTTTTTGTCGGTTTATTACTAGGATTTGTCATGCAACGAGGACGATTCTGTATTACAGGCGCATTTCGTGATATGTATGTCACCAAAAGTAATAAAATGTTCATCGCACTATTAATTGCCATCACTATTCAATCTATTGGGCTATTCGCTTTACGTGAATTTGGAATTGTTGAAATCCCTGCGGAAAATTTTGCCCCCTTTGCCGTTATTTCAGGAGCATTCCTGTTTGGCATCGGGATTATTTTAGCTGGTGGCTGTGCAACAGGTACATGGTATCGTGCAGGTGAAGGTTTAATTGGAAGCTGGGTCGCGTTATTCACCTATATGCTACTCAGTGCCATGATGAGAAGTGGCCCACTCGGTGATTTTAATGTTGCAGCCAAAAGCATCAGTACCGAGCAGAAAACAATCTATGAGTCGCTAAATATTTCTCCTTGGATCTTAGTCGCATTACTTGCATTAACCACGGGATTTTTAGTGTTCAAACAACTCTCAAAACCTAAAGTCAAAGTGGCTACACTCAAACCGAAGAAAACAGGTATTGCTCACTTGTTATTTGAAAAACGTTGGGATCCCTTCTTTACTGCAACGTTAGTTGGTTTAATTGCCTTAATTGCTTGGCCGTTAAGTGTTGCGACAGGACGTAATTTCGGTTTAGGCATTACAGGGCCGTCCGCTAACATTATGCAATTTTTAGTTACGGGAGAGAGTAAATTCATTAACTGGGGTGTGTTCTTATTACTTGGTATCTTAATCGGCTCTTTTATTGCGGCTAAAGGCAGTAATGAATTCCGCTTTAGAGTGCCTGATGTTAAAACAATTTTATATAGTGCTGTGGGCGGTGTCTTAATGGGCATTGGAGCAACTCTCGCTGGCGGATGTTCTATTGGTAATGGTCTAGTAGAAACGGCTTTCTTCTCATGGCAAGGTTGGGTTTCGCTTCCCGTGATGATTTTAGGCACTTGGGTTGCCGCTTATTTCACCATTATTCGTCCACGACAAGCCAATGTCAGTCGTGTTGCTGTAACTGCTTAATCACAAAGGATTTATAAATATGAATGTTAAATTAAAAGCTGCGGGGTTAGTTTGTCCATTTCCATTAGTCGAAGCTAAAGAAGCAATGGCGAAATTAAATAAAGGAGATGGTTTGATTATTGAATTTGATTGTACACAAGCAACGGAAGCCATTCCACAATGGGCTGCCGAGGAAGGCTATGAAGTCACCGAATTTGAGCAAATTGGCGATGCTAAGTGGACTATTACGGTAATCAAATAGTGTCGTAAAGCCCACTATATTGTGGGCTTTTTGCAAAATTTTCAGTTCATCTTACCGCTTACAAGAAGACAAATTACGTTGAGTAATGTCCGCAACTTCTTTCAAAATCCCCTGATAATCGGTACTCGGCAAACCAATCTCACCAAAATAATGCATATCAACCTTTTCAATGCCACAAAAGCTAAACAAGCCATAGCCTAAGGTATGCTCAAAGGCTTGCAGATAGCCTTGTTGGCGATATTCTTCCACGGGATTGCCAAGGGTAACAAACTGCTGAACTCGTTTATCACCCAATAAACCGATACTTTTTTCTTTGCCGTCTTTATAGGCGAAGCCATAAGCAATCACACGATCAAGATATCCCTTTAAAATCGCAGGAAAGCCCATCCACCATAGCGGATAAATCAAGGTAATAAGTTCTGCCTGTTGGAAATAGCGATGTTCTTCGGCAATATCTTCTGCATATTGATGTTGAATCGTATTGCGAAACTCCTGCCATTCAAGTGTCGGGTTAAAATCAAGCTGATACAAATCCCGCACAATGACATTATGGTTTGCACTTGCTTGAATCACTTTGTCTAAAATCGCATGGTTAAAACTGGTTGGATTCGGGTGAGCATAAATAATCAAATGTGTCATGGTTCTCTCCAAAGCCTAAAATGCAAGCGGTCTGTTGTTTGCAAAATTTTGCAACGAACAGACCGCTTGTCTTATTTACCGATACAGAACGAACTAAAAATATTGCCGAGCAAGTCATCGGAAGTAAATTGCCCAGTGATTTCACTCAATGCATTTTGTACCATCCGAAGCTCTTCGGCGAGCAGTTCGCCTGCGTAGAATTGTGTTAACTGAACGTGTCCACGTTGCAGATGCTCCGCTGCGGTTTCAAGTGCAACCAAGTGACGACGACGAGCAATAAAACCGCCTTCCGTTGAGCTTTGATAACCCATTGATTTTTTAAGGTGCTCACGCAATAAGTCCACGCCGACTTTCGTCTGTGCAGAAAGGCGAATCACGGTGAAATTATCCGTTTGTACCAAGCTTTCCGTTTCGCCGGTTAAATCGACTTTATTACGAATCACCGTCACCGGTATATTTTTCGGTAATTTTGCTAAAAACTCCGCCCACTCTTGTTGGAAATGATCCGCTTGAGATTCGTTGCTATCAATCATCAACAACACATGATCCGCTTGCTCGATTTCATCCCACGCTCGTTTGATCCCGATTTTTTCCACTTCATCACTCGCTTCACGCAAGCCTGCGGTATCAATAATATGCAACGGCATACCATCGATATGGATATGCTCACGCAGCACATCACGAGTTGTGCCTGCAATATCGGTCACAATCGCCGCTTCACGTCCTGCCAAAGCATTTAGCAAGCTGGATTTACCCGCATTAGGTTTACCGGCAATCACCACTTTCATCCCTTCACGTAAAATCGAACCCTGCTTCGCTTCTTGGCGAACATTAGCAAGTTGCGTAATGATCTCATTCAATTTGGCTTCAATTTTACCATCAGCAAGAAAATCAATCTCTTCATCGGGGAAATCAATCGCTGCTTCTACATAGGTTCTTAAATAAATGACGTTATCTACTAACGCATTGATTTTATGGGAAAATTCACCTTGCAAGGACTTCAATGCAGAACGAGCTGCCTGCTCGGACGTTGCGTCAATTAAATCGGCAATCGCTTCAGCTTGGGCAAGATCGAGCTTATCATTTAAAAAGGCTTGCTCGGAAAATTCACCTGCCCGAGCAATACGCACGCCCTTGACCTTTAAAATACGGTTAAGCAACAGATCTAAAATCACCTGTCCGCCATGTCCTTGTAGCTCAAGGACATCTTCCCCCGTAAACGAATTCGGGGCTTTAAAAAACAGGGCGATCCCCTGATCTAGTACCGTTCCGTCTTCATCTTTAAACGGTAAATAATCCGCCATGCGTGGTTTTGGGCATTTGCCTAATACTGCTTCGGCGACATCCGCCGCTAATGGTCCAGACACCCGCAAAATCCCGATACCGCCACGCCCAATCGGTGTAGCTTGTGCAACAATGGTTTCTTTCATGCTAAATATGTAAGTCTAATAAGAATGGGGCTATTGTACCCCATAAAAGCGGTAAGATTGAGACAAAATTTTGCAAATCCAAAATTAATACTTTCTCACTTCGGGAGGTGTATAACTTTGAATAAAACGTTCAATTTCCACCAAATTATCTGAAAACAGCGTTTTGTCTCTATCCGCTTGAGTGAGAAAACCTTGTTTTACCATATTGTCAAAAAAGGCTTTTAAATCATCATAATAGCCATCACTATTAAGCAAAATACACGGATTGGGGTTTTGACCAATTCTCGCCCACGAGATCACTTCAACGATTTCTTCTAAAGTACCCGGTCCGCCTGCTAACGCAATATAAGCGTCACCCAACTCTATCATTTTACTCTTACGTTCAGGCATAGAATTGACGGTTATCATCTGCGTCAAGCCTTTATGCGCCAACTCTCTTTCCTGTAAAAAGGTTGGCATAATACCAATCACTTCACCACCATTTTCTAACACCGTATTTGCCAATAAGCCCATCAAACCCGCATTACCACCACCATAGACTAACGTATGTTGATGTTCTGCAATCCATTTACCCAATTCAATCGTCGCTTGTTGGTGAGCCAAATTATTCCCGACACTGGCTCCGCAATAGACGGTTATTTTCATTTCTTTTTCTTCCTGTTTTGTTAAAGTAGTGGCAGATGGTAACAAATAATGAGAGAGAACAAAATGCACTTTCAAGAATATCAACAATGGGTCAGGGAATTTTATCAACAGCAGAATTGGTACGAACGAGATGTCTTTCGTCGCCTTGCTTATCTCACAGAAGAGATTGGTGAAGTCGCCTGTGCTGTGCGTGCTATTGAGATTGGTCGAGAACGCCCTGATGAAATTGAGCAAGATGCCTTGCAGAAAAAAGAGAATTTAATCGAAGAATTGGGTGATGTGTTTGATAACTTATTTATCTTAGCGGATAAATACGATATTGCGATTGAAGATGTAATGGCTAGACATCAACGGAAGTTTATCAAACGTTATCGGGAAGAATAAGCAAGCGGTGAGATTTGCAAGAAATTTTGCAGATTTCACCGCTTGTCACATCAATCACTAAAGTAAAATACTACCAATATAAGCAATGATGAAGCCTACAACACCGATAGAGGTTTCAAGGGCTGTCCAAGTTTTTAAGGTTGTTTTTTCATCCATTTCTAAGAAGCGGCTTACGAGCCAGAAGCCTGAATCGTTTACATGAGAAAGCACTGTCGCACCAGAAGCAATAGAAATCACAATAAAGCAGAGATCAAATTGGCTTAGGCTAGTATCTGCAGCAACCATTGGTGCAATTAATGCTGCTGTTGTGGTTAATGCGACTGTTGCAGAACCTTGTGCGACACGGAAAGTTGTTGCGATAATAAATGCCGCTACGATAATTGGCATACCTGTGTCTGACATTAAAGCAGAGAGCTCATCACCAATACCGCTTGCACGCAACACACCACCAAACATACCTCCAGCCCCTGTCACTAAAATAATAGAACAGATCGGCCCTAAAGCGTTGTTACAGATTTTTTCAATTTGTTCATAGCTACGATTGCCTTTTAACAGCAGAATTGCCACGACTAAAGTAATCAATAAGGCAACAGGCGTTTTACCAATCAAACGTAAACTTTGAACCCACAGGTCTGAACCATCAACCACTTTAGCAACGGTTAATGTATTCAATCCTGTATCAAATAAAATCAAGAAGATCGGTAATAACAGAATAATCAAAACACGTTTGAAACTTGGAGGATTTTGTACTGCAGTCTCATTTACAGCTAATGAATTTAAAAATGCTTTTGGTAAATCCACATGGATACGTTTACTCACAAACATACTGAATAAGTAAGTACCAATATACCAAGTTGGAATCGCACAGATTAATCCGACAATCACCAGCAATCCCATATTAGCACCCAGTAAATCACCAGAAGCTACTGGGCCTGGATGTGGAGGTAGGAAAGCGTGCATCACGGCAAAAGCACCCGCTGACGGTAATGCATAACGTAATACAGATCCACCAAACTGTTTTGCTACGCTAAAAATAATCGGTAGCATCACCACAAGTCCAGCATCAAAGAAGATAGGGAAGCCAAAAAGTAAAGAGGCTACACCAAGAGCGAATGGAGCTCGTTTTTCCCCAAATTTATTGATTAGGGTATCGGCAAGGACTTTTGCACCGCCCGTAATTTCAAGTAAGCGACCAATCATCGCGCCTAAACCGACCAATAAGGCGACAGATGCTAATGTACTACCGAAACCACCTAGCAAGGTTGGTAAAATTTTATCGACAGAGATCCCTGTCGCTAATGCGGTTAATAGACTCACAATAATTAAAGCCACAAATGCGTGTACTTTAAATTTCATAATCATCACAAGTAGCAAAATAATCGCTACAATCATCGTAAAAATTAACATATAACCCCCTAAGGCATAAATTGTTACTGGTAACATATTATTTTGTATCTAAAATGTAAACATCATTCTTAAATTTATTTTAAATCTGTGATCTTGTTCAAATTTTAAATAAAAACTTCATAATTTAATCTATTAGCATGATACATTATAAAAAAATATTAGTTATCGGTAACATTTTATTGTAGGAGAATGGTTATGTCAGAAGGGAAAGCATTTATTTTAATGGGCGTATCAAGCACAGGGAAAACATCCATTGGTACAGAGGTTACACGCCGTTTAGGGATGAAATTGATTGATGGAGATGATCTTCATCCAAGAGCAAATATTATTAAAATGGGGAGTGGCATTCCGCTCAATGATCAAGACAGAGAACCTTGGTTAGAACGGATTAACGATGCGGCATTTAGTCTAGAACAGAAAAGTGAAAAAGGCATTATCGTCTGCTCAGCGTTGAAAAAAATCTATCGAGATCGCATCCGACAAGGCAACAACGATGTTAAATTCATCTTTCTGAAAGGCTCTTTTGAATTGGTGTTAGAACGCATGAAACAACGAAAAGGGCATTATATGAAAACAGATATGCTGAAAAGCCAATTTGCGACCTTAGAAGAACCACTGGCAGATGAAAAGGACGTGATTTTTATTGATATTGATGCGCCTTTTGAAACTGTGGTAGAACGTTGTATTGAAGCTATCAAACCACTGCTTTAAATACTCTCTCCCAAATGAATTTGGTAGCCTAAATTGATAATACTACTCTGCTGTGGTTCACCCTTTAGACGATTCAATAGCTCTTGGGCTGCAACTTTGCCGATCTCTAAACGGGGAGTAATGACCGTTGCTAATTGTGGGGTGAGTGATTGCCCCACATCATGCCCGTGAAAGCCTGCAATCGCCATCTCTTTTGGAACCTTAATACCTAAGCGTTGGCATTCAAATAAAGCCCCGATTGCTAAATCATCATTGGTACAAAAAATGCCATCAACATCAGGATATTGTGCTAACGCCTGTTGAAGTTGTTTTGCACCAAGGGTAAAAGATGAAGGCTCATCAGTAATCAAACTATGCGGTTCTAAATGATATTTTCGCATGGCTTGTTCATAGCCTTGCATTTTCAATTTTGTCCGTTTATCCATACGAGCAGTAAAATAAACAATATTTTTATGCCCACGGCTAATCATGGTTTCAACCATAGATTGTGCTGCAGAAATATTGTCAAATCCGACCGCTTGTTGAATACCGATTTCACTACTATCCATGATCTCAATCACAGGGATATTGGCAACTTCCAACATCTTCAAGGTACGCTTAGAGTGGTGATTTTCCGAGAGAATAATGCCATCTACATTATAAGAGAGTAACGACTCTATGCGTTGCTCTTCTTTCTCTTGGCTATAACCATAGTGGGCTAGCATTGTTTGATAACCCGCCTTATCGGTAACTAATTCAATACCCTTGATCACATCAGCAAACACTTGGTTAGTCAAAGAGGGAACCAATACCCCGATGGCTCGACTTTTAGCATTCGATAAAATATCAGGTGCTCGATTGGGAATATAGCCAAATTCCGTAATCGCCTCCGCAATACGCAACCCTGTTTCATGAGCTACAGATTCCGGATTACGCAAATAACGGCTAATCGTCATTTTCGTGATCCCTAAATGATCGGCAATATGTTGAAGCGTTGGGCGTTTGCGTTTTGGTGTCATGGATAGAATAGATAAAAGAATAGATGGCTTATTCTACTGAAATTTGAGGGATGTTCAAATGGAAGGAATAAATAATACCAATGATCAAGCGGTCAGATTTGCAAATTTTTTTACAAATCTAACCGCTTGTATCTCTTATTTCTCTGAAGAGAAACCGGATTTCACCCCGTGCATATTTGGCAACTGGTGAGCAATCCCTTTATGGCAGTCGATACAGGTTTTACCTTCTTGTTCAGCCATTGCATGCATTTTGGCTGCAACGCCTTTTTGTTGGGTGAAGTCCATATCGCTGAAGTTATGGCAGTTACGGCACTCTTGTGAATTGTTGGCTTTCATTCTCGCCCATTCACGTTGAGCCATTTCTAAGCGATGTGCTTCGAATTTCTCTTTGGTGTCCACTTTGCCCGTCAGGTGAGCAAATACTTCACGAGAAGCAACAATTTTGCGTGTCCATTTTGGAATAAATTCGTGCGGTAAGTGACAATCCGCACAGTCTGCTTTGACACCACTACGGTTTGAGTAGTGAGCAGAAGCTCGGTACTCAGGTACAACGTCGTTCATATGGCAACTTGAGCAGAATTCTTCCGTATTAGTATGCTCTAAGCCAACATTAAAACCACCCCAGAATAAAATACCACCGATAGCAGAGATAACAATGAGAAAACCGACACCGATTTTGCTTGGGGTTTTAAACCACGTCCAAAATTTCTTGATGAGCTTAAACATTATTTACCCCCAAATGCTTTGGTCGGTTCAAATTTGTTTTCGATAATTGGATCAACATCTGCTTGTGGAACGTGGCATTGTAAGCAGAAATAACGACGTGGTGATGTGTCACCAGTCACTTTGCCATCACGATCCATAAAGTGTGTTGGGCTAATACGTGGCGCGCCTGTGGTACGATAGTTCTCTACGCCGTGACAGTTTAAACATTGGTTGGTGTTTTTAGTCACTTGGTAGCCTTTAATGCTATGCGGGATCATTGGAGGTTGGTTCACATAGCTAAGCGGTAACTTTCCTTCATCTTTTGGCATATTGTGGAAAGCTGGCTCAATCGCTTCAACACCTTTATCTGGACTTGACGGGACTTTTTCCACATTCGCAAAAGCCACACCTGTTACTGCGATTAATAATAGGGCGAGATATTTTTTCATTTTTCACTCCGTTCACGTTCAAAACGTGTTGTAAAACTAAATACATTTTCTGCACAGACATCAACGCAACGTCCGCAACTAATACAATCTTTAGATAACACTATTTGGCTATCTTCGGGTTTACCGTTTAAGGGTAGGCGTAGTACCTGTGGTTCAGGGCAAACGTGGAAGCAATCCATACAGCGATCACACTTCGCACGATCAACAACCCCTACTCGTACAATGCTTTTTGCACCGATTAAGCCGTAGGTCGCTCCGATTGGACAGAGATGTCCGCACCAACCGTGTTCCACAATCAATAAATCAAATAAGAAAACCGCTAATACCAACCAAAGCGTAGCACCAAGACCAAAGACGAACACTCGTCCAAGTGAGGCAACAGGGTTGATCCATTCCCATAATAATGTGCCTGAAATGGCTGACCCGACTAAGATCATCGCTAAAATACCGTAACGTAATGAACGGGGTAATTTAGCGGATTGGCGGATCCCCAGTTTTCGCCGTAGCCAAGCTGCACAGTCCGTGACAACATTGACCGGGCAAATCCAGCCACAGAATACCTTGCTGGCGAGTAAGGCATATAGTGCCACGATAATCGCTGCGCCCAGTAAAGTCTTCCATTCAGGCAAATAGCCTGTGGCAAGGCTTTCTGCGGTAATCAGTGGATCGGTTAAAGGGATAAGATCAAACAGCATACTTGAGCTGTAGTTCCCTTTTAAGATCCACACATTCCACATCGGACCGCTTAAGAACATTAACACCACACTAAGCTGGCTTAGTCGGCGTAAAATTAAAAAGCGATAGGCTCGCCACCAACCGAGCTTTTGTCGGGCTTCAAGCCCTGCATCTTTCGGGGAATTTGCCATTACTTCGCCCCCTCTGGCATGCGTGTTGGTAGGGAAATAATGCCTTCTGGGTTGGTTTCATCAAGCAGAGAATGTCCTACTTTCTGTTTTTCTTCCCAACCAAGTCGGTAATGTTTACCTAACATTCCTTTTGCCAACGACATTGGTAATACCTTGATTGCCGCTTCTTCTAACACACAGGCTTCTTCACACTTACCACACCCTGTACACGCATCGGAATGTACCGTTGGGATAAACATTGCGTGCTTACCTGTACGATCATTGCGTTGCATCTCAAGGGTGATTGCCTTGTCAATTAGCGGGCAAACCCGATAACACACATCACAACGTAAGCCTTGCCAGTTTAAACAGGTTTCGTGATCAAGCAGAACGGATAATCCCATTCGAGCATCATCAATATTCGTTAAATTTGGATCTAACGCACCACTTGGGCAAGCCTTAACGCAAGGAATATCAGGACACATTTCGCACGGTTTATCACGGGCGATAAAGTAAGGTGTTCCTGCTTCCATTGGCGATAGCAATGAAGCCAAATGCAACATATCGTAAGGGCAAGCCTGTACACATTGTCCACAGCGAACGCAAGCTGCTGTGAAATCTTTATCATCGGCTAATGCACCTGGTGGACGCAATGCTACGCCTTGTCGAGCAAGGCTTTGGTTTTGTTGTAAGGCTAAGATGATCCCAACACCACAAACACCGCCTGCCGTGCGTGTCGCATTTTTTAAAAATTGGCGACGATTTGGATCGAGTTTCAATGCCTGTTCCTTATTTGCAAATTTTTGATTAAATCTGACCGCTTGTTTGCCTCCTCTCTCCCGATAGCGAGAGAGAGTTTCGAATTAGGCAACTACGCTTTCTCAACCTTAACCGCACATTTTTTGAAGTCGGTTTCTTTTGAGATTGGGTCGGTTGCATCTAAGGTTAATTTATTGGCTAACTGACCTGCATCGAAGAAGGTGGTGTAAATTAAGCCTTCAGGCACTTTGTTACGACCACGGGTATCTAAATGCGAGATCATCTCACCACGGCGTGAAATCACTTTCACTTTATCACCGTGACGTAAGCCACGTTTTTGAGCGTCCGTTGGGTGCATCCACACTAAGTTATTCGGGAATGAACGGTGTAATTCAGGCACACGGCGAGTCATTGAACCTGTATGCCAATGTTCAAGCACACGCCCTGTTGATAACCATAAATCATATTCTGCATCTGGTGCTTCCGCAGGTGGCTCGTAAGGTACTGCAAGAATAATCGCTTTTTTATCTGGATAACCATAGAAAGCAACGCCCTCGCCTGCTTTGACATATGGGTCGTAGCCTTCACGGTAACGCCATAAGGTCTCTTTACCGTCCACAACTGGCCAACGTAAGCCACGTGCTTTATGATAGGTTTCAAAGTCTGCTAAATCATGACCATGGCCACGACCAAATGCCGCATATTCTTCAAATAAGCCTTTTTGTAAATAGAAGCCAAAATGGGTTGACTCATCATTAATGTAATCAGCTTTATCCGTTGGTACTTGGAATTTATCCACTTGACCATTGCGATATAACACATCAAATAGTGTTTTGCCTTTGTATTCAGGATTTGCCGCTAACACTTCTGCTGGCCACATTTCATCTGTGGTGAAGTATTTAGAGAACTCCACTAATTGCCATAAGTCTGATTTCGCGTCACCTGGTGCTTTAACTTGCTGATACCAGAATTGAGTACGACGCTCCGCGTTACCATAAGCCCCTTCTTTTTCCACCCACATTGCCGTTGGAAGAATTAAGTCTGCAGAAAGTGCTGAAACTGTTGGGTATGGATCTGATACCACAATAAAGTTGCGTTCATCACGCCAGCCTGGCATACGCTCTTGGTTAATGTTTGGACCAGCTTGCATATTGTTATTACACATAATCCAGTATGCATTGAGTTTACCGTCTTTTAATGCACGATCCTGTGCTACTGCGTGTAAGCCTACTTGAGTTTGAATAACGCCGTTTGGTAACTTCCATAATTTTTCTGCCGTTTTCACGTGTTCAGGGTTAGTCACCACTAAATCCGCTGGCAAACGGTGAATAAAGGTACCTACTTCACGTGCTGTACCGCAAGCTGACGGCTGACCTGTTAATGAGAAAGGTCCGCAACCTGGTTTAGAAATTTTGCCTGTGAGTAAGTGAATGTTATAGATGAGATGGTTTGCCCACACACCACGAACGTGTTGGTTAAAGCCCATTGTCCAGAATGAAACGATATTCAGGTTTGGATCCGCATACATTTTTGCAAGGCTTTCTAGCTGATCTTTTGGCACGCCTGATAATTCGTGAGCTTTATCTAAGGTATATTCAGAAACAAGCTGTTTGAACTCTTCAAAGCTACTATCGTGCATTTTACCTGCGGTTTTTGCATTTTTCGCCGCTTGTTCTAATGGGTGACTGTCACGTAATCCATAACCGATATCCGTTTCACCACGTTTAAATTTGGTGTGTTTTTGGATAAAGTCTTGGTCAATCGCATTGTTTTGAATTAAGTAATTTGCAACATAGTTTAGGATCGCTAAATCACCTTGTGGTTTAAATACGATAGGTAAATCTGCAAGTTCAAAAGAACGGTGTTCAAAGGTAGAAAGTACCGCCACTTTCGCATCTTGTTTAGATAAACGACGGTCAGAAATACGCGACCATAAGATCGGGTGCATTTCCGCCATATTTGATCCCCAAAGCACAAACGCATCGGCTTTTTCAATATCATCATAGCAACCCATTGGTTCGTCCATACCAAAGGTACGCATAAACGCAACCGCTGCTGAAGCCATACAGTGACGAGCATTTGGATCGATATTATTTGAACGCAAGCCTGCTTTAAACAGTTTAGATTTTGCTACCCCTTCAAAGATCGTTGATTGACCTGAAGTGAACATACCCACGCCATTTGGCCCTTGCTCTTTAATCGCTTTCTTGAATTTTTCTGCCATAATGGTGAATGCTTGATCCCAAGAAACAGGGGTAAATTCACCATTTTTGTCGTATTTACCGTTTTTCATACGCAACATTGGCGAGGTTAAACGGTCTTTTCCATACATAATTTTCGGCAGGAAGTAACCTTTAATACAGTTCAAACCACGGTTTACTTCCGCATCAGGGTCACCTTGAGATGCGACCACACGTCCATTTTGCGTACCCACAAGTACGCTACAACCCGTACCGCAGAAACGGCAAGGTGCTTTATCCCATTTAATGCTATTGTCATTAGCGTACACATTTTTCACAGGTAACGTAATACCTGCGGCGAGAGCTGCTGCTGCCGCTGCATTCGCTTTCATAAAATCGCGACGATTGAGTTCCATAAATTCCCCACAAAATAATAGGTAATACCAAATCAAAGTGTTTCATCTTGGTGGCTATAAATCAGCGACACCACGATAACCCCTTCAATATCTTTAATCATCTCCATACGATCAACCAAATCAGGTTGATAACTGGACTCCAAAACAACCACGAGCTTACTCTCTTCAAGTTTCACCCCGTGGATTTCCGTATTCGGTAACTCAGTTAAGGCTTGCTTCACCAAGTCTAACTTTTCAGGTTTCACTTGAACTACAAGGCTACAAACATACCAGTTGTCCGCTTCATCGTAGTTCAATTTATCAGATACATTTCTCATTTTATTCACTTAACGGGCTTGCAACATTTCTCACCAACGTGACCGCTTGTGTCGGACAAACTGCCATACAAGCCCCACAACCATTACAACTTTCCACATTTAATTCAGGCATTGCCACTCGCCCTACTTGTCGCTTAAAGCGAATGGCTCGGCTCTCACAACTATCTTCACAACTACGACATTCCACACCGCTAAACGTCATACAACTTTGCTGAATTTCAACATAATGAAACCAAGCTCGCTCATCGGTTGAACGAAACACACCAGCTTCACACGCCGTCACACACGCCTGACAAAAAGTACACTCCCCCCGTCCATTCATAAAATTGACTTCAGGATAACCGCTAGCCCCTTTCACTAGAATTTGCGTTTCACACACGGCAATACACTTATCGCAAGCGGTGCATTTATCAAAAAAATTTGCAAGATCAGTCCAAGGCGCTCGAATGGCATGATGCCCTTGCTGAGCCACTTTTTCATCCTGAAGTGATTTCAAAAAATGCCCACGCAAAAAGCTCCGGCGGGGTAAGGTTTTATCTGTAAAGCTTGTCAAAAATAGTTTACTAAAAAAGTAGGTTATTTATAGTAATATTGTATCATCTATAAACTATAAAAATGCAAATAGAATACATCTTTTGCATTTTATTTGACAATAATCAATAAAAAAGCGATGAAGATGGTTTAATCTTCATCGCTATATACTTTATTTTATAAAGATTTTATGATTATCTTTGACGAGCTTTAAAACGTGGATTCGTTTTACAAATCACATAAAGCTTGCCTTTGCGACGCACCACTTGGCAATCTTGGTGTCGTGATTTCGCTGATTTTAGCGAGTTTAAAATTTTCATATTGTCCCCTTTTATTTCTTATTTTTTAGTTAGGCTCGAAATGCCTTTAAAGCGTTCATTAAATTTGCTTGCTCGTCCTTCCGTATTCGCTTCACGGCGTTTACCTGTATAAACAGGGTGAGAAGCCGAAGAGGTATCTAATGGATAAAACGGATACTCTTTACCATCTTCCCATACCATTGTTTTATTGGTTACCGCACAAGAACGGATAATCCAACCTTGTTGCACACTACCGTCGTAAAATAACACTTCACGATAATTTTCAGGGTGAATCCCTTTTTTCATATATTCTCCTAGTCAAACTGTCAGACTTAAAACCATAAATTAAATATGGAAATAATTCTGCCTGAAATCAAATCAAAAAGCTATAATTTTTTTATGGCTTTTATTATTTTTTCATCTTAAGCAAGTGCAAATAGCAAAATTGCGAAATGGATCGAAGTTTATTTGGCATAAATATGCTAGGCTATAAGGGAGTTTTAAGTAGGAGATCCACCATGGCAAAACAACCTTATCTTATTGCACCTTCTATTTTATCCGCTGATCTCGCACGATTAGGCGATGATGTTGCAGAAGTACTAAAAGCAGGTGCAGACCTCATTCATTTTGATGTAATGGACAACCACTATGTGCCGAATTTAACGTTTGGTCCTGCTATTTGTAAAGCATTGAGAGATTACGGTATTACCTGCCCGATTGATGTTCATCTCATGGTAAAACCTGTTGATCGCTTAATCCCAGATTTTGCTAAAGCAGGGGCAGACATCATTACCTTCCACCCTGAAGCCACAGAACATATAGACCGTTCATTGCAATTAATCCGTGATCATGGCTGTAAATCAGGTTTAGTATTTAACCCTGCAACACCATTAAGCTACTTAGATTATGTAATGGATAAAGTCGATGTGATTTTATTAATGTCAGTTAACCCTGGATTTGGTGGGCAAGCATTCTTACCTTCCACATTAAATAAATTACGTGAAGTGCGTCGTCGCATTGATGTAAGTGGATTTAACATTCGCTTGGAAGTCGATGGCGGTGTGAAAGTCAATAATATTGCTGAAATTGCAGAAGCAGGGGCTGATATGTTTGTTGCAGGTTCTGCAATTTTTGATCAACCTGATTATAAAGCGGTGATTGATCAAATGCGCGCTGAATTAGCAAAAGTGTAATGTTTAATACAAGCGGTCACTTTCTGTAATTTTTTTGCAAAATGTGACCGCTTGTCGTTATAAGAAAAATGCACCTAATTGGAATAACTTCTCAACTTCGGCTGACTGCTTCTTATCATTGACAAAAACAATGACATGATCGCCATCTTCAATGACCGTAGATTTATGGGCGATCATCACATCGCCTTGTCGCATGATTGCGCCAACAATCGCCCCTTGTGGTAATTTTAACTCACTAATTTTACGTCCAACGACTTTAGATGAGTTTTGATCGCCATGAGCAATGACTTCTATGCCTTCCACTAATCCTTGTTTAAGCGAAGCAACATGCACAATGTCCCCTTTTCGAACGTGGCTCGACAGCGCAGAAATGGTCGCTTGTTGTGGAGAGAGCGCAATATCAATGGTTCCACCTTGAATTAAATGTAAATACGCCATGCGCTGAACCAGGACAATCGCTTTTTTTGCCCCAAGCCGTTTTGCTAACAAGGACGACATAATGTTGGCTTCATCATCACTCGTCAAAGCAAGGAATAAATCAATGTTCTCAATATGTTCTTCAAATAACAACTCTTGATCAGACGCATCGCCACATAACACGAGGGTTTTGGACAGTTTTGCCGCCAATTTTTCAGCACGTTCTTGATTGCGTTCAATCAGTTTTACACTACATTTATCTTCCAATGCTTTCGCAAGTGCCGTGCCAACATTACCACCACCTACAATCATTACACGCTTATGGGGCTTTTCTAAACGTTGTAATTCCGCCATGACTGCTTTGATATGTTGCGTTGCACACACAAAAAAGACTTCATCACCGGCTTCGATAATGGTTGACCCTTGTGGAATAAAGGCTTTTTCATGACGGAATATTGAGACAATACGGGCTTCAATATGGGGTAAATGGTCACTTAATGCCGAGACAGGATAGCCAACTAATGGACCACCATAATAGGCTTTTAAGCTGACTAAGCTGATTAAATCATTGGCAAAATATGCAATTTGTAATGCGCCGGGGTAATCAACCAGTCTCAGAATTTCTTGAGTGACCAATAATTCAGGTGCAATGATATGGTCAATCGGCAACACATCATCGTTAAATAAGGCTTCCCTTTCGCGGACATAATCCGCATTACGAATACGAGCAATTTTGGTCGGAATATGGAATAAGGTATAGCCAATCTGGCAAGCAATCATGTTGCTTTCATCGCTATTCGTAACGGCAACAAGTAGATCTGCATCACTCGCCCCAGCTTCCCTTAGAATACGGGGAGAGGCTACATTTCCTGTGATCACTCGTAAATCATGCTTATCTTGCAATGGAATTAAACGGCTCTGATCATGATCGATAATCGTAATATCGTTATCATGGTTTGCTAAATTTTCTGCAAGCGTCGCCCCCACTTGCCCTGCACCTAAAATGATGATTTTCATTGCCTACTCACCGTATTACGCCTGTTTTACTAACTTCGCATAGAAAAATCCATCTCCTCCCTCTGATTTAGGGAAGAACTGTTTCATTAAACATTGCTCACCGCCCACATTGATTTCGACTAATTTAGCCTCTGGGGTTTGAGCTAAAAAGTGCTGAATTTGCTGACTGTTTTCTTCCGGTAACACAGAACAAGTAGCATACAGCAACACGCCGTTGGGCTTGAGCCTTGCCCAAAGTGCTTTGAGAATTTTCCCTTGCAATTCTGCCAACTCAGCAATGTCTTCTTCTTTACGTAGCCATTTAATGTCTGGGTGACGGCGGATTACCCCCGTTGCAGAGCAAGGGGCATCAAGTAAAATTTTATCGAACATCTCACCGCTTGTAAGCCACTGTTCAGGCTGGCTGGCATCACCGCAAATCACCGTTGCCGTTTGGTTTAAACGAGCTAAATTCTCTTTAACCCTAGCTAAACGGGCCTCTTCAATATCTAACGCAATCACTTTTGCTTGCGGTGCTTTTTCTAAAATGTGGGTCGTTTTGCCCCCCGGTGCTGCACAGGCATCTAAAATCAACTCGCCATTTTGTGCATCGAGTAACTCGGCAGACCATTGTGCGTGTGCATCTTGCACTGTGACCCAACCTTGCTCAAAATGGGGAAGCTGGCTGACCGACACCGCTTTATCTAATAAAACCGCACAATCAGGCACGTAAGCGGTCGCTTCTTCGTGGTTTTTTGCAAGATCGCCTAACAATGCCACATAGTCCGCTCGATTAGTCCGTTGAGCATTAACCCTAATCCACATCGGCGGTTTTTGGTTATTCGCATCGACAATCTCTCGCCAATTCGGATAGGCTTGTTTCAGTTTATTCACCAACCATTCAGGGTGTAGCGTTTGCCAATGTTTATCCACTTTCGCCAAAATGGCTTCTTGCTCACGCAAAAAACGGCGAAGCACCCCGTTAGTCAAGGCTCGAAAGCTATCCAACTTTAACGCTTTTGTGGCATTAACCACTTCATCTACCGCAGCGTGGGGCGGTACTCGCATATAAAGTAGCTGATACAACCCGACCAAAAGCAAACAATGCACCAAGCGAGTTTTGTTTTTCAGCGGTTTTTCCACCAATAATTTGATAATCGCTTCCAAACGGGGCAACACACGACAAATGCCAAAGGTCGTTTCCTGTACCCACGCTAAATCCTTAGCGTCGAGTTGCGATTGTGCTTCGGGGATCAAGGTTGAAAGGGATTTGCCCTGATCCAACACCTGTAAAATAATCTGTGCCGCAACAGCACGAGCGGAATGTTTTTTCATTAGAGAACGCTTCCTACTTTAAACCAATCCCCCCGACCGTTTAAGAAATCTTGTACGGACATCGGTTTTTTGCCTGCCGGCTGAAGTTGGGTAATATTTAACACACCTTGTTGAGTAGCAATTTGGATACCGTTTTTATCTGCAGAGAGTACTGTTCCAGCAACTTTATCTTGATGTGGCAACACTTGGGCCTGATAAACCTTAATACTCTGCTCAACGCCTTCAACATCTAAAGTTAAATAACTCATTGGCCACGGATTGAAAGCACGGATATTACGCTCAAGCTGACAAGCGGTCAGATTCCAATCTAATTTTGCTTCTTCTTTTGTGAGTTTTTCAGCATAGTTCGCTTGCTCGTCTTGCTGTTTTTCAGGCTTAAACTGACCGCTTGTTAAACCGTTTAATACCTCAAGCAAAGCAGGCGGTGCAAGTTCAGCAAGTTTGGCATAAAGGCTAGCGGACGTTTCAGTTGGTAAAATCGGCGTTGTCACCTTATGCAACATATCGCCCGTATCTAAGCCAATGTCCATCTGCATAATGGTCACGCCCGTTTCCGTATCACCAGCCCAAATAGAACGCTGAATAGGTGCTGCCCCACGCCAACGTGGTAACAACGAACCGTGAACATTTAAGCAACCATATTTCGGTGCTTTTAACACCGCTTCTGGCAGAATTAAGCCATACGCCACCACAACCATCACATCAGCGTTTAACGCCTGTAACTCCGCCTGAGCCTCTTCTTTGCGTAACGATTTCGGCTGATACACAGGAATATGATGTGCTTCCGCCAACTGTTTAACAGGGCTGGTTTGTAGCTTTTTCCCACGCCCAGCAGGTTTGTCTGGCTGTGTATAAACGGCAATAACGTTATGTTCCGAATTTAACAAGGCTTGTAAATGGGTTGCGGCAAAATCAGGGGTACCTGCAAAAATAATGTTGAGTTTTTTCATTGTTGATAATCAAAAGTCATTTTGTTGAATGGCATTATTGTAGCGTAAAAATGGTTTGAACGCTGGAACAAAATGAGGGTAAGAGCGTAAAGATAAACTGTAAGATGATATGATGAAAGACAATTGTGCAACAACCTGTTGCATAATGATAAAAGCGGTGAGATTTCGTGAATATTTTGCAAATTGCAAAAATACTTCAAAATCTCACCGCTTGTATTGATTGCCTAACGCAGGACTAAAATCGGTTTGTCGCTATTTCGGGCAACTTTTACCGTATTCGAACTCAACCCTTTCGCTTTAGGTTTACTGCTTGCCAACATCACGATCAGATCAACGGATTTTTCTTCGGCAATGCGGTTGATCTCTTCGTAGATGGTGCCGTGAGCCACAATATGTTGAACCTTTTTGCCCTCTGGGAAGTTAGCTTGAGTGAAAGCGTGTAAAGCTTTATTCGCTTCCTCCACGACGGACTTATCAAAGTTTTTCGGTAAAAACGCAGAAATAAAGCTGTCGTCAATCGGTTCGATAATGGTGGCAACCCGATATACCGCATCGGGATTATTTGCCGTGAGTTTTAACGCTGTCTCTACAACATATTTTGCACTATTGAGATCGCTTAAATCAATGGCAAGAAGAAGTTTGTTATACATGAATGCTCCTTATTTTTTCACGCGACGACGTTGATTCCAACCGACGAAACCGGCGAGAAGTAACGCAGGAATAAACATTAATTCTTTTGGTAGTGCGTTTTGTGGAAGTGCAACATCAAGAATCGTTTGATCCCAGTTTAACCCTGCTTTTGCCGCTGGAGAGTCAATTTCAACATTATCAATTAAGATCTTCGGTGACATTTCGCCGTTGATCTCAATTTTCTCTCCGGTATCTAACAAGGTTAATCCCATCGCTTTGACACGATCTTCACCCGTTGCACCTGCTGGTACAGTAAGCTGAGAGTAGAATTCAATCGGTTTACCATATGGATTAACACCCGCGACTTTCAGGGTGAGATTTTGACCAGCGGGTACTTTCTCTAACTCCTGAGTCATTTGAGCTGGCTCAATATGACGTGAAGTCGGTGAAATATGCTCCATAAAGAAACCCGGACGGAATAACATAAAGGCAGCAAAAATTAATACCAACGTTTCCCATAGTTTATTCTTGGTGAAGAAGTAATTCATCGTCCCTGCGGTAAACAGTAAAATACCGATAGTTGCGGTGAGGAATACTAAAATACCTTTTGCCCAACCCACATCAATTAAGAGTAAATCGGTATTGAAGATAAATAGGAACGGTAAAATCGCTGTTCTTAAGCTGTAGTAGAAGGCTTGCACCCCGGTTTTAATCGGGCTACCACCTGAAATGGCTGCTGCAGCAAAAGAAGCTAAACCAACGGGTGGCGTTACATCAGCCATAATCCCGAAGTAGAATACGAACAAGTGAACGGCGATCAATGGTACGATTAATCCATTCTGTTTACCGACTTCGACAATCACCAATGCCATCAATGAAGATACCACGATATAGTTTGCCGTGGTCGGTAAGCCCATGCCTAAAATTAAGCTAAAGAGCGCAACCAAAATCAGCATTAATAAGATATTGCCCATTGAGAGCATCTCAATAATGCCTGAAAGCTGTACGCCAAAGCCAGTGAGCGATACCGCACCTACAATGATACCTGCAGTTGCTGTTGCAATACCGATACCAATCATATTTCTTGCACCCGACTCTAAACCGTCCACTAACTCTTGAATACCTTGTTTAAATAGCGCAACTTTGTTGCCCGCATCATTACGGAAGAAACTTAATAATGGGCGTTGTGTGACTAAAATCACTGCAAGCGCAACAGTTCCCCAGAAAGCGGATAACCCTGGAGAGAATTGTTCAATCATTAAACACCACATTAATACTACAACAGGTAATAAGAAATGTAAGCCTGCATTCACAGTTGGTTTGCGACGTGGTAATGATACGACCGGTGAATTTGGATCATCAGCTTCTAAATCAGGGAATTGTGAAACTCGGTGAATCAATTTGATATAGACTGCCGCCAATAGAATACACACAATCAAGAAGGCAAAATCAGGTGTAACATTTTTAATCCAGCCTAAGCCATAATGTACAGCAATTGCCAAGCCAAGTGTCACTAAAATATAGCTTACGACTTTAAGCAAAGTGATTAAAATTGGGCTCACAGGTTCTACACGATCTAATCCTTTTAATCCCATTTTTTGCGCTTCAAGGTGAACGATATACACCAAAGCAATATAAGAAATTAATGCAGGTAAGAACGCATGCACAATCAATTGGCTATACGGCATATTGACGTATTCAATCATCAAGAACGCAGCTGCCCCCATGACCGGCGGCATAATTTGTCCGTTCACTGATGAAGCAACTTCAATCGCCCCTGCTTTTTCCGAGCTCAAACCGACACGTTTCATCATCGGAATGGTGAAGGTACCTGTGGTAACCACGTTGGCAATAGATGAACCTGAAACCAAGCCCGTTAACGCAGAAGAAACTACAGCTGCTTTACCTGGACCACCGCTAAAGTGACCTAAATAAGCAAATGCTGTTTTGATAAAATAGTTACCTGCACCCGCTTTATCCAATAAAGCTCCGAATAACACGAATAAGAATACATATTTGGTTGAAACCCCTAGCGCGATACCAAATACCCCTTCCGTGGTGATCCATTGTTGGTTAATGATTTGAGATAATGAGCCAGAACGGTGGCTAATAATAGAACTGCTCGGTAAGAATTGTCCAAAATAGTTATAGAGTAGGAATACACCTGCGATAATCACTAACGGCAAACCTAAACTACGGCGACATGCTTCCAGTAATAATAGAATTCCTAAACAGCCTGCAATAATATCTTGCGTATTCGGGGCACCAAAACGGGTAACGAGCCCTTCATAGAAAAAAATGTAGTACGCTGCAAGGAAAGCCCCTAAGGTTGCAAATAACCAATCTTGGTAAGGAATACGATGTTTTGGCGATGTTGCAAAGGCTGGAAAAGATAAGAAGGCAAGGAACATGGCAAAGGCAAGATGGATAGAACGTGCTTTGGTATCATCTACCACCACATTCAAATTCCAGCCCCAATCTCTCACCACTTCTTGTAGCCAAAACGGAAACGGCGAAGTGTAATAGATTTGGAATAGCGACCATAAAATCGCTGTAATAACAATTAATTTTTTACTAAAACCTGTCGGGTTACGACCGCCTGAATCATTTGAGGCGACGAGATCTTGCAGATCATCGTAATCCATAGTTTTGGATTGAGCAGACATAAACTCCTCCGAGAAAACCTAAGACAAGCGGTTAGATTTAACGAAAAATTTGCAAAAAATCAGCCAAATCTGACCGCTTGATGAAAACGACAAAAGGCAGGAAGCAATTTACTCCTGCCTTGATGTTAAGAAATAGATGAATTACATCCAACCACGCTCTTTATAATAACGGATTGCACCTTCGTGTAATGGCGCAGAGAGAGCATTTTTAATCATCTCTTCTTCTTTTAGGTTTTCAAACGCAGGGTGTAAACGTTTGAAACGATCAAAGTTATCAAATACCGCTTTCACCACAGTATAGACACGATCCGCATCCACATCCGCAGAAGTCACAAGCGTTGCATATACACCGAAGGTTTCTACCGGATTATCGGTACCTTTATATAAACCGCCCGGAATTGTTGCTTTCGCATAGTAAGAGTGATCTGCCACTAATTTATCAATCGCTTCGCCCGTTACTGGCACTAAATGTGCATCACAAGATGCCGCCGCTTCTTTTAATGCGCCGTTTGGGTGACCAACGTTATAAGTAATTGCATCTAAGTTGTTATCACACATTACAGATGCCATTTCTGCTGGTTTTAATTCAGAAGCCACTTTGAACTCTTTATCTGTCCAACCTTTTGCCGCTAAAATAACATTCATGGTTGCACGTGTACCTGAACCTGGATCACCGACATTCACACGTTTACCTTTTAAATCATCAAAGTTAGCAATTTTGGCATCGGTACGAGCCATGACTGTGAACGGTTCTGGGTGAATTGAGAAAACTGCACGTAATTTATCGTTTTTCTTACCTTCAAATGAGCTTGAGCCGTTGTAAGCATGATATTGCCAGTCAGATTGTGCAATACCCATTTCCATCTGTTTATCGGCAATCGCATTCAAGTTTGCAACAGATGCACCTGTTGATGGCGCATTACATTTCACATTGGTTTTTGCTGTGTCACGGTTGACTAATTGGCAGATTGACTGACCCACTACATAGTAAACCCCTGTTTGACCACCGGTACCAATGGTCACGAATTTATCTTCTGCATGAGCAGACATTGCGCCCATAGCTAAACTTGCAACTAACGATAATTTAAAAAAATTCTTCATGTCTATTTCCTCTAAAATTCAGGATTGGGAAAATTAAGATGTTGTGTTTGACCTATAACTCAAATAGGAAAACAGCATAAGATATACTCGACTTTTTTATGTTATGCAAACGTTTTCTCTTAAAAACCTGAATGATTTCACATTTTTTTAACAATTTGAAAGAGATTTATCAAATCTCATTATTTAAAGTATGATAGAACTCTATGAAATAATCAGTTGAGAATATGGAATTTTTTATCCCCAAAGCAGAAGTGATCTTTGAAGAAGAGATCAAAAAAAGTCGCTTTATTACCTACATTCGCCATACAGAAGGAATGGAACAAGCCAAAGCCTTTTGGGCTGAAATACGAGCCTTACATCCGCACGCTCGACATCATTGTTGGGCGACAGTCGCAGGGCAGCCGAATGATTCACAGCAATATGGCTTTTCTGATGATGGCGAACCTTCAGGGACAGCGGGTAAACCAATGCTTAATTACTTGCTAGGTTCAGGCTTGGGGGAAATCAGTGCAGTGGTGGTGCGTTATTACGGTGGAATTTTGCTCGGCACAGGCGGACTCGTTAAAGCCTATGGCAATGGTGTACAACAAGGGCTATTGCAAGTTGAAAAAGTTCGCAAAGTTTTACGCAAATCTTACCGCTTGCAGTGTGAATATGAGCAATTTAATACGATTCAACATTTGATTGTAGAGCGGGATATTGAGCTGATTGAGCAACAATTTAGTGAGAAGGTGGAATTAATCTTAGCGATTAACCCTACACAAGTAGAACTATTTCAAAATGAATTAACGCAACGTTTTGCAGGGAAGTTAATCTTGAATAAGATAGATTAAGTCGGGCATCAATGCCTGACTTACAATACTATTTATGTTTTTTATTTGAACAACAAGAGCAAGACTTTGGCGGTACAGGATCTTCTCCCCCTTCGCTTAATGGATTGCAACGTAAAATACGCTTTAGAGCAAGCCAGCCACCTTTTATGGCACCGTGAATTTTAATTGCTTCTAAGGCGTATGTAGAGCAAGTGGGATAGAAACGACAGCGTGGTCCAATTAATGGGCTAATGACATATCGGTAAAAATGCACAAAGGCGAGCATTACATAAGCCAAAGGGCTTAGTTTTGATGTTGTTCCTGTTGTGCTTTCTGAGCGAGGCGAATGTGGCGTTGCCATAGTTTATCCAAGGTTTCAAATAGTTCTTGGTTGCTTAGTTTACCAATTCCGCCTTTTGCCACAAAGACAAAATCGTAAGCAGGAAGTTGATGTTGCTTCAAGCGGAAACTTTCTCGCACAATGCGTTTGATACGATTACGGTCGTGGGCTCTTTTTAAATGTTTTTTAGCAACGGTAAGACCAATTCGAGCGTGTTCAATATCGTTTTGGCGAGATAAAAGAGTTAATTGAGGCGTGCTAGCACGGAGAGGCAGTTCAAAAACCGCTTTAAATTGAACGGGAGCTAACAGACGTAGCTCCCGAGGAAAAGTTAGCTTATTCACACTAAGTGTTTTGGCTGACTTATCTGTCATTATGCAGATAAGCTTTTACGACCTTTAGCACGACGACGCGCTAATACTTGACGACCGTTTTTAGTTGCCATACGAGCACGGAAACCGTGAGTACGAGCACGTTTTAATACAGATGGTTGAAATGTACGTTTCATTTGTTATCTACCTAAAAAATTAAAAATTGACTATAAGTCAAATGAGGATCATGAAAAAAGAGTGGCGATTTTAGCGATAAACATCAAAAAGATCAAGGCTAACTTTATACTTTTAAAGTTAACTTTATTATCTCTTTATTGCTAAGAATAAAACACCCGCCGTAATCAACCCAATTCCCACCCAATCTTGCCCGCTGGGACGCTCACCTAAAAATAACACTGCAAAGAGTGTCCCCAAGACAATACTAAACTTATCAATAGGAGCAACTTGGGACGCATTACCCATTTGTAACGCTTTAAAATAAGCAAGCCAAGAGGCTCCCGTTGCTAATCCTGATAAAATCAAAAAAGCCCAATTTTTACTGGTTAAGCTCCCTAAGGGTTGCCACTTACCGCTATAAGTTAAAAAAGCGACCAAAGCGATAATAATGACAATAGTGCGAATAAAAGTTGCAAAGTCAGAATCCACGCCTTGTAATCCCACTTTAGCAAAAATTGCGGTTAACGAAGCAAAAAGCGCAGAAGCCAACGCCCAATAAAGCCATTCTTGAGACATGAATATTTTCCTGTTCGATCAAATTTTATCAATTTTACCATAAACAAAATGGAGTTTACCTTGATCTCTTGCTCCAATTTTGTTAAAAGAAAGCATAACTTAACAATTCTTTACGAATCTGACAGGAAGGTAAAAATGATTCAACAATTTAAAAAATTTTTACAACTTGAATCAGCAAGCGGTATTTTACTTCTTGCTTTCGCTATGCTTGCCATGGTGTTTGCAAACACACCACTTAAAGATTTTTATTTTGATTTTTTAAGCATGCCTGTAAGCATCCAAATTGGATTATTCAGCATTCATAAGCCATTACTTATGTGGGTAAATGATGGTTTCATGGCCGTTTTCTTCGTGCTTGTTGGACTTGAAGTAAAACGGGAAATGATGGTAGGCGCTATTTCGAGCTATCAAAAAGCCATTTTCCCTGCAGTGGGTGCACTTGGCGGAATGGTTGTACCCGCTTTAATATTTACGATTATCAACCTTGATTCCCCTGAATTCCAACAAGGTTGGGCAATCCCAATGGCAACGGATATTGCCTTTGCAGTCGGGGTATTGGGCTTATTAGGTAAGCGAGTGCCTTTCGCCCTCAAAATATTTCTACTCGCCCTTGCAATCATCGACGACCTTGGTGCGATCGTCGTCATTGCGATTTTCTTCTCCCATGACTTAAGTACAACAGCCTTGATTTCAGCTGCAATTGCTATCGCAACACTCATTATTATGAACCGCATGCGAGTTACCGCGATCTGTGCTTATATGGTGGTCGGCTTAATTCTATGGGCATCGGTCTTAAAATCTGGCGTTCATGCCACATTAGCAGGGGTTATCATCGGTTTCTGCGTGCCATTAAAAGGTAAAAACGGAGAAGAGCCACTCGCTCACTTTGAACATATTCTTGCACCTTGGTGTGCCTTTGTTATTTTGCCACTATTTGCCTTCTCAAATGCAGGGGTTTCACTCTCAGGAATGAATTTAAGCACCCTATTTTCACCACTTACTATGGGGGTTGCATTGGGTCTAGTTGTGGGTAAAACATTAGGTGTATTTAGCTTCAGCTTCGTTGCAGTAAAACTTGGCATCGCTCAACTGTCAGAAGGTATTAATTTCAAACAGATCTTTGCTGTGTCTATTCTCTGCGGTATCGGCTTTACTATGTCTATGTTCCTCGCTGGACTTGCCTTTAGTGGAGATGAAGCAGATGGACGCTTCATTTCATTAGCCCGTTTAGGTATCTTAATCGGCTCTGCTATTTCTGCTATCGTAGGTTATTACTTACTCAAACGCTTTACTGAGCCTGAAGCAACAAAATAGTGTAAAGAATACAAGCGGTAGGAATTGCAAAAAATATTGCAAATCCCACCGCTGGTCGCTACTCTCCTTGATAAACAGGATACTTCCGTTTATCTTCCTCAGTAATCGCTCTCACTACTCGGCATGGGTTTCCAACGGCAATAACTCCAGCTGGAATATTTTTAGTAACCACACTACCAGCGCCAATAATTGTATCGTTACCGATGGTTACACCTGGGAGAACGACTACATTGGCACCGATCCAAACATTATCACCAACCGTAATCGGTAAGGCAATTTCTAAGCCTTGATTACGTTGCTCACTATCAAGTGCATGACCTGCCGTAGAAAAAACACAGTTAGGCGCAATAAACACATAATCACCAAAGGTGATCGGAGCGGCATCTAGTAAAGTACAGTTATAATTGCTATAAAAATAGCGACCAAGCCGTACATTAACACCGTAATCGCAATAAAATGGTGGCGTAATTACCGTATCTTCTTTTATCTCTCCAAATAATGCTTGCAAAATTGCCTGACGTTTTGTTACATCGGATGGTTTGCAATGATTAAATTCAAAGCAGAGATCTGCAACCTTGAGTCTAGCGGTAATCAAAGTGTCATCATAATTTGCATCATATAAATAGCCTGCTTGAGCTTTTTCCCATTCTGTCATGTTCGTTCCTTTGTCTAAGCGATATATCTCCATTATAGGCTAGCCTAATGAGGAATAGAAAGAATGCCTATTGAACTTCTTACATTAAATCCAGTCTTAGCAACGGCGATTCATTAAGAGTAACGCTATCTCCAAACATTGATAAAGGTAGTAAATATGAAAATGTTATCAAAAGCGACATTATTGGCAGCAACATTAGGTATCTTCACAACTTCTGCATTTGCAGCTTCTATTCCAAGTGAAATTTATCGCCCAAGCGGTGAGTTAATCAAAGCGGACAGACAAGGAAATGGTGAATATGAAGTCGAGTATCGCCTAAAAGGTAATGATGTCCGTGGATTAGCTAAGAAAGTGATTGCCCACGCGAAAAGAAATGGATTCCACCTTGAAGAATCTGATATTGAACGTCGCGATGCCGATTTAAAATTTAAGCGTGGAGATCAAGAACTTGATGTACAAATTGAAGCAAAAGATCATAACCGTATTGAATACAAAGCAGATTTAGATTTAGATAAAAACTAATTTTGCATTTTTCAGCCCAAAAGTAACCGCTTGTGAAACACAAGCGGTTCTTTTTTATAAGGCATCTATATAATCAACTAATAGTTTACCATCACCATACAACAACTGGCTCGGTACAATATGCAACCGTTCGTCTTTTTCCACAATCAACTGCGGTACGACTTGTACGCCACAATGATTGGCAAGTTGTTGCCCGAATTGAAGACGCTGTTCTAACGCTACTTTTGTTGATTGTTCTCTAAGCAACAGTACAACTTGACTAAGATTAAGCTTATGCAACACCTGTTCAACCACCGTCAAATCCGCATTATCCAAACCGTCCACATAACGTGCTGTCTGCAACGCTGACAACACAGCAAGCTCTTTTTCTGGAGCGATTTGTTGCACCGCCGTTAAAGCCAGCAAACTGTTTGCCGAATTAAACTCGCCCTGCCCTTGCAATACGTTTTCCAAATATGCCTGACTAAACGGCTGCCCTGTTAATTTTTCAATCCGTTGGTCATTACTCCACGCATAGCGAGCAAAATCTGCGTCCATTTTGCGACCGCTTTGGTAAAACAATCCTGTCGGCAACAATTCAGCCGGGTAAATTTCATTGATTTTTTGCAATGTTGCCGATGCCCCATAACACCAACCGCAAAGGGGATCGAATAAATAATAAATTTTCATTTTGTTTACCACTTCATTTCACCTTTATTCACTTTCGCCCCGAGTTCTAAATTAAATTTCGCAGGTAAGTTCGGATACGATTTTTCCATTCCAGCAATCACGTCTTGGCTGTTTTTACTGTTGGCTAACACTTGCTCGAATTGAGTTAAATAGCCTTTTGTAAAATCAATCGCCGAACTGTCTAACACTGTACCTTCCGCCATATGACCCGGAATGACTTTTGTTGGTTTTAACGCTTTCATTTCATCAAGTTGCGCTAACCACGCTTGGCGTTGTTCCGCTGTTGCCGTGTCTGCCGTCCATACATTCATATTGCCAAACACCCCGATATTACCCGTGATTGTCTTGATTGATGGGATCCAAACATAAGGACGATGTGCCAACACCCCCGTTGTGCCACGAATTTCTAAGGTTTCACCTTCTAAAATCAAGTTATTATTCGATAAAACCTTAGGTAATACAGGCTTACTTGGTGCATTCGCGCCCATTTTTGGCGACCACGTTTTCAATTTCGTGTCTAATTTTGCTTCGATTTTTGCCAATACCGCAGGGGTTGTGACCACATTCACATCAGGGAAAATGCTTTTTAGTGTTTCTACACCAAAATAGTAATCGGGATCTGCTTGGCTAACTAAAATTGTTGTAAGCGTTTTATTGCTGTCTAACACTTTGGCTGCAATACGCAACGCATCGGCACGCGTAAAACCGCTATCAATTAAAATCGCCTCTTTCTCGCCTGTCACCAATGTTGAAGTGACACTAAAACTGTTTGGGTTGGCGTGATAAACATCAACCTTTAATTCTGCTGTTGCCATTGTTGAAATGGTTAAAAGTGCGGTTGCTAATACTGCTTTTTTGAATGTCATTGGATTTTCCTTTTTAATAAATAAGACGAATATCGTTGTTGATGTGTGCATTTTAATGAAATAAAATCTGAGAAAAATAGCGATTTTAGAATATAATTGTTTCTAATTAAGAAACAAAAGGGATAATTATGGACAAACTCACCGCTATCAAGGTCTTTCTGACCGTTGCCGAAACAGGCAGTTTTACCGCCACCGCAGAACAATTAGAAATTTCCAAACCGATGATTAGTCGTTATGTTGCTTTAATGGAAGAATGGCTGAACGCCCGACTATTTCAGCGTTCCACCCGCAAAGTCGCCCTAACAGACGCAGGCGAACAAGCGGTGCTTTTTTGCCAAAGAATTGCAAACTTAACCGCAGAGATGGAACAAGAAATGATGGCACAGCAAGGTGAATTGCGTGGCGCGTTGCGTGTCACCAGTAGCCAAACTTTCGGGACGTATCATTTAGTGCAAATGGTCAATCGCTTTTTGCAGTTACACCCGAAGTTGAATATTCAGCTGTTGCTTAACGATCAGACGATGGATTTAATCAGCGAGCGGATCGATCTTGCCATTCGGATTACCAACACCCCCGACCCGAATTTTATCGCCCGAAAACTTGCCGATTGCCATTCATTGCTGGTGGCTACGCCCGATTATTTGGCACAGTTCGGTACGCCAACGCTACCTGAAAATTTGTATCAACATCACTATTTGTCGCACCACAACATCAACCGCAAAGCGTGGAAATGTAGGCAAGGAGAACAGGAAGTATTGCTCGACTTAAACAGCCGTTTCACCACCAACGACACCCAAGCACTGCTCAACGCCGTGCTAGACGGAAACGGCATTGCGATGTTGCCAAAATATATGCTGGAAACCGAACTGCAACAGGGCAAACTGCAAGCCGTTCTCACCGACTGGCAACTGCCGACATTCAGTATTTATGCGATCTATCCGTCAAGGGACAAACTGCCGATAGCTGTGAGAAAGTTGATTGATTTTTTGGTGGATAATTTTGAAGGGAAAGCGTGGTAGGGTGCGTTTGATAACTCACCATTTTTATCTTATATTTGAATGGTGCGTACACTCTCTACTTACTCCTTTAACAAAATAAAATGCTCCACTAAACGTATCATCAACTCTTTTTGTTCGGGCAAACTTTCTGCCACCAATAAAGCAAGGGCAACCAAAGTGTTATCGTTAATCAATTCATTAACTGGTTTGGCAAGCAAGGCTTGATTTTGGTGCAAATACCATAAAAACAGGAACGATCCCGTGCGTTTATTGCCGTCTGCAAGCGGGTGATTTTTTATGACAAAATACAATAAATGTGCCGCACGGCTGGCAATGTTCGGATAAAACCATTCTCCACCAAAACCCTGCTCAATGGTTGCAATCGCTGATGCCAAGCCATCACTTCGCAACTGTCCAAATAGCTCGGTCGCTTCACCTTTGGCAATCAACTCTTGTTTTAATTGTGAAATGGCGGTTAAAACATCTTCAAATATCAAGGGTTTCATTTCAGGCTGTTGCACAGAAATCGCCGCCAGATTTTGCTCATCATACGCCTGCAATAAGCTCCACGTTCTCGCATAGTCTTGCACCACACAGATAACCGCCTTGCCCTCATCACTAATCAAGGCTTGATTGGTAAGCGTTTGACTTAACAACGCCACTGCTTGGCTAAACTCCACACCTTTTTCCTGCAAGCGTTTTTGATTAATGGCATAACCTTGCACCAAAAACTGTTTCAAGGTTTGAGTTGCCCATTGGCGGAATTGTGTCGCACGCTTAGAGCTGATCCGATAGCCAACAGAAATAATGGCATCAAGATTGTAGTGTTTTAAACTACGCTGTACTTGACGTTTACCTTCTTGGCGAACTACTAAGAAATCCTTAGTAGTTAAAATTTCATCAATTTCTTGCTCCTTATAAATATTTTTAAGGTGCATCAAAACGTTTTCTGGCGTTGTACCAAACAATTCCGACATTTGCAGTTGCGTAAGCCACACCGTTTCATTATCCAATGAAACCTGTAAGGAAATTTTGCCGTCTGCGGACGTATAAAGTTGAATTTGGTTATTCATTAAGCCCCTCTTTCTTCTTCCTTTATTACACTGTTTTTAAATACAGTTTAAATGTGATTATAAACAGTGTTTTAGAAAATAAAATAGGCAAAAACAAATTTCTCGATTCAGATCACAAAAATAGAAAGCGGTGGGATTTTCCAAAACTTCCACAGATTGAAAAATCCCACCGCTCTTTTTAATACTTCAGCACTTCCCCTTCTTTCGGCACAGCAACCTTGCTTAATTTATTTTCTTTCACAAATTTTCGCATTTCATCTGATGTAACGGCAGCGTGATTGACGGCGTCCATATGCACGGTAATGATGTCAGCGTTCGGGGTGGCTTGACGAGCTTTGGCAACATCGGCTTTCCCCATAATAATGCTGTCTGAAAAACCTTGTAGTTGAGCGTAGCCTGTATTCATTACGATGACTTCAGGTTTATAGCGGTTAAGTGCAAAATCCACTTCTTCATTCCAAATGGTATCACCTACGATATACAGCGTTTTTTCGCCGTCTGCTTGCATCACTACTCCCATTGCCTCGCCTGCTAATTCAGCCAGCTGCGGAATAGCATACATTTGATCCGTGCCATGCTGCCCGCCTGTTTTGCTTAATTTTACCTGGTTAAATTCGGTATTTTTGCCCAAAACACGCACATCTTTAAAACCTTGTGAACGGATAATTCGAGCATCGCCTGCATTTTGTACGAAAATCGGTAAGGTTTTCGGTAACATTTTTTGTGCGTATTCGTCCCAGTGGTCATCGTGGGTGTGGGTAACAATCACGGCATCTACGCCTTCAAGCACTTTTTCTACGGGTTCTTTCATATCAATCAACGGATTACGTTTTTGGCTGTTGATAGTGCCTTCAAAGCCTGCGTAACTGCCTTTCGGTGCAAGATAAGGATCGACCAAAAACGTACTGCCCGCCATTTCAATTTTAGCGGTAGCATTACGGATATGTTGATAGCTAATTTCAGCATTAGCCGTGGTTGCAACGGTGGTTGCCATTAAAGCAAAAATAAGAGATTTCAGTTTCATTCTGTTTCCTTTTGTAAAAAATAAGATAAATTAAACCGCTTGTTTGCGATGGGAGTATTATGAAACCAATGAGAAATGAAAAACATTGACTTATTATTCAAATATCGTAAAAATCAGGTCAAATTTATTCAGAGAGTAAAAAAGATGTCTATGCCAACCGTTGCCTTAGTGCTTTATCCCCAATTTAGCCCTTTTCATTTTTCCGTGCCTTATATGGTGTTTTCTGCCGAAATTGACGGCAAGCCACTATTTAACGTGAAAGTGGTCGCAGAAAATCCAACAGTTACCCAATCCAAGCCAGCGATTATTCAGGCAGACGGCGATTTGAGTTTGTTGGAACAAGCGGATTTGGTTGT
>NZ_CABFKH010000013.1 GCF_901764975.1 Actinobacillus indolicus | reverse complement strand
AAACAAAGTCAATCAACAAGTGCCCACACAGATTGTCTGATAAATTGTTAAAGAACGAAATAAAGTGGTCGGCGAGATAGGATTTGAACCTACGACCCACTGGTCCCAAACCAGTTGCGCTACCAAGCTGCGCTACTCGCCGTCTGATATGCTGTTGCATATATTAAATGGGGTGGCTAATGGGATTCGAACCCACGACAACTGGAATCACAATCCAGGGCTCTACCAACTGAGCTATAGCCACCATTGTTAGTTGTTGATATTGCATTACCTCTGGCGCGCTCGACAAGATTTGAACTTGCGACCTTTGGCTCCGGAGGCCAACGCTCTATCCAACTGAGCTACGAACGCGTTATTTTCAGTAGTGCGTCGCAACGGAGGCGTATATTAGTGATTTCAATCTCGCTTGTCTAGCACTTTTTGAAAAAATTTTCTTGTATGCTCTTAATTTATTCAAAATGTTTACTAATTATCAAAAACGGTGATTTTATAGCTGATTTGTTAAATGGTAATACGCATATTTCACTAATCTAACTTGCCTTCTCCAACGAGTAGGCTGATGTAATACTCTATACAACCATTCTAATCCTAACTGTTGCCAAACAAGTGGAGCTCGTTTTACCTTACCCACAAAGACATCATAACTTCCACCAACGCCCATATATAATGCATCTGGATAATGTTTTTGTGCTTTTTGCATAAACAGTTCTTGTTTTGGTGATCCCAATGCCACCGTCACTAGTTTTGCCCCACTACATTTAATACTTTCTATCAAGCTATCTTCTTCTGCTCCAGAAAAATATCCATTATGGCTTCCCACAATATTCACCTTCATATCAAGCAACTTTTGTTTGGTCTGCTCTATCACCTGTGCATCCCCGCCAAGTATAAACACCGGAATTTGATATTCACAAGAAGCCTGCATCAACCCTAACCACAAATCAGCCCCTGCGATGCGTTCAAGGGAGCTATACTGCGGATATTTCTTTTTTATTGAACAAACAATGCTGATCCCATCAGCATATTTATACTCCGCCTGACTTAACAAACTAAATAACTCGGGGTTTTCTTTAGACAATACGGCTTTTTCTGCATTAATCGCAATGAGCTTACCAGATTTTATCTGTCCATCATTGAGCAAAAATGAGATCAGCTCTTGTTGATTCTTCGCAGTCAAAATCTCTAATTGGCAAATGTTTACTTTATTCATCATTTTTCTTATCTCTGTTTGCCACTCTAACAATCAACACTGCAATAGTGTAACACCCTAAAAATACAATACTAAAAAAGACAAAACGTGAAACAAACGCATCTAATCCTTCTCTCACCAAAACCATCAAATTAAATATATTGGCAAGACAGTAAGCCTGTACAATCGCATTTTGATGATCACTTCCTTGCTTAAATAGAGAGTCAAACAGCCATATTATCGTTGCCACTACCGCCATGCCAATGATAATCGCAACATATCCCCCCATAATATAGAAAGAACCTAATAATGTTGGAGAGATCGCCAATCCAGACTGATTCCCTAAAATCACTTTTGTAAAATAATTGGCACTGTTCCACACAATATCCGGTCTGTCTTGCCAAAGGGATGTTGGGATATACACATAAAAATCACGAATAATCGGCATAATCCCTAAAAAATCAATATCTGAGCTAAGTATCTGGCTTAGATTTTGCCAAGGTGAAAATGTATCTCGAGTTAGATATAACAGGGTATGCAGCACTTCCACCCCTTGTAAATTCAAATTATAACGAGCAAATGCCAATATCGACATCACGCCTATTGCACCAAAACCAAAGAGTACAATCCATTTCAATGTGAGGTAACGATAATAAAATCCTACTACCACAAAAAGCAAAAAAGCGATTGCCATATTTGCACGAGTACCACCTGTGGCTAAATAACTTAATCCCCCAAATCCAAGACCTAAGGTAAAAAACAGTCCCCACTGTTTTTTACTTGGTGATAAGAAAAACCAAATTAATAACGCAGGAATGAAAAAATAGAAAAAGCGTTTTAATGGAATTGCGTTCACACTGGTAGAAAATAGCTGGCTATATTTCTCAAGTTTAAAAAATAACAGTCCTTGATTGAGATAAATGAATAAAATTAAGGATACTAATGCGATTAAAAACAAGCTACAAGCGGTTAGATTTGCGTGACGTTTTGCAAATGCATTTTGTTGAATGGGCTGACTCAACTTCCTTTTATTGAAATAAGACAATAGCTGATAACAACACAAATACCCTAGATAACTCGCAAACGCTGTACTTAGCGTAACGACGATATTCAATGAGTCGGGTAGCGAATGCCCAAATCCCCAAGATAACAGCAATGAAAAAGGGAAACCTAAAAAGAAGGTCACAAAATATAGCACACTAAACAGCAGATGAAACGAGAAATAGTGTTGCTGATAAATACGATATAGGCTATATCCCATCACAGTTGTCACCACTAGATAAAATAGAATAACGCCACTCATAACCATATTTCCCCCAATAAAAAACGGTGCAAATTTTTACTCAAATCGCACCGCTTGTAAATCATCTCTAAAGCCTACGGCTACTTCCCAAATTGGCTATCTAGCTTCTCCATCAAGGCATCGCCTTCTTTTTCTAATTGCGCTAATTTAGTTTGAGCAGATTCTGCTTTCTTGATATTAGCTTCTGTTGGCAATAAATAAGCTGGCAACACTTGCTTGTAAGTATTTAACATTTCCACAGACATATCACGAAGTTTTCTCACTTCTTCATGGCGTAAATTTAATGCTTTACCACTTACCATTGCATCATTGAATGATTTTTCAATTGTGCTATTTAATAAATTTGCAGCTTCCACTTCACTCTTCGGTTCTGCTTTACTCAGCTCTTCTTCTAGCTTGTTATCCATTGTTGATTCAACACCCTCAAGCCATTTCATATAAGTTTGGTAATCCGCTTTTCCCACTGTAGGATCCATTGTTGTTGTGGTACAAGCAGCTAGCGTTAATGCCAATATTGTCGAAAAAATTACACTCAGAAAACATTTCATAAAATATCCTTAAATAAGTAAAAAGAAATAAAAGTCTAGCATTTGAACAGCAATAAATCATCCTTTTAATTGTGCTAAAGCCATCTTCCATTGCGCTATATAATTAGGCGGAAAAAAGGCGACCTTTGACACATCTAATTGCGATAGCCCTTGCTGAACCTGTTGCAGTTTTTCTGATGAAAGCTCATCTGAATACAGAAAATCCACACCTGCCATTTCCATATCCAAGCAGAACGGATTGTGTCGTTCAAGAATGACAGGGATCTTTAATTGTGTCAGTAAACAGATCGTCCCAATGCCTTGCTGACGTTCAAAGAGAAAACAAGCTAAATCACAATGGGAAAGCAATTCGATATAGGATTCAAAAGGTAATTTATCTGTCAAAATCTCAACTTGTTCATCAGTAAATAAATGCTCTGCTTGCTTTCGCACCCTATCCACATAAGTTTGGTTATTGGTAGGATAGCCCATTGGCACTAATACACGAACATCACTACCAAACTGCTGTTTGATTAATGCTAATCCATCAAGATGGCGATTGCTTGGATCGCCAGAGTTCCCCAATAAGATCGTCAAGGTTCGATCTTTTTGGCGTTCAGGAATCCGCTCAGGAAGTTTTGTTGGAAAATAGATCAGCTGATCCTTAAATCCAGTTCGGTCAAAGCGTTGATTCACATAGGCTAAATCGCCTTGTGTCGCCCAAATACGAGCGATTCGACGCTGTACAAGGCGACGCAATGGATAAAATAACTTAAATTTTAACGACCTTGATTCTTCATAGAGATCTGCTCCCCAAATGTGCCAAACGCAACGTTTAGCCGAAATACGCCCAAACAAAATCGCCAGCCATAACGACACATTAAACTGCCCGTGTAGCACAAACCAAGCGGTCGGATCTGCCTGATATTTTGCAATAATGGCTTGCGTTAATGCCCGTTGAGAGCAATATGAATTTATCGTCAATGTAGGAAAATCGTCGGCTAAATCATTACTACTCACCACATAAAAGTGGGGTTTATCAACAAACTCACTCGCCAGCTCATTTTGGAAAAATGTCAGCACCGTACGATTGTGGTGGGGAATATCTGCACCTAAAATATGATAAATATTTGCCATTTCAGCTCCGACTTGCCACATATTGCACAGTGGTGTTCACCACTCTATCTAAAGTTTCTATATCCATATTAAAAAACAGAGGCAATCTCACCAACCGTTCACTCTCTTTGGTTGTCCATTTATCTTCTCCACAAAATCGACCAAACTGCTCTCCCGCAGGGCTTGAATGTAATGGTACATAATGGAAGACCGTTAAAATGCCTTTTGATTTCATTGCATGAATAAAATCCGTTCGCACCTTGAGATTTTGCCATTTCATATAAAACAGATGGGCATTAGCTTGGCACCATTGCGGAATGTAAGGCAATTCAACAATCCCTTTCTCTGCCAACGGCTGTAATGCATCAAAATAACGTTGCCAAATCATTTGCCGTTTTTGTTGAATTTGCGCTAGCCCTTGTAACTGGGCATAAAGGTAAGCAGCCTGTATTTCTGACATTAAAAAACTTGAGCCGAGATCTCGCCAACTGTACTTATCCACTTCACCACGAAAAAATTGCTGACGATCTGTGCCTTTTTCTCGAATAATTTCAGCACGAGCGGTCAGTTCAGGCTGATTAATGACAATAGCTCCGCCTTCACCCCCTGCGGTGATATTTTTCGTTTCGTGGAAACTGTAACAGCCAATATGCCCAATCGTGCCGAGTGCTTTCCCTTTATAAAATGCATTGACCCCTTGTGCCGCATCTTCTACCACCCATAAGCGATATTTCTCTGCCAACGCCATAATGCTATCCATTTCACAAGCTACACCTGCATAATGAACTGGTACAATCGCCTTCGTCTTTGGGGTAATCGCTTGCTCTATCAAAGTTTCATCAATATTCATTGTATCAGGTCGAATATCCACAAACACGATTTTCGCCCCACGCAGAGCAAAGGCATTTGCCGTAGAAACAAAGGTATAGCTTGGCATAATCACTTCATCGCCCGATTGAATATCAAGCAATATCGCTGCCATTTCTAACGCTGCCGTACAAGAAGGTGTCAGCAATACTTTATGTGCGTGAAATTGTTGTTCAAGCCATTGCTCACATAGACGGGTAAAGTGACCATCGCCAGACAGCTTATCTGAACAGATCGCTTGCTGGATATAGTTTAGCTCTGTGCCTAATACAGGCGGTCGGTTAAAAGGAATGTTTTGCATCATCGATAAAACCAATAATAAGTGCCGCTGATTTTTCCGTTCAGGCGTTGATAAAGTTGAATTGCAGCTAAATTGCTCAGTTGAGTGCTAATCACCATTTTCGTTGCTTGCTGACTTTTCGCCCAGGCTATTGCATCCATTAATAAGCGATAGCCAATCCCCTGCTTCTGCCATTTTTCTGCGACTGCCAACAAACCAACGTGTGCAGTATTCTCTTTTACTCGAACGCTAATCATACCCTGTATTTCACCATTTACTGTTTCACTGAGTAAACAGAGATCGTCAAATTCGCCCTTCACTGCATTTTGAATCCATTGCCAATAAAATCGACGATTTTCTAACGATGAAAACCAAGGCGAACGAAAACGTGTTTGCGAAAATAAATGGGAAAAGGGTTCAAGTTGAGCAAAATCCTGTTCTGTTGCGACACGACAAGCGGTCAGATTAGGTGAAAAATTTGCAAGATCGTATTCAAAGATAATTTCACCTTCTACCAAGGTAAAACCCAATGACTGAATATAGTCAATCTCTTGCTGAGCAAGAGAAGATAACTTCGATTGCACAAGATCGTATTGAGAAAGTTGATGACATTCTATGTCACAAACCTTTTCTATCTCTCCAATCTTCCGCTGGAAAAAAGTTGAAAGCCATTGATTAGGTTGAATACTCATATATTTCACATGGAATAAAAAGCTCCTATTGCGCATTATTTTTACACAAAAGGAGCTTATTTAAAAAGTTAAAACTAATGTCGTTTAATTAACTTCTTTTTCGATTGATAAAAAGTGCAACAAGCAGACCTAAGAAGAAGCCAATACCGCCACCGATTGCAGTCCAAAGTAATTGGTTATCTGGCTGTTCCGCAACTGTTGGCACACTCGGCGCTTTAATATAGCGGAATGGCAACAGCTTATCATCTAATGGCTGAACAGAACGCATTAAATTCAGTTTTCCCGCCCAATCTTGCTGTGCAACTTGCGTCCCTTGTTGAATAGCACCTAAATTACTTTCTGCCATTTGCTTAATTTGTTGAAACAGGATCTTCCATTTCGCAATCAGCTCACCATTTAATGTTGAACGAGATTTCATGGTGCTAAAAATAATAAAATCATTCAATAACACCGATGCCTCTTCTGGGTTCAATAAAGTGAGACTCAATGTATTTGTTGCATCATCAAATTTGAACAGACGAGCAATCTCTTGAGCAAAAACCGATGTTGGTTGATTTTTTGCCGTAGCTTGCTGTTTCACCTTTTCACTTTGTGTTAGGAATTGCTGTAACACATCAGGCGATTTCAAATCACGGGTAAACTCTTGATAGACAGAATTTGTTAATGCAATATCTGCTGTAGTCGTTTCCGATGTTTCACCTTTTAGTAAATTATAGGTACTTAATAAAGAATAGTAGTTACCCAAATCCACCACTTTAGGTGCTTCAAATTGTGCTTCAGCTTTCCATTTGGCTGGTTGCATTGTAGCGCCAAACCAGCCTGCCCCTACACCTAATGCAGATAAAAACAGTAAAACTAACAGCGAAGCTAAAAACTTACCTGCACCCGATTGTGCTTTTTGAACCTGTTCGGTCATTAAAATAACTCCTAAATCGTCGTTTGTTTTTTTCTTGCTCGGCGTTTATGACGGCGCACAAAACGCGTAATACGCCACGCATGAACAATAGAATAAGAATATAAGAAAAATAAGGCAACAAAGGCGACAAACATCACCCATTGATTCCAATAGTATGCTTCGCCAATTACGCCGAAGGTCGCACACAGCCCTGCACCAAAGGTAATCACCGCTAACGCTTGGCGTGAAGTTAAACCTGCACGCATCATTAAATGGTGAATATGCAAGCGGTCTGGTCTGAATGGACTTTTACCTTTTTTCAAACGGCGGAAGAAAACGGCAACCATATCGATTAATGGTACAGCAATCAGCCATAAACCTGTAATTGGGCTGATGGGGTGTCCTTGTCCTTGTGTGCTGAGTAGTAAAATCCAGATGATGGTAAAACCAATTAGGGTACTGCCCGAATCGCCCATAAAGACTTTCCATTTCGCCCCAAAGACGCTGAGGTTAAACATCGCATAAGGCAGTAGCACTAGGATAATGCCAAAGCACCAATAGGCAAGCGTATATTGTTCATCAAGTAACATCAATGTGCCTAAACCAGCAAAACTTACCGAAGAAAGCCCTGCGAGCAAGCCATCAATACCATCAATCATATTGAACGCATTAATCACGCCGATGGTGATAAAGACGGTCAGTACGACACCTAATGCCCCAATTTCCAAGCTAAAAGGGGCGATCAATTGTCCTAGGTTTTCAATGGATAAACCGCTGTAAATCATTGCTCCAGCGAGTATGGCTTGAATGCCCGCCCGTAAGAAAGGACTTAGGTCAAAACGGTCATCTAATACGCCAATCACCAACAAAATGGTTAATGCGATCAAATACAGCTCTGGTAATCGCATCTGTTCCCATTCCAATAAATAGAAAGCGAGATTGCCAAGATAAAGAGCAATACCGCCAATCAAAGGAATGACACCTTGGTGACGTTTACGGAAGTTAGGTTTATCGACTAAACCAATTTTTTCTGCGACAGGACGCATCACAATAAGTGACACAAAAGAAACCAAAAATACAGCAATAAATGTAAGCCACATATACTCGGTTTATCCTTTAGAAAGATGAAGAATGCAAAATGGTGCTTAGCATAGCATAATCATTAAAACACTCAATTTTTTTCACGCAGAAAGCGTAATTTACAGTAAAATAACCCCATTTTACGTCATTCACGTTAAGGATTTTTATGACAACATCTCAATCTCTTTTTGAAAAAGCACAACGTGTTATCCCAGGTGGAGTGAATTCGCCTGTGCGAGCGTTTAAAGGTGTGGGCGGAACGCCCGTCTTTATTGACAGTGCTAAAGGGGCTTATATTACAGATAGCGAAGGCAAGCGTTATATTGACTACGTTGGCTCTTGGGGTCCAATGGTACTTGGGCATAATCACCCGGCGATTATTGATGCCGTACTCAAAGCCGTACCCAACGGATTAAGTTTTGGTGCACCTACTGCCATTGAAATTGAATTAGCCGAATTAGTCTGCAAACTTGTGCCGTCAATCGAAATGGTGCGTATGGTCAGCTCTGGCACAGAAGCGACAATGTCCGCTATCCGCCTTGCTCGTGGCTATACGAAACGTGACAAAATCATTAAATTTGAAGGCTGTTATCACGGTCACTCAGACTCACTGTTAGTTAAAGCTGGTTCTGGAGCATTAACCCTTGGTCAGCCAAGTTCACCGGGTGTACCTGAAGATTTTGCAAAACATACGCTAAGCTGTGAATACAATAACTTAGCGTCTGTCAAACAAGCCTTTGAACAATATCCGAACGACATTGCCTGTTTAATCATTGAACCTGTGGCTGGCAATATGAACTGCATTCCGCCAAAAGAAGGCTTTTTACAAGGCTTGCGTGAACTCTGTACTCAATATGGTGCGGTATTTATTATTGACGAAGTGATGACAGGCTTCCGTGTTGCACTTGGTGGCGCTCAAAGTTACTACGGCGTAACCCCGGATTTAACTACCTTAGGTAAAATCATCGGTGGTGGTATGCCGGTTGGTGCATTTGGCGGTAAAAAAGAGATTATGGAATTTATCGCACCAACAGGCCCTGTTTACCAAGCAGGTACGCTTTCGGGCAACCCGATTGCAATGTCTGCTGGTTTAGCTTGCTTAACGGAGCTATCAAAAGCAGGTAATGAGCAACTGCTTGCCGAGAAAACCAAAACCCTTGCGGAAGGCTTCAAAGCCTTAGCGGATAAACACGGTATTCCGATGACAGTTCAGTATGTTGGCGGTATGTTTGGTCTATTCTTTACCGAACAAGCTAAAATTGAAAGTTACCAAGATGTGATGAAATGCGATGTCAAAGCGTTCAATACCTTCTTCCATAAAATGTTAGAAAAAGGTGTCTATCTTGCACCATCTGCCTTTGAAGCAGGTTTTATGTCTTTAGCACATAGCGATGAAGATATTGCTTATACACTTGAGATGGCGGATTTAGCATTGGCTGAGATGAAATAACTTATATCACAGCTCACTTGCAAGCGGTAAGATTGACAGAAAACTTTGCAAAATTTGCAAAAAAGTTGGACAATCCTACCGCTTACAACATTTATATAAGGAAACATTATGCTAACCAACTACGAAGAAACTATTTTCAGCAAAATTATCCGTAAAGAAATCCCTGCGGCAATCGTGTATCAAGATGAGCTTGTCACCGCATTCCGTGATATTGCTCCACAGGCGAAAACCCATATTTTAATTATTCCAAACAAATTTATTCCAACGGTTAATCACGTTACTGCGGAAGATGAACAAGCACTTGGTCGTTTATTTACCGTTGCTGCAAAAATTGCCAAAGAAGAAGGCATTGCGGAAGATGGCTATCGCTTGATTATGAACTGCAATAAACACGGCGGACAAGAAGTATTCCATATCCATATGCACCTTGTTGGCGGTGAGCCGTTAGGTAAAATGTTGGCGAAATAAGATGAAATATTCTTTTTCTCTTGTTGCATTATTGAGCGTATTTTTGACCGCCTGTGCATCAAATCCTCCTAGCTATCTGCCGTCAGGCACAACGCCGATTGTTAATATCGAAGCCAATGTCGCAGAGATCACGGACGTTGTGGCAAAATCGGATGAACTTGCGGTGTTCAATAAAAGTGAACAGCCTTTACATTTAAGCTATAAACTGTTTTGGTACGATAAAACGGGCGTGACGCAAACCTTAAACGGTGAAACAACATCGCCTTGGCAACATTTGTTCCTTGAACCTAAACAACGTCAGGGGATTGCCTTAGATAAGCCAACCCCTGAAAGTGAAAACTACCGTTTTTACTTACGTTTTCAGCGATAATGGCACTTCAATGGCTTGAACAACAGCAACAACAAGCGGTCAGTTCTGTCACAAAATTAGCAGGACTAACCGCTTGTAGTCATTTGGTCGAATTATCCAATGGCGAGCGTTACGTTTTACGTTCTCAAACACAACGAGCCACCGACTATGGCATTAATTACCAACAAGAAGTTGCTTTTTTGCGACTAATTGAGCCACTCGGTTTCGCTCCTAAGGTCATTTATGCTAATGAAACATCTGCCTTGTTATCTTGGATTGATGGGCAAACACCTAGCCATTTTAGCCAACCTTTACTCGAAAAATTAGCTGACCAACTAGCCTGTTTACATCGCTTTGATTGGCAAGAGGTGCGTTCTACGCAAAAATTGACAACCCTAAATCTTGCCGAACGTTGTCAATTCTTATGGCAAAACTTACCGCTTGAAATGCAAAACAGCTTAAACTTCACGCCCCCTTTTCAGCAAATCAGCCCGTATAAACAAGCGATTTGCCATCACGATATTCATCTTGCAAATTTAGTCGAACAAGATGAAAAACTCTTTTTGATTGATTGGGAATATGCGGCGATCTCCGATCCTGCCTTGGAATTAGCGTTGCTATTTCATGGTAATCCTTTGTCTGCGGAACAAAAGGCGTTTTTCTTAGCTCGCTATTTTGCAAAATCAGGCTTCGATCCCACCGCTTGTATAGCTAAAATGGTGGAATATCAGCCTGAAATTGAGAAGTTAAATAGATTGTGGTTTGCGATTGGATAAAGAATAAATTAGCACTGTTGCTCTAAAATCACAAAACCAATTCGACGACGTTCAGCGATTCGGCGCTTTAATCGATAAATATGTAAAATACGGCGAGATTTATTGCTATTTAAACGTCTAACACGTTGTTTTAATTTACGTTTTCTCATAATGTAAATTCCTTATTTATTGTTATTTTCCAATGTTACCGGCGCATAATTGACTTCTAAATTGGCATCAGTATTTTCTTGTAACTGACGGCTTTGGTTTTCTTGCTCTTTAACACGCTGATGATTCATAATGCTATTGTAGTAACGACGGATATTTTCGACGTACTGGAATGCTTCAAAGCCACGTGCATAGCCATATTTGAGCTGACTATAATAGCGTTTTTCCGCCAATAACGGTAAATTCTTCTTCACATCAAGCCAATTATCAGGATCGCCCCCTAACTGCTTCGTTAAACGGCGTACATCAATTAAATGCCCCATACCCATATTATATGCGGCCAAGCTAAACCAAATACGATCTTCGGCTGCAATACTTTGTGGCAGTTGATTCATTAATAAATGTAAATAATCTGAACCCGCTTTGACACTTTGTTCTGCATTAATCCGGTTGGTAACATTCATACGTTCTGCGGTATCTTTTGTCAGCATCATCATACCACGCACGCCCGTTGGTGATGTCGCAGTGGGATCCCAATGAGACTCTTGATAAGCAATCGCCGCCAACATTTGCCACTCTAATGTTCCACGATATTTTTCAAAGAGATGTTGGTACTTCGGTAAGACATTTTCAATGGCTTTGAGATAACTTTGGCTATCCACATAGTCAAAACGGCTTAAATAATTGAAATACTTTTCTTCAATACGAGAGATTAAGCCTGTTTCATTGGCATTGTCCATAAAGGTCAACACTGCTGCTTGTAATTCACTATAAGCACTATTTTGCAAATACCATACCACAGGCTCTTCATCGGTTAAGTCAAACCCAACGGCAACATCAGGCTTGATATGCTGTGCTGCTGAAACATCAATAGAAACCGCCACCGTATATGGAATTTTGCCATCCGCTACCTGCAATAACAGCTCTTCTTGGGTGAAATTATTGGTGATTTTCCATGTTAATTTAGGATGACGTTCTTGTAAGGCACTCAAAATAGGAATCACTGCCGAACCTGACGGAATTAACAATTCCCCCTGTAAATCATCAATGGTATAAGGGCGTTGAGTCCCCTTTTTATAAACCACTTGCCAAGATGCTGAATAATAGCTCGGCCCAATTTGAAACTTCTCTATATTTTCAGGTTGATAGAGTAAGCCAGCCGCTGCAATATCGACTTCATTCTGTTTAAGTCCATTAAAAAGTTGCTCACTGTTATTGTAGGTTTTGACTTCTAAATTCACGCCCAAATAATCAGAAAATGCTTTCGCCAGTTCATATTCAATCCCCGCAGTACCTTCTGAACCAATAAAATACGAGATTGGGTGATTAATCATGCCAACCTTCAACATTTTACGTTGCTGAATCTGCGTATAACGATTTTCTTCCGCTTGCATCGCTTGTTGCCAAGGAAATACCATATCCCAAGCCCACAGTAAAAGTGCAATGCCAACCACCAGCCGTATTGCTAGACCTTTCAAATTTGTTATCTCTGTAATATGAATAATAAAGCCGAAGTTTAACAAACTTCGGCTCAAATCAAAATGGATTTACACAAACGACAAGCGGTGAGTTTCAATCAAAAATTTGCAAATTTCTCTGCAAATCCGACCGCTTGTTACACTTCTTCCGGTAAGAACCCGCCGCTTTGGTGTGCCCAGAGTTTTGCATAAACACCGTTTAACGCAAGTAGCTCTTCGTGGCTACCTTGTTCGACAATTTCGCCTTTGTCTAACACAATTAAGCGATCCATCGCCATAATGGTCGATAAACGGTGAGCAATCGCTACCACGGTTTTACCTTCCATTAGTTCGGTTAAGTTCTCTTGAATTGCCACTTCCACTTCTGAATCTAAAGCACTGGTTGCTTCATCCAGTAGCAAAATCGGTGCGTCTTTTAACATCACTCGGGCAATCGCAATACGTTGGCGTTGTCCGCCTGAGAGTTTTACACCACGTTCGCCGACATGTGCATCGTAACCTGTTCTGCCTTTGGCATCGGTTAAATAAGGAATGAAATCCGCCGCAGAAGCACGCTCAACCGCACGTAACATTTCTTCTTCCGTAGCCGTCGGGCGACCGTACATCAGATTTTCACGCACGGAACGGTGAAGTAAAGAGGTATCTTGCGTCACCAAACCGATTTGCGAGCGTAAGCTCTCTTGAGTGACATCACGGACATCTTGCCCGTCCACTTTAACTGAACCACTTTGCACATCATAAAAACGCAGTAACAAATTGGTGAGCGTTGATTTACCCGCACCGCTACGCCCTACTAAACCGACTTTTTCGCCCGCTTTAATATGTAAATCGAATTTTTTCAGTAACGGCTTGTTTTCGCTATAAGCAAAATCAACGTTTTCAAAACGAATATCGCCTTGTTCAACGGTCAAGGGTTTCGCATTCGGACTATCGACAATGGTATGCGGTTTAGACAGCGTTCCCATGCCGTCTTGTACTGTACCGATATGCTCAAACAGACTAGCGAATTCCCACATAATCCATTGTGCCAACCCTTTCAAACGTAAAGCCAACGCCATAGATGTCGCGATTGCCCCAGCGGTAATCAGCGCATTTCCCCACAGCAATAATCCCATTGCCGCAGAAAAAATAATTAAAGTTACAGCATTGATATAAGTAATGGTGTCAATCAGGGTCACCAAACGCATCTGTTTATGCACCGTGGTCATAAACTCTTCCATGGACTCTTTAACATAGCTGGATTCACGTTTGCCGTGAGAGAACAGTTTGACCGTCGCAATATTCGAATAAGCATCGGTAATGCGCCCTGTCATTAAACTGCGGGCATCAGACTGCTCTTGAGATGCCTTTGCCAAACGTGGCACAAAGAACCAGACACTCACACCAAGTACAACTACCCAGAGCATGAAAGGTAACAGTAACCACGCATCAAATTGCAATAAGATGACGCTGGATGTGGTGAAGTAGATCACCACATAAACCACCATTTCAATAAAGGTCATCACCACGTCCCGTGTGGCTAATGCTGTTTGCATTACTTTGGCGGAAACTCGCCCTGCGAATTCGTTTTGGTAGAAACTCATGCTCTGCCCAAGCATTAAACGGTGGAAATTCCAACGTAAACGCATCGGGAACACGCCCTGCATACTTTGAAAACGGAAACTGGCGTAGAGATAGGTGGCAATAAAACCAATGACGATCACAAACAGCATAAATAACATACTGTGCCATTTTTCCGCCAATAATTGTGACGGACTGTATTTGCCGACCCAATCGACAATTTCCCCGACAAACTGGAATAACGCCGCATCGGTCACACCGATAATCACACTAAAGAAAATCGCTGCGGCTAAATAAGGGCGCATGCCTTTAGTGGCATTCCAAATAAACGGGATTAATTTCGCTTTTGGTGTTTGGGGAATATCGTCGGGATAGGGATCGATTCGGCTTTCAAACCATTCAAAAAGCTTGTTTATCATAACTTTCCTTAAAAAATAAATTCCCCCTGATAACAGGGGGATTAAAAATCACCGATTATGGATTTAACAATTTCTCATCTAATGCCAAATCTTCGTTACGATTCACGCCAATCGGCTGTTTTAACACATTACGAGCAATTTCGTGTGCATCGGCTAAAGAGTGCTCTTTATAAGAGCCACATTGATATTCGTTTAATTCAGGGATTTTAGACTCATCCGGCACTTTCTCTAACGCATCACGCATAGAGGCTTCCCACGCTTTTGCCACTTCTTCCGCTGAAGGTGAACCGATTAACGACATATAAAATCCCGTACGGCATCCCATCGGTGAAATATCAATAATTTCAACTGTCTCACTATTTAAGTGATCACGCATAAAGCCAGCGAATAAATGCTCCATGGTATGAATACCACGAGGCGATAAAATCTCAATATTCGGGCGAACAAAACGTAAATCAAACACAGTAATCGTATCGCCCTTCGGGGTTGTCATTGTTTTTGCAACACGCACTGCAGGGGCATTCATTTTGGTGTGGTCAACTTTAAAGCTATCTAGTAAAGGCATTTTTTTCTCCTATTAATAATTTCTGTTATGGTGATTATATACCGATTATCTAACTTTGCTACAAGCGGTCTGATTTTCTTATTTTTTTGCAAATTATAAAATCGCTCGATGAAAAAGCATTTTTAAGTTTTCCAACAAATGAAGGGGATTTACTTCCTGCTCTAAATCAAAACTAAAGCTGATAGATGCTAAAGCTAAAGACGAATAGATATGTCCTTGAAATTCGAGGTCTACCAACTCATTGTCTATGATTTCTTCGGATAGCGCTTCAATATATTTTCGCTTAATTAATTGATACATATCTTGTTTTAGATGAATTTTCGATGTTTCAATTTTCCACAAAAGCCGAATTTTTTCTTTATTCTTAAGCATTAATGGTGCTGCTTTTTGAATAAATTCTAAACTAGACTCATTGAAGCGTCGCTCTAAAATAGGAACAAAGATCGTGTGTTTAAACTCCTCAACGATTTGTTTAGCTAATGCATCCTTATTCGCATAGTGTTTATAAAATGTGGTACGGTTGATTTGAGCCCTATCCAAAATATCTTGAATCGTAATGTCTTGATAATCTTTTTCTTGCAATAAGCTAAAAAACGCCTGATGAATACTTTTCGCGGTTTTAATGACTCGAATATCGTCTTTATTCATTTCATTTGCCTTCTTTTCTATTTGTTGTCTTTTTATCTGCATCCTTTTTGAACAGGATAAACAACAAAATATCGTTTTTTATCGAGATAAGCAACATTTTATTGTTTTTTGATGATTGAGTCGGATCCGTGATTTTCCTACACTGCTTTTTATTTAGACGATATTGAGGGATGAAGGAGATAATATGAAAAAAGTATGGATTGCACTCTTGGTGATTGCCGTTATTGGTGGCGGTATCTATTGGAAACAGACGCAAAGCCGCTCGAACTTACCGGACGGGATTAGTGGTGTAAACGGGCGTTTGACGGTGGATCGTGTTGATGTGGCAACACTTTATGCGGGGCGAGTGGAAGAAATGTTGGTCAAAGAAGGCGAAGATGTAGAGAAAAATCAAGCCCTTGCTCGTCTTTCTTCCAGCCAAATTGAGAGCCAAGTAAATGCGACTTCGGCACAAATCGAAGCGATGCAGGCACAAGTCGAACAAGCGAAAGCCCAAAAGCAACGTGCGTTGGAAACCGTCAGCCGTGCGAACGCTGAAATTAATGCCCAACAGCAACAGTTAAGTGTGGCGAAATTGGAATTGGATAACGCCAAAAAGCTACGCCGTGATAATTTGATTTCCGCCAGCGAATTAGAACGCCGTCAAGCCAATTATAAAGTGGCACAATCGGCGATTGAGACGGCAAAAGCCGCACGAGCTGAAGCTCAAGCAACCGTAAGCCAAGCGGATGCAACCATTTCTCAAGCACAAGCGATGGTTGAAAGAGCCAAAGCCGATGCGCAAAATGCCCAATCTCAAAATGAAGATATGCTTATTCGTTCTCCGTTGAGCGGACGTGTGGAATATCAGCTTGCCGATGTGGGCAATGTACTTGGTATGGGCGGTAAAGTGGTCAGCATTTTGGACTTAGATGATGTATATATCAACGTATTCTTGCCGTCTTATCAAGCTAATCAAGTTAAAATCGGCGATGAAGCCCGTGTTATTGTTGATGGCGTGGATGCGGTTTTCCCTGCCAAGGTAAGCTATGTTTCTTCACAAGCTCAATTTACCCCGAAATCGGTCGAAACCGCCGAAGAACGCACCAAAATGATGTTTAAAATCAAATTGCAAATTCCCGAAGAGATCGTAAAACAAAATCCGGCGTTCTTTAAAGGCGGTATGACGGCAATGGGGTATGTGAAATACGATACAAATATCGACTGGTCGGAAGCCCTCAACATTAAATTGCCATCAGAAAAATAGTGTGGAAATACTATGAATTTCGCTATTTCAATCCAACATCTTTCTCATCAATACGGCAAAACGCAGGCGCTGAAAGAGGTATCGTTACAAATTCCTCAAGGCGTTATGGTGGGATTAATCGGACCTGACGGCGTAGGGAAATCGACCTTGCTTTCACTGATTTCAGGGGTAAAAATCCTACAACAGGGCGATATTTCGGTGTTTGGCTTAAACATTGCCGACAGCAAAGCACGCGATCAGCTCTCCCATAAAATTGCTTTTATGCCGCAAGGGTTAGGGAAAAATCTCTATCCGACCCTCTCTATTTATGAAAATATTGAGTTCCATGCCCGTCTTTACAGTTTGCCCAAAAACTACCGCCAAGCACGGATCGAACGCTTATTACAGGCAACCGGCTTGCTGCCTTTTGCCGATCGTCCAGCAGGGAAATTATCCGGCGGAATGAAGCAAAAACTCAGTTTATGTTGTGCGTTGGTGCACAGCCCCGATTTGCTGATTTTGGACGAACCGACCACCGGCGTAGATCCGCTTTCCCGCCGTCAATTTTGGGAATTGGTGGAGAGTTTACGCCAAGAAAGCCCGGCAATGACCGTCATTGTTGCCACCGCTTATATTGATGAAGCTGAAGGGTTTGAGCATTTGATTGCAATGGACGATGGCAGAATTATTGCCGATAAGCCGACCCGCCAAGTGATGCAAGAAACGAACAGCGAGACTTTAGAGCAAGCCTATATCAAATTGTTACCGCCCGAAAAACGTGGCGCGGAGAACGGCTTGGTTATTCCGCCTTTTGTCCCAAACCCGAACGAACCGCCGGCAATACAAGCGGTCGGTTTAACCAAAAAATTTGCGAATTTTGTGTCGGTGGATAATGTGAGCTTCACCATTCCAAGAGGCGAGATTTTTGGCTTTTTAGGCTCGAACGGTTGCGGTAAATCCACCACAATGAAAATGCTGACCGGCTTATTGGAGCCAACGGAAGGCTCGGCAACCTTACTTGGTCAGCCAATTGATGCCGGCGATATTAACACTCGTAAAAAAGTGGGCTATATGTCGCAAGCCTTTTCTCTCTATGAAGAGCTTACTGTACGGGAAAATTTGCGCTTGCACGCCAAATTGTATCAAATCGAACCTTCGCAGTGGGAGCAGTACGTTCAACGCTCACTGGCACAATTTCATCTGGTTGAATTTGCCGAACAAACGCCGGCTTTATTGCCATTAGGCATTCGCCAACGGTTACAACTGGCTGCCGCCTGTTTACATCAGCCGGAAGTGTTAATTTTGGACGAACCGACGTCGGGGGTTGATCCTGCCGCACGAGATATGTTTTGGGAATATCTGATTAAACTGTCTCGGGAAGATAAGATCACGATTTTCGTCACCACCCATTTTATGAATGAAGCGGCTCGTTGCGATCGTATTTCTTTTATGCACCGTGGCAAAGTGTTGGGCGTAGGCACGCCGGAAGAGCTGCGGATCGGCAAAAACGCCGCTACGCTGGAAGAAGCCTTTATTCGTTATTTGGAAGAGCAAGCGGACGAGATTACCCAACCTCAGTTACAAAAAAATATGCAAAAAAATGAGCAAAACGAACCGCTTGTCAGCCATTCACCAGCGCTCGGATTCTTTGCTTGGTTTGCGATGGTTTGGACTTTTGCCCTGCGTGAGAGCAAAGAGCTATTACGGGATAATATCCGCCTGCTGTTTGCGATTGGCGGCCCCGCCATTATGTTGTTAGCGATGGCATCGAGTATTTCGTTTGATATTAACCCGCTGAAATTTACGGTATTGGATCACGACAACAGCTCGGAAAGCCGCCGATTAGTCGAGTATTTTCGTGGCTCGCCTTATTTTATTGAACAGCCTGAAATCCATTCCACGGTGGAGATTGATCGGGTGTTAAAAAGCGCCGAAGTCAAGTTGGTGCTGGAAATTCCGGCGGAATTCGGGCGTTCAATCTTAAAAGGGCAAATCACGCCAATCGGGATTTTTATTGATGGGGCATTTCCGTCCACGGCGGAAAATTTGAAATCGTCCGCAAACGGTGTACTTGCTCAATATGTATGGGAGAATTTTCCTACGATGGCAAATTCAACGACATCATTGCTGATTGAACCCCGTTTTATGTATAACCAAGATTTTAAAAGTATTTTTGCCATTACTCCGGGTGTGATTATGTTGGCGATGATGATGGTGCCTTCGATGATGACTGCATTGGGTATCGTCCGGGAGAAAGAGATCGGTTCGATTATGAATTTATACGGATCGCCTGCGAGTAAATTGCAATTCTTATTAGGCAAGCAGTTACCTTATATCGTTTTAGCGTTTTTAAGTTATTTGGTGCTGATTTTTATCGCCGTCGTCATCTTTGGTGTGCCGATAAAAGGCTCGGTTTGGGCAATGTTTTTAGGAGCGTTATTGGTTGTTACCGCTTCAACAGGCTTTGGTTTAGTGGTATCAAGCTTTGTGAAATCGCAGGTTGCGGCACTTTTTGCCACCGCTATTTTAATTATGGTGCCAACGATGAATTTCTCAGGCATGATGTACCCGACAGCAACATTACCAACGCCGACCTACGTTATCGCTCATATTTTCCCAGGTGCCTGGTTTCAGTTGATTAGTTCAGGCGGATTCACCAAAGGGCTGGGCTTTTATGATTTCGTTGCCAGCTACGGTGCTTTAATGATCATTTATTCGGTCTATTTAATCTTGGCATCCTTATCATTAAAAAAACAGGAGAAATAAGATGCGCTGGTTAAAGAATGTGATGTACTTATCGAAAAAAGAGTTTTCGAGCTTGTTTTCGGATCTCACGTTGATTGCTTTGATTTTATATATGTTCAGTATGGCGCTTTATACTATTGCCAATATGCCGACTACGGAGCTGAAAAATGCGGCAGTTGCGGTGGTGGATAACGATCGTTCAACCTTGTCTTATCGGTTAAGAGACAGCTTGATTAAGCCAAATTTCAAAAAAGTACAGGAAATCTCGGCAAATGAAGTGGATCGGGCAATGGATACCGGCACTTATACATTTGTGTTGGAAATTCCGCCGAATTTCGAGCGGGATATGTTGAAGGGCTTATCGCCGAAAATTCAGCTGTTGATAGACGCTACGGCAATGACCCAAGCCGGTGTAGGGAGTAACTATATTTCTCAAATTTTTAATCAAGAAGTGGCGCAATATTTGGGATTAAATTCAGCTTCGTTAGATAACCTTGCGACAATCAACGTACTGTACAATCCAAACCATTCGAGCAAATGGCTAATGGGCACAATGCAAATTGTCGGGAACTTAAATTTACTGGTGTTGCTATTAGTTGGAGCAGCGGTTATTCGCGAACGTGAGCGGGGAACCATTGAACATCTCTTGGTGATGCCCGTCACTTCAAGTGAAATTGCGGTGGCTAAAATTGTCGCTAACGGTTTGGTACTATTGACCGTTGCAATGCTTTCACTCACCTTTATGGTCAGAGGTGTATTAGGCGTACCGATTGCTTGGAGTTCATTTCCTTTATTTGCGTTAGGTGCCATAGCGTTTTTATTTTCGATTTCGTCATTGGGCATTTTATTGGCAATTATCGCACCAACAATGCCACAGTTCGGTTTGCTCTGTATCCCGACGTATGTCGTGATGTATCTGCTGTCCGGTGCGAATTCACCGATTGAAAATATGCCGGGACTTGCCCAACAGCTCACGCAATTTTCCCCGACAACCGTATTTGGCGCATATACGCAAGATGTTCTCTTTAGGGGAGCAAGTTTTGAACTCGTTTGGGATAAATTGCTAAAAATGATCGTGTTAGGTTTCGCTTTTTTAGCGATCGCACTTTCTCAATTCAGAACGATGTTATCAAGACAAGGATAAAAAAGGACAAACAATGAAAACCGTTAAATTAACAACAATTGCAATTTTTATCGCATTTCTGACCGCTTGTAATGCGACACAAATCGAAACCCAATCTACTGTAACCTTGCCAACACAGTTTGAACAGACGGCACAGGCAACAGGTTCTCAAAACGTACAGCAATGGTGGCAGAATTGGCAAGATCCGCAATTAAGCCGTTTAATTGAACAAGGGCTACAAAATAATTTGGATATTGCCTTAGCTCAAACACGCTTAAAAGAAGCACAGGCAAACAGCCAATATGCGGAAGCAGATATGGGAGTGAATGTTGGCTTAAATGGCTCGGTGAGTGGCGGGATCAGTAATATCAATAGCGGTATTATTAACCCGTCTTCCAGCCGAAGTGGCGGCGGATACGGCGGCTTTTCCGCCTCGTGGGAGCCGGATATTTTCGGGCAAAAACGCAGTGATGTCGATGCGGCTTACTATGCGGCACTCGGGCAACAAGAACAGCTTTACGGCACGCAATTGTTGGTTGCCAGCCAAATTGCCGATAACTACTTTAAAATTTTTGCCACCGAACAACAAATGTCATTGATTTCACAAAATTTAAGGGTGTTAGCTGAGTTGCAACGTTATATTCAAGGGCGTTTCAATGCAGGGCAAGCAACGGCTTATGAAGTGAATGAAATTGCGGCACAAATCACCGCACTTCAAGCCAAACAAACGACATTAACCGCACAAGCGGTCAGTTTTGAACGCAATATTGCCATTTTGTTAGGGCAAACTCCGCAAGGTTTTCATCTTGTAAAACAGGGTAATCCGCTGGCGAAAATCCCAAATCCGCCAGCAGGGCAGCAACCAAGCGATGTTATCAATCGCCGTCCTGATTTACGTGCCAACGCTCAACAAATTCAAGCTTATAGTGCGAAACTTGCCAGTGCGAAAGCGGATCTTTTACCACGCTTTGATATTCAATTTCTCGGACAAGGCGGGAGAATTGGGCTGAATAATGATCTGTCGCATTTATCCGGTATTGGTAGTTTTGTCAGCGCCGGCGTCCAGTTGCCGATTTTTACAAATGGGCGGATTGAAGCCAACATTGATGCTGCCGATGCCCGTTTAAAAGGTGCGGTAATTCAATATGATAAAACCTTACTCACAGCTCTCGCAGAAGTAGATAACAGTTACCAAACGCAACAAAGTTTGGCACGCCAAACCGCATTACTAACGAAAACCGTACAACAAGCACAGAAACAGGCGAAAGACAGCCAATTGCTCTTTAAACACGGCGATAAAACGCTAGATGTAGCACTACGCGCACAAATTTCTGCGTTGAATTACCAAAAACAGCTGGTGCAATCTCGCTTGGCGCAAGCACAAAATTTATTAGCGGTGTATAAAGCGTTGGGCGGAGGTTGGCAATAATGGATTTACAAGCGGTCGGATTGCGCTAAAATTTTGCAAAAAAATAGGATCTCACCACTTGGCTGCTTGGGTAAATGTTTATGTTGAAGAAGATTTTAACCACGATTTCTGTTTTGCTACTCTCGGCGTGTAATTCTATGTTGTTTCAACCCGTTGAAACTATTAGTCAAATTACGCTAAATCAAGGATATCGAGCAAAAAATATCATAGAAAAACATCAAGATGGTGATTTAATTATTTTGATGTTATCTGGTGGTGGAAGCCGAGCGGCTGCGCTTGGTTATGGTGTATTAGAACAATTTAAACGGACGAAAATAGGAACAGATCCGTCAAAAGAGAGTTTATTAGATAGTGTTGACTTAGTTTTTGGTGTATCTGGAGGATCTGTATTAGCCACATATTTTTCATTGGAAGGAAAAGATGTGGTGCCAAAATTTGAAGATAAATTCTTAAAAAACGATTTTGAAAGCCAACTGACTAGCCAATTTTTTTCACTTGCCAATTTGCCTAAGTTAACTTCCGAACAATATGGACGAGGCGATTTATTACAGGAGCAATTAAATCTTGCCTTATATAAAGGAAAAACCTTTGGCTATTTAGCGAATCACCGTAAGGGTCCTTTTGTTATCGTCAGTGCAACGGATATGAGCTTGGGACAAAAAGTGATATTCACGCAAGAGTTTTTTGATGGTTTATGCTTAAATTTAAGTGATGTTGAAATTGCAAGAGCGGTGGCATCTTCAAGTTCCGTACCTCTGATTTTTAGTCCTCTTACCTTCAATAATAACGGAGGTCGTTGTAATTACCACCCGCCTGAAATTACCAAAATGGTAACGGCAATTACGGTGGATATGCAAAAATCAAAAAATGTTGAAGAAGTGAGAGAAGTCCTCGCCTCTTATCAAGATAGTCAAAAACGCCCTTTTCTCCATTTGGTTGATGGTGGTTTAACGGATAATCTTGGGCTATCCGCATTTACCGACAGCTATGATCTCATGGGTAAAGAAGGGTTGTATAAAACAGCATTAGCGACGAAATTAAAACGAATTGCAATTATTAGTGTGAATGCTCAAAATGAGGTAACCAGTGAAATAGATCAATCGGCAAATATCCCTCAAACAAGGGATGTGGTGAATACCATCGTGAATGTGCCTATTGATCGTAATACGCAAACAACATTACGCCGTTTTCGTGAATTAACTGACGAATGGAATAAAATGATGTTAAAACAGCCTCAAAATAAACGAGTGGCATTGCATTTTGTCAGTATTGGGTTAAAAGATCTGCCCGAATCTGAGCTGAAAAATGAGGTACTAAATATTAATACTTCTTTCTATTTACCTACAAAAGAGGTTAATAAGTTAAAGCAAGCCGCTCAAATTTTGCTGAATAATTCTAAGGAGTATCAGACCTTATTAGAGTCATTACGCTAAAATTTGCAAATTTTTACGCCAATCTGACCGCTTGCTTTCTAGTCAGTTTGGCGAAAATTCTGTATAATCGCCCGTCTTTTTGTGATCTCTATCACAATTCAGGATTCGTCTGGTGGGGTATCCCACCATTTTTATACTTTCAAAAATAAAGAAATTTCAATGCAACAATTAGATACTCAAAAATTGCGTAATATCGCAATCATTGCCCACGTTGACCACGGCAAAACCACTCTCGTTGATAAATTATTAAAACTGTCAGGCACATTAGACACTTCTCGTGGTGATGTTGATGAGCGTGTCATGGACTCTAACGATCTTGAAAAAGAGCGTGGTATTACCATTCTTGCGAAAAACACCGCAATTAACTGGAACGGCTATCGTATCAATATCGTAGATACCCCAGGACACGCGGACTTCGGTGGTGAAGTTGAGCGTGTACTTTCCATGGTGGACTCGGTATTACTTGTGGTTGATGCCTTTGATGGTCCAATGCCACAAACCCGTTTCGTAACCCAAAAAGCGTTCTCTCACGGTTTAAAACCAATCGTGGTTATCAACAAAGTTGACCGCCCAGGCGCGCGTCCTGATTGGGTTGTCGATCAAGTATTCGACTTATTCGTGAACCTTGGTGCAACGGATGAACAGTTAGACTTCCCAATTATTTATGCATCTGCATTAAATGGTGTTGCCGGCTTAGATCACGAAGATTTAGCGCCAAATATGGATCCATTATTCGAGGCGATTGTAGAACACGTTTCTCCGCCAGATGTTGAACTTGATGCGCCATTCCAAATGCAAATTTCGCAGTTGGACTACAGCAAATATTTAGGCGTTATCGGTATCGGTCGTATCAAACGTGGTACGGTTAAACCAAACCAACCTGTCACAGTGGTTGATTCTGAAGGCAAAACTCGTAATGGTCGTATCGGTCAAGTGTTAGGTCACTTAGGTTTACAACGCTATGAAGCCACAGAAGCTTATGCAGGCGACATCATTGCAATTACCGGTTTGGGCGAATTAAATATTTCAGATACCCTTTGTGATATTAACAACGTAGAAGCGTTACCTGCTTTATCGGTTGATGAGCCAACAGTAACGATGTTCTTCTGTGTAAATACCTCTCCGTTTGCCGGACAAGAGGGTAAATTTGTGACCTCTCGTCAAATTTTAGAACGCTTGAAGAAAGAGCTTGTTCACAACGTGGCATTGCGTGTTGAAGAAACCGATGATTCAGATGTGTTTAGCGTATCGGGTCGTGGTGAATTACACTTATCGGTATTAATTGAAAATATGCGCCGTGAAGGTTATGAATTAGCAGTATCTCGTCCGAAAGTGATTTTCAAAGAGATTGACGGTCGTAAACAAGAGCCGTTTGAGCAAGTGACTATTGATATCGAAGAACAGCACCAAGGCTCTGTGATGGAAGCTTTAGGTATCCGTAAAGGTGAAGTGCGTGATATGGTTCCAGATGGTAAAGGTCGTACTCGTTTAGAATACATTATCCCAAGCCGTGGTTTAATTGGTTTCCGTAACGAATTTATGACAATGACATCAGGCACAGGCTTACTTTACTCAAGCTTTAGCCACTATGACGATGTAAAAGCAGGTGAAATCGGTCAGCGTATTAACGGTGTATTAATTTCAAACGGAACAGGTAAAGCCCTTGCTTACTCGCTTTATGCATTACAAGATCGTGGTAAATTAATGATCGATCACGGTGCAGAAATTTATGAAGGGCAAGTCATTGGTATTCACAGCCGTTCAAATGATTTAACGGTAAACGCATTAGAAGGTAAAAAACTCACCAATATGCGTGCATCGGGTAAAGATGATGCATTAACCTTAACCACACCGGTAAGAATGACGTTGGAACAAGCATTAGAATTTATCGATGACGATGAGTTAGTCGAAGTGACCCCAGCTTCTGTTCGTGTTCGTAAAAAATTACTGACAGAAGTAGAACGTAAACGTGCAAGTCGTACCACGACAAGTACCAGTACGAAATAATGAAAATTAGGGGCTGAAATGCCCCTAAATTATAGGAGATTGAATATGTTTGTAGAAATTTACGGCCGACTAAGTTGCCCTTATTGTGTTCGAGCAAAACAGCTTGCAGAAAAAATGAAAGCAGAATTGCCTGATTTCGATTTTAAATTTGTTGATATGATCGCAGAAGGTATCGAAAAACAAGATTTAGAACCGCGTGTGGGCAAGCCTGTTGCAACTGTGCCACAAATCTTTTTAGATGATGTTCACGTTGGCGGATATTCAGATTTCGCACCGCTAGTAAAAGAAAAATTCGATATTTCTCTCTAACAAAAATGCCATACAACAGTATGGCATTTTTTATCTCTACTCCCCCGCCCAAACAATCATCACTTTGTCTTTTCCATCTTGACGAGAAAACGCAAAGTATTTGTGGGTTTCTAGAATTTTTTGTTCGCCATTACCAATAGCGGTGTGATGTTGGCGGAATTTTGCAAGGGTTTGCCAATGTTTTATCAAGGCTTGATGGTCGGTGCTTTTTGCTAAATCTTGCCAGTTCATATCCGATCTCGTACCTTGAATCGGATCGGAACCCGTCGCACCGAATTTTCGACCACTTTCATCACCGTAATAAATTTGTACCGCACCCGGTGAGAGCAGTAATAAACTGCCTGCGGTTTTCTGTTTATCGACATTATTTTGGCTGTCATCGTGGAAGAACAAACGGGTATCGTGTGAAGAGAGATAGCTTAACACGTTGAGATTGCTCAGTTTTTCACTCATCTGTTGATAAGTCGGAGCAATTTTGGCAAAGCAACTGAGTGCCTCTTTTGCTTGATCTTGGAAACTGAAGTTGATCATCGCATCAAAGCCGTTGTTGTAATAATCGCTGGTATGAACGCCGTGTCCCCACGCCTCGCCCGTCATCCAGAATTTATCGCCAAAGGATTGATTTGGGTGAGCTTTTTGCCATTTTTCCAAGGCCTTTTCTGCCGATTGTTTCAATTCCAACCAAGTGCTTTTTTCTACGTGTTTAGCGGTATCGACACGGAAACCGTCCACGCCGTATTTTTCTACCCAATTAGACAACCAGCCGATGAGATAATCCCGAACTTTGGCATTTTCACGTAATTTTGCTGTCGTGTCAGTTTTATTTGCAAAAAATTCGGGTAAACCGACCGCTTGTTCGCTTTCAGTTTTCAGATCCGGTAGGGCAGAGAGCGACATTCGCAGATCATCAAATTTCGGGCTGTCGTAGTCGCCAATATCGGAGCGGATCCATGCTTTGCCCCACCATTTCTGCCACGCTGCTTTATCGCTAAAGTTAATCAAATTGTTGAACGAGTGCCAGTTTTGTCCTGTTTTTGGTGTCCAATCCGTCCAATTTTTGCCAAGCGTTTTCTCAATGTCTTCGCCTTTGAGATGTAATGCACCAAAGCCGTATTGTTGCATATCGGCAAGGGTGGCGTAGCCGGTGTGGTTCATCACAATATCAAAAATGACGCGAATTCCTCGTTTATGGGCTTGGTCGATAAAGGTTTTCAGATCGTTTTCACTGCCCATATTGGCATCGACCTTCGTCCAATCTTGATGGTAGTAGCCGTGATAAGCGTAGTGCGGGAAATCGCCTTTTTCACCGCCACCCACCCAGCCGTGAATTTGCTCGAGTGGCGAACTGATCCAAATCGCATTTACGCCGAGTTGTTGTAAATAATCCAGTTTTTGGCTCAGCCCTTTCAGATCGCCCCCGTGGAAAGTACCGATTTCGTCTTTACCGTCTTTTTTACGCCCGTAGCTGTTGTCGTTGCTTGGATCGCCGTTATAAAAACGGTCGGTTAACACGAAATAAACGGTGGCGTTTTTCCACGTAAAAATCGGCTCGGAACTGACCGCTTGTGTAGGTTCTAAGAGCAATAAACCGTTACTGTCTGCGGACGGTGTCATAATGACTTTGCCGTTTTGCACTTTCGCCGTGTTGCCCGAATAGAAATCTCGCACGGTTTCGCCGTCTTTGAACAGGCTAGAAACTTCAATCTCTAACGGCTTGCCGTCCCATTTCGGACAAACTTGGACTAATTCATTAGCGCTTTTGGTTGCCTCTACCGTCAATTTTGCCGTTGGCGTGCCACTTCGCATATCAATTTCTACGCTGTATTTTCCGTCACGGAACAGCCGGGTAGATTCGGCAGGATCTTTGCAAGGCACAAGGCTGACGACTTGATTTAATTTCAGTGTGGTTTGCGGTTGGTAGCATTGTTGATTAAGCAAAAATTGGAACGGGTAGTTGCCTTTTTTGAGCTGGGCGTGTGCTTGGTAGAGCAGTTTTTCGTTGGATTCAAATGTCGGGAAATGTTCACTCTGCCATTGGTTTGCCGAGAGGCTGGCGGACGCAAAAAGTGAAAGCCAAAGTAGTGATTTTTTCATTTGGGTTTCCTTGTGTGGTGAAATAGGGAATTATTCCCTATTATTATCATTTGTAGGGGTGGGTTTTATCCCCTCCCGTTAAATCTGATATTGTGTCGGGCGGGGATAACCCCCGCCCCTACGATAGATTCAGCACCCCTGATTGACTAAAGATGAGAGAAATCACTTCGCCGAAACGTGTTTAATAAAAATCTGACGCGGTTGTTTTAAGCCAAGCTGTTCCGCTTCATTGACCAAGTTCATCGCTTTATTCACATCGTTATTTTTCAATGCTTTTAATACGGCTTGATTGAAATAATCTTCGGTACTGGATTCAACTGGCTGTGTCGGTTTAGTTGCTGATTTTGTTGCAACCGCGGTGGTGCCAACTTGGGTTGGAGCAGGTGTTTTGGCTTCAAATAACGGGCCGTTTAAACCGATAAACTGACTGGATTGAATGCCGTCCACTTCTACATTGACTTTACCTTGGTTGCTGTGTGTGACGGTAATATCCGCAATCGCCGGCGGTTGGTTACCTTTCGCTTTTGCCAAGAGTTTGGCAGGGTGCGTCATCGTGGTTTTACCCTGTAAATCTTGTTCGGTGGTATAAACAAGCAAGTAGATGAAATCTTGATTTGCTGTTGGTGTGAGGCTGAGTTCCGCTTGATATTGTGCCGGACTTAAACCGCGTTCTTCGCTGAATTTAAATTGGGAAGACGGATAGGTCATCGCAGGGTTAAATTGCGCATCTAAAATCAAGGCATTCGGGACGAATACCGTATTATCTTTTTGTACTGGGCTTGTGATGTTAAGTTTAATCGTGCCTTGATTCGCGGGGATTTTGTATGCCACAACCGAACCACTTGCGCCCGCTAATTTGTTCGCGAGTGTTGCCACATTCGTTTCGTTATTTTGTGAAAGCGTAACATCTTGCCATTGAATTTTGGCTAATTCTGCTTTGGTTGGCTGTAATGATGTAGCTGATAATTGAGATGCAAGAAATAGGCTTGAAAGGAAAAGGGCAATTTTGGTTTTCATAAATCCTCCGAGAAATTACCGTGGGCTATACGCCAGTGGCTTAAGAAGTGTTGTAGGGGTGGGGGTTTATCCCCACCCGTATTACCTTTAACGGGCGGGGATAAACCCCGCCCCTACGAAAGGCATAACCTAGGGCATAAGCCCTAGGACTTAAGAGTGGCTTACCACCAAGCTTCAAATTGAACACCGCCAACGAATTCGCCGTCTTTTGCTTTATAGCCCGCGTCTGTACGGTTTGAAGTGTCGAATTTGTCGTTCCAGTGTGCGTAAGTACCGAATACACGGATTGCAGGACGAGCCCAAATGCTTGAGCCAGCTTGCCATTGTTGGGCAAGGGTGTATTTGGTTAAGCTGTTTTTCTTGCCTGTTGCTTGGTCTTTGATCACATCGTAGCCAACCTCAGCAATAGTACTCATTGTATCGTTCCATTTATACATTGGGCGAATACCTGCAGAGTACCAAGTTTTGCCTTGTTTGTTATCTAAGTCTGTTTTTTCGTAGATTAACGCATACATTACTTCAACTTTATCGCTTGCTTGCACCACACCTTGGTTGATTAAGCGAAGCATATGACCTCGGTTATCTGCTTTTGAACCTTGAGCGTGACCGTTGTTCCAAGATGTCATCGAATCTTTCGCATATTGAACGGTAAATTTATTGAAGCCACCGAAGAAGTTGCCTTGGGTATATTCAGCGGTTGCCATATAACCGTTTTTGGTTGCATCGCTGTTTACATAAGCTGAATCATCTTTTTTGTGTGCGTTTGCGTAGTCAAAACCAAGTTCTAAAGAGCCGTCTTTCCAAAGTTCAATACCTGCTAAACGTACATCGAAGATATCATTATAGACATCTTTTTTGGTTGAACGATCGCTCTTATAGCTTTTTGTTGCGTAGTCATAGTAGTAAGAGAATGCACCGCCAGCTTCTGTATCACGAGTGACTGCTAAAGAGAGTTTACCAATACCCACATCAATATTCTCAACCCCTGCGCCCGGGCCTGAAATATCCCAGTAGTAGAAGTCGTTCATATGCACATCGTGGCGTTGATAGAAGCGTTTACCTGCCCATAATGTTGCGCCCGGCAAGCTGTCTGCGAAGTTTTTGAATTGAACGTTTAATTCACGTAATGCTGGGCTGGTTTCTGTCCAGTCATTGTTATGTAAGGTACCACCGTAAGCCACGTTGGTATCAAAATAAATGGATTTTTCACCAGCTTTATAAAGCTCTTGACCAAGTTTAAATTCTGCATAGGTATCAGATTCGTTACCTAAACGGTATTTTGAACCTCCGCCATTTACGGTAAAGGCAGATTGTTCACCACCGCCTGATGTCCAGCCGATACCAGAACGCGCATAACCGTGGAAATCTACCGCGAATGCTGAAGTAGAAAGTAAAGCACCTGATACTAATGTAGCGAGTAAGCTTTTATTGATATTCATAGGAAACTCCTTGATCTCTTTTATTAAGGTTTGACATTATGAAAAAATCGTTAAACACCCAGTTCTTTAAATAAACGTCTGCACGCGGTGCCGTCTTCTTTGAATAAGTGACAGCGGTTCGGGTTGATTCCGACAGACATTTCATCGCCTTCTTCAACTAATACAATGTCGTTTTGGCGATAGACGAGACTTTGCTTAATCGGTGGCATTTCTACGTGAACTTGGGTTTCATTTCCAAGCTGTTCCACCACTTTAACCGTACCGGTAATACACACTTCACTCTGTTCACAAGGCAGTAAATGTTCTGGACGGATACCTAACGAGAGGTTATCGCCAACATTTACCCCTGTGCTATCCACAGGGATCCAGAAGTTGAGATGAGTTGAGTCTGGTAATTCAACTTTTACCCCACCTTCTCTTACATCAATCACTTTCACCGGTAAGAAGTTCATTTTTGGTGAACCGATAAAACCAGCAACAAAGCGGTTTGCAGGATAGTGGTAAAGTTCTAATGGCTTACCGACTTGGGCAACGTTGGTGGTAATTTGCGTGTTGTTTCCAAGGGCTTGTAGTACCACGATTTTGTCTGCCAAGGTCATTGCTTCTACTTGGTCGTGGGTCACATAAATCATGGTTCTGCCCAATTTTTTATGTAGCTTAGAAATTTCTACACGCATTTGCACACGTAATGCGGCATCAAGGTTAGAGAGCGGTTCGTCTAATAAGAACACTTCAGGTTGAGAAACAAGTGTACGACCAATAGCAACACGCTGACGCTGGCCACCAGAGAGTTCTTTTGGTTTACGTTGCAACAGGTGAGCAAGCTGTAAAATTTCCGCCACATGATTCACACGTTGCTCAATTTCTTCTTTTGCTTTACCAGCCAGTTTTAAACCGAAAGACATATTTTCTGCCACATTTAAATGAGGGTAGAGGGCGTAAGATTGGAAAACCATCCCGATATTACGTTTTGCCGGCGGTACATCATTCATACGAGTTTCGCCAATGAAAAGATCACCAGAAGTAATATCTTCTAAGCCAGCAATCATACGCAATAGGGTGGATTTACCACAGCCAGATGGGCCTACAAACACCACGAATTCCCCCTCTTTTATATCTAGGTTAATATCGCGTGAGATATGTACATCGCCGTATGATTTGTTTACACCAATGATTTTTACATTTGCCATTGTCTCGTCCTCTGGGTTACTACTTGTTTTATGGGTGCCAAGCTTACTCATTAGCTTCAGCATTGAAATCATACTTTGAGAAAAATTTTTTCACGAGCGTTAAAAAAAAGTTCAGTCAAAAAAATAGATTTTTTGTGATGTAGATCACAAATTTATACTCTTTTTTTGTGATCCCTTTCACACTTCTTTTAAAAATGGTCAAAAATGTGATACAGATCACTAAAAGGATGAAGGGGGAGGATAAGGGGGTATGATGAAGTATGAGACGAAATCATCCACTATTCGACTGCCAAAATTTCATTTAACCAAATGAGGAAACCATCATGAAAAAACTTACTACAGCAGCCTTAACCGTATTAGCAGGATTATGTATCGCGCAAGGCGTTAATGCAAAATTAGTCGAAGGACAACTCAACATCTGGATCAATGCCGATAAAGGTTATAACGGCTTGGCAGAAGTGGGTAAAAAATTTGAAGCAGAAACTGGTGTAAAAGTGGTTGTTGAGCACCCAAGCAAATTAGAAGAGTTATTCCCACAAGTCGCTTCAACAGGTGACGGCCCAGATATTATTATTTTCGCACACGACCGTATGGGCGGTTATGCACAATCAGGCTTATTAGCTGAAGTTCACCCAAGTGCAGATTTCAAAGCAAAATTATCTGATATTGGTTGGGAAGCGACCAAATATAACGGTAAACAAATTGCTTACCCAATCGCAGTTGAATCACTTTCTTTAATCTATAACAAAGATTTAGTGCCAGAAGCACCGAAAACATGGGAAGAAATTGAGAAATTAGACAAAGATCTCAAAGCCAAAGGCAAAAATGCGATTATGTGGAACTTAGCAGAACCGTATTTCACTTGGCCAATCATCTCTTCTCAAGGCGCTTATGCGTTTAAAGTGACCGCAAACGGCTACGATGCAAAAGACATCGGTGTAAACAATGAAGCAGCACAAAAAGGCTTACAATTTGTCGTTGATCTTGTAAAAAATAAAGTGATCAATGCTGATACCGATTATTCTGTTGCAGAAGCCTCTTTCAATAAAGGCGAAACGGCGATGACGATTAACGGTCCTTGGGCGTGGTCAAATATTGAGAAAAGTGGTGTAAATTACGGTGTTGCAGTATTACCAACCTTAAACGGCAAAGCAGGTAAACCATTCGTTGGCGTATTAAGTGCAGCGGTAAATGCTTCAAGCCCGAACCAAGACTTAGCGAAAGAGTTCTTAGAAAATCACTTATTAACCGATGCTGGTTTAGAAACAGTGAACAAAGATACTCCGTTAGGTGCAGTAGCACTTAAAAGCTACCAAGCGAAATTAGCGGCAGATCCACGTATTGCTGCAACAATGGCGAATGCGGAAAATGGTGAAATTATGCCAAACATTCCACAAATGAGCCGCTTCTGGTATTCAGAAAAAGCAGCAATTGACAGTGCGGTAAATGGTCGCCAGTCTGTCAAAGCAGCATTAGATGAAGCACAAGCGAAGATTGAAAAAGAGTAATGCTATGTAACTCTCTCCCGCTTGCGGGAGAGAGACAGCTCAAAATAGCGTAAGGCTATTTTGAGCAGAGAGAGGGCAATTACAACACCCTCTCCCTCCGAAAATCCTACGGATTTTCTCCACCCTCTCCCGTAAACGGGAGAGGGGAAATTAACAAGCGGTCACATTCTTCTCATTTTTTGCAATTTCCTCTTCGCAGTACTAAAACAAGGAAAATAAAATGTTAACCTCAACTCATTCCTCCATTTCACCCGCTCAACTTTGGGGCAAAAGGGCTTTTGTCGGATTACTTTACCTACTTGCTTTTTACTTGGTTTTTACAATTTATCTGCAAGGTGAAATTTTATTTGCATTATTAACCTTAGTCGTTGTGGCTTCAGGTATTTTTGTGTTTAGTTCAGAACGGGCTTATCGCTGGCGTTACCTGTTCCCAGGTGTATCCGCCATCGGTATTTTCGTGGTCTTTCCACTTGTCTGTACTGTCGTTATCGCCTTTACCAATTACAGTGGCTCAAACCAACTCGCCTTTGAACGTGTAGTCAGCCAATTACAAAGCCAACGTTATTTTTCAGGTGAACGCTATGATTTTAAATTACTTGAAACTTCGGATAACCAATATCAATTAGCGCTTGAAAATAAAGCATCGCAAAAAAATTATATTTCGACCCCGGCTACCTTGGCGGATCTCAAGGGTGATGTAAAATTAGAAGAAGTGGCAACATTACCAGAAAGCAAAGTTGCACCGCTTAAAACCATTACCCAAAATCGTCAACAACTTCAAAGTGTGAATGCGATTTTACCAAACGAAGAAATGCTCACCATGAGTTCACTTCGTCAATTTTCTCAACAAAGCAGTCGTTTTAGCTTTGATGCGGACAGCCAAATTTTAACTAACAATGAAACCAAAGAACGTTATAAACCCAATGATGATGTCGGTTTCTTTGAGCAAATTGATGAACAAGGGAATTTCACCGGTAAACGTATTGAACCAGGTTATACGGTGACAATCGGTTGGCAAAACTTCGTGAAAATCTTAACGGACGAAGGCGTACAAAAACCCTTTATTCAAATCTTTATCTGGACTGTCACTTTTGCCTTCTTAACCGTGGTGTTTACCACATTACTCGGTATGATTTTCGCATCGCTGGTGCAATGGGAAGCGTTAAAAGGTAAAGCCGTTTATCGTTTACTGTTAATTCTACCTTATGCGGTGCCGGGCTTTATCTCTATCCTTGTATTTAAAGGCTTGTTTAACCAAAGTTTCGGTGAGATTAACTTAATTTTAAATAACTTATTCGGCATTCGCCCAGAATGGTTTAACGATCCGTTCTTAGCCAAAGTGATGATTTTGATCGTCAATACTTGGCTAGGTTATCCCTATATAATGATCGTTTGTATGGGGTTACTCAAAGCGATTCCGCACGATTTATACGAAGCATCGGCAATTGATGGTGCATCGGTCTGGCAAAACTTTACCAAAATCACAATGCCGTTGCTAATTAAACCGTTAATGCCGTTGATGATTGCGAGTTTCGCCTTCAACTTCAATAACTTCGTGTTAATCCAATTATTAACTCAAGGTCGTCCGTCAATGATCGGAACAAGTACACCGGCAGGACATACCGACTTGTTAGTAAGCTACACCTACCGTATCGCCTTTGAAGGTAGCGGTACGCAAGACTTCGGTTTAGCGGCGGCAATCGCAGTAATCATCTTCTTACTCGTCAGCGGATTAGCGTTGTTCCAAATTCGTTTGACCAAATTACAACAGGATTAAGGGGGATAAAATGGCTATCGTTCAACCTAAATCAATGAAAGCACGTTTATTTGCAACGCATTTCTTTCTTATTGTGTTCTGTGCGTTGATTATGTTCCCTTTACTGATGATTTTAGGGATCTCACTTCGCCCGGGCAACTTGGCACTGGGGGAAATTATCCCAAGCCAAATTTCATTAGAACACTGGAAACTGGCACTCGGTTTTAGCGTCACCAATGCAGACGGCACTGTTACCCCACCACCATTCCCTGTACTACTTTGGTTATGGAACTCAGTTAAAGTCGCAGGTGTAACAGCAATTATTACCCTAGCACTTTCCACTACGGCAGCTTACGCTTTCGCACGTTTACGCTTTGCAGGCAAATCAATGCTGTTACAGAGTATGTTGATTTTCCAAATGTTCCCAGCCGTACTTTCACTTGTGGCGTTATATGCGTTATTTGACCGCTTAGGAACTTATGTGCCGTTCTTGGGCTTAAATACCCACGGCGGTGTGATCTTCGCTTACCTTGGTGGTATCGCAATGCACGTTTGGACGATCAAAGGCTATTTTGAAACCATTGATAAATCCCTCGAAGAAGCCGCCGCACTTGACGGTGCAACTCCGTGGCAGACATTCCGTTTGATTTTATTACCATTGTCTGTACCAATTTTAGCGGTGGTGTTCATTCTTGCCTTTATCTCTGCAATTATCGAAGTACCCGTTGCCTCTCTCTTATTGCGTGATGTGGAAAACTACACCCTTGCAGTGGGTATGCAACAATATCTGCACCCACAAAACTACTTATGGGGCGACTTCGCAGCAGCGGCAATTTTATCCGCCATTCCAATTACCTTAGTCTTTATTATCGCACAACGCTGGTTAGTCGGCGGATTAACGGCTGGTGGGGTTAAGGGATAAAGTAAAAATTCCCCCCTTTGAAAAAAGGGGGCTAGGGGGGATTTTATTAGCACTGGTTAAAAAATTAAGATCTTTAAATCCCCCTTAATCCCCCTTTTTCAAAGGGGGAAACAAGTGATAAAAGTGGATTAAAGCCACGACATTTCCAACCATTCGGGAAACAATAACAATGAAACAAAACCACCCATTTTTAAATCGTTACTTCGTGGACGAACACGGTCGCCGTGTTTATGCCCAACCGTCCGTTTATGGCAAAGTAGCAAAATTGCTCGGTTCGCCAAAAAGTCGCAAAATCCTACCGCTTGTTAAAGTCGTTAAACAAGGCGAGCAACTCTTTATTCCGCTTTTTGTGGCGGATAAAACCCAAACCGTTCACGCAAACTGGACGCTGACCCTTGAAAGCGGTGAGATTTTAACGGGAAAATGCAAACGTAACAGCATTGACCTGCCTCGTGATTTACCCCTTGGTTATCATCAATTAAGCCTAAACGGCACAACCGCAGAATGTCGTATTATCGTTACGCCTGAACGAGCTTACCAACCGCAGGAACTGGTGGAGCATAAAAAATTATGGGGCGCGATTTTACAGCTCTACACCCTACGTTCAGCACAAAACTGGGGGATCGGCGATTTTGGCGATTTAGCGGAATTTTTAACGAAATTAGCAGAAAAGGGCGGTGATTTTGTTGGTTTAAACCCAATTCACTCGCTATTCCCAGCCAATCCTGAAGGGGCAAGCCCTTACAGTCCGTCTTCTCGTTTATGGCAAAATATTGCTTATATCAACGTTGGGGCGATTGAGGCTTTCCAACAAAGCAGTGAAGCTCAAGCGTGGTTTAATTCGGCGGATATTCAACGTCAATTAAACGAAGCTCGCCAAAAAGATTATGTCGATTATTCACAAGTAATGTGGCTGAAATTGCAAGGCTTACGCTTGGCGTATGAGCAATTTAAACAGCAAGATCAAAGCGCTTTCGAGCAATTTATTGCCGAAAACGGCGAGGCCTTGAAAGTGCAAGGTACTTTTGACGCTTTACATCAATGGCTCTCTTCTCAATTCAGCGAACAATGGGGCTGGAACTGCTGGGACGCAAAATATCAAGATTATCACACCGCTTCCGTGCAACAGTTCCAACAAGAACAGAGCGATTTAGTCCGTTTCTATATGTGGTTGCAATTTGTCGCTCAACAACAGCTCAAAGCCTGTAACGAACTGGCAAAACAGCTCGGTATGCCAATTGGTTTCTACCGTGACTTAGCCGTTGGTGTGGCGGATAGCGGGGCGGAAACGTGGGCGGATAAAGATCTGTTCGTGTTAGGGGCATCTGTGGGTGCACCACCGGATATTATGGCACCGCAAGGGCAAAACTGGGGCTTATCGCCAATGCACCCTGAAGTGTTACAAGCGCGTGGCTATCAGCCGTTTATCGACCTACTGCGTGCCAATATGAAAGATTGTGGGGCGTTGCGTATCGACCACATTCTCGGCTTTGCCCGTTTATGGTGGGTATCTAAAGGCGATTCAGCGAAAAATGGCGCTTATGTGAAATATCCGTTGGAAGACTTACTCTCTATCTTAGCTCTTGAAAGCCAACGCCACCAATGTTTAATCATTGCCGAAGCCTTAGGGACTGTGCCGAAAGGAATGTTAGAAACCCTTGAAAACAAAGGCATTTTAGCCTACAACATTTTCTATTTTGAGTACGATCATCAAGGTAGCAAACCGCTGGCAAACTATCCGTATCAAGCAATGACCACCCTAAGCACCCACGATTTACCGACGGTACAAGGCTACTGGAAAGGCTATGATTTCGAGTTAGGGCAAAAATATGGCGTTTACCCGAATGAGAAAGTGCTGAACATTTTAAGAAATGCTCGCCACTCAAACAAAGAAGCGATCCGCCGTGCCGTTGAAGCGGTACAGCCGTTAGAAGCAGATAGTGCAGGCGTTACGCAAACCTTCAACCACCAGCTACAAAGCTATGTGGCAGATACTAACAGCGTACTATTCGGCTCACAACCGGAAGACTGGCTGAATATGCTAGAACCTGTGAATATCCCAGGAACCAGCACCGAATATCCAAACTGGCGCAGAAAATTGAGTAAAACTACGCAGGAGATTTTTGCGGATAGTACCATTGTCGCACTATTACAAGGCATTGAAGCTAAACGTAATAAAGCCTAAAACATTAAAAATGGTCTGAAGATAAACTCAACAGACCATTTTTATTTTATTGCGTTTTTAACATCTGCTCCGCCATTTTGATACTTTTAATAATCTCTTTGCGGTCTAAGGCGGGGTTATTATCGTTATCTAACACACGCTCCCAATAAGCGATCGCTTGCTTAGGATTATTTTGAAAAAAAGCATCAGATGCTAATAAAAGCAAGCTTGCACTCTCACGGGGATCAAGATGTAATGCCCGTTCAACCCACTGTGTTACTTGTGGCGTAAATTGCTGTTTATGTAAATAATACTCTGCCGTCGCCATTGCCCCTAAAATCGTTGCTTTTTCACCGAGTACCGTTTGTGCATTACGGAAACAGACTAGAGCACTCTCAAAATCATTATTCAGCGAATATGCTTGCCCAAGTTCAAACCACAGCTCGCCATTATTCGCATTTTGGCGTAACTGATTTTGTAAATGGGTAATGTAGTGTTGATTACGCTGTTCACTACTCTCTCCCGCCCGTTGCTGTTTAAAGGCATGTAATTCAGCTTGTCCCTGCTTAACTCGTTCATAACGCCCAGTTTGCCAATAATATAAGCCACTTAATAACAAGGTGAGCGTTAATAACACCATCACAAGCGGTCGCTTTATGCTCTTTTTTTGCAAATATGCTTGACGTTGTGACTGTTCAAATTGCTGACGCTCATTCAGTTCCGCTAAAAATTCATGACGATCTTCATCGGAGAGATGATTCGCTAATGAAACGGCTTGCTGATAATAGGCTTGGTTAATCTTATCTCGTTGATTCATCTTCGTTTATTCCTATTCACTCGCCAAAGAATTGCACCACATAACATCAAGAGTAAAACAAAAGGCGTTCCCCACAGCACCCAAGTTTGTGGATTAAATGACGGTTTGTAGTAAACAAAATCGCCGAAACGTTCAGTCATTATCTGAATAATTTCCTTATCGCTTTTACCTGCATTCACCATTTCATACACTTCTAAACGCAATTTATAAGCCTGAGTCGCATTAGATTCCACTAAGTTCTGATTTTGACATTGCAAACAACGTAATGAGCGAGCAAGCTGAATCCCACGTTGACGCTCTGCATCGGAATGAAATTGAAAGGTATCCACCATTTCAGCCTGTGCCACGATTGCAATTAACATTGCATAAAGAAAAGCAAAAAATCTCATGGCATTTCCTTTTTCAATTCTAACCATTTTGGCATAAAGTCTTGTTCAAAATTGGGGTTATATCCTTTTTGTTGATAACGAATAATGCCATTGTGATCAATCAGATAACTAATAGGCGCAGAATTTACCCGTAGAGTGTCTATGAGTTGGCTATTTTTATCACTATCAATCACCATAGAGAACGGATTTCCCCACTGTGTTAAGGCTGATTTTGCATCTTCTGGTCGATCTACATAAGTTAGCCCCACAATTTTTACCCCTTGTTTTTGCATATTCAACAAGATCGGAAACTCTTTAATACACCAAGTACACCAACTTGCCCAAACGTTTAAAATAAACGGCTCTTTGGGTAAATTAGCTTTGGTAAGCTGTTGCTCATCAAATAACGACTTTGCGTTAAATTCAGGCACAGGCTTACCACGCCAATCTTCGCTCGGTGAAATATTATCCGATGATTTCAACTGTATCGCTAAAAAGAAAACCACCGCCAATAACAACACTAAAGGCAAAAACAGCAATCCTTTTTTCATATTCTTTTTCTCCAATAACCAAGGACTGAGAGCAGACTTGCTATCACCATCAATATACCACCAAGCCATAATGCCCTGACATAAGGTTTATAATGTAAACGGAAAGCGTATTCCTTATGCCCTAGCTTATCCCCCATCACTACATAAATATCATCTAAACCGTAGTGAGCCAGTCCGACTTCTGCCATCGTCATGGTTCTCACATCGTAATAACGACGCTCAGGATAAACGGTATCTAAATAGCGTTCGCCATCGTAAAGATGAATTGCGACACTCTCTGCCGTATAATTTTGTCCAATGTCATGGTAATGGCTAGCATATTCAAAATAGAAGCCCGCTAATTCTGTGCGATCTTGTGGCTTCATCCGTACGCCCATTTCATCGCCATAATAACTGTTCATCATAGCGCCAATCACACAGACCGCAAAACCAATATGTGCTAAGCGCATTGCAAGCGGTCTGATTTGCCACATAAATTGCTGATATGGCAAATGAGTTAAAATAATCCAAATCGCAAAGCTATTAAATACGATTGGCAACAGCTGAAATGAATGTGCATGGACACGAGATTGCATCACATAACTTAATAAAAGGCTTAATCCGATTGCCACAGCGCCGATTATTCCCTGTTTCCATATTTTGCGAGTATTTATATTCTTCCAACGTAACAGAGTAGCGAAGCCCATGATACTTAACAGCAATAACACAAGGGGCGTAAATACGGAATTAAAGTAAGGTGCGCCAATGGAAATCGATCCCCAACCCATTGCACTAAATACCATAGGATAAAATGTACCAAGTACCACAACGACGGTTGCTAGGGTAAAAAGTCCATTGAGAAATAGAAGTGCGGTTTCCTTAGAAAAAAGCCCAAAACGGACATTGCCTTGCCATAGGTTCACTTTTAAGGCAAAAAGGGAAAGTGCCACAAAACTCAAAGCAAAAAAGAGAATTAGTAGGGCAAAGCCACGTTCAGCATCGACAGCAAAGGCATGGACGGATGTCAGCACACCTGAACGAACAATAAATGTCCCCAATAAACTGAGTGCGAAGGCAAAGATGGCTAATAAAATCGTCCAATAGCTAAAAATGCCCCGCTGTTCGCTCACAACTAAACTATGAATTAATGCCGTTCCTAATAACCAAGGCATCAGTGATGCATTTTCTACGGGATCCCAGAACCACCAACCGCCCCAGCCTAACTCATAATAAGCCCACCAAGCGCCTAGTACGATACCTGCGGTTAAAAATCCCCACGCAATCATTGCCCAAGGTCTCATCCAACGGGCAATGGCATAATCAAACACGCCACCGAGTAACATTGCCATGGTCATCGCAAAAGTGACAGCAAAGCCCACATAGCCTAAATAAAGTAACGGCGGATGAAATATCAATCCAATGTCTTGCAACATAGGATTTAAGTCACGACCTTCAGGTTGTGGGGGGAACGCTCGCTCGAAAGGGCTTGATGCTAAGAGAATAAATAATGAAAAACCTAGAATAACAAGGGATAGAAATGCTAAGGTTCTATGGGTAAACAAGCGGTCTGTTTTGCCTGAAAAAATGCAAAAAACGCCCGTCCAAAGAGCCAATGCCGTTAACCAAAACAGCATCGAACCTTCATGTCCGCCCCAAGTCGCCGCAAATTTAAAGAAGGTAGGAAGTTGACTATTTGAATGTTGAGCAACATAGCTCATGGTAAAGTCATCATTGACAAAGCCATAGGCTAATGCACCAAATGAACCAAGTGCCAACAAAGACTGAACCAGACTTAAAATGCGGTTTGCTGAAAGCCATTGTGGCTGTTTACAAATTTCCCCCCACAATGAAAATAAAAATTGTAGCCCTGCAATGAAAGTTAATGCAATTAAACAAAAATAGCCAAATTCAGCAACCATGTAATATCCGTGTTTTGTAAAAAATTGTCCTATTCTAACCGCTTGTAACGCATGAAAAAAGGGCGATATAACATCGCCCTATGATATAAAATAAAAATTATGCACTTTTATTTTTCTTTTGTCTCAGAATCCGTCGTCATCAAATCCTCTTCCGTTGAATTATCTTCTCTTTCTAGAAGGTCTGCGGTTTCTTCATTAAGTGCTTGGGCTTCTTGCATTGGTTTAACAAATGGCTCAACAGACCAATATTTTTTCTCAACTTCATCAGAAAAACCGTGCAATACCTCTTCATGTAGACGTTTTTGATCGAGATTTCTCACCAGAGCAATCACATCATGGGCTTCTGTTTCTGTCGCACCTAATTTCTCCAATGCCACTTTACTTAATAATAATGCAGATTCAAAAGTTTCTCTCACCTGATAATCCACATGCTGTTTAATGAGATTCACCGTATTCACTCTATCGTACGAACGCGCTAATACTGGAATGAGCGGATACTCATGTTTCACCAGTTCAACAATTTTTAGAATGCGATCAGGCTCAGCAATCCCCACAATCACGCAGTCGCATTGTTCAATACCACTTGCACGTAGTACATCAATGCGTTCACCTTCACCATAATAGACTTTGAAACCAAAGCGAGCGGCAGTACGAATATTTTTAAGATCAGAATCAATGACGGAAACACTAACACCTCGAGCTAATAATGCTTGGCAAATGATCTGACTAAAACGACCAAAACCAATCACTAATACGCTATTTTCTAAATTTTCTGCAAACTCAATACCCTCTAGATTCGGGGTAGAATCTCCATCGGTCTTATTTGTTTTACGATTCATTACACGTTGAATCAGAATAACCACTAATGGAGAAAGTAGCATAGAAACAATAATTGCGGCTGTAAATGTTGCTTTATTATCTGCAGAAAAAACACCGGCACTTGCTGCAGCCGCAAAGAGTACGAAAGCAAATTCACCACCATGAGACATAATGGCCATACGCATAATTGCCTCTCGATTCGTCAGCATCGTTAATCGAGCCACAATGTAGATGGCTAAGCCTTTACCAAATACATAAAGTAATACAATGCCCAATAACCAAAGTAGATTATTGAATACGAGAGCAAGATCTAACGACATTCCCACGCCCATAAAAAACAATCCGAGTAGCAAGCCACGGAACGGCTCAATATCAGCCTCAAGCTGGTGGCGGAAAGAGGATTCAGATAACATAACCCCAGCGACAAATGCGCCCATAGCCATGGATAATCCGCTCAACTCCATTAATAACGCGGATCCAAGTACTACCAATAAAGCTGCGGCAGTCATCATTTCTCGAATATGCGCTTTTGAAATCATTTTAAAAAGCGGATTCATTAACCATTTGCCAGAAGCCACTAAAATCAAAACACCGACTAATCCAGCCCCGATCGCCGTCCAATTCGCACCTTGTTCAACATCAACCTGAGTTGGTGCAAGAAAGGCAATAGAGGCTAATAACGGTACGATCGCTAAATCTTCGAAAATAAGGGTTGAAACAATGCGTTGACCTTTAGGGGTAGTGCTGACACCTTTTTCTTCAAGTACTTGCATCACTATTGCAGTAGAAGATAAAGTAAACCCCATTCCTGCAATAAACGATACTTCTTTAGGTAAACCTAAAATAAAAATACCCGCAAGCGTAAGTAAACTGCCACAAAAAGCAACTTGTAAAAAACCTCGTCCAAAAATGGCCTTACGCATACTCCATAAGCGTTCAGGGTGCATTTCTAATCCAATAATGAACAGAAACATTACCACACCCAATTCTGCCATATGGACAACCACATCTGGGTCTTGGAAAAGACCAATTCCGGAAGGACCAATCAAACAACCCGCAACAAGATAACCAAGTACACTACCTAATCCAAGTCTTTTAAAGAGAGGAACAATGGTGACACTTGTTGCAAGTAGTGCAACCGTTTTAATGAGTTCTGGACTGACAAGTGCTGTAGTAGACATAATAAACCTTATCCTAAACGTTGTTTTTCTAAAAAATCTCGATGTTGTTTGCTTTGAAATGGCACAATGAGAATTTGCTCATTCTGCTTTAATAATTGATAAAATTGCGGAAAATTAAAACTACCCAATCCATCCTGCTGTTGAGTAACAGTATGTTGAGTATAAAGCCGACTAATTGTTCGGACTTTATTTTCTTTCTCTCCTAAACAGTAGCTGTAAGTCTCTGCTTTATTTTGTTTATCCAATACGTAGACATTAAAACTACCATTCGGATTATCTTCAAAGAAAAATTGTAGAAAACCTTCACTAGCGAAATCAAAGACTTCTTTCGGAATCTGTATTTCAGGAGCTTCGCTATCAGACTGACTATCTTGATTTTCATCTTCCACAATGTCTTTTAATTGGTTCTGTTTATTAAAAATAAGCTGCCATTTTTTCCCTGCCATCTTAAATGTTTGAGGTTGCTGGCGTTGGAAAATAGAGCCAGTTTGCACAGTAATACAACGATTCACTAAATTCATTACAGAACTCTGCAATTCATTTCTTAATTGACTACTATAACAAACCACATTGACTGATTGTGGTGGTGCTGAGTTTCGATATATTTTATTTGAAATAAATTTTAACGCTTTTAATAGAGCATCATTCCCATCAAAATGCTGAGTCATAATTTCATTCCACATATTGCGATAAATAATGCTCATGCTTCCAATCATTCCTTTTTCTGAAGAACCCAAATTAAATAGGTCTAATTGGGCAACATCGGATTTGGACAACAAAGGTAATGCCTTAGTAGGATCATCAACAAGATTAATTGCTACAATTAGATTTCGAATTTCATTCGGATGATAGAGATCTTCCTCTTTCAATTCGGGAGGCTTTGCAGGAAAAGACAAACGCAAATCGGTAATAAAACGTCTTAATTTATCTAAACTGATACTTTGACTCACTAAATGTATTTGTGTCGAAGCCGTAATAACCCGATTAAAATACGCCCATGCAATCGCTTTAATTAATGTTCTTTGATATTGGACATGTCTTTTTGTTGAATCGTAAGAACTTAACGGAGCATGATTAATTAAATACCAACCAGACTTTGTCGAAACACCTTTACTTACCTCAATAAAAGTAACCTCATCTTCTGATAAATTCCTTCCGATATTTTGATTAATTAAAGGCACTTTCCCTGGCACCACTTCAAAAGCAGAATAGAGTTTTCTCATCAAAATATCAGTATCTTGAGGTAAGATGCTTGGGTCAATATGGAATTTACGTGCAAATTGAATTAAATGACGATAGCTTTGCAATAATTGTTCAACAATCATCTGTTGGTGAATAATCGCTTGCTTTACTTTCCAATGTTCGCTGTTATTTAAACATTGAACTTCTTTTTCGCTCCAATTCCATGTAGAAATGAGTTCACGCAATGCATCTTTACGCCAAGGATCATGTTGACCATAATAGGCTTTAATATAAAAACAACTTCTTAAACGATCTAAACGAACAAACTCTTTACGGTTTTCTAAATAAGTCGTCACTTGCTCTAACATAGCTAAGTAAGGATCAAAATGATAACGAACAGCCTGATCTGATAAGAGTAACTGCTTAAATTTCTTTGAAATCAAAGGGGTTTCAGGATAGGTTTCGGCGTAACTTTCCAATAATAAAATTTTGATCGCTGATTTATAAGGGCTTTCAATTCCCTTATAAAGTTGCCATAAACTTGCCCCAAAATACTCATTAATGGCTAAGGAGGAAAAATCTCCAAAATCTATCCATTCATTTGCATTTAATTGCCCTGAAGTGACCGCTTGTTGAACAAAACTCTCATAGCCCTGATCACCATTATCAATATGTAGCCACAAAATTCTTTTACCGGCTAAACGAACTGCTGAACGATAAAATTCATCAAGGAGAAAAAAGTGTTGAGCCGAGCCATTATGTTCTTCACTCACATCACTATTGTACTGCTTCTCCTTAAACGTATTGGGGTTCATTAAATATAAATTAACATCAACACCTTGCTGTTTAGCCCATTTCTGCACTAACGCCAGTTTCTTTTGTAATAATTGATGTTCTTCTTTGGTAAAGACTTGAGAATGGCACAACCATAAATCTAAATCTGATAAACGAGTTTGAGTAATAGAACCTATACTTCCCATCACATACAATCCGTCAAAGGCAATGGATTTATTCTCTTCTACAAGCGGGAAATAAGTAGATAGATGCGCTTTTTGCGTAGATGAAAGGGTAAAATTAAAAATACCTTTGGGAGCATTCTCCACATAAGTGGGAAGATCTGGAATATTATAGTGTAATAACGCAGGTAGCACAGAAAAGACAAACTGAAAATCATCAGAATGATTTCGTAAAGCACTATGGATTCTAAATTGATCTAAACAATCAATTCGTTTTTTTGCCATTGAAAGCCGATTTTCAAACCATGACGAAAAAGCAACATGTTCATTCATTGCGGAAAACATTAGCTCTTTCATGTAGGATCTTCTCGGTAGTTTTAAAAATGTGAGCAATGTAACATTTTTGAGAAAAAAGTAAAGTTATGCCGATTCTCTATTACTTTACAAGCGGTCAGATTTCCTACATCTTTTGCAAAATTCTCCCACCACCCCACCGCTTGTTTGTGAGATACTTAGCCCCAAACGCAAAAAACCGCAAGCTATCTCTAACTTGCGGTTTCTTTACTTTAATAAAACCCTGATGGTGCCCTACTCTCACATGGGGAAACCCCACACTACCATCGGCGTTACTGCGTTTCACTTCTGAGTTCGG
>NZ_CABFKH010000012.1 GCF_901764975.1 Actinobacillus indolicus | reverse complement strand
GGTTTATCCCCGCCCGTAAGCCCTGATATGAGATTCGGGCGGGGATAAACCCCGCCCCTACGAAAAAATTAAATGTTTGTGCAAGTGCTACATAATGCTGGGGATTTTTGCAAAATTTTCTACTGATCTAACCGCTTGTTTTACAACACCTCAACCCAAAACCGTTTCATTCTTTTGACTTGGTTAAATACAACGATAGCCTCAAACTTTCCACAGTTATTTAAAATTACCTTTTCAGAGCCTACATTACTTTCTTCACAGGTAATCAGCACTTTATCTAAGCCTAGTGTTTTTACCTTTGTTAAAGCTAATTTCAGCATTTCCGAGCCGTAACCTTGCTTGCGAAAGTCAGGATGTATGGAATACCCGATATGTCCGCCAAATTGTCGCAGATAGTCGTTATTGAGATTATGGCGGATATTAATTATTCCAACCACTCGATGTAATTGTGTATGCCACGCAAGATAGGTCGAATCTTGCACCTTGTTAAATCCCCAAGGGGTCAAATAGCCTTCAGGTTGTGCTAAATAATCCAGCCATTGAGAGAAATCATCAAATTTCTCTAACATTGCTCCGCCATCAATTGCATTATTTGAAAAAGCCTGTCGATATGCCATTACTTCTGCTTGATGTGTTTTATTTGGAACTAACAATGTGATGCGACTCATATTCTCTTTCCTTGATGCAAAACTGGTTTATTCTTTATAACAATTCTTCTAGAATAAGTCGATTTTTTTACAATATGAGTATGCTATGTCGAAATCTATTTGTATCATCACCGGTAGCACCTTAGGCGGTGCGGAGTATGTCGCCGATCATCTTAATGATGTGCTGACCGAGCAAGGCTATCAGGTTGAGCTGTTTAACCAAGCCGAATTAGCCGATATTCAACATCAAACTGCCCTGTTAGTCGTCACATCCACACACGGTGCAGGCGAACTGCCTGAAAATATCCAACCCCTTTTCCAACAACTTGCCGAAAGTAATCTTGATTTCAGCCAAATGAAGTTTGGGGTTGTCGGGTTAGGTAGTTCCGATTACGACACTTTCTGCAATGCCGTCAATCTTGTTGAGCAAGGCTTAACAGCCAAAGGGGCAACGCAAGTTTGCGAGTCGCTACGCATTGATGTGGTGAACAATTTTGACCACGACGGCAGTGCGGAAGAATGGCTTCCCTCTTTTACTTCAACCTTATAAGGATAAAAACAATGAAAAAACTACTAGGTACTCTCTTTATGTTATCGGCTGTCAGTGTGGCTGTTGCGAAAGAAGTGAACATTAAAATTTTAGGCACATCAGACGTTCACGGGCGTGTTGTGCCATGGAGCTATGGTGCGGACGTAGAAGATCGTTCAGGCTCTTATGCGCAAATTGCGACCTATGTGAACGATGTGCGTAAAAATAACAAAAACGTGTTGTTAGTCGATGTGGGTGATGCGATTCAAGACAACCAAGTGGAAGTCTTTGCTAAAACACCTGAATATGCCAAAGACAATCCCGTGCCAAAAGTATTAAATGCGATGAATTATGATATTTTTGTGTTAGGTAATCACGAATTTAACTTTGGTATGCCGGCGTTAGATGCCATTTTAGAAGATATGCAGGCGAAAAAAATCACCGCAAACTTCTATCATAAAGACGGTAAACGTTATCTTGATCCAACGACTATCATTGAAAAAGATGGAGTAAAACTCGGTATTATCGGCTTAACTACGCCGATGTCTGCAACCTTTGAGAAGGATACAGGCTATCTCGATAATATGAAATTCACTTCTCCAATCGAAGAAACCAAAGCTCAAATCGCTGACTTAAAAGCGAAAGGTGTTGATGCGATTATCGTTATTGCACATATGGGCATTGAAAACGAGAACAACATTGCAGACACAGGCGTGGCAGATTTAGTGAATGCGGTGGATGGTATTGATGTGATTATCGCAGGACATATGCATAAAAACGTACCGAGCGAAACCATCAAAAATACCTTAATCACAGAGCCACACCGTTATGGTACTGTGGTGTCTGAAGTGGATTTAACCTTTGATGTGGACGATAAACAAGCAGTCAAATTGCTGTCAAAATCTGCAAAAACCGTTCCGGTTAATAAATTGGAATCTGATCCAAAAATCGTGGAAATCTATAAACCATATCACGAAGAACTTCGTCGTTTAAATAACGTGGTGATCGGTCAAGTTGCAAACGATATGATTCCACAAGGCAAAAATCACGGTGTGTCTATTGCGTTCTCAAAAGATACCGGAATGTCATCACTCATTCACGATGTGCAACAACATTACAGTAAAGCGGATGTGGTGTCATTTGCCTTTGACTATGAAACTGTGCGTTTAGATAAAGGCGATATTAAGAAAAAAGACATTATTTACAACTACCGCTATGCAGGTGGTGATGTGTCTGTGTACGAAATGACGGGCAAACAGTTGAAACAATATATGGAATGGTCGGCAGATTACTTTGATACAATCCAACCGGGCGATACCAACTACCGTTATAATGAAGTACGTGGTAAATCAAAATATGTAACTTTCGACTTATTCGGCGGTGTAAGTTATAAAATTGATTTACGCAACCCAAGCGGTAGCAAAATCGTGGATTTAACTCTTGCGGACGGACGCAAAGTGACCGATGAGATGAAACTCAAAGTGGGTATGAACTCTTATCGCTTTGGTCAATTAACCAAAAAAGGCGGTATCTTTGAAGGTCAAAAAATCCCTGTGGTTTGGGAATCTAAAGTTGCAATGGGTCAAGAAGCCGGCACGATTCAAAATATGTTGATTGATTACATCACCAACGTGAAACAAGGCAAAATCGAAGGCTTATCTCACAATCGTTGGGAAATTATTGGGTTAGGGAAATAAGGATTTCTCTTATTTATAGGGTGGCAGAGAACCACCCTATATTATTCACTTAGCCTATCTCTAACGAAACTCAATTACCAATTCTTTCCCTAATCCATTTGCAATTCTCTGTAAAAAGGCAATCGAAGGGTTATGTGTTCCAGCTTCTAAACGGCTTATCGCACTTTGAGCAACACCGATTTTTTCAGAGAGTTGCTTTTGGGTCAGTTTTTGCTCTTGCCGTAATGCAATAAGTTGTTTGATTAACTCATATTGTGGCTTTAAAGCGTCATATTCTCGTTTAATTTCTGGATTTTGTAGCGATTTTCGCTTAAATTCATTGAAGTTCATTGTTCAGTCTCTGTTCATAGTCTTGTTTATATGCCAATGCTTTTTTAAGCTCCGTTGTCGGTGTTTTTTCAGTCTTTTTGATAAAACCGTTAGTGAGAATAATTTGTTCATCTCTCATAAAGAAATAGAAAATCCTTACGGCATTATTAGACTGAGAAATACGCAACTCAAATAAACCATTCCCCATCGCTCTAGAATAGGGCATACCTAACTGATTTCCAAAATCTTGTAATAAACCAATATCGTGCAAAGCTTTTGCGTGCAGTTTAGGCGACAGCTCATTAATAAAATGAGCAATCGGACAATGCCCTGAGAGCGTTTCATAAAAAGTAATCTTCCACATATATTACCAAAATATAACAAGTTTGATATAAAATAAGTGTAAATACCCTAGCTTTTACTTATCTTATTCACAATGTATAAAAATCATTTTTTCGATATAGATCGAAAAAATCACCTAAAAACAGTAAATAAGCTCTCACAATGTTTAGTGAACACGCTAAAATAGCCCATCATTTTTTAACAATAGGATATATGATGAAAATCGGATTAGTTCTAGAAGGCGGTGCGATGCGTGGAATGTTTACCGCAGGCGTGTTGGACGTATTTATGGATGAAAACATTCACATTGACGGCATTGTTGGCGTATCAGCAGGGGTGCTATTCGGGGCGAATTTTCCTTCTAAACAGCGTGGGAGAGCCTTACGCTATAATCTGAAATATCTTAATGATCCCCGTTACTTAGGCTTCCGTAGTTTAATCACCACAGGCAATATCGTAAATAAGGAATTTGCGTTTTATGATGTGCCGTTTAAATTAGATATTTTTGATAACGAAACCTTCAAACAATCGCCGATGGATTTTTATGCAACCCTAACCAATATCGAAACGGGTTTGGCGGAATACCATAAAATCACTGATCCTTTTGCACAAATGGAAACCTTGCGTGCGACATCGGCAATGCCTTATGTGTCGAACATTGTGGAAGTAGATGGTAAAAAATACCTTGATGGCGGTATTGCAGATAGCATTCCGCTCAAGCAGTGCCAAGCTCTCGGCTATGATAAAATCATTGTTGTGCTTACTCGCCCCCTTGATTACCGAAAATCACCTTCCAGTCCGTTACTCAGTAAATTGTTCTATCATAAATATCCAAAATTGGTTGAAGCATTAACTTATCGTTATAAAAACTATAATGAATGTGTTGAGCAAGTAATTGAACAACAGGAACTGGGCAACATTTTTGTTATCCGCCCGTCACAAACATTGCCAATTAAACGGATTGAAAAAGATCCAGCCAAAATTCAGGCAATGTATGATTTAGGGGTTTCGGATGCCCAAAGAGAGATGGAAAATCTGAAAGCTTATCTCAGTCAATAGATAGGCAAATCATACAAGCGGTCAGTTTTGTTGAATAATTTGCAAATTTTTATCACGATCTCACCGCTTGTATTCATTTTCCTAACACAACTCAATTTGCAAATAAATGTAAATAATTTGTGATAACGATCACATTTCAAACAAATAATTTACACAAAATCATCACACTTTGTTACTATTCAGCATCCCTAATTCTTATGATTATACCCATAAACCCTGTAAGGAGCTTACTATGAAAGTCTCTACAATCTTACTCAGCCGGTGGTTTAATCTCGATCATAAACTCTCTTTTTTCTTTCCATTAAATCCTCTCGCTTAAATTTTTCTTTTCTTTCAATTTGTTATTCATTTAAGCCACCAAATTTATTTGGTGTAAGGATTTTATTATGCAAAATTTCAAACATTTACCAGAACCCTTCCGTATTCGTGTGATTGAACCTGTTAAACGCACGACTCGTGAATATCGTGAACAAGCGATTTTAAAAGCAGGAATGAACCCGTTTTTATTGGACAGCGAAGATATTTTTATCGATCTATTAACCGATAGCGGTACAGGTGCCGTCACGCAAGATATGCAAGCGGCGATGTTACGTGGTGATGAAGCTTATAGCGGAAGCCGTAGTTATCATGCGTTAGCCAATGCCGTTAAAGAGATCTTTGGCTATCAATATACGATTCCAACCCACCAAGGACGTGGTGCGGAGCAAATTTATATTCCTGTTCTGATTAAAAAACGTGAACAAGAAAAAGGCTTGGATCGTTCAAAAGCGGTCGTTATTTCTAACTACTTCTTTGATACTACACAAGGTCATAGCCAAATTAATGGCTGTACTGTGCGAAATACCTATACCAAAGAAGCCTTTGATACGGGCGTTCGTAGTGATTTTAAAGGCAACTTTGATCTCGAAAAATTAGAGCAAGCGATTTTAGAAGCCGATCCGAAAAACGTGCCTTATATTGTGTGTACTATCACCTGTAACTCTGCCGGTGGTCAGCCCGTTTCTATTGCAAACATGAAGGGAATGTATGAAATTGCACAAAAATACGATATTCCAGTGGTAATGGATTCCGCTCGCTTTGCAGAAAATGCCTACTTCATTCAACAACGTGAAGAAGCCTATAAAGATTGGACGATTGAACAGATCACCTATGAAAGCTATAAATATGCCGATATGTTGGCAATGTCAGCGAAAAAAGATGCGATGGTGCCGATGGGTGGTTTACTCTGCTTTAAAGATGATAGCTTCTTTGATGTTTATACCGAATGCCGTACACTCTGTGTAGTACAAGAGGGTTTCCCAACCTACGGTGGCTTAGAAGGCGGAGCGATGGAGCGTTTGGCAGTCGGCTTAAAAGACGGTATGCGTCAAGATTGGTTGGCTTATCGTATTAACCAAGTGCAATATTTGGTTGATGGCTTGGAAGCGATTGGCGTAGTGTGCCAACAAGCGGGCGGACACGCTGCGTTTGTCGATGCAGGTAAGCTCTTACCACATATCCCTGCAGAACAGTTCCCAGCTCAAGCCTTAGCCTGTGAGCTTTACAAAGTCGCTGGTATTCGTGCCGTAGAAATTGGTTCATTCTTACTTGGACGTGATCCGAAAACAGGTAAACAGCTGCCTTGTCCTGCGGAATTGCTACGTTTAACCATTCCACGTGCAACTTATACACAAACACATATGGATTTTATTATTGAAGCGTTCCAAAAAGTGAAAGAAAATATCCATAATATCAAAGGATTAACTTTCAGTTATGAGCCAAAAGTGTTAAGACACTTCACTGCCTTATTAAAAGAAGTGGATTAAATAGAAACAAGGGGTAAGTAAACACGATTTCAGACAGCTACATCGTAGGGGTGGACCGATGTGTCCGCCCGATCGAAACGCTGAAAATGAACTTCCCCCAATCAAAAGGAGAAAAAAATGAGTAAACAACCTTCTGTCTTTGGCGGTGCGTGTATTATTGCGAGCGTCTGTGTCGGTGCAGGTATGCTTGGATTACCAAGTGCGGGAGCTGGCTCTTGGACGATGTGGACCATCCTCGTCATGTTGCTCACTATGATTATGATGACACTATCTGGCTGGATGTTATTGGAATCCTATAAACAATACGATATTCGTGCCTCATTCAATACCGTCACGAAAGCGGTGTTAGGCAACCAAGTCAATGTTATTAACAATCTTGCGGTTTACTTCGTCGGTGGAATTTTACTATACGCTTATATCACATCATCTGGCTTGATCTTGCAAGATTTACTAGGGTTAGATAGCAAAATTGCTTCGATCTTGTTTGTCTTCGTATTCGGTGCTTTTGTGTGGCATTCCACCCGTGCCGTTGACCGAATTTCTGTGCTGTTAATTATCTTTATGGTGCTCAGTTTTGCTTTCAGTATTTTCGGTTTAACGAGCAATATCAGTCTTGAAACCTTATTTGACAGTGCAAAAACGGAAACATCTGAATATGCTAAATACGCTATGATGATGCTCCCCGTGGCATTAACATCCTTTGGTTATCACCACTCAGTGTCATCTATGCGAGCTTACTACGGTGAAGAGAAAAAAGCCTCCCGAGCGATTTTATACGGTACATTAATTTCGCTATTCTTATATCTTGTTTGGCTATTAAGCATTTTCGGCAATTTACCACGAGATCAATTCGCCCCAATTATCGCCAGCGACGGCAATATTGATGTATTGCTAAAAACCTTAGGTGGCGTAATTGATTCACCGCATATCAAACAATCACTCAATGCCTTCTCTATGGCTGCAATTCTCTCATCTTTTATTGGTGTAGGATTAGGTGTATTTGACTTCTTGGCAGATTTCTTCAAGTTTGAGAACAGCAAAGCAGGTAGAACGAAAAGTTGGCTAGTTACTTTCTTACCTCCATTAATACTGTCCGTATTATTCCCGTTCGGCTTCTTAAAAGCGATTGGCTATGCAGGTGCAGTGGCAACTATTTGGACTTGTATTATCCCTGCGATTCTAGTCTACAAAGTCCGCCAACAAAACCCGAACCAACAAGGCTTTATCGCTTGCGGAGGGTCACTAATGGTTGGTGCATTAATTCTATTCGGCATCTTAGTTGCAGCCTTCCACTTCTTAACCATGTTCGGTATGTTGCCAGTATTTAAAGGCTAAAACACAAGCGGTCAGTTGTTGCAGAAAATTTGCAAAAACTGACCACTTTGTACTCTATTTGAACAATGAGAACCACTACTTAAAAAAGAATAATTATCAATAATTAACTTATTGATTTCAATCAGATTTCCCCCATTTTCCCTACTTTTATTTTGGATATTTTTCATATTTAGGACTACACTTTAATTCAAACTAAAGTCATAAATTTAGGGGGAAATATGGATAAATTACACCTTACGCCTAATGTGACACGCCGAACCTTTCTTAAAGGCTCTTCTGTTGGTGTAGCCGCATTGGCAGCTGATCTTGCCGTACCATTTAATGCAATGGCAAATCCTGTACCACAAACCAATACAACAAGTGATGAAAAGGTTGTCTGGAGTGCTTGTACTGTAAACTGCGGTAGTCGCTGTCCACTACGCATGCATGTCAAAGATAATAAGATCACCTACGTGGAAACAGATAATACGGGGACAGATACCTATAATCTTGATCATCAAGTACGAGCTTGTCTACGTGGACGTTCTATGCGTCGCCGTGTCTATAATCCCGACCGTTTAAAATACCCAATGAAACGAGTTGGTAAACGTGGTGAAGGTAAATTCAAACGAATTAGTTGGGACGAAGCTCTCACAGAAATTGCTCAATCCCTACAGAAAAACATTGCTAAATATGGTAATGAAAGTATCTATCTCAATTATGGTACAGGTACGCTCGGTGGCACAATGACTCGTTCTTGGCCGCCGGGTGCAACCCTTGTTGCACGCCTGATGAACTGTATCGGTGGCTATCTCAACCATTATGGTGATTACAGTACAGCTCAAATTGCTGTCGGTTTGGATTATACCTATGGCGGTGGCTGGGCTTTAGGTAACGGTATGGCGGATATTGAGAATAGTAAATTAGTTGTACTATTCGGCAATAACCCTGCCGAAACTCGTATGAGCGGTGGTGGATTAACCTATTGTATTGAACAAGCAAGGGAAAAATCGAATGCAAAACTGATCATCATTGACCCACGCTATACAGATACAGGCGTTGGACGTGAAGATGAGTGGATTCCTATTCGCCCTGGTACTGATGCTGCACTTTGTTCTGCACTTGCTTATGTGATGATTACCGAAAATCTGGTAGATCAACCTTTCTTAGACAAATACTGTGTTGGCTATGATGAGAAAACATTACCCGAAAATGCACCGAAAAATGGACACTACAAAGCCTATATTTTAGGACAAGGCGATGACGGAATTGCTAAAACACCTGAATGGGCTGCAAAAATTACGGGGGTTCCAGCCTCCCGTATTATAAAACTCGCTCGCGAGATCGGTACGACTAAACCAGCCTTTATTTCTCAAGGATGGGGACCTCAACGTCGTAGTAACGGTGAGTTGATTTCTCGAGCCATTGCAATGTTACCAATTTTAACGGGTAATGTAGGTATTCACGGTGGTAATACAGGTGCGCGTGAAAGCGCTTATGGCATGCCGTTTGTGCGTATGCCAACTCTTGAAAATCCAGTTAAAGCAAGTATTCCAATGTTCTTATGGACAGATGCTATTTTCCGCGCTCATGAAATGACTGCTAAAACAGATGGTATTCGTGGTGTTGAGAAATTAACCGCACCAATTAAAGTGATTTGGAACTATGCAGGTAACTGTTTAATTAACCAACACGCTGATATCAATCGTACCCACGATATTCTACAAAATGAAGAGCAATGTGAGTTGATTATCACCATCGACAACCACATGACGTCAACCGCAAAATATAGTGATATTTTATTGCCAGACTGTACTGCTTCTGAGCAAATGGATTTTGCCCTTGATGCATATATTGCCAATATGGACTATGTGATTTTTGCTGATCAGGTGATTGAACCTTCATTTGAATGTCGCAACATTTATACAATGATGTCTGATTTGGCAGATAAATTAGGCGTAAAAGCTCAATTTACTGAAGGTCGCACACAGGAAGAGTGGTTACGTCATCTCTATGAACAATCTCGTCAAAATATTCCTGAATTACCAACATTTGAAGAATTTAGAAAACAAGGGATTTTCAAAAAACTTGATCCGAATGGTTTCTATGTTGCCTATAAAGATTTCCGTGAAGATCCAGAGAAGCATCCACTAAGCACACCTTCGGGTAAAATTGAGATCTATTCTTCACGCCTTGCGGATATTGCAAAAGAATGGACTTTGCAAAAAGATGAAGTCATCCACCCGCTTCCAATTCATGTAGATAGCTTTGAGCATTTCGGTGATCCATTGATGGAAAAATTCCCGTTGCAGCTGACAGGTTTCCACTATAAAGCACGTACTCACTCAACGTACGGTAATGTCGATGTCTTAAAAGCGGCGAACCCACAAGAAGTTTGGATTAACCCCATTGATGCGGAACCACGTGGCATTAAAAACGGCGATATGATCCGCGTCTTTAATGATCGGGGAGAAGCACGTATTCACGCAAAAGTAACCCCACGCATTATGCCTGGCGTTGTTGCTTTAGGTGAAGGTGCTTGGCATGCCCCAGATAATAACAAGGTAGATCACGCAGGTTGTATCAATGTATTGACGACACAACGTCCATCACCACTGGCAAAAGGCAACCCGCAGCATTCTAATTTAGTTCAGATCGAGAGAATGTAAGGAGTGAATAATGAAACAATTTGGCTTTTATTTTGACTCAGACCGTTGCACTGGTTGTAAAACCTGTGAACTTGCCTGTAAGGACTACAAAGATCTCGGTACTGAAGTGAATTTTCGTCGTATTTATGAATATACTGGTGGAACTTGGACAGCTCAAGCGGATGGTTGCTGGGAACAAAATGTATTTAGTTACTATATGTCCATCTCTTGCAACCACTGTGATGATCCTGCGTGTGTTAAAGTCTGCCCGACAGGTGCAATGCATAAAAATGCCGATGGCTTTGTCGTAGTTGATGAAAAAACCTGTATCGGTTGCCGTTATTGTAGTATGGCGTGTCCTTACGATGCACCACAATATGATGCCCAGAAAGGACATATGACAAAATGCGACGGCTGTTATTCTCGGGTGAAAGGAGGAGATAAACCTATTTGTGTCGATGCTTGCCCGTTGCGCGCATTAGACTTCGCACCGATTGATGAATTGCGTCAAAAATATGGCAACCAAGCTTCTATCGCACCACTACCATCCGCAAATTTAACTCAACCAAATTTAGTAGTTAAACCAAACAAAAATGCGAAACCAAGTGGCGATACCAGCGGTTTCTTAGCTAATCCAAGAGAGGTGTAAGATGAACGGACTACACGAACTTCCACTGATTCTATTTACTGTATTCGCACAAAGCGCTGTTGGTGCATTTTTGCTGTTTACCTTCGTGCTTTGTCAAGCTGAAAGTGGTAAAAGCCGTCAATATGTGCATAAGGTAATGTTTGTCGTATTAGCATTGCTTGGTATCGGCTTTATCGCTTCCATTATGCACTTAGGCTCACCGCTAAGAGCCTTTAATTCACTGAATCGTGTTGGTAGCTCAATGCTCAGTAATGAAATTGCCAGCGGAGCATTGTTCTTTGCCCTTGCTGGTGGTTACTGGCTACTAGCTATTTTAAACAAAATTCCACAAACCTTAGGCAAATTATGGCTAGTCGTTACATCTCTTATCGGCTTGGTCTTTATGTATATGATGGCAAATGTCTATCAAATCAGCACCGTGCCAACGTGGTATACACCACTCACATCTTGGGCATTTTATTTAACCGTTGTTGTAGGCGGTTCAGCTTTAGGCTATGCGTTATTACAACCAAACAGCTATAAAGAGTATTGCTTAAAATGGGTACCTTATCTCTATTGGCTTGGGGTGGTATTAGTAGCTATTACCGTGATGTATCAAGGAACAAGCCTTGCTAACATTCACTCCTCTGTCACACAAGCGGTCACTTTAGTCCCAGATTTTGCACCTTTAATGGCATTGCGTTTAGCCTTACTCGGTTTAGCTGGATTTATCTTCTTACGTAGCAAAAATACCGCTTTACTCGTAGTTGCTGTTATTTTTGCACTCTTCGCTGAACTGGTTGGTCGTACACTGTTTTATGGCTTACATATGACAGCAGGAATGGCAATCGCTAGTTAATTAGTGACTTTATCAATACTCAAATAGGACGTATCATTACGTCCTATTTTCTTCATAAGGATTATTATGCAACCTGAATTACAACAATGGATTTCCATTACTGGGCGTTTGCTTGGCACATTATTTTACTTTGAACCCAATAGCGAACAGGCGCAAAAGGTATTGTCGTTTTTCAATCAGAGTGACTGGGCAGAACAGCTAGGCATTGAGCCATCAGAAGAAATAAACCAATTATTAGCCAGCCAAACAGATTTAGCTGAGCAACATCAAGCCATGTTTATCGGCCCAAATACCCTGATTGCACCGCCTTGGGGGTCAGTCTATCTTGATCCCGAAAGTGTCATCTTCGGTCATTCGCTACTTGAATTACGTGCATTCTTACGCCAGCATCACATTGAATTTTCACTCAATTTAGCTTATGACGAACCTGAAGATCATATCGGTTTGATGTTGTTGCTGTCTGCCTATTTGGCTGAAAATAACCCTGAATTACTGAATACCTTTTTAAGTCAGCACTTCTTCACTTGGTCAAAACGTTATTTGCAGTTAGCAAGCGAACAGACAGAATACCCGTTCTATCAAGGTTTAGCGTTGCTGACACAACAGGTATTACAAGTGTGGCAAGAGCAGTTGCTCCTGATTGTACCAAGCGTCACCATTTATCGTTAATTTCCTATGGCAAAGGACGAACAGTATTATCAAGCCTATCTGTCGATGAATACCATTTCACGCAGAGGGCTATTTCGCGGTTTGCTTGGCGGTACGCAAAAAAGTGCGAGTACGGAAATCGTTCGCCAAGTTGCCCGCCCGCCGTTTGCTTGCCCTGAACATCTGTTTGTATCGGTATGTAACGGCTGTGGTGACTGTGCGAGCGTCTGCCCCTATGGTTTAATTCAATTACAACAAGGTAAAGCAACACTCGAAATTGATTATTCCGCTTGTGATTTTTGTGGAAAATGTGCCGAAAGCTGTTCAACGAATGCGTTAAACCACGCTTTCAAAGCCGACACGGAACTACGCCCTGTCTTTAATCAACGTTGCCTTCAAAAAAATAAACAGCCTTGCGATACTTGCCAACAAGCCTGCCCGCAGCAAGCGATTTTGCCTGATTTAACGTTAGATAATGAGAAATGTAACGGTTGTGGGGAGTGTAAGATTGCGTGTTTTGTGAATGGTATCGAACTAAAAATCTAAAAACACAAGCGGTCAGTTGTTGCAAAAAATTTGCAGAAACGGACCGCTTGTCTATTTATGGAAAACTACTCAGCGTCTTCTTTCGCCCATTCTAATGAACGTTTCACCGCACGTTTCCAGCCTTTGTAGCGTCTTGCACGTTTTTCTTCATCATTATCTGGTGAGAAAGTTTTTTCAACTTCTGCTTTGCCACGTAATTCTTCTAAACTACCCCAGAAACCTGTCGCCAAGCCTGCAAGGTAAGCCGCACCGAGCGCTGTCACTTCTAGTACTTTAGGACGCTCTACTTTAGCATTGAGAATATCTGCTTGGAACTGCATTAAGAAGTTGTTCGCAACCGCACCACCGTCAACGCGTAGGGTTTCTAATTTCTCGCCGCTGTCCGCTTGCATTGCATCTAACACTTCACGGGTTTGATAAGCGATAGACTCTAATGTCGCACGTACAATATGGTTACGGTTTGCACCACGAGATAAACCGACGATAGCACCACGCGCATACGGATCCCAATATGGTGCACCCAAACCAGTAAATGCAGGCACGACATATACACCGTTTGTGCTATCAACTTTAGTGGCGAAGTATTCAGAGTCACGAGCGTCGTGGATGATTTTGAGTTCATCACGTAACCATTGGATTGAAGCACCGCCCATAAAGATTGAGCCTTCTAGTGCATAGCACGGTTCACCTTTGGCATTACACGCAATGGTAGTTAATAAGCCGTTTTTCGATTCAACTGCTTGATCGCCTGTGTTCATCAGCATAAAGCAACCTGTACCATAGGTATTTTTCGCTTGACCAGCTTCGACACAAAGATGTCCGTAAAGTGCCGCTTGTTGGTCCCCTGCAATCCCTGCAACTGGGATACGCACGCCCCCCATACCACCAATGTTGGTTTGTCCGTAGATTTCAGAAGAATTTTTCACTTCAGGCAACATTTCACGTGGAATATCTAATAATTCCAACATTTTGTCGTCCCACTGTTTGGTGTGAATGTTGAACAACATTGTACGAGAAGCATTGGTGTAGTCTGTTACATGGCTTCTTCCTTGAGTTAATTTCCAAACTAACCAAGTGTCTACCGTACCGAATAATAACTCACCTTTTTTCGCACGTTCTCTCGCACCTTCTACGTTATCCAAAATCCATTTCACTTTTGTACCAGAGAAGTAAGGGTCTACCACTAAACCTGTTGTTTTACGGATATAATCCGTATGACCTGCTTTTTTTAATTCATCACAGAAAGACGAGGTACGGCGACATTGCCATACAATCGCATTGTAAATCGGTTTACCTGTTTCTTTTTCCCAAACAATCGTGGTTTCACGTTGGTTGGTAATACCAATCGCCGCAATTTCATCGGCTTTTACCCCTGCTTTTGCAACGACTTCGTTTAAAGTTGAACTTTGGCTTGCCCAAATTTCCATTGGGTTATGTTCAACCCAACCTGCTTGTGGATAAATTTGAGTAAATTCACGTTGAGCCACTTCAACAATGTTTGCATTTTTATCTAATAAAACTGCACGAGAGCTTGTTGTACCTTGGTCTAATGCAATAATATATTTTTTATCAGACATAATTATTTCCTTCTAAATAGTTGAGAAGATGAATGGAAAATAAGTAAATGAACAAATTGCAAACAGAACATTACTCCTGTTATGCTCGAAAAAAAACAATCTTTTATTATTTTTTTGAAGAGGATCACAAAAAATTTTCGAACGAAAATTAATTTTGTGATCTGTTTAACATTTAAACAAAAATTTTATTGAATTAAAAACATAACATCAGATAATGCGAAACTGCTACTGGGCATTAAATAAAAGTAGCTATGTGGAAATGAACAAAATTGCTAGATGATTCATTCAAACAAATTAATAGAATGAATTTATTATTTTCAATGATCAGGAGATTTTCTCATGAACGCTTATCTTGCAGAGTTTATTGGTACTGCTATTTTAATCTTGATGGGTAATGGCGTGGTTGCCAATGTATGTTTAAATAAAACCAAAGGTCAAAGTTCTGGTTGGATTGTGATTACTACCGCTTGGGCATTTGCGGTTTATGTGGGGGTCGTTATTGCTGGACCTTATAGCGGAGCACACTTCAATCCTGCTGTAACAATCGGTCTAGCCGTAAGAGGAGTATTTGAATGGGCGATGGTTCCAGGTTATATCGCAGCCCAAATGGTAGGTGCTATTGTAGGTGCGCTACTTGTTTATATTTCTTACAAAGATCACTTCGCTGCAACAGAAGAAGAGGGCTTAAAACGTGCTTGCTTCTGTACTGAACCAGCGATTAGAAACTATAGTAGCAACTTTATCAGCGAAGCCATTGCAACCTTTGTATTACTCTTTGTTATCTTCTATATTACTGGTGCAGAAATCACCATGCCAGGTGCAACAGAAGCAACACCAATCGGTTTAGGTTCTGTCGGTGCAATTCCTGTAGCAATCTTAATTTGGGCGTTAGGTTTAAGTCTTGGTGGTACAACAGGTTATGCATTAAACCCTGCTCGTGACTTAGGTCCTCGTATCACATTAGGTGTATTACTTGGTGGCGTATTAAAAACACCAGCAGACTGGGGATATAGTTGGGTTCCAGTTTTAGGCCCAATCACCGGTGCGGTATTAGCTGCTATTGTTTATAATGTTATTATGTAACTGACATATGGAATAATAAAATCCCCCTAAATATATCACTTATTTAGGGGGAATTTTTTATTCCACAACAATGGAAAATGTATCTTATAAAGCGATTAAATTTGCAAAAAAATAGTGAAATCTAACCGCTTATATCTCTAAAAAATTACTTTTTCTTTAAGAACTCAACGCCAGTATCAGGGAAGTCAGTAAATACCCCCGTTGCACCCGCTTTATTTAATAAAGCATCGTACATCTCGTTTACATTAGTGAAAAACTCAGGTAATGCATCTTTGCGTACTGTGTATGGGTGAAGTTCCATTTTATATTGGGCTAACTCTTTAACTAATGGAGTATACACAATGTTGCCCTTTTTAGATTGTTTGTCGTCAATGAGCATGTACCAACCCGGTCCAACACCGTCTGCATATTTTGCTACTTCTGCCATCGCACCTGGTTTAAACATCCAGTCATAATTGTAATTTACCCATTTCCCTGATTTGTCTTTTTCTTCCGTTTCGTGCCAGTCAGTATAAGCCACTAATTGTACAAGTTTCACGTCCATACCAAGTTTTGGTAACAATTCGGTTTTGATACGTTTTAACTCATTGAAATCAAAGGTTTGTAGATAAACAAGGTCTGATTTTTGGTCATAACCGTATTTTTTCAATACTTTTAAGGTTTCTAACGCAATGTCTTTGCCTTCTTTATGGTGTAACCAAGGGGCTTTGATTTCAGGGTAGATTCCGATTTTTTTGCCTGTCGATTTTTCTAAGCCTTGAATAAATTCAATTTCATCTTCAAAGGTGTGAATTTTAAAATTCGACTGCCACATCGGGAAGCGATTTGGATAAACTTGAACTTGTTTACCATTTTCTACTTTGAAGTTTTCTGTCATTTCAAGAGTTTGGATTTCTTTTAAGGTGAAATCTGCCACATAATAGCGTCCATCTTTTCTCGCACGATTTGGGAATTTTTTCGCCACATCGGTTAAGCCATCAAGGAAATGGTCGTGAATAACAATTAAACGATTATCTTTAGTCATTGCAAGATCTTGCTCTAAATAATCCGCTTGCTGCCCAAACGCCAGAGCTTTACTTTCTAAGGTATGTTCTGGTAAATAACCACTTGCACCACGGTGAGCAATAATCAGTTTATCTGATTGGGTTGCAACAGGGGTTGATGTTGAGCAACCTGCTAATACCGCGGCTGCCACTAAACCTAATGAGAATTTTGTGAATTTCATAGATGTTCCTTGGTTTTTGTTGTTGATAAAAAAGGAAGAACAAATGTTCTTCCTTTCAAATTTCAGATAGGTAATTATTTACCGTAGCTATCTTCTAAGCGAGCTTTATGTTTACCTTCTTCAAGCATAACGATAAGCATGAGTAATACTGCTAATACGCCACCTGCGATCATGACATAGAAGCCACCATCCCAGCCGTAGTACTCTGCAGCCCAACCAACAACGGCTGATGCAGATACTGTACCACCTAAGTAACCAAATAAGCCTGTGAAACCTGCTGATGTACCCGCTGCTTTTTTCGGTGCAAGTTCAAGTGCGTGCAAGCCGATTAACATTACAGGGCCGTAGATTAAGAAGCCGATTGTGGTCATCAGGATGAAGTCCATCAATTGATATGGGTTTTCATACCACGCTTTGCCTGCATATTGAGCCAATTCTGCTTCCGGTGTGGCCGGGTTCATCCATAAAGCAACAACAGCTGCAGTGGTTAAAATCATAAACACGAAACCAGTTAAACCACGTTTACCTTTGAAGATTTTGTCGGATACCCAACCGCAGAGTAATGTACCTGGGATTGCCGCAAGTTCATAGATAATATAAGCCGATGCGGTGCCTTTGATATTGAAGTGTTTGACTTCGCCCAAATAAACTGGTGACCATTTCAATACACCATAACGGATTAAGTAAACAAAGACGTTTGCGATGGCGATATACCACAAGAGTTTATTTTTCAATACATAAGTGAATAAAATCTCTTTGGTGGTTAATTCAGTTTCAGATTTTTTCTCATCGTAATCATCTGGGTAATCGTTACGCCATTTTTCAATTGATGGTAAACCGCAAGATTGTGGTGTATCTTTCATCATAAAATAGATTGGCACTGCCGCAATCATTGCTGCGATACCCGGATAGTATAACGCTTGTTGCCATACGTCTTTCGCGGTTGCTTCTACGCCATAGGTGTTGAAGTAAATTGCACCAGCAAGAATCACCATCAAGCCCGGTACCATACCGCCCACGTTATGCGCACAGTTCCAAATAGACACGATCGTACCACGCTCGGATTTAGACCACCAGTGAACCATCGTACGTCCGCACGGCGGCCAACCCATACCTTGGAACCAACCATTTAAGAAGATCATCACGAACATTACTGCGATACCTGAGGTTGCCCACGGCATCAAGCCCATCATTGTCATACACAAGCCGGATAACAATAAACCGAATGGTAAAAAGACTTTTGGGTTTGAACGGTCTGACATCCACGCCATCACGAATTTAGATAAACCGTACGCAAGACCAGCCCCCGTACCAATGATACCGAGTTCTGCCTTGTTGTATAAGCCGGCTTCAATCAAACCTTTTTGAGCTAAATCGAAATTCGCTCGAACGAAATAATAAGCCGCATAACCGAAGAAGATCCCTGCAAACACCTGCCAACGCAAGCGATTATAGGTCGAATCTATCTTCTCTTTTGGTAGCTCCGCAATGTGCGGGGCTGGTTTAAAAGGACCAAACATAGAGCCTCCAACAATAAAATTTATAGACAAATAAGGTCTGTTTTTGCTTATAAACATATCCAGACCTTGACGTTGTTCATAATATCCCTTTTTTGAAAATTAAAAAGGAGTATTTCTTCATTTTGTGAGCCATTTCACAAAACTCACTCAATAATTCAAAGAAATGTGAAATTTATCACAAAATTAATTTCTTTTTCGCTCATTTTCTTGTTTAAAAATGTTGATTAAGGATAGAATACCAACAATTTAATTTATTTTTGTTTGTTTTGTGGGGGTTGCGATGAACATATCACCTCGTATGTATAAAAATGTGGCTGATTTTTCACCCTTAACGGCGGATGTGATTATCATTGGTGGCGGTGCAACAGGCGCTGGGATTGCTCGTGACTGTGCATTGCGTGGCATTGACTGTATTTTGCTTGAGCGTCGAGATATTGCGACAGGGGCAACAGGGCGTAATCACGGTTTGTTGCACAGTGGGGCAAGATATGCGGTAAACGACCGTGAGTCTGCAACGGAGTGTATTGAAGAAAATAAAATCTTACGTCGGATTGCTCGTCACTGTATTGATGAAACGGAAGGGCTGTTTATTACCTTGCCTGAAGATGATCTCGCCTATCAAAAAACCTTTATTCAAGCCTGTACGGAGTCGGGCATTGAAGCGGTCGCTATCGATCCAAAACTTGCGATGCAAATGGAGCCTTCGGTAAATCCGGCCCTTGTAGGTGCAGTGGTTGTGCCTGATGGTTCGATTGATCCATTTCGTCTAACGGCATCAAATATGCTAGATGCCGCAGAGAATGGTGCGAAAGTCTTTACCTATTGCGAAGTGAAAGGGTTAATCCGTGAAGGCGGTAAAGTGATTGGCGTGAACGTTTACGACCATAAAAATAGAGTGGAACGTCAATTCTTTGCCCCTGTTGTTGTGAATGCCGGTGGTATTTGGGGACAAGGCATTGCTGAATATGCCGATTTGAAAATCAGAATGTTCCCAGCCAAAGGGGCATTGCTGGTGATGGGACACCGTATCAACAAAATGGTGATCAACCGTTGCCGTAAGCCTGCCGATGCAGATATTTTGGTTCCGGGTGATACCATCAGCGTTATCGGAACAACATCAAGCCGTATCCCTTACGATCAAATCGACAATATGATCGTCACCCCTGAAGAAGTCGATATTCTCTTTAGAGAAGGTGAAAAACTTGCACCAAGTTTAAGACATACCCGTGTATTGCGTGCTTACGCAGGGGTTCGCCCATTAGTGGCTACCGATGATGATCCATCAGGACGTAATGTCAGCCGAGGTATAGTCTTACTCGATCACCAAGAGCGTGATGGCTTAGAAGGCTTTATTACCATCACAGGCGGTAAGTTAATGACCTATCGCTTAATGGCTGAATGGGCAACGGATCTCGTTTGCAAAAAATTAAACAAAACCGACCGCTGTGTTACCGCAGAAAAAGCCTTACCAGGTTCAAGCGAAAGCCGAGCGGAAACCAACAGCAAAGTCATTTCACTACCAAGTACCATTCGCTATTCTGCGGTTTATCGTCACGGTTCTCGTGCTACTCGCCTATTGGATAAAGAACGCCTTGACCGCTCTCTTGTTTGTGAGTGTGAAGCAGTCACCGCAGGGGAAGTTCGCTATGCGGTGGACGAGCTAAGTGTCAATAATCTTGTCGATCTACGTCGCCGTACCCGTGTTGGTATGGGAACTTGTCAAGCGGAACTCTGTGCTTGCCGTGCCGCAGGGTTGATGACCCGTTTTGAAGTGGCAACACCACGACAATCCACCACCCAACTGGCTTCTTTTATGGAAGAACGCTGGCGTGGGATTGAGCCTATTGCGTGGGGCGATGCCATTCGAGAAGCCGATTTTACCAGTTGGATCTATTACAGTTTATTAGGTCTAAATGATATGCAACCGCTTGCAGAGCAAGCTCAACAGGGGACAGATAGCAATGAATTTTGATGTAGTCATTATCGGTGGCGGTCTTGCAGGCTTAACCTGTGGGGTTGCCCTACAAGAACAGGGTAAACGTTGTGTGATTATCAACAATGGTCAAGCGGCGATTGATTTCTCTTCGGGTTCAATGGATTTACTCAGCCGTTTACCAAGCGGTGAGTTTGTCGCTGATTTTTGCAAATCCTATACAACTTTCGTAAAACAGTTGCCACAACACCCTTACAGCTTACTTAGCAAAGAGAAAGTGCTTGCCAAAGCGACACAATTTGAACAACTTGCCACATCGCTCAAGCTCGATTTAATCGGCTCTACCGCACAAAATCATCTACGAGTAACGCCTTTAGGTGGCTTGCGTGGGGCGTGGTTATCGCCAAACAGTGTACCAACAGTCAAAGGTAGCGAACCTTTCCCGTATAAAACGATTGCGATATTGGGGATCGAAGGCTATCACGACTTCCAGCCACAACTGTTAGCCGATAACCTAAAACAAAATCCACAATTTACTCACTGCGAATTAAGCACAGGCTATCTCAACATTCCAGAGCTTGACCAACTGCGTAATGATGCGCGTGAGTTCCGTAGCGTTAATATTGCTCAAGTGTTAGAACACAAACTGGCTTTCCGTGATCTTGTGGCAGAAATCAAAACGGCAACCAAAGGGGCAGAAGCGATCTTCTTACCTGCTTGTTTCGGCTTAGACGATCAAAGTTTCTTCAATCAGTTACAACAAGCGGTGGAAGCGACGATTTTTGAATTACCAACCTTACCGCCATCATTACTCGGCATTCGCCAACATAAACAACTTCGCCACCGTTTTGAACGCTTAGGCGGTTTGATGTTAAACGGCGACAGAGCATTAAAAGCCGATATTGAAAATGGCAAAGTACAACGGATTTATACCCAGCTTCACCAAGACAATGCGATCAGTGCGGAACATTTTGTACTCGCCACAGGAAGCTATTTCAGCAACGGCTTAAAAGCGGACTTTGATCGCATTTTTGAACCAGTGTTCCAAGCCGATATTATTGGTTGCAAAGATTTCAATGAAACTGACCGCTTGTCGTGGACGGCTAATCGCTTTTCATCGCCACAACCGTATCAATCGGCAGGGGTTGCGATCAACGAAAAATGCCAAGTTCGCAAAGATGGGCAATTTATGGCGAATTTATATGCAACTGGCAACGTCATTGGCGGTTTTAATAGCCTTGAATTAGGCTGTGGCTCAGGTGTGGCAGTGGTAACGGCACTTGCCGTTGCAGAAGAAATTATGGGGGCATAATATGAACAACATTCAACGCTTAATCGAACAAGCTCAACAAAATACCCATTCTGCCGTTGTTCATCACGGTTTTGATGAGTCCTTTGAAAGTTGCATTAAATGTACCGCTTGTACGGCGGTTTGCCCTGTTTCGCGTAATAACCCGATGTATCCAGGTCCGAAACAATCAGGCCCAGATGGTGAGCGTTTACGCTTAAAAAGCCCTGAACTTTATGATGAAGCACTCAAATACTGCACCAACTGCAAACGTTGCGAAGTGGCTTGTCCGTCTGATGTCAAAATTGGTGACATTATTGTGCGAGCGAGAAACCGTCATTTAGATCGCCAAAACAAACCGCTAATGCACAAATTGCGTGATGCTATTTTGAGCAATACTGACATTATGGGCAAAATGAACACCCCATTAGCCCCGATTGTCAATACCATCACAGGTCTAAAAGCAACCAAATTCTTGCTTGAAAAAACCATCAAAGTGAGCCGTCATCGCTCATTGCCAAAATATTCGTTTGGCTCATTCCGCAACTGGTATATGAAAAAAGAGCAAGAACGCCAAGCCCTTTACCGTGAAAAAGTGGCTTACTATCACGGTTGCTATGTGAACTACAACAACCCACAACTTGGTAAAGAGTTGATTGATGTGTTTAACGCGATGGACATCGGCGTAATGCTACTTGAAAAAGAGAAGTGCTGTGGTTTGCCATTGGCTGTAAATGGCTTCCCAGAAAGAGCAAAAGGGTTAGCGAAATTCAACCTTGCGGAACTTGAAAAAGTCGTAATGAACAGGGAGCTTGATGTAGTAGGAACATCATCAAGCTGTACAATGAATTTGCGTGACGAATATCATCACGTTTTAGGCATGGATAACGCCAAAGTCCGTCCACACGTTAATATTGTCACCAAATATCTCTATGAACTGTTTAATCAAGGCAAAAAACCAAAATTCAAACAGATGCCATTACGCATTGCCTATCATACCGCTTGTCACGTTGATAAAGCAGGTTGGGCGCCTTACACCCTTGATGTATTAAAACATATCCCAGGGATTGAAATTGTGATGTTACCATCACAATGTTGTGGTATTGCAGGGACTTACGGCTTCAAAGCGGAAAACTACGAAACTTCACAAGCCATCGGAAATCCATTGTTCCAACACATCAACAACGGCGGTTTTGACTATGTCGTTTCCGAGTGCGAAACCTGTAAATGGCAAATTGATATGTCCACCAACTTAACCTGCCTACACCCGATTACCTTGTTGGCGATGGCGTTGGAGAGATAACTTAACCATAGACAAGCGGTCAGTTCTTACAAATTTTTTGCAAAAGCCGACCGCTTGTTTATCCACATTAAATTTTCAAACAGAGATATTTCATTTCTAAAAACTCTTCAAGACCATATTTCGATCCTTCTCTTCCTAAGCCAGACTCTTTTACTCCGCCAAAAGGTGCGATTTCGTTACTGATCAACCCTTCATTGATTCCTACAATCCCATATTCTAACGCTTCTGACACTTGCCAAATACGGCTCATATCTTGTGTGAAGAGATAAGAGGCTAAACCAAATTCTGTATCATTTGCCATTTGAATGGCCTCTTCTTCCGTTTCAAATTTGATAATTGGCGCGAGGGGAGCGAAGGTCTCTTCATGAGCGATCAACATAGATTGTGTCGCATCTCGTAACAAGGTTGGCTCAAAGAATGTACCACCTAATGCACTCGGTTTTCCACCCATCATGACTGTTGCGCCTTTTTGAACCGCATCTTCAATATGGCGTTGCATTTTTTCTACCGCAGATTGCGTGATAAGAGGCCCCATTGTGACACCTTGTTCATTTGCACTTCCTAATTTTATTTGAGCCATCTTCTGTTTAAATTTTGCAAGAAATTGCTCATAAATACCCGCTTGCACATAAATGCGGTTAGTGCAGACACAAGTTTGTCCGCTATTGCGGAATTTCGAGGCAAAAACACCTTCAACGGCGTTATCTAAATCTGCATCATCAAACACGATAGAAGGGGCATTTCCCCCAAGCTCTAAAGCAAGTTTTTTCACGGTACAAGCGGATTGTTCCATTAAAATTTTTCCAACTCGAGTAGAACCTGTGAAGGTGACTTTACGAACGATAGGGCTTTCGGTAAGGACTTTACCCACTGTAACAGCATCAGTACTGGTGACAATATTTAACAACCCTTTCGGTAAACCTGCTTGATGAGCAAGTTCAGCTAATGCTAAGGCTGATAGAGGTGTTTCTGCCGCAGGCTTCACAACAACTGCACAACCTGCCGCCAAAGCTGGAGCGGCTTTGCGAGTAATCATCGCATTAGGGAAATTCCAAGGAGTGATAGCTGCGACAACACCGATAGGTTGCTTAATCACCATGAGTCGATGATTGGTTTTATCCGACGGCAAAATATCGCCGTAAATCCGTTTGGCTTCTTCTGCAAACCATTCGATAAAACTAGCACCATAAGCAATCTCACCACGGCTTTCGGCAATCGGCTTGCCTTGCTCTAAACTCAGAATTTGAGCCAGTTCTTCTTGGTTTTGCATAACCAACTCAAACCAACGGCGTAAGATATTTGCCCGTTCTTTAGGCAGTACTTTTGCCCATGCTTATTTGTGCAACTTCTGCCGCAAGAATGGCTTGTTCTGTCTCTTTCTCCCCTAAATCTGCGACTTGGCAAATTTCTTCAAGGGTTGCGGGGTTGGTGACCGCAAAAGTCTTATTATTCAGCGCATCAATAAAATCGCCATTGATATAGGCTTGGGTTTTGAGTAGGGCGAAGCTTTGCATATTTTTTGCACTCCATTTTACACATAGTGAGAAATTTAAAATTGATAACGTATCTTTATGTTATATTTTTGAGCTTCATTTGTATACAAAATTGACACAACCTGACTTTTGGAATATAACATTGAATGGATGTTTTCCTAATCCTTTTATTCACAGGAGAAAAATTATGCAAACTGAACCATTAAAACCACGAAAAGATTGGTTACAAAAAATAGAATATATTGGTAATAAATTACCTGATATAACCATGCTATTTATCTATGCTCTGATTATTTGTTGGCTACTTTCTTGGGGATTATCTTATTTTTCTTTTGACTATATTCATCCCGTTTCAAAAGAAAAAATAGCCGTAACCAATCTCTTTCAACCTTCCGAAATTTTAGCCTTCCTAACCTCTCTTACGAAAAATTTTATTAACTTTCCTCCACTTGGTATTACTATTGTTGCCACACTTGGAATAGGTATTGCTGAAGCTAGCGGATTCATCAATGTTGGCCTGAGCCGTGCATTAAATATTATTCCTAAAAAAGCAGTGACACCTGCTGTTATCTTTATTGGGGTATTAGCACATGTTGCTGCAGATTCTGCATATGTGATTTTAATGCCTGTGGCTGCATTAATTTTCTACTCCGTAGGTAAACATCCTTTAGCGGGTATTGCAGCATCATTTGCGGGACTAGCGGGTGGATTTTCAGCAAGTTTTACGCCGTCAATCATTGATCCTATTATGCAGAGTTTCACTCAAAATGCGGCGAGAATTTTAGATCCTAGTTATGATGTGAATGTATTAGGAAATTACTTTTTAAGTTTTACCAGTACATTTTTTGTTATTGCAACCTGCTGGTACATCACTGATAAAATTGTTGAGCCTCGGTTACAACGATATATGCCTATTGATAATGACATCAATAAAGATGATCTAAAAATTAATCAACCAACCGCTCTTGATCTTAAAGCATTCCGTTGGGCTTCTCTTGCCTTTATTTTAATGGCTATTGGGCTATTTGCATTAGCTTATCCCGATAACTCTGTTTTACGTTCACCAGAGGGTTCTCTTACAAGCCCGACTGCACCGATGATGCAACTCATTGTGCCATTGTTACTCATGTTTTTTGCAATCCCGTCTCTTATTCACGGTGTGATTGCTAAAACCTTTAAAGATACTCGAACAGTAACAAAATCCATGGAGAGAATTACCTATACACTAGTGGCATTTATTGTCTTCTCATTTTTCTGTGCTCAATTCCTATATTCATTTAATCGTTCTGGCATTGGTACATTACTTGCATTATCCGGTGCAGAATTTTTAAAATCCTTACAAATGCCCGCAGGTATCACTATTTTTGGTGTATTAATTCTAACCCTATTGTTGAATATTATTATTACATCCGCTACCTCCAAATGGGCGATACTTTCTGCAATATTGGTTCCAATGTTAATGTCTGTAAATATTTCCCCAGAATTAACTCAAGCGGCATTTAGAATTAGTGATTCAGTCATGAATGTATCTACACCGATGTTTGCTTTCTATCCATTACTCATTTCATATTGTCAACGTTATTGCAAAAATACAGGGGTTGGAACACTCTGTTCCATGATGATTCCATATACTATCGGCCTATTTATTGTACTCACTTTAGTCCTTTATATATTCTGGGGATTAGGTATTCCGCTAGGTTTTGAAAGTGGATACACCTATCCGAGATCATAAGCAAGGAGAATTGTATGAACTTAAAATCACAACTAATTGAACGCTTTTTTCGTTATTTAGCGATCAGTAGCCAAAGTAATGCCACAGCAAAACAAGTACCGAGTAGCGAAGGGCAATGGGAAATGGCTAAATTACTCGCCAAAGAGTTAGAGGCGCTGGGTTTAGCTAATATTGAAATAGATGAGTACAGTAATGTCACTGCGATACTTAAAGGTAGCATTCCAGATGCAACGCCTATTGGTTTTATTGCACATATGGATACTGTAGATGTTTCTTTATCTCCTAATATCTATCCACAAATTCTTACCTTTGAAGGCGAAGATTTATGTTTAAATAAAGAGAAAAACATTTGGTTAAAAGTCTCTGAACATCCTGAAATACTCGCTTACCCTAACCAAGAGATTATTTTTAGCGATGGAACAAGTGTGTTAGGGGCTGATAACAAAGCAGCAATCGCAAACATCATGACTGCACTTTCCATCATTAAGGAACAAAATATTCCAACGGGAGATATCTATATTGCCTTTGTACCTGATGAAGAAATTGGATTACGTGGTGCAAAATTACTTGATCTTTCCCGTTTTAAACCTGATTTTGCTTATACTATTGATTGTTGCGAGCTAGGTGAGGTTGTTTATGAGAACTTTAATGCAGCATCAGCAACCATTCATATTCAAGGTGTCAGTGCGCACCCTATGTCGGCAAAAGGTGTTTTGATAAATCCAATTTTAGTGGCTCAAGATTTGATTGCACTTTTCGATAGAACTCAGACACCAGAATGTACCGAACATAAAGAAGGATACTGGTGGTTTAATGGTATCAGCGGTAATCAAAGCAATGCGACAGTACAAATTGCAATTCGAGATTTTGACAAAAAGAGTTTTGAAGATCGTAAAGCCTTTATTGTTAAATCAGTAGCACAGATTCAACAACGCTATCCAAGAGCTAAACTAGACTGTGTTATTACGGATGTTTACGGCAATATTGCAAATACGCTGACAGAAGATAAACGCTCTATTGACTTGCTATTCAAAGCCATGGATGAAATTCAAGTGCCAGCAAAAGTCATTCCAATGCGTGGCGGTACAGATGGTGCAGCGCTTTCTGTGAAAGGAATTACTACGCCAAATTATTTCACTGGCGCCCATAATTTTCATTCTAATTTTGAATTTTTGCCTATTTCAGCTTTTGAGAAATCATGTGAGTTAACGTTAAAAATTATTACGTTAGCAACCTCGTTAAAATAGAAATATAAAATCGGCTTAACCATAAACGTTAAGCCGATTTGCAAATTTTACGTCAGATCTTACCGCTTGTAGCGATTAGATTTTGTCATCATATTGCAGATAAACGACATGGGTTTGGAGGTATTCTTCTAAACCGTGTTTGCCGTCCGCTCCACCAATACCTGATTTACGCCAACCTGCATGGAAGCCTTGCATCGCCTCAAAGTTTTCACGGTTTACGTAGGTTTCACCGAATTTTAAGCGAGAAACGACTTTCATCGCTTTGTTGATGTTTTGTGTGTAAACGGAAGAGGTTAAGCCATATTCACAGTCATTTGCTAATGCAATCACTTCATCAACAGTATCGAACGTCGCAACAGGGATAACTGGGGCGAAAATTTCAGAGCGGAGAATATCCATGCTGTTATCCACATTATCAATAACGGTTGGTTCAAAGTAATAACCTTTGCCTTCAACCGCTTTACCCCCAGTTAATACACGACCACCCGCTTGTACGGCAGCGTCAACCATGGCTTGAGCATGATCTAAACCTTGTTTGTTGACCATTGGCCCCATATCTAAGCTTTCATCTTCTAATGGGTTTCCTGAACGAACTTTTTGCATACGTTCAACTAATTTTGCGACAAAGGCATCTTTAATTTCACGTTGAACATAAACACGTTCCGCACAGTTACATACCTGTCCAGAGTTAATCACACGAGAGGCGACAATCGCATTCGCGGCTAAATCTAAGTCTGCATCGGCAAAGACGATCGCAGGCGCTTTACCGCCAAGTTCAAGGTTCACTTTGGTGATATTTTGACTTGCTGCTTCCATGACTTTACGTCCAGCAGGTTCACTGCCTGTGAGTGAAATCAAGCCGACTTTTGGATTTGCGGCTAATTCATTACCCACATCAGAGCCTGAACCATGCACAATATTAAAGACCCCTTTCGGCAACCCGACACTATGTACCACTTCAGAGAACAGCACGGCATTGATTGGTGAATCCACGCTTGGTTTTAAGACGATAGTGTTCCCTGTCACCAACGCTGGTGCCATTTTGCGAGCGATGAGGAAGAAAGGGAAGTTCCAAGGGAGAATACCTGTGGTAACGCCGATGGGTTTTTTATAGAGGAAAATATGCTCATTCGGACGATCGCTTTGAATAATTTCCCCTTCATAACGACGCGCCCATTCAGACATATAATCAATGTAATCCGCAGTGAAATTGACTTCCACACGAGCAAGTGGTAGCACTTTCCCCATTTCAGATGAAATCACCTTCGCAATTTCTTCCGCACGCGCACGAATGCCATCAGCAATTTTGCGTAAATAGCCCGCACGTTGAATGGCAGGCAATGCCGCCCATGCATCTTGCGCCGCTTCTGCGGCATCAATGGCAGCTTGTGCATCTTCCACAGTGCCTTTGGTAATAACACCAATCACTTCTTCTGTTGCTGGGTTTAAAACGTCAAAGGTTTTACCGCTCTTTGAAATAACAAATTCACCGTTAATATACATTGGTAATGTCTTCATGTGTTTCCCCTTCTATGAGTTGATGAATAAATCAGCTAGTTGCGCTTATTTTTCATCAGCAACACAAAAAGATAAATTATTTTTACAATTTTGTTAAAAATTTGTGAAACAAATCACAAATCTAACCGCTTGTGGAAAAAGAGAGGGAAATAAAGATGCCCGAATTTTCTTTTTTATAGAAAATTCGGGCATATAAGGAATATTAGACTATTTTCCTAATTTGCAAAATACTAATAAAATCTGACCGCTTGTCTCTCAACAAGCGGTCTGTTTCTAGTCATTTTTTGCAAATTTAAAATGCAATTTTATACACTTCTAACAATTCTTCCGCAGTACAGTCACGCGGGTTACCGCCAGTACAAACGTCATTGAGTGCGTCAATAGAGAGTGCTGGTAAATCTTCTTCTTTCACGCCGATTTGGGAGAGTTTTGGTGGAATGCCAACATCGGTAGAAAGTTGTTGTACCGCTTGGATTGCTGCGTTGCGATATTCTTCTTGGGTCATTTCATCGACGCCTTTTACACCCATTGCTCGTGCGATTTCACGGTATTTTTCGCCTGTGTACTCTTTGTTAAATTCCATGACATAAGGCAACAATACGGCGTTGGCGATACCGTGTGGGGTGTCGTAGTAGGCTGAAAGTGGGTGAGCCATACTGTGAACAACACCTAAGCCGACGTTAGAGAAGCCCATACCTGCAATGTATTGACCTAACGCCATTCCTTCACGACCTACAGGATCATTTTCTACTGCGCCGCGTAATGAGCGAGAGATAATTTCAATCGCTTTTAAGTGAAGTGCGTCGGTTAATTCCCAAGCCGCTTTAGTAATGTAGCCTTCAATCGCGTGGGTTAATGCGTCCATACCTGTTGCCGCCGTTAAGCCTTTCGGCATGGAAGACATCATATCTGGATCGACAACAGCAACGGCTGGCACATCGTGAACATCTACGCAGACGAATTTACGTTTTTTCTCTTCGTCAGTAATCACATAGTTGATCGTCACTTCTGCTGCTGTACCCGCTGTGGTTGGTACGGCAATGATAGGTACACATTTTTGGTGGGTTGGCGCAACCCCCTCAAGGGAAAGTACATCACCAAATTCAGGATTATTAATGATGATACCGATACCTTTAGCGCTGTCGATAGGTGAGCCACCACCGATTGCAATCATATAGTCAGCACCAGAGGCTTTAAATTTTTCTACCCCTTTTTTGATGACACAAACAGCTGGGTTTGCTTTCACTTCATCAAAAATTTCATAAGCTAAGCCTGCTTCGTCAAGTAAATTAGTCACTTTTGCCACAACTTGATAGCGGACAAGATCTTTGTCGGTGACGATTAAGGCTTTAGTGAAACTACGGCTTTTAACTTCGTGAACAATGTGTTGAATTGCACCTTTGCCGTGATAGCTGGTTTCGTTAAGGATAAGACGATTTGCCATAATGTTTTCCTTCTTAAAGAAAAATTAAAAAAGGTCAAAACAGCTAGACCTGCCGATTTACTTCAAAATTTTCCATGCTCTAAATCCATAAATTGCAATCGCAATAAAACAGATAAGAGGTAAAATAAAAGAGAAGTTAACTGCAGGCATACCTAGCACCGTTCCTTGGTCAATAATCATTCCTTGTAAAGGTGGCATTAATGCCCCACCCACAATCGCCATAACTAATCCTGCAGCCCCTAATGTAGATTCTTCTTTCAAGCCATATAATGCAATACCATAAATAGTTGGGAACATTAACGACATGAAACCTGAAGTTAGAATCAAACAATATAAACCCCATACACCATCAATAAAAATCACACCCAAAATACTGAAAAAGCCGCCTAACGCAAATAAAAATAACATCAACTCAGCTTTTAAATATTTCATAATACTGGTGCTAATAAAGCGACTTGTAATAAAAATCCCCATCGCAATAATATTAAAATTTTGAGCTTCCGCTTTAGTAAAACCTAATCTCTCAGCATATTGAATAATAAACGTCCAACACATAATTTGGACACCCACATAAAAGACTTGGGCAATGACACCTTCACGATATTTTTCATTTGATAATAACTTAGAAAAAGCTTGTCTAAATGTAATTTTATTTCCTTCTTCTATTTTAGTTGTTGGCATTTTATATAAACCAATAATAATAAAAAATAAAACAACAAACCCTAAAATAATATAAGGATTACGAATTACTTCTAAATCATGTGTTCTTACAATAGCTTTTTCTGCAGCAGATAACGAATCAAAAATTAAATTACCTAAACTATCTCGTTTATCTGATTCAAGACTGGTTAACACTACTTGAGATGCAATAAACATACCAAAGATTGAACCTAGTGGATTAAAGGCTTGGGCTAAATTTAGACGTCTTGTTGCTGTTTGGGGATCACCCATAGATAAGATATAAGGATTGGCGGTTGTTTCTAAAAAAGCCAAGCCAAAAGTCAGAATATAAAGAGAGAATAAGAAGAAAGTAAACTCTTCATAAATCGCAGCAGGGTAGAAGAGAAAAGCCCCTACGGCATACAATGCAAGACCAAGTAAAATTCCTGATTTATAACTATACCGACTGACAAATAATGCAGCTGGGATAGCCATTGTGCCATATCCACCATAAAAAGCGAATTGCACCAATGCAGCTTCGGAAGCAGGTATTTCCATTACCGTTTGAAATACCGCAACCATGGGGTTTGTAATATCATTTGCAAATCCCCATAAAGAAAATAAACACGTAATTAAAATAAATGGAATAATAAATTTAGATTCTAATACTTTCGCTGTCATAGCACACCCTATATAACATAAAGAAAAGACAATGTTTAAATAGTTGTAAAATCCATGTTAAAATATAAATTTAATTTATATTTCACGGCAAAATAAATAAAATTTATTTGTTGCTATTTTGCATAAGTTTAGAAAAACTGAATAAAATTCCTTTTTATTTTGTGATTCACCTCACAAAACAAAGGTTCTTTTAATTAAAAATTAAACAAAAAACAAGTTTTTAGATGCCCGATCTAAGACGTAAAAAATAAAATCAGTCACAACAGTCAATTCGGGCATACCCAAAAGCTAGATAAAATAGATTGTAAAATAAAGAAAGAAACTAACCGCTTGTAAAAAAAGAAAAGGGGCAAATTTTGCCCCTAAATTCTATCTTTCCACTAAAGTTAGTAAAGCACCGCTTTCGCTTCTTCAGAATCAATATTGTCTTTGGTGACATACACTACACCAGTATCGATGGTTTTCTCGACTTTTTCACCTTTGATGATTTTGCCGATAGTATCAACACCTTTGTAGCCCATTTGGTATGAAGATTGCACCACGATACCGTCTAAAGTTCCGTCACGCACGAAGTTTTGAAGGTCTGAGTTACCATCAAAACCAACAGCAACGATTTTACCTGCGAAGCCTTTTTGTTTCACGGCACGAGCCATACCTACCGCGGTTGGTTCGTTTGCACCGAAGATCGCTGCGATATCAGGGTTAGAACCTAAAACGTCTTCAGTTTGGTTCAATGCGGTAACCATTTCTGAATTTGAGTAGTATGGACCAACAATGGTGTAATCCGCTTTAGATTTCACTTCATCGATGAAGCCACCTGTACGTTCAATCGCAGACGCTGCACCTTGGGTGAATGACATCACTGCCACTTTACCGCCTTTCACTTTAGCCAGTAATTTTTCAGCGGCTAATTTACCAGCTGCACGGTTATCGGTTGCAAGGAATGATTGATAGTATTTACCATCGCTGTTTAAGCCTGAGTCGATTAATACTACTGGAATACCACTTTCATAAGCTTTTTTCACCGCTGGAACGAGTGCTACTGGGTCAGATGCAGCAAGCACGATACCTGCAACACCACGGTTTACCGCGTTGTCCACCATATTAACTTGTGCGTCAATTGCAGTTTCTGATTCAGGGCCTTGGAAAGTTACTTTATATTTTCCGCCTAAATCTGTGCCTGCAGTTTCTGCACCTTTACGCACGTTTTGCCAGAAAGTAGAGTTAGCTGATTTTACGATTACTGCGATTTCGTCTGATTTTGCCCACGCTGAGCCTGCAAAAAGGGTTGATAAACCTAATACAGTTGCGGTTACGATTGCTAATTTTTTCATAGTTAAATCTCCTCTAGAGTTTATTTCTTACCAAGTTTTTTAGATTGACGGAGCTGGTCTAAAGACACGGCTACGATAATCACCAAACCGATAACAATCATTTGCACAAACGATGATACGCCATTCATATTCAAACCATTACGGAGTACACCGATAATGAATGACCCGATTAATGTGCCAGGGATGGTACCGACACCGCCCATCAACGATGTTCCCCCGACTACTGCACTTGCGATTGCATCTAGCTCGTAAGCCACGCCGCCGTTTGGCTGTGCTGTTACTAAGCGAGAAGCAAGGATTACACCTGTTAAACCAGAGAGTAAGCCACTGGCAACATAGGCATAAATTTTGACAACATTGGTTTTGATACCAGATAAGCGAGCCGCTTCTTCATTTGAACCGATAGCATAAATGTAGCGACCCACTTTTAATTTAGTTAAGGCAAAGGTAAAGAGTACGGTGATGAAGATCATAATAATCACTGGATATGGAATACCTGCAAACACCACTTTTGGTAAGCCGTTCGGACCTTCTTCCACAATTTTGAATAATGCACCGTTACCTAAGGCTGCGAAACTTTCTGGCATACCTGAAACTGGAGCAGCGTTAGTGACATAGAGAGCTAAACCACGGGCAACCATCATCATACCGAGTGTGGCGATAAATGGCGGTAATTTCATTTGGGTGACTAAAATACCATTGACTAAACCACAGATACCGCCAACTAAGATACCCAACACCATACCTAACGGCACTGGCACGCCTGCGTTTACAATCATTGCCGCAGCAACCCCTGAAAGGGCAACCACAGACCCTGTACTTAAGTCGATACCACCCGTTAAGATAACGCAAGTTGCACCGATGCCGATTAATGCAATGGTCGATGTTTGCAGACCGACGGTCATAATGTTGTTAGATGTGAAGAAAAACTCATTGGTGACACTAAAGAAAATCACTAATAGAATTAATCCTGCTAATGCCGCCATTTTGCGAAGCAGATCTTTATATTTATCACTCATTTTAAAGCTCCTTAGTTTTTATATTCGTTTTTGAACATATTTTTAACGCCTGTGGCATATTGCATAATCTCTTCTTGGTTGGTTTTCTTGGTTTCCAACATACCTGTCATTCTGCCTTCACGCATCACGATAACACGGTCGGTAATCCCTAAAATTTCAGGTAATTCAGAAGAAATCACTATCACACCGACACCATTGGCGGCAAGTTCATCAATTAACTGATAAATCGCATATTTCGCCCCAACATCAATGCCTCGAGTTGGTTCATCGAAAATCATCACATTCGCATCACGGAACAACCATTTGCCGATAACTACTTTTTGCTGGTTACCACCACTTAGATTATTCACTAACTGCTCCGGTGTTGGCGTTTTAATTTCCATTTTCTTAATAAAGGTATCGCTCGCTTTCAGCTCCTCATTATGTGAAATAATGCCTAACTGATCGCACACTTTATCCATTGAAGCCATTGTGATGTTCTCACGAATAGACATTCTCACTGCCACCCCGTTTAGCTTGCGGTCTTCAGACAGATAGGCGATACCGGCTTTAATCGAGTCGCTTGGGTCACGAATAACCACTTTCTTATTCCGAACATAAATTTCGCCTCCATCAAGGGGATCTGCTCCAAAAATCGCACGAGCAAGCTCTGTTCGTTTCGCCCCAACTAAGCCTGTAATTCCTAACACTTCGCCTTTTAACAAGTCAAAGTTTAACGGCTCAAATACGCCCTTACGTTCTGCATTCATCACAGAAAGCAACAATTCATCACTGATTTTGGCGGTTTTTGGTGGGAAGTGGTTATCGAGCGTACGCCCTACCATTTTGGTAATGATTTCATCCATCGTAATGTCTGAGAAACGGTGGCTAGACACATAAGTGCCATCACGGAAAATGGTAATGCGGTCGCAGATCTGTTTCAGTTCGTCCATACGGTGAGAAATATAGACAATACAAACGCCTTTCTCTTTCAAGCGGCGGACAAGCTCAAATAATTTCTCAATCTCTTTTTCCGTGAGAGCGGAAGTCGGTTCGTCCATAATCAAGACTTCAACATCAAAAGAAAGAGCTTTGGCGATTTCCACCATTTGCTGACGAGCAACGGAAAGGTCTTTGACCAAATCGGTCGGCTTCACATCAATATCAAACATATTGAGCAAGTCGGCGGCATCTTTATTCATTTTAGCTTTATCTACGATGCCGAACTGGTTTGGCTCTCGAGCAAAAAAGATATTTTCTGCCACGGTAAGATGAGGAATGAGGTTTAACTCTTGGAAAATCATACTGATACCGTCTTTCTGTGCTTCCAATACAGAAGAATAATTGACGGCTTTTCCTTTATAGATGATCTCCCCTTCATCTGCTTGATAAACCCCGATCAAGCATTTCATTAAGGTGGATTTTCCGGCACCGTTTTCACCCATTAAAGCGTGGGCTTCTCCTTTATGCAGTTCAAGCTGAACATTTTTTAAGGCTTGAACCCCCACAAAAGATTTGCTGATGTTCTTCATTGAGAGTAACGGCGTATTGCTATTGACTGCGGTCATATCTGCCTCCATTACAATATAGAAATATCTTACTAAAGTAGTGAAAGCATATTTGTACAAAGTTGACAGTTTTCAAAGTGGATTTACATTGAAATGTTAAAATTGTGAAAAGTGTCACAAAAAAATCATTTATTGATTATTTTTTCACAAAATAAACCTGCCCGATTTTTTGAAAAATATAGAAAAATCGGGCATATACAAAGCAATAATAAGCGGTAAGATCATTTGCAAAATTTGTAACTAATCCTACCGATTGTAGAAAAAATAAGGGCGAGTAGTTTAGTTACTCGCCCTTCTGATATAACATTAAATTAATGTTTCTCTTCCACTCTCAATCCATAAGTCGAGAATTTGCCTAAAACAACCTTAATCTCTTCATCAGAAAGCACTGGGACATTAGGGGTGATAGCCAAGAGTTTCAGATACCATTCGGCTAATACCTCTACTTCATGTGCGACCCAAAGCGCTTTTTCAAGATTAACTTCGGCAGCAATCATACCGTGATGTTGTAATAAAATCGCTTTGCTTTTTGCGATACCTTGTTTTACATATTCCGCCAGTTGCCAAGTACCGAAAGTGGCGTAAGGCACACATGGAACGTGATCTGTCCCCGTCACGCCAATCATATAATGAATAGCGGGAATATCTTTATTTAAGATAGATACGCCAGTACAGTTGATGGCGTGGTTATGCACCACAGCATTTAACTCTGGACGGGTTTGGTACACGGCAAGGTGGAATTGCCATTCGCTTGACGGCAGTTTTCCTGCTTCAAAATTGCCTTCGTTATCCACATAGACAATGTCGTCTTCCGTCATTTTTTCATAAGGCATACCTGACGGGGTGATCAGCATACCATCTTGATAACGGACACTGATGTTTCCTGCCGTACCTTGGTTTAACCCCAAACGGGTCATTTCCAAACAGGTGTCAATAATTTTTCTTGCTAATGTTTGACGATTCATACTATCCTCCTAATCTGTTAAAACTGGGGTAACGCCTTTTTTCAAGATGATGTTGCCGTATTTGGCTAATTCGCCTGTAATCACTACGGCAAAAGCAGTTTTTGCTCTGTCGTAAAAGGCAAAGCGTTCAACACGTTCAACAAGCGGTGCTTTTCCGTTAATTTTTGCAATTGCTGCGAGATAACGTTCTTCAACCGCTGGATCAAGGCTGTCGCCAGGAACCGCTTGCATCATTGCCAGTGGGCGTTCGACATATTGGTCATATTCAAATAATGGGGTGATCGCTTCAAGTAAGGTGGCAATTTGAATACCATCTGCACGGATCACTTTATGATGTAATTGATGTGCAGGAAAATGAGCATCTGACAAGACGATCTCGTCACCGTGTCCCATCTCTGCAAGCACTTTCAGCAATTCAGGGGAAAGTGCAGGGTGAATGCCTTTTAACATATTTATTTAATCCTTTTCGTAGGGGCGGGGTTTATCCCCGCCCGAATAATCAATGTTATTAAATTCTGTACGGGTGGGGATAAACCCCACCCCTACGAATTATCTATATACGTTCACATTCCCACTCGGCTCAACCCGTTTAAACGCAGGTTTCATTGCCTGTTGCGCTTGTTCGATATTATCGAATACGCCTGCACCAGTGAGCGTAAACATCGCTGCACCTAACACGGTGGTTTCGGACATATCAACCACATCAATTGGGCGGTTAAGGGCGTCGGCACGGATTTGGTTCCATAAGCCATTTTTTGAACCGCCACCGACACAGATAATACTTTCTGCGTTGAACTGCCCGACTTGTTGCAACACATCAAGTCCTGCTTTCAAACGGTGAGCCATATATTCCAAACCGGCACGATAAATTTCGCCCCGTTGGGTGTGCATTGAAAGCCCTTCGATTGAGCCTGTTTGTTGGCTGGTGCCATCAAAATTGCCGACCAGTTTTACGCCGTTTGAGCCTGCCGGAACTTGTGAGCCTTCGTTAATCATCGTTGGATAATAATCCGCTGTGCCTGCAACATCGCTAAAGAAGCGTTTACCGAGCCACTCCATAATGCCAGAGCTGACCCATTGCACACCTGGATTGAAATAGCCTGCTTGGCTGTCAAATTCAATGGTTAAGCCGTCTTTGACATATTGCCATTCAGGTTTGGCTTGTTGGGTGCGAGCCATTAAAATTTCCCAAGTGCCAGAGCTTAATACTGGTTGGTTGTAACCAGCACCTGAGCCGAAGATCGCAAACTGGGTATCGTGTCCGCAAGAGAGAACAGGAATATCCGCCGATAAACCAAGCTCTTCAGCAAGTGTAGGCAGTAATGTGCCGATTTTTTCTCCTGCACTTTTCATCGGTGGGAAATGGTTTGCCGTTAAGCCTAACACGTTCAACACTTCGCTATCCCACGAATCGCTTGCAATGTTGGTCATCATTGATGTGCCAGCCATTGTTCTGTCGGTGCTTTGTACGCCTGTTAAACGATAAGTGAGAATGGAAGAAATAAACAAGAAACTCTCCGCTTGTGCGTAAAGTTCGGGTTTATGTTGTTTCAACCAAAGCAGTTTGAACAACGTGTTAAAGCTGTAACGCCCCACTCCGTTGCGTTGGTAGAGTTTTTCCACATCGAGATAATCGCCGAGTGCTTGCATAATCGGCTGAGTACGTGGGCATTTCCACGAAATAATCGGGTAGAGCTGTTTGCCTTGTTTATCAAAAATCGCCCCGTCCACCCCAAAGGTCGTGACCGAAATCCCGACAATATCTTGCCGTTGTTCAGGGGTAAGTTGTGCTAGGGTTTGTTTGGCACAGATCATTAGTTTTGACCAGATCTCTTCAATATCCCAAATGTGATAGTCAGTTGCTTCTTTACCTTGTTGGGTATTGTTTGCAATGTGATGTACCGCCAGTAATTTGCCGTGATGATCCATTGCCACTGTGCGTAAATTGGTTGCACCACAATCGAAGATGAATGCGATTGGCATAGAATTATCTCCTTGATAATTATCCCCCCTCCCGCTTGCGGGAGGGGGCTAGGGGGGAGGGGATATAACAAAGCAAGTAGTCCCCCCTCCCTAACCCTCCCCCGCAAGCGGGGGAGGGGAATTTGGTTAGAATGTCAGAAAAGATTTAATTAACGATAAAGCGGTCCAAAGTTCGCACAAGCACGGTAATCTTGACCTTCTTTATCTTGTCCGAACATACTCCACGCACTTGGGCGGAACACATCTTTATCTGCCACGTTGTGCATATTGACTGGAATACGCAACATTGAAGCAAGGGTAATTAAATCCGCACCAACGTGTCCGTAAGTAGCAACGCAGTGGTTCGCTCCCCAGTTTGCCATCACAGAATAAACATCAGTGAACGCACCTTGTCCTGTTAAACGTGGTACAAACCAAGTGGTTGGCCAAGTTTCGTTGGTACGTTTGTTGAGAATGTCGTGGACATGTTCAGGTAAGTCGATAGACCAGCCTTCCGCAATTTGTAATACAGGGCCGACACCTTTCACGAGATTGATGCGGTGCATCGTAAACGGCATTCCACCTTTGGTGAGATATTGTGAAGATAAACCACCGCCACGGAAGTATTCGTAAACCGCTGGACACCAACGAGTATTTTCTAAGCAACGTTTGCCATCTTCTTCTGTTACTTCCCAGTATGGTTTAATCACAGGTTTGCCGTCTTTATCGGTATGTTGTCCTGTACCGTCTAATGCAGCTGAACCTGAGTTGATTAAGTGAATAAAGCCACTTTCTGGTCGCCAGCCAGTGACACGTTCTACGGAGTCTTGGCTCCAGTAAGTACGCACATCGGCAAAGATTTGTGCTTGACCGGTTAAGAGATTACCGAACAACATATTAACTGCATTGAGCGAGTCGTTTTCGGTCGCAAGAATATATGGTGGACGAACACCGTTCCAGTCATAAGTTGAGTTAAGTAAGGCTTCCATAAAGTCGCCGTTCGGGCTGTGGTCTGTCCAATGACGTTGTCCTTGGAAACCGGCTGCAATCGCATTGTGGCCTAAGGCTTCCTCACCAAAATTGAGTTCAGCAAGTTTTGGATTACCCACCATTAAATCACGGGTGATAATGGTCATTTTCACCAAAGTTTCACGCAATTTTGCTTTCTCTTCCGCACTCATTTGGTTTTCAGGTGCATTGACATCAACCCCTTCAATGCAAAATTCATTTGCCCATTTCAATGCCAACTCATACTCTTCTTTGTCGTAAATACCACGTTCCATACGGCGAGTGAGTTCAGACATATCGACATATTCGTTACGCATACCAAGGTAATCTTGGAAAAATTCTTGATTAACGATAGAGCCTGCGATACCCATCGAAACAGAACCGATAGAGAGATAAGATTTACCACGTAAGGTCGCTACCGCTAAACCTGCACGGGCAAAGCGAAGTAATTTTTCACGCACATCATCAGGGATAGATTGATCGCTTGCTTCTTGTACATCTGTGCCGTAGATAGAGAATGCTGGCAAGCCCATTTGGTTATGCCCTGCAAGCGAAGCGGCTAAATAAACTGCCCCTGGACGTTCCGTACCGTTAAAGCCCCAAATCGCTTTTGGCATATGTGGATCCATATCAATGGTTTCTGAACCATAGCACCAGCAAGGTGTTACAGTAATCACTGCACCCACATTTTCACGTTTAAATTTTTCAGCACAAGCTGCCGCTTCAAATACACCACCGATACAGGTATCGGCAATTACACATTCGACGAAATCTCCGTTTGTATGGCGAACTTCTTGGCTAATGAGCTTCGCCACCGCTTTTGCCATATTCATTGTTTGATCTTCCAATGATTCACGCACCCCAAGACGGCGACCATCAATGGTTGGGCGGATACCAATTTTTACTGGAGTTGATTTGAGTTGAGTCATAAAAATCCCCTTAACTGGTTGGTTTAAATAATTGACGGGGATATTTTGCAACTTCTTGACAATGAAAAAAGTTTTTTTACCAAGTTTGTACGGATTTTGTGAATTCGCTCACAAAAAGCGAACAACAAGCGGTCAGATTGAATGATTTTTTTGCAAAAAGATTGCCCGATTTCGTGATATAAAAGGGAAAATCGGGCAAATGATTAAAGGGTAATCGTGATTTGATGTTGATGGCAAAGTTGCTGAATAGATGAAGGTGGAGTTCGATCCGTAAATAGATGATGAATCGTAGAAAGATCACAAAGTTGTATCAGATCTTTACGTTCAAACTTTGAATGATCCGCTAATAAAAATACTTTCTTACTTGCTGCTAACATTTTTCGTTTAGCTATTGCATTCATTTCATTCGATTCCCAAACAATTCCATCTGCAATGCCAGTGCAAGAACAAATGGCAATATCTATATTTAAACGAGAAAGTAGATGTCCTGAAAGAGATCCATAAAATGCATCGTATTTTGCTGAATACACACCACCTGTTGCAATGATCTCAATGCTGGTTTTATTGGCTAATGCTCGAATATTATGCATAGAACTGGTAACGACCGTACAAGGTAGATCAGGTAAGAGTTGTGCAAAATTCCAACTACTTGAACTCGCATCTAAACCTATCACAGCTCCAGCAAAAAAATGCTCTAGTGCGTTTTCCGCAATAGACTTTTTCACGTCACTATTCATTCGACGGCGAGCATCAAAAGAGCGCCCAATGTCTCGATTTTTATGGCTGACCGCACCACCGTGAGTACGATACAAAAGCCCTTCTTTCGCCATTTTGTTTAAATCACGACGGATAGTTTCTAAAGAGACATTGAGATGATTTGCAAGCTCTTGAACAGAAGCCTCATGATAGGTTTCAATATATTTTAAGATAAGTTGTTGGCGTTGTTGCATAGACGTTTTTCCTTGTCAAAATTCCGTAAAATTGTATGTTTTTTTTGAGAAAAGAAAACGATCTACCGCTTGATTTGTGAATCAAATCACAAATTATGTAAATCAATCAAAATCACCTAGCAGTTTAAATTGAAGAGATTAGACTATTGCGCTCAATTTTATATCAATAGGAGATTAATTTATGTCAAATCATGCAAATGAATTGGTAACTGCTCTAGGCTCAGCACAAAACATTATATCTGTTGATGCGTGTATGACACGTTTACGTGTAGCCATTCATGATCTTAGCCAAATCAATAAAGCCAAACTTATTGAATTAGGCGCATTGGATGTATTAGAAGTCAATCAGCATATTCATGTTATTTTAGGTACGAAAGCACAACAATATCGTGATGAAATCAATCAAATCTTAGATAAATGATGATTTTTCACTCTCATTCACTTGTGGATAACTCTCAATTTTCTTGTATTTATCTTGAGATCTATTCTTGAATAACTTCTAAAAATTTTATAACTGTGGATAACTCAACTATTTATCCACAGGTTAGATCATTGTCCTATTCAAGATCTTTACAGCATTGGATCTTACTTAACACGTTGATTAAATTACTTATTTTTCAGTTATACTCGTTTTACAGGTAATTTAATAACAGCAATAATAAAGATCTTTGTATAAATAGATCTTTTTCTTATTAAGATCGCCGATCTCTTACAAGATCTAGACTAGGATCAAACCAAAACATTTTTTCAGATCTTGTTTTTTCAGGTAGAATAGACAACTTTTCATTTAAACAGAATTCAATCAAGGCAAATAAGATGATTTATCGTGAAATATACGATGTGATCGTAGTGGGTGGCGGACACGCAGGTACTGAAGCTGCACTTGCCCCTGCACGTATGGGTTTAAAAACCCTACTTTTAACGCATAATGTAGATACCTTAGGACAAATGTCTTGCAATCCTGCCATTGGCGGTATTGGTAAAGGGCATTTAGTTAAAGAAATTGATGCAATGGGCGGTTTGATGGCAACGGCTACGGATAAAGCAGGGATACAATTCCGTACGTTAAATAGTTCTAAAGGCCCAGCGGTTCGAGCCACTCGTGCACAGGCAGACCGCGTGCTTTACCGCCAAGCAGTGCGTACTGCATTAGAAAATCAGCCAAATTTAGACATTTTCCAACAAGAAGTGGTCGATATTTTGGTTGAAAATAACCGTGCTGTTGGTGCAGTAACCAAAATGGGATTAACCTTTAAAGCGAAATCAGTGATTTTAACCGCTGGCACTTTCTTGGCGGGTAAGATCCATATCGGTTTAGATAACTATGCAGGCGGACGTGCAGGCGATCCAGCGGCAACGATGTTGGCTGATCGTTTACGCGATCTTAATTTGCGTGTAGATCGGTTAAAAACAGGTACGCCACCACGTTTAGACGCACGTACGATCAATTTTGATGTGTTGGCAAAACAGCACGGTGACGATGTATTACCTGTAATGTCATTTATGGGATCCGTTGAGCAACACCCTCGTCAAATTCCATGTTACATCACACATACGAACGAACAAACCCACGATTTGATCCGTAATAGTTTAGATCGTAGCCCGATGTATACGGGGATCATTGAAGGGATCGGTCCACGCTATTGTCCATCGATCGAAGATAAAGTGATGCGTTTTAGCGATCGCAATAGCCATCAGATCTACCTTGAGCCAGAAGGCTTAACCACCATTGAAGTCTATCCAAATGGTATTTCAACCAGTCTGCCGTTTGATGTACAAATGGGGATCGTCAACTCAATGAAAGGGTTGGAAAATACTCGTATTATCAAACCGGGTTATGCGATTGAGTACGACTATTTCGACCCGCGTGATCTGAAACCGACCCTTGAAACCAAAGCGATTGACGGCTTATTCTTTGCTGGACAAATTAACGGCACCACGGGCTACGAAGAAGCGGCTGCACAGGGTTTATTGGCAGGGATTAACGCCGGTTTACAGGTACAGGGTAAAGAGTCTTGGTTCCCGACCCGTGATTTAGCTTACACAGGTGTATTAGTGGACGATCTCTGCACTTTAGGTACTAAAGAACCGTACCGTGTATTTACTTCTCGTGCGGAATACCGCTTGTTGTTGCGTGAAGACAACGCCGATGCCCGTTTAACACCGATTGCCCATCAATTTGGTTTAATTGATGAAGCGCGTTGGGCTCGTTTCAACGAGAAAATGGAAAACATCGAAAAAGAGAAAGCACGCTTGAAACAGACGTGGGCGCACTTACAAATGGCGAACCTTGCGGAAGTGAATGCGTTATTAAATAGCCCACTTGCCCGTGAAGCAAGTGGTGAAGATTTAATTCGCCGTCCTGAAGTGACTTACGAAGCCTTAACTCAAATTGCCCCTTTTGCACCAGCGATTGAAGATAAAGAAGCTGCCGAGCAAGTGGAAATTTCGATTAAATATCAAGGTTATATTGAACATCAACAACAAGAGATCGAACGCCACAAACGCCATGAAAATACCCAAATTCCAGCTGAATTTGATTACGACAAAGTGGAAAGTTTATCTAACGAAGTGCGTGCGAAGCTGATGCAACACCGTCCAGTCTCTATCGGACAAGCTAGCCGTATTTCTGGCATTACCCCTGCTGCGATTTCAATTTTGTTGGTGAATTTGAAAAAGCAAGGGATGTTGAAAAGAGGGGAATTATAAATGGATTATATAAGTAGAATATTTATTCTGTTCTGCTTTTTATATTCTACTTATATAGGAGCAAGCGAAATGAGTTCTGATAAAATTTCGGAAGCTTATCGAGCCTTTGATAAAGGAGATATTCCTCACGCAATTCAACTATTAGAAGAACAGGCAAAAGAGGGGGATTCTTATAATGCAACGTATGCAATGTATTATTTAGGATTCATCTATTGGACAGGGGAATATGTTGTTAAGGATAGTTCTAAAGGAATGGATTGGTTGGAAAAGGCGGCTGATTTTGGGTCGATAGAAGCTTTGGAATATCTCGCTGAAACATATAAAAACGGTGCAGGCGTTAATAAGGATCTTGATAAAGCAATCTACTACTATGAAAAACTCGTTGAAGTTGATGTTGAACACCATAGATCTGCAAAAGCCAATATCGAGCTAAGCCGTCTTTATTTAAAACAAGGAAAAGGCGATTTATCAATAAGGGTTCTGAAGAGAATTGATTCTATAAATGGCGCTTTTTATTGGGAAGAAACGTTATTAAGTCTTGCTAGAATCTACGAGGAAGGTTTAAGTGGAGTGAATAAAAATGAAAAAGAGGCTTTTCATTACTATGATCTCTATTATAAATGGTATAAATCTTATCCAACAGGCACTTTCAAATTGGCAGAAATGTATGAAAAAGGCATTGGAACGTTAAAAAATATTCCCCAAGCAAGAAAATTTTATCGATTAACCATTGAAAATATTACAAATGACGATAATGACCCAATATGGGACGATATATTAAAGCAATCCCAAAAAGCATTAGAACGACTAAACTAAAATAGAATTTGCAAAATGTTAACCAAATTAGACCGCTTGCTCACCCAAGCAAATATTTCTTTGACCGATCAGCAGAAACAGCAGCTGGTTGATTTTGTCAAACTGTTAGATAAATGGAACAAGGCGTATAACCTCACCTCTGTGCGTAATCCCGATGAAATGTTGGTTAAGCATATTATGGATAGTCTTGTTGTGAGCCAACATTTACAAGGACAACAGTTTATTGATGTTGGAACAGGACCAGGTTTACCAGGTATTCCGCTAGCGATAGCCAATCCAGATAAGCAGTTTGTGTTGTTAGATAGCTTAGGCAAACGCATTACTTTTATCAAAAATGCGATTCGTGAGCTAAAGCTCACTAATGTCACTCCTGTGTTAAGTCGAGTTGAAGAATATCAAGATCAACAATTTGATGGCGTATTAAGTCGCGCTTTTGCCTCGTTAAATGATATGGTTGATTGGTGTTACCATTTGCCGAATACAAGCGGTCACTTTTATGCATTAAAAGGACAATTCCAACAGGAAGAAGTGGCAGAAATTAGTAAGCTAATTGAGTTGGTGAACGTGATTAAATTGAACGTACCTGAGTTAGTCGGAGAGCGACATTTGGTGGTATTAAAGCATAGATAAATATGAATATGTGTTTGTAAAACATAAGATTTATTAGGTATATATTTTAGGATATATACCTTTTTTATTTGTAAATCTCAATATTGTTAAATTTTTTCATAAAAATGTTAAGTAACCGACATTTTTACTAGGTTTACAGGTTGGCAATTTTCGTCAATCTGCGTATAATTCGGAAGATTTTGATTGCGTAACTTTAGATTAGTTTACACAAAGAAATCGTTTACTTTTTCATTAGGTTTTAGTTAAAAAATGTCTGCGGTTCTTCGACAAACGAAACAACTTTATCAAAAAGCACTCGGTATAGAGTTAATCCTACTGTTCTGTGTAGCAGGTGCAGTGGGGATTGGGTTGAGCTTAAATCGCTTTATTTCGTTATTATTAGGGGAAATTGCGGCATTGCTTCCGCATTGTGTGTTTGTATATTGGGTATTTTTTCGTAAATCGGTAATAAATCCTCAGAATATGGCCGCTTTTTATCGTGGGGAGGGACTGAAATGGCTTACGACGATCATTGTGATTGTGGTGGCATTTAAAAGTTATGGTGCGATGCACTATGTTTCGTTTTTTTGTGGGTTCTTTTTTATAATTCTCTGTAATAGTCTTTTGCCTATTGCATTGAAATGGCATTCAAAATAAATTTCTTTTAATTTCAAAAGGATAAACTATGGCTGGTCAAACAACGGCTGACTATATTGGTCACCACTTATCGTTCTTAAAAACAGGGGACGGTTTTTGGAATGTGCATTTAGATACTCTGTTTTTCTCATTAGTAGCGGGTGCAATTTTCCTCTTTTTCTTCTCTCGTGTAGCGAAGAATGCAACAGATGGCGTACCAGGTAAATTTCAATGTTTTGTTGAAATGATTGTCGAGTGGGTTGATGGTTTGGTTAAAGATAACTTCCACGGTACTCGTGAAGTTGTTGCGCCTTTAGCATTAACAGTATTTTGTTGGGTATTCATCATGAATGCTATCGACTTAATTCCTGTGGATTATCCACCACAATTTGCTGCGTTATTAGGGATTGACTATTTGCGTGCTGTTCCAACAGCAGACATTAGTGCAACCTTAGGTATGGCGATCTGTGTATTCTGTTTAATTATTTTTTACACCATTAAATCGAAAGGTTTTTCTGGTTTTGTTAAAGAATATACGCTTCACCCATTTAACCACTGGGCATTTATTCCTGTAAACTTTGTTCTTGAAATTGTAACGTTATTAGCGAAACCGATTTCTCTTGCATTCCGTTTATTCGGTAATATGTATGCAGGTGAGTTAATTTTTATCCTGATTGCAGTAATGTATATGGCGGATAACTTCTTGCTTCAAGCATTAGGTTTGCCATTACACTTAGCTTGGGCGATTTTCCATATTTTGGTTATTACGTTACAAGCCTTTATCTTTATGATGCTAACGATTGTTTACTTGAGTATTGCTTATAATAAAGCGGATCACTAAACAAAACAGATTGGTGAGTGGTTATTTATTTGCAAAAAAATGTAAGAATCTAACCGCTTGTGAAACCCGATCATATTTATTGAAACTTTTTTATTAACCCTAGCCGCAAGGCTAATTTCCTTACTTTTATGGAGAACATTATGGAAACTGTAATTACAGCAACTATTATTGGTGCATCAATCCTACTTGCTTTCGCAGCATTAGGTACTGCAATTGGCTTCGCTATCTTAGGTGGTAAATTCTTAGAGTCTTCAGCTCGTCAACCAGAATTAGCAAGCAGCTTACAAACTAAAATGTTTATCGTTGCAGGTCTTCTTGATGCGATTGCAATGATTGCAGTAGGTATTTCTTTACTTTTCATCTTCGCAAACCCGTTCATTGATTTATTGAAATAAGTCGGATTTGTTTTTAACCGTAGTTACTCAAGAGTAACTTAGCCGACTTAAGGAGGGCGTTGTGAACTTAAATGCAACACTAATAGGCCAACTGATTGCATTCGCACTATTTGTGTGGTTCTGTATGAAGTTTGTATGGCCACCGCTTATTAAAGCGATTGAAACGCGTCAAGCAAATATTGCAGACGCTCTTGCAAGTGCTGAGAAAGCTAAGCAAGAACAAGCTGATACTAAAGTTTTAGTTGAGCAAGAGCTCGCTAAAGCTCGTGAAGAAGCGCAACATATCATTGATTTAGCAACAAAACGTCGCAATGAAATTTTAGAATCTGTTCAAGCAGAAGCTGAAGCCGAGAAAGCGAAAATTATTGAGCAAGGTTACGCAGAAGTGGAAAGCGAACGTCGCCGTGTTCAAGAAGAGCTTCGTCAAAAAGTGGCTGCATTGGCGGTTGCTGGTGCAGAGAAAATTGTGGGTCGTTCTGTTGATGCAGCGGCAAACAATGACATCATTGATAAGCTAGTTGCAGAATTATAATTAAGGGGGGCAGATGTCACAATTAACAACAGTAGCTCGCCCCTATGCTAAAGCAGCTTTTGATTTTGCTTTAGAACAAGGTCAGTTAGATAAATGGCAGGAAATGTTACAGTTTTCTGCATTGGTTGCTGAAAATGAAGATGTGCAACATTTTATTCATTCATCTTCTGCAGCCACTCAAGTTGCTGATACCTTTATCGCAATTTGTGGTGATCAACTCGATCAATATGGGCAAAATTTCATTCGAGTCATGGCTGAGAATAAGCGTCTTTCGGCGTTACCTTCAGTATTTGCTAGTTTTAATCAAATCCGTGCCGAGTATGAGTCCGTTAAAGATGTGTTTGTTACATCAGCAACACCTTTAACAAAAGCACAGGAAGATAAAATCGCTAAAGCGATGAAACAAAAGCTAAATAGTGAGGTTCGAATTACGACAAGTATCGATGCGTCATTAATTGCAGGCGTCATTATTCGTTACGATGATATTGTCATTGATGGTAGTAGTCGTGGTCAGTTAAATCGTTTGAGCCAAGAGTTGTGCTTGTAAGAGGAATAGAAAATGCAACTAAATTCTACAGAAATTAGTGAATTGATTAAAAAACGTATTGCACAGTTCAATGTGGTCAGTGAAGCACAAAGTACTGGTACAATCGTTTCAGTCAGCGACGGGGTTATTCGTATCCACGGTCTTGCTGATGTAATGCAAGGTGAGATGATTGCATTACCGGGTAATCGTTATGCGATTGCTTTAAACTTAGAAAGAGATTCAGTTGGTGCAGTAGTAATGGGTCCATACGCAGATTTAGCAGAAGGTATGGAAGTGAAATGCACAGGTCGTATTTTAGAAGTACCAGTTGGTCGTGGTTTATTAGGTCGTGTAGTAAATACCTTAGGTCAGCCAATCGATGGTAAAGGTGAAATCGAAAATGATGGTTTCTCTCCGATCGAAGTGATTGCACCGGGTGTTATCGACCGTCAATCTGTTGATCAACCTGTTCAGACTGGTTATAAAGCTGTTGACTCAATGGTGCCAATCGGTCGTGGTCAGCGTGAGTTAATCATCGGTGACCGTCAAACAGGTAAAACAGCATTAGCGATTGATGCGATCATTAACCAACGTGATTCAGGTATTAAATGTATCTATGTTGCTATCGGTCAAAAAGCGTCAACCATTTCTAACGTAGTACGTAAATTAGAAGAACACGGTGCGTTACAAAATACTATCGTGGTGGTAGCAAGTGCATCAGAATCAGCTGCATTACAATATTTAGCACCTTATGCAGGTTGTGCAATGGGTGAATACTTCCGTGATCGTGGTGAAGATGCGTTAATCGTTTACGATGATTTATCTAAGCAAGCAGTTGCTTACCGTCAAATTTCATTGTTATTACGTCGTCCACCAGGTCGTGAAGCATATCCAGGTGACGTATTCTATCTACACTCTCGTTTACTTGAGCGTGCTGCGCGTGTAAATGCAGATTACGTAGAACGTTTCACAAATGGTGCAGTAAAAGGTCAAACAGGTTCTTTAACCGCATTACCAATTATTGAAACCCAAGCAGGTGACGTTTCAGCATTCGTTCCAACAAACGTAATTTCGATTACCGATGGTCAGATCTTCTTAGAAACCAGCTTCTTTAACGCAGGTATTCGTCCAGCGGTAAACCCAGGTATTTCGGTATCTCGTGTTGGTGGTTCTGCACAAACTAAACTTGTTAAGAAATTAGCGGGTGGTATCCGTACTGCACTTGCTCAGTACCGTGAATTAGCAGCCTTTGCGCAGTTTGCTTCAGATCTTGATGATGCAACACGTAAGCAACTTTCACACGGTCAAAAAGTAACTGAGTTACTTAAACAGAAACAATTTGAACCAATGTCTGTGGCGCAATTAGGTTTATCACTTGCAGCAGCTGAATTTGGTTATTTAGATGATGTTGAAGTTGAGCGTGTAGGTTCATTTGAATCAAATCTTTTAGCTTATGCAAATGCAAATTATGCTGAGTTTATGAAAGATTTAAGTAAATCAGGCGATTTCAATGACACTATCAAAGCGAAATTAATCGAGATTTTAGATAGTTTCAAAAAGAATAGTGCTTGGTAATCTACTTTAGCGGAGAAAGAATATGGCAGGTGCTAAAGAGATAAGAACCAAAATTGCAAGTGTTCGTAATACACAAAAAATTACCAAAGCGATGGAGATGGTTGCTGCATCTAAAATGCGTAAAACGCAAGAAAGAATGTCTGCATCACGTCCATACTCAGATGCCATTCGTAAGGTAATTAGCCATATTGCCAAAGGAAGTATTGATTATAAACACCCTTTCTTAACTGAACGTGAAGTCAAAAAAGTTGGATTTATTGTTGTTTCAACGGACCGTGGTCTATGCGGTGGCTTAAACATTAATTTATTTAAAACCGTTTTAAATGAATTAAAAACACGTAAAGATAAAGGTGTGGATTCAGTCTTAGGATTGGTTGGAAATAAAGCGGTATCATTTTTCCAATCAATGGGAGTTGAAGTGAAAGCTCAAGTAACGGGCTTAGGTGATGCTCCTGCAATGGAAGATTTAGTTGGTATTGTTAATGGTATGATTAACCGATATCGTGATGGTGAAGTGGACGAAGTCTATATCGTCTTCAATCGCTTTGTAAATACGATGTCACAGAAACCAACAGTTCAACAATTATTACCATTGCCTGAACTTGAAGATGATAACTTAGAGAATAAAGGTTCTTGGGATTATATTTATGAACCAAACTCAAAAGTATTATTAGATAGCTTACTTGTACGCTATTTAGAATCTCAAGTTTATCAAGCGATTGTAGATAATCTTGCTTCTGAACAAGCAGCTCGAATGGTAGCAATGAAAGCAGCAACGGATAACGCAGGTAATTTAATCAATGAGTTACAGTTGGTGTATAACAAAGCTCGTCAAGCAAGTATTACGAATGAATTAAATGAAATTGTCGCGGGTGCCGCAGCAATTTAACAATGAATAGAGGAACGGTAATGGCAACGGGAAAAATTGTACAAATCATCGGTGCGGTAATCGATGTTGAGTTTCCACAAGATGCAGTACCAAAAGTTTATGATGCATTAAAAGTTGAAACAGGTTTAACCCTTGAAGTTCAACAACAATTAGGCGGTGGCGTAGTACGCTGTATCGCTCTTGGTACATCTGATGGTTTAAAACGTGGCTTAAAAGTTGAAAATACGAATAAAGCGATTGAAGTACCGGTGGGTACAAAAACACTTGGTCGTATTATGAACGTATTAGGTGAGCCTATTGATGAAGCAGGTCCTATCGGTGAAGAAGAGCGTTGGACGATTCACCGTGCAGCACCAAGCTATGAAGATCAAGCTAACAGCACAGAACTTTTAGAAACTGGGATCAAGGTTATCGACTTGATCGCTCCGTTTGCTAAAGGGGGTAAAGTTGGTTTGTTCGGCGGTGCTGGCGTAGGTAAAACAGTAAATATGATGGAGTTAATCCGTAACATCGCAATTGAGCACTCAGGTTACTCAGTGTTCGCTGGTGTTGGTGAGCGTACTCGTGAAGGTAATGACTTCTACCACGAGATGAAAGACTCTAACGTATTAGACAAAGTATCACTGGTTTATGGTCAGATGAACGAGCCACCAGGTAACCGTTTACGTGTTGCGTTAACCGGTTTAACCATGGCGGAAAAATTCCGTGATGAAGGTCGTGACGTATTATTCTTCGTCGATAACATCTATCGTTATACCCTTGCAGGTACAGAAGTATCAGCGTTATTAGGTCGTATGCCATCAGCGGTAGGTTACCAACCAACGCTTGCAGAAGAAATGGGTGTTCTACAAGAACGTATTACGTCAACCAAAACAGGTTCTATTACCTCGGTTCAAGCGGTTTACGTTCCTGCGGATGACTTAACAGACCCATCACCAGCAACAACCTTTGCTCACTTAGACTCAACGGTTGTATTAAGCCGTAACATCGCATCATTGGGTATTTACCCTGCGATCGACCCGCTTGATTCAACATCACGTCAATTAGACCCACTCGTTGTTGGTCAAGAGCATTATGATGTTGCACGTGGCGTACAAAAAACACTTCAACGTTACAAAGAGTTGAAAGACATCATCGCAATTCTTGGTATGGATGAGTTATCAGAAGATGACAAATTAGTGGTTGCTCGTGCGCGTAAAATTGAACGTTTCTTATCACAACCATTCCACGTGGCAGAAGTGTTCAACAGCGTACCAGGTAAATTTGTACCATTAAAAGAAACAATCCGTGGCTTTAAAGGCATTTTAGCAGGCGAATACGACCATATCCCAGAACAAGCGTTCTATATGGCAGGTTCAATTGACGAAGTGGTTGAAAGAGCCAACAAGATGTAATTGTTCTTTGAACAAAGGAGAACAAAATGACATCATTTGAACTCACAGTCGTTAGTGCAGAGCGTAAAATCTTTGAAGGTCAAGTAACGAGTGTTCGAGTTTCAGGGGTAGATGGGGAATTAGGTGTCTATGCAGGACACACCCCTCTATTAACTGCCATTAAACCAGGTATGGTGAAATTTACTTTGGAAGATAACAAAGAAGAGTTCATCTATGTTTCAGGCGGATTCCTTGAGGTTCAACCAACCGTTGTGACTGTGCTTGCAGACGTTGCTATTCGTGGTGAAGAACTTGATGAACAACGTATCCTTGCAGCAAAACGCAAAGCAGAAGAAACAATGAGTAAGACAAATGAAGCCGATTTAACAGCGAAATTGTCAAGAGAAATTGCGAAACTGCGTGTTTACGAACTCACGAAAACGAAATTAGCGAATAGACGTTAATTTTATTAATTAATAAAGGGCCTCAATTTTTATTGAGGCTTTTATATATGAACATTGAAATAATGGAAGAACAATATCATTTTCAAGCTGACTGGTTTAGCCATAATATACCCCCACTAGAAATTATTTTTAATGAGATTAAACCTAAGAAAATATTGGAAATAGGATCATTTGAGGGCCGTAGTACTAAGTTTTTTATTGAAATGTCGGTTAAATATACGGATGAACTTGAGATTCACTGTATTGACTCTTGGGAAGGAGGTCAAGAACATGTGAATAAATGGGATATGTCTTCTGTTGAACAGACTTTTGAACATAATATCAATTTAGTGTTATCTCAAGTAACAAACTCTGTAAAAGTAATGAAATATAAAGGGTATTCTCATGAAAGGATGATAGAGTTACTTGCTAAAGGATACTCAAATTATTTTGATTTTATTTATGTAGATGGTTCTCACGAAGCGCCAGATGTTTTATTTGATGCTTTATTAGCTCATCGCTTGGTGAAAGTCGGTGGAGTAATCGCTTTCGATGATTATCTATGGTCACCAAATGAAGAAATGGAAGATGATCATTACCTTTTAGTTAAACCTGCAGTGGATCATTATGTAAATACATATAAAAGAAAAGTTCATGTTGTTCAGAAGCTTCCTTTATATCAATTATACGTATTGAAATTAGCAGATTGATAATTGCGGCTTTTCTATTATTTGGTATGTAAAATGAAAAACAAACTCTGTGTTCTCGGTAGTATCAATGTCGATCACGTGATTAGAGTACCTTACTTCCCCAAAGCAGGTGAAACCTTAACAGGTTACGACTATCAAATTGCTTATGGTGGAAAAGGCGCAAATCAAGCGGTTGCAGCGGCAAGATGTGGCGCGAATGTCAGCTTTATTGGTGCAATTGGTGACGATCAAATTGGACAAACAATGAAGCAAGCATTTGAACAAGACGGTATCGATACTTCGGCAATCAGTGTCATCCGAAATCAATCAACGGGATTAGCGATGATTCAAGTCGCCGATTCGGGTGAAAACAGTATTGTGATTTCCGCCGGGGCGAATGCGGATCTTTCTGAAGCCTTGGTTGAACAACATAAATCACACATTGAACAAGCGGATATTCTATTGATGCAGTTAGAAAATCCGTTACAAGCGGTCACTTTGACGACAAAATTTGCAAAAAAAGCCGGGGTAAAAGTGGTGTTAAATCCCGCACCAGCTCAACCTTTACCGGACAGTTTGTTATCACACATTGATATTATCACTCCGAATGAAACGGAAGCAGAAATTCTCACTGGCATTCATGTTACCGGTGAACAAAGTGCAAAATTAGCAGCAAACCATTTTCATCAACTTGGGATCAATACAGTATTAATTACCCTAGGCTCAAAAGGCGTGTATTACAGCGAAAAAGGAAAAGGGGAAATTATTCTAGGTTTCCGAGTTGATGCTGTGGATACAACAGCTGCGGGCGATACCTTTAATGGCGCTTTTGTAACGGCATTATTAGAAGGGCAATCACCTAAAGAATCTATTCGCTTTGCTCACGCAGCAGCGGCAATTTCAGTCACGAGAATGGGAGCGCAAACGGCAATACCTAAACGAGAAGAAATTGATAGATTCTTTTCATCTCAAATGTAAATTTTGGAGTTATTCTTCAATATTTACACAAAATTGCGAGTGAAATCACATTTTTAAATCATAGATAGCGTTATCCTTAATAAAGTTAGTTTATTTTAAAAGGAGCTATTATGTTTAAACAACTTCAACAAGTCGGTAAAGCATTTATGCTACCGATTGCCATTTTACCTGCTGCCGGTTTGTTATTAGGGATAGGTGGTGCATTGTCCAATAAAGCAACAGTGCAAGCCTATCCTATTTTGGATAATGCTTTCCTCCAAGGTATTTTCCAAATTATGGCGGCAGCCGGTAGTGTCGTTTTTGCTAACCTTGCTTTATTACTTTGTATTGGTTTAGGGATTGGATTAGCAAAACGGGATAAAGGTGTCGCTGCATTGGCTGCGGTTGTCGGCTATCTGGTGATGACAGGGACAATTTCTGCTTTAATTCCTATCTTCTCACCCGATACAAAAGGGATTGATACCGGTGTGATTGGTTCACTTGTCATGGGATTAATCACGGTCAAATTGCATAATAAATACCACAATGTACAGTTACCACAAGTGCTAGGTTTCTTTGGAGGCTCTCGTTTTGTACCTATTGTTACGTCTTTTGCTGCAATTTTTGTCGGTGCAATTTTCTTCTTAATTTGGCCTACTTTCCAAAATTGGTTGGTTTCTGCAGGGCAAGGCATTGCATCTATGGGAGAAATCGGCACTTTCTTTTACGGCTTCTTAATGCGTTTAAGTGGTGCAGTAGGGTTACACCATATGATCTATCCTCTTTTCTGGTACACTGAATTAGGTGGTACAGAAGTGGTTAATGGTGAAACCATTATTGGCGCACAAAAAATCTTTTTTGCTCAATTAGCCGATCCAAATCATCAAGGTTTATTCACGGAAGGAACCCGTTTCTTCGCAGGGCGTTTCGATACCATGATGTTCGGCTTACCGGCAGCTTGTTTAGCTATGTATCATACAGTACCTAAAGCGCGTCGCAAAGCGATTGGAGGTCTATTCTTAGGGGCAGCGTTAACGTCCTTTATCACAGGGATTACCGAACCGATTGAATTTATGTTCTTATTCGTTGCACCATGGCTTTATGTCTTCCATGCTTTCTTAGACGGTGTTTCATTCTATATTGCAGATTTTCTTAATGTGTCTATCGGAAATACCTTCTCTGGTGGTTTTATTGATTTCTTACTGTTTGGTATTTTACAAGGTAATGAAAATACCCACTGGATTCGAGTGGTGATGGTAGGATTACCTTGGGCAGCTCTTTACTATTTCTCTTTCTTATTCCTTATCCGTAAATTTAATGTGATGACACCGGGAAGATCTGAAGATCAAGAAGAAGTTGTAGAACAGCAAACTACTTCTCTCACAGAAAATGCTCATGCGATCATTGAAGCATTAGGTTCAGCAACAAATATTGAAAATGTTGATGCTTGCATTACCCGTTTACGTGTTGCAGTAAAAGATGTGAAATCAGTGAATAAAGCTCGCTTAAAAGCACTAGGGGCGATTGATGTTCTCGAAGTCGGTGGTGGTGTACAGGCTGTATTTGGCGCAAAAGCTGTACTTTATAAGAGTGAGGTCAATCAAATTCTAGGAAAAGAGGATTAGTTATCCCATAATGCTTTTGTAAAAATTGCAAAAGAACTGACCGCTTGTCGCTAAAAATTCACTCAAGCTGAATTGTTTTTCACCAAGTGGTCACTTTTTTCAAATTTTTTGCAAAAAGTACTTGCGTTGGATTGAGATTTCTCTATAAT
>NZ_CABFKH010000011.1 GCF_901764975.1 Actinobacillus indolicus | reverse complement strand
TGCTTCTACAGCGGTTTTGTCTGCTTTTTTGTTTAATGCTTCATCTACTTGAGTAAACGATGCTGCAGTCTGAGCAATAATTGCATTAGTAACATTTTCAACACCTTGCAATCCAGCTTCTAGGGCTGCTTGATTTGCCTTGGTATCAACAGTTGCAGATAATGCTTCTACAGCGGTTTTGTCTGCTTTTTTGTTTAATGCTTCATCTACTTGAGTAAATGATGCTGCAGTCTGAGCCATAATTGCATTAGTAACTTTTTCAACACCTTTCAATCCAGCTTCTAGGGCTGCTTGATTTGCCTTGGTATCAACAGTTGCAGATAATGCTTCTACAGTAGCTTTATCTGCTTTGCTATTCAAGGCAGTATCAACCTTCTCAAGAGCTGCTGTTGTATTGTTGATAATGCCAAAAGTAACGTTTTGAATCCCTTGTACTGCTCTAGAAAATTGATCAATGGTAACGCTATTGGTTTCTAAATTTGAAACTCGAGGCTCTAGCTCATCTGCTGTGATAGCGTGTGCTGATATAGACACCATTGCACCTGCAACTATTGTTGCTAATACAGTTTTATTAAATTTCATATATTTCCCCTAGGGTAAAGTTTACACAATAAGCCTATTAAGCGACTTCTACTACACTTAATTATCCCTAATTATATCCATAGGTAAATATTGTGTAAACAATCCACCAGCAATGAAAAATATTATTGAATAGAATAACAAACAAACAAACAAACAAACAAACAAACAAACAAACAAACAAACAAACAATAACTCACACTAACAGCCAAACATTGTAAATTTAGTAAAATAAAAATAAAGATTAGTAAATAATCATTGCAAAAGTCTCTAAGAGTAGAAAATAAAAAGGGAAGGCTTTCGCCTTCCCCAATAAAATAGACATTATTAATAATATAGATTACGACTTCACTTTAGACAATACGAAACCAATAAAACAACCAATAAAAGCAAAAGGCAACCATTCCATTGAATAGGCTTTAAGTGGAAGATGATTCATAAACTCTAAACCTGCCACAGACATAATCGCAACAATGGTGACTAAAATAATCGCCAAACGTTGAGCTAACACAGGCAGTGGCATAAAGAGGTTAATCAATAACACGATCAATGCCGTCATTGCAATCGGGTAAAGTACCAATAACACAGGTACGGCTTTACTGATTACCGCATTTAAACCTTGGTTAGCTAAGCCAAAACCAATTAATGTGAAAATAACCGCATAGACTTTATAAGAGATTTTTGGGAAAACGCTATTAAAATAAGCCGATGTGGATACAATTAATCCAACTGCGGTCGTTAAACAAGCAAGGGTAACGATGATCCCTAGCACCGTTCTTCCTAACTCACCAAATGCCTGAGCGGTCGTTTCATTTAAAATGAAAGTACCTAAATGTTGGCCTTTCGTCATAATAGCCGTAGCATTTTCTGCACTTAATGGGATTTTATAGCCAATCCAACCGATTGAAATATAAATGACTGCTAAAGAGATTGCAGCAATTAATGCAGCGTAAGTGGTCTGCTTAACCAAAGATACTTCGGTCTCCTTATCACTTTTCGCTTTAATTGCATTAATCACCAATACGGAGAAAGCAAAAGCAGCGAGTGCATCCATGGTTTGATAACCTTCTAAGAAACCTGTAAAAAATGGCATTTCTAAGGTACTCACTTCGAGATTTTCTACTCCCGAAAATAACATAACTGCTTTAATCACCAATGCAATGATAGCAATTAATAAGGCTGGAGTAAGAATTGCACCAATTCGATCAACCATTTTAGTTGGGTTTAAGCTTAACCAAAGTGCTAGCCCAAAATAGAGTGTCGTAAAAATAAAGAGTGAAGCCGAACTTGGCTCACCTAAAAATGGCACAACGACCATATCATATGCCGTTGCCCCTGTACGAGGAATAGCAAAGAATGGCCCAATGGTTAAATAAATCGCAGAAAGTAATAGCAAAGAAATAATCGGGCTAATATTTTCTAACGCTTTTTTATAACCACCTTCATAGCAAGATGCCACAATCGTTGCAATCAATGGCAACCCAACACCTGTCAGCGTAAAGCCCAAAATAGCAGTCCAGAAATCTGCTCCACTATCAAATCCAAGTTTTGGCGGAAAGATTAAATTCCCAGCGCCGAAAAAAACGGCAAAAAGCATAAACCCAATCACAAAGGTATTTTTGTTCATTTAAGACCTCTTAAGTAAAAACACTATCCAAAAAATAAAAAGATAAAAAGAAAAAAACCGAATCCCACAATTTGCAAAATTCGGCTAAAAACAGACCGCTTGTTGCGGTTAATTCATATATAAGCCGCCATTCACGTGAATGGTTTCGCCGTTGATATATGCTGCATCATCAGATGCTAAAAATGCCACTGCTTTTGCAATGTCTTGTGCTGAGCCAAGTTTGCCTGCTGGGATTTGGCTTAAGATCGCATTTTTTTGATCTTCAGTAAGCTCGTCTGTCATATCCGTTGCGATAAAACCAGGGGCAACCACGTTTACCGTCACACCACGAGAAGCTACTTCTTTTGCCAATGATTTAGAGAAGCCAACTAAACCTGCTTTTGCTGCACAGTAGTTGGTTTGACCTGGGTTACCCATTGAACCTACCACCGAACCGATAGAGATAATACGACCGCCTTTTTTCATCATCGGGCGTAATACCGCTTTAGATAAACGATAGATTGATGTTAAGTTGGTTTGAATAATGTCGAACCAGTCATCTTCTTTCATACGCATCAATAAACCGTCACGAGTGATCCCTGCGTTATTCACGAGAATATCAATGTCGCCAAACTGTTCTTTGATTTGAGCAAGCACTTGCTCAATAGATTCAGCGTCAGCCACGTTTAACACTAAGCCTTTGCCTTTGTCACCTAAGTAAGCTGAGATTGACTCAGCCCCTTTTTCTGAGGTTGCCGTGCCAATCACGAATGCACCTTTAGATACTAATTCTTCAGCGATTGCACGCCCAATTCCACGAGTTGCTCCCGTGACTAATGCGATTTTGTTTTGCATATATATTTTTCCTAATTGAATTTAATCATTTCCCCCCTTTGAAAAAGGGGGGCTAGGGGGGATTTTAAATGGTACGATAAAATATCCAGATCTTTAAATCCCCCTTAATCCCCCTTTTTCAAAGGGGGAAATTTTTAATTAAAACACCACCGCCTCAAACGATGCCACATCATTTACCGCTTTTGCCGATAACTCTTTCACAATACGGCTTGTTAAGCCTGTTAAGACTTTATTTGGACCGATTTCATACAGTGTTGTTACGCCATCTTGTGCCATTTTTTCGACAGTTTCTGTCCAACGCACAGGGCTATAAAGTTGGCGAACTAACGCATCACGGATTTTATCTGCATCAGTTTCAACGGCTACGTCCACGTTGTTAATTACTGGAACAAGCGGTGCGTTTAACGAAATATTTTGCAATGCTGCCGCTAATTTTTCTGCCGCAGGTTTCATTAACGCACAGTGTGAAGGCACGCTTACTGCTAACGGTAATGCACGTTTTGCGCCAGCTTCTTTACATAATTCGCCTGCACGCTCTGCCGCTGCTTTTGTGCCTGCAATCACCACTTGACCTGGTGAGTTAAAGTTTACCGCTGAAACCACTTCGCCGATTTCACTTGCTGCTTGTTCACACGCTTTGATGATCGCTTCGTTATCTAAGCCAATAATCGCAAACATCGCCCCTGTACCTGCTGGCACAGCACTTTGCATCGCTTGACCACGCAGTTCCACTAATTTGATCGCATCTTGGAAATCCAACACGCCAGCACAAACTAATGCCGAGTATTCGCCTAAGCTGTGTCCTGCCATTACCGCAGGTTTTTGCTCAGGGAATTTTTCTTGCCAAATGCGATATAACGCAACAGAAGCCGCCAATAACGCAGGCTGGGTGCGTTCAGTTTTACCCAAATCTTCAGCCGTGCCGTTTTGAACTAAATCCCATAAATCATAACCAAGCACATCGCTTGCTTGTTTGAAGGTTTGTTCTACCACAGGGTAAACAGGTGCAAGATCAGCAAGCATACCAACCGCTTGTGAACCTTGTCCCGGGAATACCATTGCAAATTTAGACATTGTTTGTTCCTCTTAATATAAATTTAAATCGTTGCTTTAACCATTCTTGAATACTGCCCAATCACATGCCAACCGAGTGTTTCATAAAGTGGCTTACCTTGTTCGCTGGCACACAATAATCCAATCGTTGCGCCATTTTCTACGGCATCATTGGTCAGCAAATGCATGACTTGTGTTGCTAACCCTTGACGGCGATAATTCTCGTTAGTTTCAATTAAATCAACCACAGCATAGCCATTTTGGTAAGCAATTTGCCCTCTACTTGCTAATGTTTGTTGATGATAGATTTTTACCACGAAACGGTTTTCAGATTTTTCCGTTTGAATTGCAAATTTTTCTGCCAAACTGACCGCTTGCATCTGAAGGTGGTTGTTTATCATCATAAAGTTAAACAAGCGATGAACCCAACCTTTAGGTACAGTAAACCCTTCTTTTAAACCACTGACACAGAAATAGTCTTTATCGGATAAATAAGCCTCTGCTTCAGCCATTCCTTCCGGACTATATAGCAACAGCTCTTGTTCACGCTTACCGTCTTTAACTTCTTCAAATAAATAACCATTTTTAATCACTTTTGCAGGGGGAATTTGGCGAGAAATTGCCCAAATCGGAACCCAGTTATCCCAAAATGTTTTTAAATCCATATTTCCTCCAATGCAACATTATGATATTTCAGGGAAATTTCTTAATCCGGCGAATAATATAATTTACCGATTTCAATGCGCTGGCGACCTGTTTCTAAACGCCATTTATTTGAATCACGCAATGAATAAACACAGCCACAATACTCTTGTTGGTAAAAACGTTCACGTTTGCTGATTTCGATCATACGTTGTGAACCGCCGTTTTTACGCCAGTTGTAATCCCAATAAACCACATCATCATAAGCCGCTGCCGCACGGTGTCCGCAACCGTTGATTTGGTTCATATCTTTCCAACGGGAAATACCTAAACAGCTGGTAAAAACAGGATAGCCGTTTTCGTGGGCATATTTTGCGGTTTTCTCAAAACGCATATCAAAGCACATCGTGCAACGAATGCCACGCTCTGGCTCCCACTCCATACCTTCTGCTTTCTTGAACCACTCTTTGCGGTCGTTTTCATAATCGTCATCGACATCAATAAACGGAATACCGTGTTTTTCTGCAAAGCGAATATTCTCTTCTTTGCGGAGCAAGTATTCTTTTAATGGGTGAATGTTTGGGTTGTAGAAGTAGATCGCAAATTCGATCCCTGAAGCGTGAATAGCTTCCATCACTTCACCAGAACAAGGTGCACAGCAAGAGTGTAGTAAAAGTTTGTTGTGTCCGTTTGGCAGTTCAAGTTTCTCACGTACAAAAGGGGCGTTCGGATCTTTGCCTTTACGAGTTAATTTGCGTTTTTGTTGTAACGCTTCTTTGTGTTCTTGGGGTTGGTGTTCTGTCATTGTTCTAAACTAAAAGATAATGTTGATTTATTCCCCTCTCCCGTAAACGGGAGAGGGTGGAGCAAATTCACAGAATTTGCGGAGGGAGAGGACTTTACAAAATTTTGGAAGAAAATAACCGCTTGCTTGCCCTCTCTCTGCTTAAAATTGCCTTACGCAATTTTAAGCTGTCTATCTCCCGCAAGCATGAGAGAGTAATAATCAAAAAAGTAACATCAATATTTAATTAATAAGATCGATCTACTGACAAATACGCCAATGAGATCAACGCTTGTTTGTATTCGCTTTCCGGCAAAATGGCGAGTGCATCAACAGCTTTTTGAGCTTCCTGTTTTGCTCGTTCCATTGTGTAATCTAAAGATTTATGCTCCGCCATAATCGCCAAAATCTCGTCTAGGGCTTCACGTTTTCCGCCCTGTTCAATCGCTTCACGGATCAACACAGCTTGTTGCGGATTACCGCTTCGCATTGCGTGTAGCAATGGCAAGGTTGGTTTACCTTCGGCTAAATCATCACCGATATTTTTGCCTAATTGTTCAGCATTTGCACTGTAATCTAAAATATCATCAACCAGTTGGAACGCCGTACCAAGATAACGACCATAATCACGCATCGCAATCACAGTCGCTTGATCCGCACCTGAAACAATCGCAGAGCATTGACTTGCTGCTTCAAATAGACGAGCGGTTTTACTGTAAATCACCTGCATATAATTTGCTTCGGTAGTTTCAGGATCATTGACGTTCATCAACTGCTGAACTTCGCCTTCGGCAATCACATTAGTCGCATCAGACATCACTTGTAACACATCAAGAGAACGCAGACTTGCCATCATTTGGAACGCTCGGGTATAGATAAAATCACCCACAAGCACACTTGCCGCATTACCAAAACGGGCATTTGCTGTTTCACGTCCACGACGCATATCCGACTCATCAACGACATCATCGTGTAGCAAGGTTGCCGTATGAATAAACTCAACAAAAGCCGCACAGGTAATATGCTCTTGACCTTTATAGCCAACCGCATTGGCTGTCAGCACCGCAATAAGCGGACGAATACGCTTGCCACCACCACTAATGATGTAGTGCCCAAGCTGATTAATTAATACAACATCTGAATTGAGCTGAGCAAGGATAGCCTGATCGACTGCCTGCATATCGGCTTGAGCAAGATTAGATATTTGTTCTATTGAAAGTTGCGTTGTCATGAGCGAGCTCTTTTCGTTACAAAATAAGGCAGGATTTTACCCTAATGCCCCCGTTGTATCAAAAAAAGAATGTAAAAAAGCGGGCTGTTCCGATCAGAAAAATAAAAAAATGAGCATGTAGGGTTCATTACACGCTCATTTTTGTTTATGAATTAATCATCTTGTTCTAAATTAAGTGGCTCTACTCTCGCCAACTTCACCATATTATCCGACACTTCTAAAACAGTGACCTTAAGATTTAGCAAGGTAAATTGCGTATCTTCATCGGGAATTTTTTCGAGATGTTCTAAAATCAAGCCGTTAAAGGTTCTCACTTCATCAAGGGGAAGATTCCAGTCGAATAACTTATTCAAATCTCGTAAGTTCGCAGAGCCTTCAATCAATACCGAACCATCGGACTGCGGTTTCACTTCATCTTCTAAAGCTGGAGCTGTTGATGTGGTAAATTCGCCGACAATCTCTTCTAAAATATCTTCAAGAGTAATCAAACCTTTGATATCGCCATACTCATCTACCACTAAGCCGATACGTTCTTTGTTATTTTTGAAATTCATCAACTGGGTATTTAATGGCGTACCTTCAGGGATAAAATAAACCGCATCTACCGCACGCATCAGTTGCTCTTTGGTAAATTCATTACGTTCTAACATTAAGCGAAACGCTTCACGGACACGTAACATACCCAAAATATTTTTATCCATATTGCCTTTATAAATCACAACACGGTTGTGGGCAGCACCAGTCAGCTGGCGCATGATAGACTTCCAGTCATCATCAATATCAATACCGCCAATATCATTACGTGGCACCATAATGTCATCCACGGTCACTTTTTCCATATCTAAAATGGACACGAGCATTTCTTGGTGAGCTGTTGGGATGAACTTCCCTGCCTCAAGTACGACACTACGCAGTTCTTCTGAACTTAATCCTGCTTTTTCTGATTTACGAATACGCAACAGTTTCATCAAACCATTAATGATTAGGTTCATAAAGAACACTAACGGCATTAATAATTTTTGTAATGGCATAAGAAGATAACTGACCGTAAAGCCCACTTTTTCAGGATACAGTGCGGCAATAGTCTTAGGTAAAATCTCAGAGAAAACCAACATCACAAAGGTCAGTAAACCTGTTGCAATCGCCACGCCCGCTTCACCTGACAACTGCATACCGATCATAGTAGCAATCGCAGAAGCGGCAATATTTACTAAATTATTACAAATTAAGATAAGGCTTAATAAAACATCCGTGCGAGATAGCAGTTTTTCAGCAAGTTTCGCCCCTTTATGCCCTTTTTCTGCAAGGTGGCGCATACGGTAGCGGTTGAGTGACATTAGCCCTGTTTCAGAGCTAGAAAAGAAAGCGGAAAGAATTAACAGAATCGCTAAAGAAATAAATAAACTACTCAGGGGGATCGTGTCCAAAGTAAAAGTCCTATGTTAGTGAATCAACAAGCGGTAAGATTTGAGCGTTTATTTGCAAATTTTTAAGAGAATCTTACCGCTTCCACGAGTGTATTATACAGCTCGACTACCAAAATAAGCGATAGTAAGTAACATCATACCCGAAATTGAGTAAATAAGCACCCGATTTCCACGCCAGCGTAATTTCCATTGCCCTAATAATAAGATGTTATACACAATCCACGCAATGAAAGAGAAGATCGCTTTATGAATATGCTCTGGTGCAAAAAAGTTATGCAGATAAATCATCCCTGTTACTAGCCCAATGGTTAACAAGCCTTGTGCAACAAGGGTGAGCGTGAAGAAATGGCGTTCAACGGTCATTAATGGCGGTAGCACAGGGGAAAATGCCATTTTCTTACTTTTTAAGTTTTTATCTAACCATTTCAACTGCATCGCATAGAGTAATGCGATAAAAAAGAGAGCGTAAGAAGTAATCGCAATACTTAAATGGAACATCAAGCCAAGATTTTCGGACAGTTGCTTGATAAAACTTCCTTCTACAAAGGTAGATAAAGCAACGGTAACAATACCTAATGAATAGATAATAGAAAGCGGAAACCAAACGGTTTTCCAACGTGTAAGGGCAAAGGTAGCAACTGCACTGATGATAACACTGATTAAAGAAGCCACATTAGCCACAGTAAAGTTTTGCCCGTTGCTGACAATGAGATGTTGAGAGATATTGATGATATGGAAGATCACCGCCACAATCCCCAAGATTAAAACCGCTTTGATGTTCGGCTTTTTCTCCGCATCAATATGAGCAAGGGTTGGCATAATCCATAACAATGCGCCTAGATAGGCGATAATCGTGAATACCGCAAATAACATTTCAATTTCTCTCTCAATTAAGAATGGTTTTCAATAGGTGTAAATTAGCAGTTTTAACACATTTTTTCTATGGGAAACGTAAAATTTATACCATTTATGCCTAGCACGGCATAGCCGTACTAGGTTAAGCATAGTTCAGTCCCTTTGGGACTGTATAACTAGCTTTCGATATCACTATGGAGTAAATACCTATTATCGACTACTAAATTAACTTTTCAATTTCAGTAGGAATTTGTTTGGGCTCAGGCACAAAAATTTGCTTATGGCGTTGTAGTTCGCCCTTTTCCAACACAATACTGCTTTTCGGCACTTTAAATAGCTTACTCAAATACTTTAGCAAGTGAGCATTTGCCTGCCCATCAATCGGTGGCGCAGTAATTGCAATTTTGAGTTCGTTATCGTGTAAACCGACAATCTGATCTCGGCTTGCTTTTGGCTGTAAAAAAATCCGCAAGCGGATACCTTGCGGATTTTCACAAAATTCGACCGCTTGCATTACGCCACAGCCCATAATTGTCCAAAGACTTGGTAAAACAGCCCATTAAGGAAGATTAACGCGAAGCCCAAAACCATCACAGAAAAGTCTAACATACCTGTTTTCGGTAAAATTTTACGGATAATACCGAGTACAGGCTCTGTAATTTGAGCAACGGTATAATCTAACGGATGATTTCCCTGTGTGACCCAGCTCATTAAGGCACGGATTAATGTCGTAAAAAAGAGAATCTGCCCAAAGGTTTTGATAACACTTAACAAGCCGATAAGCACAGCTCTTGGAACATCCACACCGAATAACACAAATTGTAACGCCACAATTCCTGCGGCAAGTAAAAGTGCTGCGAAATTGATACCTTTTACCGTTGGAATAAGTTTACTTAATGGATTTAACACAGGGTTGGTCAAACGCATTAATGTTTGTGAAATCGGCATATAAGGATCGACACGACAGAATTGTAGCCACGTACGTAGTACTAATAAGAAGCTAAATAAGCCGACAATGATCTGAATAAAAGGGGCTAAGAATTCCATTTATTTCTCCAAAATTCCTCTCTCCCATAAGCAGGAGAGAGCTGACAATATATTATTCAGAGATAGGTAAATCCCACCAAATATCAAACAAATCACTCACTTCGATTTCAACTAAGCCATTGGCTTCTAACCATTTTTGCACTAATTGACGGTGAGATTCATCACATTTGCCTAATTTTTCTAAGCAAATTAAACCTTCCCAATGTAAATAGCCGCTGCCTTCATAAGCTAAACCATTTGGGCGGATCACTTCATCAATAAAACGATCAACGGTTGCATCAATTTGATCAATACCTGTGCCTTCAGCAAATTGGAATTTCACTAAAAAGCCTAATTCTTGGAACTCTGCTAAGTGCATTTTTTTACGCTGTCTGCGATTACGAATTGGTTGAGCCATTTTCTTTCTCCTATTTGAGTAACATTATTTCTTAATAAAATATAAATCCCACACGCCGTGTCCCAGCTTATGCCCACGTTCTTCAAACTTCGTTAAAGGACGGAAATCAGGGCGTGGAATAAAATCGTTGGTTTCTGACGTATTTTGCAATGAAGCGTCAAATTGACGTAATACTTCTAGCATATGCTCAGCGTAGTTTTCCCAATCCGTTGCAAAATGGATAAAACCATTCGGCGACAGTTTGGTTAATACACGAGTAATAAATTCAGGCTGAACAATACGGCGTTTATGGTGTTTCGCTTTTTGCCACGGATCAGGGAAATAAAGCTGTAAGCCGCCTAATGTACCATCAGCAATACTATCACGCAAAATTTCTGTCGCATCGTGGCAGATCACTCGTAGATTTTTCACACCTTTTTCCAACGCATAAGCAATACAAGCCCCAACTCCAGGGGTATGGACTTCAATCCCAATGTAGTTGCGATCAGGATTTTGCTCTGCCATTTCCACGAGTGAACGCCCCATACCAAAGCCAATTTCAAGCACAACAGGATTGCTGTTGCCAAAAATCGCTTCAAAATCAAAAGGCGTATTTTGATAATCTAAACCGAGATTTTCCCAGTTATTATTCATCATATCCCGCTGATAATCGCTCAAACGCCCTGTACGCAACACAAAACTACGCACTTTACGAAGATAGCGACCATCTGGCGTAAATTCAGCACGTTCAACGGTTTTACGTTTTTTATCGGCAAAAGTAATTTTTTCAGACATCTTAGTGTTCACCGATTAGAATCTAACAAGGGCAGAACCCCAAGTCCAACCGCCACCAAAGGCTTCAAGAAGCAATAGTTGCCCACGTTTGATACGCCCGTCACGCACCGCTTCATCTAATGCAACAGGAATGGTTGCGGCACTGGTGTTGCCATAACGATCTAAGGTGATCACCACTTGTTCCATCGACATATCAAGTTTTTCAGCCGTTGCACTAATAATACGTAAGTTCGCTTGGTGTGGAACAAGCCAATCTAATTCGGATTTATCTAACTGATTAGCCGCTAAGGTTTCTTCAACCACATCAGAGAGCTGTTTTACCGCAAGCTTAAAGGTTGCATTCCCTTGCATAGAAATAAAACCTGATCTCTCATCGCCACGTTGAGAATAAGGTAACATTAGCATTTCATTTTTCTCAGGGGATGCATGTAGATGTGTTGAAATAATGCCTTTTTCTTCACTCGCGTCCAAAATAACAGCACCCGCCCCATCACCGAATAAAATCACCGTACCACGATCTGTTTCATCTAAATTACGTGAGTTAAGATCCGAACCGATCACTAAGGCTTTTTTCACTTGCCCTGTACGGACAAACTGATCTGCAACACTTAAAGCGTACACAAATCCCGTACAAGCTGCCGCTACATCAAAAGCAATCGCATCTTCAATGCCTAATAACCCTTGAATTTGGCAAGCCGCACTTGGATAAGCGTGGGAATTACTGGTTGTTCCCACCACAATTAAATCAATCTCTTGCGGATCGATATTCGCCTGTTCCAAACATTTTTTTGCCGCTTCAAACCCCATTGTTGCAACCGTTTCATCTGCTGCTGCAATACGACGTTCTTTGATGCCAGAACGAGTGACAATCCACTCATCTGAGGTTTCCACCATTTTTTCTAAATCAGCATTTGTGCGAACTTGAGCTGGCATATAGCTCCCAGTTGCTAAAATTTTGCTATACATATTCTTATCTCAATTTTCTAAAATTGGGGCGTATTATACCGATAAACCCTTATTCCACCAAATATTCCCGATAAAAAGACAAGCGGTCATTTGTAAAAAATTGTTTGCAAATGACCGCTTGTTAGCATTCGTTTATTACAATTATTGTTTTTGTAATCGAGAAGCTATCTTTTGAGGAACTTGCCCTGTCACCTGTTGCACCGCATAATCTATCGCATAGAAAAAGGCTCGATCGCTTGCGCCTCCGTGGCTTTTCACAACCACAGATGATAAGCCGAGCAGTGTGGCACCGTTATGGCGATCAGGGTTGATCTGTTGTAGTTTTTTATAGTAGCGATAAAAGATCAAACGTAATAAATAACGTTTTGTATTACGACAAAGATGTGAATCTTCCGTTGGCTTTTTAAAGAGTGAAAGGATATTTTTTGCCGCACCTTCAAGTGTTTTAAGTGCAATATTACCGCTAAAACCATCGCAGACAATCACATCAGCAAGGTGGTTCATTAGCTTATCCCCTTCTAAAAAACCAATGTAATTTAGATGATTGCGGTGTTTTAATTGCTGGTGAGTATCTCGAATTTGCTGTGTTCCTTTATGATCTTCCGTTCCAATATTGAGCAATGCTAAACGTGGATAAACCAAGTCCAACATCACTTCTGCAAATACATTGCCCATTTCAGCAAACTGAAGTAATAATTCACTATCAGCTTCGACATTTGCACCGAGATCTAACATCACACTTGAATTACCATTAATTGTCGGAACCAAAGATGTTAATGCAGGACGATCAATGTTTGGCAAAGGTTCAATCAGCTGTTTTGCCAGCCCCATCAATACGCCCGTATTTCCACCACTCACACAGCCTTGTGCCTTTCCATTTGCTACAGCTTCAATCACTAAACACATTGAACTGCCTTTACTTTGGCGAATCGCTTGCATAAAAGGCAAGTCTGCGTCGATCACTTTTGCTGTATGGACTAATTCGATACGTTGTTGAATATCAGGGGAAAGTTTATTGAGATAGGGGGATATTTCAGCTTGGTCGCCGAACAAGATACAGTTGAGCATTGGGTGTTGAGCCAACGCAAGTGATAATGCGGGGATAGTAATACGGGGACCAAAGTCCCCGCCCATCGCATCTAACGCAAGAGTTAGATGAGTCAATTTAAACCTCTACGAGATCCAATTGATTATTTGATTTTACGGCCACGGTAGTAACCGTCAGCAGTTACGTGGTGACGTAAGTGGGTTTCGCCACGTGCATCTACAGATACTGCAGCTGTGGTTAACGCATCGTGTGAACGACGCATATCACGACGTGAACGAGATTTCTTATTTTGTTGAACAGCCATTGGCTATACTCCTACTAGATCTAGTTTTTCTTTAAATTAGCTAATATTGCGAAAGGATTTGGTTTCTTTGCCAGTTCTTCTGGTAATTCGCCAAAAACCAATTCGCTTTCGGACACTTCACAGTGTTCATCGGTATGCATTGGCACTAGAGGTAATGACAGAATGAATTCGTCTTCTATCATCTCTAACAGATTTATCTCACCAAAAGAATCAACTTCAATCGGCTCATAAATCTCGGGCAAATTGTCCGCCTGTTCTAAATTAGATACAGGACTAAAACAAAATGTGCAGTCGAGTGTTTGCGTAAATGGGTTACTACAACGTTGGCAGTCTAGCTCCACATCAACTTTTGCAGTGCCTTTAATCACTGTGAGTTTTTGCGGATCAACATATAACGATAAAGTAACTTGTGCATCGCCCAGCACTTGACCAACAGATTCACCCAAACGGCTAAGTAGGCTCGCAGAAATGTAGCCTTCGTAGTCCATTCGACGCTGTGCGTCTTTATATGGGTCAATAGTTAGGGGTAGTTTTACCTTTTGCATAGGGTGCGAATATTACAGATTTTGAAGCAACTAGTCAAAGAGAAAATCTGGATTTGTAAAAAATCCGTAGAATCACACCGCTTACATTTATCTATTACATTATTTGGTGAAATTTAGTAGCAATCCCCTCGCTTATATGTTAAAACATCCGCCGTTTTTTTATTTTATTCACAAGAAGGAAATGCAAATGTCATTACAAGCAATTATTGAAGCGGCGTTCGAGCGTCGTGCTGAAATTACCCCAAAAACTGTTGATGCACAAACTCGTGCGGCTGTCGAAGAAGTGATTAAAGGATTGGATAACGGCTCACTACGTGTGGCAGAAAAAATTGATGGCGAATGGGTTGTTAATCAATGGGTGAAAAAAGCAGTATTACTTTCATTCCGTATCAACGACAATGAAATCATTGATGGTGCAGAAACTAAATATTACGACAAAGTACCGACCAAATACGGTAAATACAGCGAAGAGCAATTTAAAGCAGACGGTATCCGTGCTGTGCCAGGTGCTGTAGTGCGTCAAGGTTCACACATCGAGAAAAACGTAGTGTTAATGCCATCATTTGTAAACATTGGCGCTTATGTTGGTGAAGGTACAATGGTGGACACTTGGGTAACGGTAGGTTCTTGTGCGCAAATCGGTAAAAATGTGCATTTATCAGGTGGCGTAGGTATCGGCGGTGTGTTAGAGCCGTTACAAGCAAACCCGACTATTATCGGCGATAACTGCTTCATCGGTGCACGTTCTGAAATCGTAGAAGGTGTGATTGTTGAAGATGGCTGTGTGATCTCAATGGGAGTGTTTATCGGTCAATCAACCAAAATCTATGATCGTGAAACAGGCGAAATTCATTACGGACGTGTTCCAGCAGGTTCTGTGGTGGTTTCAGGTAGCCTTCCGTCAAAAGATGGTAAATATAATCTTTACTGTGCGGTCATCGTGAAAAAAGTTGATGAGAAAACCCGTGGTAAAGTGGGTATCAACGATTTATTACGTTCTATCGAAGAGTAATTCATAAATTAACCCTCTAGCAAAACTAGAGGGTTAATTATTTCTTATCTTTTATTTTTACTTGCGTTATAGATTTCTTTTGCTTGTGGCACTAAACGCGCTAAATTCTCTTGACGATCTTCATTTGATGGATGAGTAGAGAAAATAGATAAACCTGAACTACCATTCGCTTTACTCATTTTTACCCATACATTTGGTGCAGCTTCAGGGTTATAGCCTGCTTCTGCCATTAACATCAAACCGACTTCATCAGCTTCTGTTTCTTGGCTACGAGAGAATGGTTTTGTTGCAATTAAATCAACGCCTGCACTTAATAGCCCTTCGGTACTCACGCCAGTAGCAGCTGTTACAGCAACATCTGCCAATACGCCTACGAGCCCAGTGATAGTGCTTACTGTTCTATCTGATTTCCCATGCTCTTGTAATGCATGTGCCATCTCATGTCCCATTACAACCGCAATTTCATCATTCGTTAATTTAAGTTTATCCACTAACCCAGTATAAAACGCCATTTTACCACCAGGCATCGCCCATGCATTGAGCTCATCTGATTTCAACACTGTGATTTCCCATTGGAATGGTACACCTGTTTTATTTGCTCTTTCCGCATAAGGCTTCATTTTATTAAATACCGTATGTACGCGTTTTGAGGTAGCAGATGTAGTATCAATCGCATTTTTCGCTCTCGCTTCTTGCTTTACCTGCGTATAGCTGTTAGCCGCTTCCTGATTAATTTCAGAAGTCGTTACACAAGCGGTTAGAAATGCAACAAAAATTGCAAATGTTGTTGTTCGCTTTAGAAGTTTCATCATTTTTCCTTATAAAAATGCCAAAGTATCTACTTTGGCATTACATTAAACAAAAGGTTGTAATTATTTTTTCGCACGCTCGTAAGAGTCTAAGATTTCTTTGCGAGCTTCGTTTACATCGCCCCAACCTTCAACTTTCACCCATTTGCCTGCTTCTAATGCTTTGTAGCTTTCGAAGAAGTGTTGGATTTGTGCTTTTAATAATGCTGGTAAGTCGCCCACATCTTTGATGTGATCGTACTCTTTGCTTAATTTAGTGTGCGGAACTGCAACTACTTTCGCATCGCCACCTGCTTCGTCAGTCATTTTTAACACGCCCACTGGACGGCAACGAATCACTGAACCTGGTTGAAGTGGGTATGGTGTTGGTACTAACACATCTACTGGGTCGCCATCAGAAGAAAGAGTATGGTTTACATAACCGTAGTTCGCAGGATAGAACATTGCTGTTGCCATAAAACGATCCACGAAAATTGCACCGCTTTCTTTATCCACTTCATATTTGATTGGATCTGAATTTGCAGGAATTTCAATTACAACATAAATATCATCTGGTAATTCTTTACCAGCAGGTACGTTTTCTAAGCCCATTTTGGTTTCCTTCTATTAAATAAGGGTGAAAAATTAGCAAGATTATAACGGATTCATTGCCAATCAGCAAAGCAAGCGGTGAGATTCTCACAAAAATTTGCAAAAAATCATAGAAATCTGACTGCTTATTATTTCATTTATTGCAATGATAAATCCCAATAATATCAATTTACGCAACAATAAAAATAGGTATAATCGGCACCATAAAAACAAACAGTATGTAAACACAACATCAATACACCTCAATTAACACAAACAAAGGATTCCAATATGGCTAACTATTTCAACACATTAAACTTACGTGAAAAACTTGACCAATTAGGTCGTTGTCGTTTTATGGATCGTAGCGAGTTCGCTGACGGTTGCAACTTCTTAAAAGGCAAAAAAATCGTGATCGTAGGTTGTGGTGCGCAAGGTTTAAACCAAGGTTTAAATATGCGTGATTCTGGTTTAGATATTGCTTACGCATTGCGTGCAGAAGCAATTGCAGAAAAACGTGCATCATTCACTCGTGCATCTGAAAATGGTTTTAAAGTTGGCACATACCAAGAGTTAATCCCAACCGCAGATTTAGTGATTAACTTAACCCCAGATAAACAACACTCTAAAGTGGTGGCAGATGTGATGCCATTAATGAAACAAGGCGCAGCATTCGGTTATTCACACGGTTTCAACATTGTTGAAGAAGGCGAGCAAATTCGTAAAGACATCACCGTTGTGATGACAGCACCAAAATGCCCGGGTACAGAAGTACGTGAAGAATATAAACGTGGTTTCGGTGTGCCGACATTAATCGCAGTTCACCCTGAAAACGACCCGAAAGGCGAAGGTATGGCAATTGCGAAAGCGTGGGCATCTGCAACAGGCGGCGACCGTGCAGGCGTGTTAGAGTCTTCATTCGTGGCAGAAGTAAAATCTGACTTAATGGGTGAACAAACTATCCTTTGTGGTATGTTACAAGCAGGTTCTATCGTGTGCTACGATAAATTAGTGGCGGACGGTAAAGATCCGGCATACGCAAGCAAATTAATTCAATACGGTTGGGAAACCATTACCGAAGCGTTAAAACAAGGTGGCATCACATTAATGATGGATCGTCTTTCTAACTCAGCGAAAATCCGTGCCTTTGAATTAGCGGAAGAAATCAAAGAACAGTTAAACTTCTTATATTTAAAACATATGGACGACATCATCAGCGGTGAGTTCTCATCAACCATGATGGCAGACTGGGCAAACGGCGATGCAAACTTATTAAAATGGCGTGAAGAAACAGGCAAAACGGCTTTCGAAAATTCACCAAAAACAGACGGTATCAAAATTTCTGAACAAGAATACTTCGATAACGGCGTAGTAATGGTTGCAATGGTGAAAGCGGGTGTTGAAATGGCATTCGATGCAATGGTTGCAAGCGGTATCTACGAAGAGTCTGCATACTATGAGTCATTACACGAGCTTCCGTTGATCGCAAACACTATCGCGCGTAAACGTTTATACGAAATGAACGTGGTTATTTCAGACACTGCGGAATACGGTAACTACTTATTCTCACACGTTGCAACGCCAATCTTAGCTGAGAAATTAATCCCAATGTTACAAAAAGGTGATTTAGGTGAACCAACGCCAACCGTTGAAATCGACAATGTGTACTTGCGTGATATTAACGATGCCATCCGCAACCACCCGGTTGAACTAATCGGTCAAGAGTTGCGTGGTTATATGACAGATATGAAACGCATTGCTGTTGGTGGTTAATTTGTAAAATTAAGCATTAAAGATACCGCTTGTAATGAAAATTACAGGCGGTCTTTTTTATGCTTTAAAACAAATATCAACGTGTGGAAAACTCGTACTTTTCAAATATATGAATACATTAAATAACATACTCCTAATTCCACAATCTACTTTGACATCTATTTACCTGCTTTTTTCTTCGTACCAGTTGTATTTCTTGTACGTTTTTTCTTTTCTGCCTTGATTGTCTTAACTTCCTTAAACACTGGCTTTTCCGCTTTCGCTTTTTTCTTCGCTGTTTTGCCTTCACCACGAGCTTTGCGTAGGTTTGACATCAAAGCAAAATCAATTTTTTTATCATCAAGATTTACCCCGATCACTTTAACCCTAACAGGATCGCCCAAGCGGTACATTACGCCGTTTTCGCCGACAAGACGCTGGCGGTCGCTGTCGAAATGGTAATAGCCGTTATCCAACGTTGAAATGTGGACTAAACCGTCGATCAGCAGTTCATTGAGTTTAACAAACAAACCAAAGCCCGTTACGCTGGAAATCACGCCGTCAAACACTTCGCCGATATGATCTTGCATATATTCACATTTCAGCCAATCAGCCACTTCTCGTGTGGCTTCATCTGCTCGACGTTCCGTTGCAGAACATTTTTCACCGAAAATATCCATATCGTCGATCTGATAGTGATAGCCACCGCCGTCAGTATAGTGACGTTTGTTGCCTTTTTCCTTTTCAATCAAATACTTAATGGCACGATGTAATAACAAATCAGGATAACGGCGGATCGGAGAAGTGAAATGGGCATATTCCGTCAATGCCAAGCCAAAATGTCCTTCATTATCAGGGGAATAGATCGCTTGTTTGAGTGAGCGAAGTAACATTGTCTGAATTAATTCAGCATCAGGGCGTTCTTTGACCTGTTCTAGCAACTCGGCGTAATCTTTCGGTGTTGGACGCAAACCGCCATTTAAGCATAAACCACACTCTTTTAAGAAAGTACGGAAACTGGTGAGCTTCTCTTCACTCGGCTGAGCGTGAATACGGAATAAGGCTGGTTCATTTGCTTCTTCCACAAAACGAGCAGAAGCAATGTTGGCTAAAATCATACACTCTTCAATGATTTTATGTGCATCATTGCGGATCACAGGCTCAATGCGTTCAATACGCCCTTGTGGATTGAAAATAAATTGATTTTCCACCGTTTCAAACTCAATCGCACCACGTTGGTGACGAGTATTCAGCAACACCTTATACATTGCGTGCAACTCTTCCAAATGTGGCACAAGATAAAAATAACGCTCCCGAAGGGCTTCGTCGCCTTCCAAAATGTTCCACACTTTTGTATAAGTTAAGCGAGCGTGCGAGTTCATCACCGCTTCATAGAATTTATAACCCAGTAACTTACCGCTTTCAGATACCACCATTTCTGCCACTAAGCAGAGCCGATCTACTTGCGGATTTAATGAACATAACCCATTTGATAGCACTTCAGGTAGCATCGGGATCACACGATTAGGGAAATAGACCGAATTACCACGTTGTTGTGCTTCAAGATCAAGGGCAGTTTTCGGGCGAACATAGTAACTCACATCTGCAATCGCCACCCACAAACGCCAGCCGTTGCTCTCTTTTTGACAAAACACCGCATCATCAAAATCCCTCGCACTTTCGCCATCAATCGTCACCAACGGCAAGTCACGCAGATCAACCCGACCTATTTTTGCTTCCTCAGGCACTTCTTCGTTAAATTGACGTACCTGTTTTTCCACACCTTCTGGCCAAACGTGCGGAATATCGTGGTTGCGCAGAGCGATTTCGATTTCCATACCTGGTGCAAGATTATCCCCTAGAATTTCCGTAATCACACCAACAGGGCGTTTGAAATCTGCTTTGCGTGGCTGAAGTTCAACCACAACCACTTGCCCCATTCTCGCCCCTAGACGATGTTCTTCAGGGATCAAAATATCCTGATTGATACGACTATCATCAGGCACCACATAATTGATACCGCTCTCAGTGAAAAAACGTCCAACAATCTGCTTTTTGCGTGCTTCAAGCACACGCACAATCCGTACTTCTTTACGCCCACGACGGTCAATTCCATTCGGTTGAGCCAGCACAAAATCACCGTGCATCACACGGATCATCTGACTATTCGGGATAAACCAATCATCATCGCCTTCAACTTGCAAGAAGCCGTAGCCATCACGGTGTCCAATCACAGTGCCTTTGATTAAGTCCATTTTTTCAGGCAAGGCATAACGTTTTTTCTTAGTAAAAACTAACTGCCCATCATTTTCCATCGCACGCAAACGGCGACGAACCGCTTCTTGACGTTCTTCATCATAAAGATGAAACGACTCAAGCAACTCTTCTCTGCTCATCGGAGCGTCATAGTTACGAATAGTTTGTAAAATAAATTCCCTGCTTGGCACAGGGTTCTCATATTTCTCGAGTTCTTTTTGGTAATTTGGATCAACGATCATAATATAATTCTCTTAATTAAATTGTTAAGTTATTGTTTTTATTATTGAAATGTAAATTCAGAAAGATAGATAACGGTTGGGAAATGTGATTCGTTCTAAACTAATAACGATATAATAAACTGAATGTAAAATGCATCTAGCACTTAGTTTTGATGATAGTAGCACAAATCTTCCCATTAATCTGCCTAAAAAATCATAAACACTACTTTATTTTCCGATTTTACTCCCTTATAATGCGCCAGTTTTTTTCGAAACGAAAGATAATTGGAGTAAAAAGTGTCAAAACGAAACACCCAACAACGCCGTCAGATCATTGTCAATATCGTACAAGAACAAGGTGAAGTCAGTGTGGAGTCTTTAGCGCAATTATTCGAAACATCAGAAGTCACGATTCGCAAGGATTTAACCGCCTTAGAAGAGAGCGGTTTTTTATTGCGCCGTTATGGTGGGGCGATTAAGTTACCTTCAGAATTAATTGATGATTCACAAGAAAATCTTTCGAAACAAAAGTTAGCCATTGCTCATAGTGCTGCCAATCAGATTCGGGAACATAATCGGATTATTATTGATAGCGGTAGCACAACAGGGGCTTTAGTCAAAGCGTTACATCATTCAGGCTTAGTCGTGATGACCAACTCCCTTGCCTTAGCGAGTGAATTAACGACATTAGAATGTGAGCCGACGGTATTAATGACTGGTGGAACTTGGGACGCTCGCTCAGAGTCCTTTCAAGGAAAGGTCGCAGAAAATGTGCTACGTTCCTATGATTTTGACCAGCTCTTTATCGGCGCAGACGGCTTGGATCTCGCTCGTGGCACAACCACGTTTAATGAATTGGTGGGTTTAAGTCAAGTCATGGCGGAAGTCTCAAGGGAAGTGATTGTGCTGATTGAATCGCAAAAGATTGGGCGCAAAATGCCGAACCTTGAATTGAAATGGCAACAAATTGATAAATTAATTACGGATGATCAACTTGATCCTGACGTAAAAATGCAGATTGAATCACTCGGGGTTGAAGTGATTATTGCAAAAAGTTAATGAAATCTGACCGCTTGTAAGGTGAGATTTTTAATATGATACCGATAGCTTCGCTATCAATGCTAAACAAACATTAGGAAAACAAATTTATGTGTGGAATTGTAGGTGCAGTAGCACAACGTGATGTCGCAGAAATTTTAGTCGATGGTTTACACCGTTTAGAGTACCGTGGTTATGACTCGGCTGGTGTGGCAGTTTTAGGGAACGATCATAATTTACAAATCGTTCGCCGTGTAGGTAAAGTGAAATTCTTAGATGAAGCACTTGAAGCAACCCCACTTTTAGGCGGCACAGGGATTGCACATACCCGTTGGGCAACACATGGTGAGCCGTCAGAGGTGAATGCACACCCGCATCGTTCAGGCAAAATTGCCGTCGTTCATAACGGTATTATTGAGAACTACGAAGAACTTCGTGCTGAATTACAACAACGTGGTTATGTGTTCCAATCTCAAACGGATACCGAAGTGATTGCACATTTAGTGGAATGGGAGTTTCGCACAACGCCAAACTTGCTTGATGCAGTAAGAAAAGCAGTCAAACAGCTTCGTGGTGCTTATGGAACAGTGGTAATGAACCAAGATGAGCCAGAGCATTTAGTGGTTGCTCGTTCAGGTAGCCCACTAGTGATCGGTTTAGGTGTTGGGGAAAATTTCCTTGCTTCCGACCCGCTTGCATTATTAAGCGTAACTCGCCGTTTTATCTACCTTGAAGAAGGTGATGTAGCAGAAATCACTCGTCGTACCGTCGATATCTATAACCGTGAAGGTGAAAAAGTAGAGCGTGAAGTTCACGAAGGTAACTTTGAATCTGATGCTGCGGATAAAGGTCAATATCGCCACTATATGCAAAAAGAGATTTTTGAACAGCCAGTGGCAATTATGAATACTTTAGAAGGACGTATTGCGAACGGTAAAGTAAATATTGAAGCGATCAGCAACAATGCAGAAGAGATCTTAAAGAAAGTTGAACATATTCAAATCGTTGCTTGTGGTACATCTTACAACGCAGGTATGGTGGCTCGTTACTGGTTTGAATCTATTGCAGGTGTGGCTTGTGATGTCGAAATCGCCTCTGAATTCCGTTACCGTAAATTTGTGACTCGTCCAAATAGCTTATTAGTAACGATTTCACAATCGGGCGAAACGGCGGATACTTTAGCGGCATTACGTTTAGCCAAAGAATCTGGCTTTATGGCGGCAATGACGATTTGTAACGTTGCAAGCTCTTCCCTTGTGCGTGAATCTGACTTTGCCTTTATGACCCGTGCAGGTGTGGAAGTGGGCGTTGCTTCAACCAAAGCATTTACAACACAATTAACCTGTTTACTACTTTTAACAGCCGCATTAGGACGCTTAAAAGGCAATGTGTCTGCTGAACAAGAAACAGAAATTGTGAAATCTTTACAACGCTTACCAGCACAAATTGAAAGTGCGTTAGTGTTTGATAAAGATATCGAAAAACTTTCAGAAGACTTTGCAGAGAAACACCATACGCTCTTCTTAGGTCGTGGTGAGTTCTACCCTATCGCAATGGAATCTGCATTGAAATTAAAAGAGATTTCTTATATTCACGCTGAAGCTTATGCAGCAGGCGAATTGAAACACGGCCCATTAGCATTAATTGATGCGGATATGCCTGTGATTGTGGTTGCACCAGAAAATGATTTACTCGAAAAAGTGAAATCAAATATTGAAGAAGTGCGTGCGCGTGGTGGCCAAATGTATGTCTTTGCTGATAGCGAAGCAGGATTTAGTAGCCAAGAAGGTTATACGGTATTAACCTTCCCGAAAGTCGATAATGTAACAGCGCCGATCTTCTATGCAGTACCATTACAATTATTGTCTTATCATGTCGCTTTAATCAAAGGCACAGATGTTGACCAACCACGTAACTTAGCGAAATCCGTGACCGTAGAATAAAATAAATGCCCAAGGTGATAAGCCTTGGGCATTTAACTTTATGATGATTAATGTTTTTCTTGATACAACCACTCTGCAACCTGCTTCGCAAAATAGGTCAAAATCCCATCTGCCCCCGCACGTTTAAAACAAAGCAGTGATTCCATAATGCACTCTTTTTCTTTTAACCAACCATTTTGAATCGCAGCCATATGCATTGCATATTCCCCCGATACTTGGTAGGCAAAAGTTGGCACACCAAACGTCTCTTTTACACGATAAACTAAATCCAAATAAGGCATACCTGGCTTGACCATCACCATATCTGCCCCTTCTTGAATATCAAGAGCGACTTCGTGCAGACCTTCATTTCCATTTGCAGGATCAAGCTGATAGGTTTTCTTGTTACCGCCTTTTAAGTTACCCGCAGAGCCAACGGCATCACGGAAAGGTCCGTAATAGTTTGACGCATATTTTGCAGAATACGCCATAATTTGGGTATTGATAAAACCGTGAGCTTCTAGCGCTTGGCGGATTGCACCAATACGTCCGTCCATCATATCACTTGGTGCGACAATATCTGCGCCTGCTTGTGCGTGAGAAAGTGCTTGCTTCACTAGGATTTCGGTCGTAATGTCGTTTACCACATAACCCTCTTCATCAATAATGCCGTCTTGTCCGTGAGTCGTAAATGGGTCAAGCGCCACATCCGTAATCACACCTAATTTCTCTCCAAAGGCTTGTTTTAACGCTCTTACTGCACGTTGTGCCAAACCGTCAGGATTATAAGCTTCTTCTGCCATCAGTGATTTTTTTGCATCACCAATCACAGGGAAAAGTGCGATAGCTGGCACACCATATTTGACTAATAATTCCGCTTCAATCAGTAATTGATCTAAGGTTAAACGTTCAACACCTGGCATTGAAGGCACTTTTACACGTTGATTTTCCCCTTCAATGATAAATACAGGATAAATTAAATCACTCGCAGTTAAGGTATTTTCAGCAACTAAACGGCGACTAAAATCGTGTTTGCGTAAACGGCGTAAACGGCGTGTAGGAAATGAACTAGAAAGATATTGGGTCATATAAAATCCTATTTGCAAAAAATCTGAGAAATGTGACCGCTTGTAGCGGTATTAAAATGAAAATAAGGTGAGCATTAGCCCACCTTTTAGATTATTCCGATGTTGCTTGTTCCGCATCATCATCTTTAGGTTGATAAAAGCGGGAAACAATCACGCCAACTTCAAACAGTAAACACATTGGTACTGCGAGTAAAGTTTGAGAGAACATATCTGGCGGTGTAAGTATCATTCCAATCACAAATGCCCCTACAATAATATAAGGACGTTTTGCCTTTAAATCTTCAGCGGTGGTGACACCTGACCAACAGAGAAGAATAATTGCCACTGGTACTTCAAAACAAACCCCAAAAGCTAAGAAGATCGTGAGAATAAAATCTAAATAGCTATTAATGTCTGTTGCCATTACAACCCCTTCTGGTGCTGTTGTTGTAAGAAACCCAAAAATCAAAGGAAATACAACATAATAAGCAAAAGCAACACCTACATAAAACAGAAGAGAACTTGAAATGAGTAACGGATAAACCAAACGTTTTTCATGTTTATACAAAGCTGGCGCAACAAATGCCCAAACTTGGTATAAAATGTAAGGCACGGAAAGGAATACCGCCACAATCGCTGTTAATTTAATCGGTGTAAAAAACGGTGTGACCACGTTGGTGGCAATCATCGTTGCCCCTTCAGGTAATCTCTCCGTCAGCGGATTTGAAAGTAAAGTATAGATATCATTTGCCCAATAAACGAGGGCACAAAACACCACTAAGATACAAATAACCGCTTTCAATAAGCGGTTACGTAGTTCAACTAAATGGCTAATCAAGGGTTGAGATTCTTCAACTGACATTCTGTTTATCCTGTTTCGTTTTCGGCTCAACCGTCGCAAGATCATCATCTGGTGGATAATATGCCATCAATTTTTCTTCATCTGCCTCTGCAAGTTCTGCAATTTTTTCCGCTGAGAGTGGTTGCTCATCAAGCGGTACGTTTTGCTCCGTTTTTTGCAAATCTTGCTCTGTTTTTGCATTTGCTGAAAGTTGTTGGCTCTCTTGCTCGATCTTAGTTTGAATTTCATTCACTTGTTCTTGGGTTAGGCTTTCAATTTGCCCTTTCGCCGAGTCCAAGTTTGCTTGCATTTGTTGTGCTGACTGTTTGAGTTCTTCTACGGTTTTGCTCAATTCAGGGGATAACTTACTTAAATTCAAGGCTTCTGCTTTCTTAATGCTCTCTTGCAACTCTTGCAGTTTTAGTTCTTGAGAAAGCTCGTTTTGAACATTTGCCGCTAACCCACGAATAGTGCGAACCCATCCCATTACCGTACGGATGGCAATCGGTAGGCGTTTGGGGCCTAGTACGACTAAGCCCACCACAAACACCAACACTAATTCAGAAAAACCTATATCAAACACGGATTATGCCTGCTCTTTGTCTTTTGCTTTTTGTTCAGTAGATTCTGCTTGTTTTTGCTCTACTTTTTCAAATTCAGCATCTTTTGCTTTGTCATCATTCATTGCTTTTTTAAAGCCTTTTACTGATTCACCTAAGTCTGAACCTAAGTTACGCAGTTTCTTTGTTCCGAATAATAAAACGACAAGTAAAACGATAATGGCTAATTGCCAAATGCTAATACCACCCATTGTGTGTACCCTCTTAAAAATGAATAAATGGAAAGTGTGTCGATTATACGAGTTTTCACTGATGAAAACACGAATTTTGTCGAATTTCTTTATAAGAAAAGGAAGTAAATCTTCAAAATGTGTGATACATCACACTATTTCACTTCATTAATTACTTTATTTACAACAAATTCTGTTTGTTTTATATGCAGTTGAATATACCTATTTCAAAAGAGACAATGCTTTTTTCATAAAATTCATGAAAATCCAATGACTATCTTGTAAAAGGCATTGGAGAGTTGAGTAACCTATATTAAAATGCAAACTTTTCATGGTGAGATTTTCTCACTCCACTTTAACATTAGAGAACTAAAAATGAATTCAAACCGTAGTTTACTGATTATGGGTTTGTTGCTTGTTTCGTTCTTGATTTTTACGCAGTGGCAACAGGATTACAATCCTGAGATCCAAGCACAAAAACAAGCGATGGCTCAAGCTCAAGCACAACAAGTTGCAAATCAATCGGGCGATGTCCCATCTTCATCCAATGCTGCATCGATCAATGATCAATCAACTAAAGGTAAAACCATCACGATTGAAACTGATGTATTACGTTTAACCGTAGATACATTAGGTGGTGATGTTGTTGATTCTGACTTATTAAAATATAACGCAGAATTAGACTCAAATACGCCGTTTGCGTTATTACAAAGCAACGACAAAGTCCTTTATGTTGCACAAAGTGGCTTAGTGGGTAAAAACGGTATTGATACCAATGCAGGTCGTGCACAATACCAAACAACTGCCGACAAATTTGCTTTAGCAGAAGGTCAAAACGAAATTGCTGTTCCATTAACCTTTGAAAAAGATGGTGTAGCTTATACCAAAACCTTTACGCTAAAACGTGGTAGCTACGATGTTGCAGTAGACTACACCATCAAAAATGGCTCAGCAGAAACCGTAGAAGTTCAACCTTACGGACAACTTAAACACTCTTTAGTGGAAAGTTCAGGTAACTTAGCGATGCCAACTTACACTGGTGGTGCTTATTCTTCATCTGAAGTAAATTATAAAAAATACAGTTTTGAAGAAATGGCAAAAGCTAACCTTTCTATTGATACCAAAGCAGGTTGGGCAGCTATTTTGCAACACTACTTCGTCTCTGCATGGATTCCAAACCAAGATGCTGAAAATAACCTTTATACTCGTACCGCAAACGGTGTAGGCACTATCGGCTATCGTGGTCCAGTAACACAAGTTGCACCAAATAGCGAAGCGACGATTACGAGCCATTTATGGACAGGTCCAAAAGATCAAGCAGCGATGGCACAAGCCGCGAATAACTTTGATTTAACCGTAGATTACGGTTGGGCATGGTTTATTGCCAAACCACTTTTCTGGTTACTTACCTTTATTCAAAGCATTGTAACGAACTGGGGCTTAGCAATTATTGGTGTCACCATTGTGGTAAAAACAATTCTTTACCCATTAACCAAAGCTCAATATACCTCAATGGCGAAAATGCGTATGTTACAGCCACGTATTCAAGAAATGCGTGAACGTTTCGGTGACGACCGTCAGCGTATGAGCCAAGAGATGATGAAACTGTATAAAGAAGAAAAAGTAAACCCGATGGGCGGTTGCTTACCAATTCTTCTTCAAATGCCAATTTTCATCGCATTATATTGGACCTTTATGGAAGCCGTTGAATTACGCCACGCACCATTCTTTGGCTGGATTCAAGACTTATCAGCACAAGACCCTTACTACATTCTTCCATTATTAATGGGTGGTTCAATGTACTTGTTGCAAAAAATGTCACCGACACCAATCGCAGACCCAATGCAACAAAAAGTGATGAACTTTATGCCAGTTATCTTCACCGTATTCTTCTTATGGTTCCCATCTGGCTTAGTGCTTTACTGGTTAACATCAAACTTAATTACGATTGCACAACAATGGTTGATTTATCGTAACCTAGAGAAAAAAGGTTTACACACTCGTGTAAAAAAATAAACTCAGTAAATTAATCTGATCAAGGGCGAACCAATGTGTTCGCCCTTTTAATAGAAACAAGCGGTCACTTTTCTTCAATTTTTTACAAATCAAACTATGTCATCACTTTGCCCTTGCCAATCCAATCAACCTTATCACCAATGTTGTCAGCCTTTTCATCTAGGTGAGCAATTACCTATGACTGCCGAACAGCTGATGCGTTCACGCTATTCAGCTTATACACAAGTCAACATTGATTATATCGTGCAAACGACCGTCCCTAGCCAGCAGAAGTTACTTGATCAAGCTGCAATGAAAAGCTGGGGAGAAAGTACACACTGGGCTGGATTAGACATTGTCGCTCATAAACCCAACATCAGTAAAATTCATAGTACGGTTGAATTTAAAGCTTATTTCAACACGCCAGAAGGAACACAAGCTCACCACGAATTATCGCTTTTTGTCAAAATTGATGGGCGTTGGTATTTTGTTGATCCTACTGTGCCACTACCGACAATGAAACAACCTTGTATTTGTGGTTCAGGAAAGAAATTTAAACATTGTTGTGGAGAGCTAATTTAGATAAGTAACAAGTAGATAAGTAAGTTGGCGGAGGCGTATGGGAGTTGAACCCACCCGAGAACGCTGGCGTCCTCAACAGGATTTGAAGTCCTGCCACATCACCGGATATGACACACCTCCGAAAAAGTGGCACTATTCTACTGAATTTATTAGAATTGTGCAAAATTTCTGACGGATTTCTGCTATGCAATCACTATTTCGTTCAATCCCTGCGATTGATAAACTGCTAAAAACACCACAAGGTGCTGATTTAATTCAACAATTCGGACATCAAGCCTTTGTTACTCAAGCTCGTTTGTTGATTGAACAAGCTCGCCAACATATTCAGCAACATCAAAGTCTGCCTGACTTTCTACAAACGGAAAATACGCTTTTTAACGAATTAACTCACCGCTTGCAAAGCCTTGCTCAAGTTAAAATGAAGCGAGTATTTAATCTAACGGGAACGGTTTTGCATACCAATCTTGGGCGTGGCTTGTGGTCAGAACAAGCGATTTCAGCCGCCACCGATGCAATGCGAAATAATGTGGCGTTGGAGTTTGATATTGAAGCAGGTAAACGCAGTCACCGAGATCTCTATATTTCGGAGCTGTTGCAACAGCTGACTGGAGCGGAAGCGGCTTGCGTGGTAAATAATAATGCCGCCGCCGTATTGTTAATGTTGGCGACTTTTGCTCAAGGCAAAGAAGTGATTATCTCTCGTGGCGAATTAATTGAGATCGGCGGTGCTTTCCGTATCCCTGACATTATGGCTCAAGCAGGGTGTAAACTGGTTGAAGTGGGTACGACAAACCGCACCCATTTAAAAGATTATCGCAACGCAATCAACGAAAATACCGCATTTTTAATGAAAGTTCACACCAGTAATTACCAAATTCAAGGTTTTACTTCGAGTGTGAGCGAAGAAGAGTTAGTGGCATTAGGGCAAGAGTTTAATCTGCCTGTGATTAGCGATTTAGGCAGTGGCTCGCTTACCGATATGCAAGCCCTAAACCTACCTGCCGAGCCGATGGTGCAACAAAAAGTCGCTTCAGGTGTGGATTTAGTTTCGTTTTCAGGGGATAAACTACTTGGCGGACCACAAGCTGGGATTATCGTTGGGAAAAAAGCCTTTATCGATCAGCTTCAACAGCACCCACTCAAAAGAGTTTTACGTTGTGATAAAGTGATTTTATCAGGCTTAGAAGCCACGCTACGCCACTATCTTTTCCCTGATCGTTTAACGGACGAGCTACCTACGTTGCACTTGCTAACACAATCCCTTGATTGCTTGCAACAGAAAGCAGAATGCTTAAAAGTGGCATTAAGTAAGCGGTTAGATTGTCGTTATCTTTTGCAAATTGAACCGAGTGAAGCTCAAATCGGCAGTGGGGCGTTACCGACAGAAAAAATCCCATCGTTTGCCGTAACTATTTCAGCAGACAAACAGAGCGATTTACTTGAATTAGAAAAACAGTTTAAAGCCTATCCAAACCCAATTATTGCCCGTTTTGCACAACAAAAGATGTGGCTAGATGTGCGAAGTGTGGCGGAGTTTGAGGCGCTTATTTTTATGTTGGAGGAACTATGATCATCGTCACCGCAGGACACGTCGATCACGGCAAAACATCACTTTTACACGCCTTAACGGGAACTCACACCGCTCACTTGCCAGAAGAGAAAAAACGGGGGCTGACGATTGATCTTGGCTATGCTTATTTGCCGATTGAAAATGATATTTTGGGTTTTATTGATGTTCCAGGCCACCAAAAATTTCTGTCTAATATGCTGGCAGGTCTTGGCGGTATCCAACACGCTTTGTTGGTGATATCTTCAGAAGAAGGGATTAAACCACAGACTGAAGAGCATCTTGCCATTCTTCGCCTGTTGAATTTTAAGCAGATTATTGTTGTACTCACCAAAGCAGACAGAGTGGAAGCTACTCGTACCACCCAACTGATCGAACAATTAAAACAGCGTTATCCGTTTTTAGCTTCGGCACATTTCTTTGTGACTTCGGCTCAGACAGGCGAGGGAATTGAGCCGTTAAAGCACTATCTGATCAGCCTTAATCACCAAAGCACACAAATAGATAAACCGTTCCGCTATGCGATTGACCGTGTATTTAATGTGAAAGGTGCAGGTTTGGTGGTTACGGGGACTGCGGTCGCAGGGAAAGTAGCTATCGGTGATGAATTTTATCTCTCAAGCGGTCAGAAAGTGCGGATAAAAAACATTCACGCCCAAAATAACGAAGCGTCAATCGGGGTAGCTGGGCAACGTTTAGCCTTAAATATCGCCAATGTAGAAAAAGAGCAGATTGAGCGTGGTGACTGGATTACACAGCAAGATCCCCAATTCGCTTGCGACCGCATTACTGTTCGCCTAGCAACAGCCCAAGCCTTAAAAGAAAACAGCGTTGTGCATCTCTATCACTTTGCCAGCCACACTACCGCCAAGTTAAATTTACTGGATAGAAGCCAATGCCTTGCTGATGATACAGCGATAGCCGAGCTGATTTTAGATACGCCGTTGCACATTGCTTTAGAAGACAAACTTATTTTGCGTAGTGGCGACGACAGTCAAACCCTTGCCGGTGCAGAGGTGATCGAAATCCACTCACCGAAACGCCATAAACGTAGCGAAGCACGCTTGAGTTATCTCTCACAGTTAGCTAACTGCACGAGCTATCAAGAACGTATTGCACTCTATCTGCAACATAAAGCGGTGAATTTAACCCAACTACTGTGGGCAGAACAGATTTTTATTCGTGATTTAGAAAAGTTGGCGGAGCAATCCGATTACTATCTTAATGCTAATCACCTATTTAATGGGGCATTTAAAACCCAGATCCAACAACACATTGTAGCGAAGCTCGAAGAGTATCACCAACAGCATAGCGATCAACTTGGGGTCACAAAAGCTCGTTTACATCGTATTGCCACGCTAGAGCTGCCGGAACAACTTGCCTTTGCCCTAATTGACGATCTAATTTCAAATAAAACCTTGGCACAAACTCGCGGTTGGATCCATACCCCGACACACCGAATTGAGTTCAGCGATGCCGAATTGCAAATTTGGGCAGAAATCCGACCGCTATTTGAACGAACCAATCAAGCCTTATGGGTGAGAGATATTGCTTCCGAACTCTCCATAGACGAAACTGAAATGCGTAACTTGCTATATAAAGCAGGGAAGTTGGGCTATTTAGTGCCGATTGTCAAAGACCGTTTCTTATTACACGAACAGATCAGTGCATTTGCTCAACTCATCAAAAATTTCATTGAACAACACGGCGAAATTTCGGTAAATCAGCTTAGAGATGAAATTCAATATGGGCGTAAAGTGACCGTACAACTGATCGAATACTTCGACCGTTCAGGCTTCTTACGCCGTAAGGGGAATGTACATTTGTTGAGAGATAAAGAAACATATTAAATACTACTCTTTATATAAACCTCAAATTTCCATTTTAAAACAATTGGTTAAGGGCTGTTTAGGTTATTTATCTAGGACAGCCCCAATATTTTTATTGATTAAGACTTTCTTAAGATTTCTCTGTTTTAATACACTCAACAAAGCAATAATGCTTTTACTTATTCAAAACTTGGAGCAATTTATGAAATTAAATCATCTTACCCCATTCATTGTCGCAATGCTTTCATCAACCGTTCTTGCAGCACCGCCAAGCCAGCCTGATCCCTTAGCCAACTTACCTTATTTCAACCAAACTCAAGACGGTTATCAGCTTGAATTTGATGGTAAAAACTACCGTAGCTTAGAAACAGTGGTTAATGGTGAAACGATTAAATTCCGAGCTTTTGAAAAGATTGTGTATGTCAAAAATCCACTAGAGCCTGACTATCAAACCATCAGTTTTTATGTGCCAGAAGCCTATTTTAACGGCGGTTCAATCAATGGATTTACGACTAACACCGCACCGATTTTCTTACCTAATGCGGTCGGAGGCTATATGCCTGCCAAAGCAGCAACCTATGATAAAAAAGGTTTCGGCTCGAATGCAGATAAACCGAATGCAATCGTAACAGCACTCTCTAAAGGTTATGTGGTGGCAAGTGTTGGTGCTCGTGGTCGAACCCTTGAGAAAGACGGCAAATATACAGGAAAAGCCCCAGCAGCAATCATTGACTTAAAATCGGCGGTTCGTTACTTGCATTTTAACGATCAGCGAATGGCAGGTGATGCGAATAAAATTATCTCAAATGGAACCAGTGCAGGCGGTGCTTTGTCGGCTCTATTAGGGGCAAGTGGCGATCATCGCGATTATGCGGAATACTTCAAACAAGTTGGGGCGGCAGAAGCCAGCGATGCGATTTTTGCTGTATCTGCTTACTGCCCAATTACCAACTTAGAAAATGCCGATACTGCTTATGAATGGGAATTTAATGGCTTAAATCAATTTAGTCGCATTGATATGAGCCGTTTATCCGCTGCAGGTTACAATGATCGCTCTCAGCCGAAACTTCGCATTGAAGGTGAATTAACTGCAGATCAGACAACACTTCTCACGAACTAAAAGCCGCATTTCCAGCTTATGTTAATAGCCTGAACTTGAAAGATGAAAAAGGCAATTTGCTTACTCTTGATAAAGAAGGAAATGGCTCTTTTAAAGAGTATGTCAAACAGGTGATTGTGAGAGCTGCTGATACGGCTCGTAAAAATGGTACGGATTTTAGTGATAAGCCGTGGCTCACTTTGAGTAAAGATGGCGTAGTTGATATGGATTGGAACGGCTATATTCATTCAGAAAAAAGAATGAAATCGCCACCTGCGTTTGATGCCTTTGATTTAAGCTCAGGGGAAAATAATCTCTTTGGAACGGAAACCGTTAATAATCAACATTTTACCCCTTACGCCCTTGAACGCAGTACCGCAAAAGGCGGTATGGCAGATGCACATATCATCAAAATGATGAACGCAATGAACTACGTTGAAAACCCTAAAGCCGCAGAACATTGGCGTATTCGTGTAGGCACTTCAGATCGTGATACTTCTCACGCAATCAGTGCGATTTTAGCGATTAAGCTCAATATGGCAGGCAAACAGGTCGATTATGAAACCCCTTGGGGCATTCCACACGCTGGAGATTATGATCTAGATGAGTTGTTTAAATGGACGGATAGCATCACAAAATAATTGCAAAATTTAAGTGATAACTGACCGCTTGTATCATCCACTTTAACTCACGTTAAAGTGGATCTTTTTACTCGCTAACAAGTACCGATGTCATACTGATTGAACCAGCAACAAGCTTATCATTAAATAAGGTCACCTTATCGGACTCATCTCGTTGTGCCATCACGTAAAGTAAAGGCAAATAGTGATCTGGCGTTGGTACAGATAACTCTGCACTTTCGCCAAATTTTTCAAAGTTGACTAACGCATCCACATTATTTTCAGCAATCGCATCATTTATCGCATCTCTAAATTCGTATGCCCAGTCATAGCCTGCACCAACTTGATCGATATGTTCCCAACTAATCGCTCTGAGATTATGCACAATATCGCCACTGCCTAAAATCAATACCCCTTGCTCACGTAAAGGGCGTAACTTTTTAGCAAGTTCAAAATGCCATTCAGCAGGCTTAGTTCGATCAAGGCTAAGTTGTACTACTGGAATATCTGCATCAGGATAAAGATATTTTAAAACTGCCCAAGCACCATGATCAAAACCACGGGTTGCATTAAGCTCGACCTTTTCTGGCGCAAGAAGCTGTTGTAGTTGTAGCGCAAACTCTGGGCTACCTTTCGCAGGATATACGACTTGGCTAAGTTCTTCTGGAAAACCGTGAAAATCGTAAATCATTTCGGGATTCTCACCGCTTGCAACTTGCAATGTTGAGCTATACCAATGCGCCGAAATACAAAGAATTAGCTTAGGTTTTTCAAAGGTTTGAGTAATTTGTTCAAATCCTTGGTTAAATACATTATTTTTATCTAATACATTCATCGGGTTGCCATGTCCGACAAAAAGTGCTGGAGTTTTCATTTTGTTATCCTTTGTTTTAAATTAAAAGTGAGAGTATTTTAGAACGTTTAAGATACCAAGAGTATTTAGTGAAAATGAAAAGAGAGTTAAGGGATTCTAAAGATAAAAAAATCGCATAAACATTCGTTTATGCGATGAAAAATAACAAAAGATAATGTATTAAATTATGGTTTGTAGATAAACTCTACCCCTTCATCATCTTCTTCTGTCCAACCGTCATCATCTAAGTCGTCCCAATCGTCTTCTATAATCGGGTTCAACATCGCTTGTTGATGATAGTCGTCCCATTTGAATGCGACTTCTTCTTTCGCTTTTTCCTCTTCTTCAACACGAGGATTTGCTTCGATAAAGTCCATAATATCACGGGTTAAAGCGGATACATTTTGCCCTGTGGCGGCAGAAATCAAGTAATAATCACCTTCCCAACCGATCTCTTCTACAATCGCTTCGGCTCTTTCCCTCGCTTCTTCTTCGCCAATGGTGTCGATTTTGTTAAATACCAGCCATTGCGGTTTATCTGCTAATTTTTCGCTGTATTGATAGAGTTCCGACTCAATAATAGAGATATTTTGTGCAGGATCGCTCTCATCAATCGGCATAATATCGACAAGGTGAATGAGTACTCGGCAACGCTCTAAGTGCTTTAAGAAGCGGATCCCCAAGCCTGCACCTTCCGCCGCACCTTCAATCAACCCTGGAATGTCTGCCACCACAAAGCTACGATCCGCACCAACTCGTGCTACCCCTAAACTTGGCACAAGGGTTGTGAATGGGTAATCTGCGACTTTCGGTTTTGCTGCTGATACTGCACGAATAAAGGTGGATTTCCCTGCGTTCGGTAAACCTAACATTCCCACATCTGCAAGTAACATCAACTCTAACTGTAAATCACGTTTTTCCCCTGGTGTGCCGTTGGTTTTCTGGCGTGGCGCACGATTGACTGACGACTTAAAGCGAGTATTCCCCAAACCGTGATAGCCACCTTTTGCCACTAACATTTTCATACCGTGTTTGGTTAAATCGCCAATCACTTCTTGGGTATCATTGTCAATCGCACGAGTACCGACAGGTACACGCAAGGTGATGTCGCTACCACGATGTCCTGTACAACCTGCACTACGACCATTCTCGCCACGGCCTGCGGCAAAGCGTTTTTCAAAACGGTAGTCGATCAGCGTGTTTAGGTTCTCATCGGCAATTAAATAGACATCACCGCCATCACCACCATCACCGCCGTCAGGGCCGCCTTTTGGAATAAATTTCTCACGGCGGAAGCTGACACAGCCGTTACCGCCATCGCCTGCTTCCACTCGGATCAGGGCTTCATCAATAAATTTCATATCTTCTCCTATTTCCCATATAAACTAGGGAAATGCTTATTTTCTTTTAACTAATTTATGTCCGACCGCCGATAAAATCGTGCCAGACACCACAATAAATGCGCCGATATAACTCAATAAATTCATATCAGGACTTGCAAAGGTATCGGGAAATACCCAATGTCCAATGCTTGAAAAAAACATCGTAAAAATCGGGACTAAAATCGTGACTACACTTACTTTTGATGCGTCCCAGTGATTTAATGCTTCGGCATATGCCCCGTAGCCAATCAAGGTATTTAAACAACAGAAAATGAAACAACCCAATAAAAACGGATCAAATTCATCTATGTTTATCTGGCTGGAAAATGGTGTGAGTAGCAATGCACAGCCCGTATAAATAATCAGCAAAATTTGCTGTGAACTAAATTTTGCCAACATTATTTTTTGGGCTATCGCATAAACCACCCAAACAATCGCCGCACCTGCACCAACAAGCACCCCAAAAGCATAAGTGCCTAACTGGAAAATTTCCTCAAAACGCTCATTAAAAAAGGCGATTAAACCAATAATGAGCAATAGCAAGCCGATTTGCTGATGTTGCCCAAATTGTTCTTTAAAAATCACCACACCACATAAAATCATCGTAAACGGCGCCAATTGCCACAATACTTGGCTAGTTGTCGGTGAAATAAAGTTTAAACTATAGCTAAACAAGAAAAAGTTCAGCGATAAGCCTACCACGCCTAACCCGATTAACCAAAGAAAACGTGGAGTGAAAGCGGTCAGTTTTGGCAATTTTTTTGTAAAGCCTAAAATCAATAACAAACCGACGGCTGCCACAATAAAACGAGCCCATACAAGCGTTTGAGCATTCACAACACTCAACACTTTTTGTGCTGCAATCGGCACAGAACCCCACATCATTGCAGTAAGCAAGGCTAATGAAAATCCAAGTAATGGACGTTGTGGTTTCATATTAAATCCGTTTATGTCGATAAAAAAGTTTATGTCCTGCTGCAGAGAGCATTGCTCCGCATACCACGACAACCGCCCCTAAATGGGTTAAGTGATTAAAATCAGGTTCCGCAAAATGTTCAGGGCTTAAATAAAATGCCAACCGTGAAAATAAAATCGTACAGATCGGGATAAGTGGCATCATTACACTCACTTTAGTCACTTCCCAACGATTTAACGCTTCGGCATAACTGCCATAAGCAATTACCGTGTTTAAACAGCAAAAGATCAAGCAAGCTACCGCAAAATCACTGAGATCATTGACCTGTGAAAGATCCGCCAAAGGCGTGAAAACAAGGCTACAACCACAATAAATAAACAGTAAAATTTGCTGTGAACTAAACCGATCTAGCATCATCTTTTGAGCGATGCTGTAGCAGATCCAAATCAAGCTCGCAGCAACAGCAAATACCATTCCCCAAGCATATTCATTCATCTGAGCAAGATCGTCAAAACGATCATTGAAAAATAACCCCAAGCCAATCAGCACGATAACAAAGCCGATTTTCTGATGCAAACCGAAGCTCTCTTTAAACAAATAGACACCGATAAACGCCATAATTAAAGATGAAAAAGGGCTAATCACTTGGCTGGCTGCAGGTGGAATATGATTTAACGCTAAATTAAATAAATAAAAATTACAGGATAAACCAAATACCCCAAGCAATAGCAGATAATAATGACGGCGAGTGAAAGCGGTCACTTTCGGCAATTTTTTTGCAAAGAACAAAATCAAAAACAACCCAGCCATTGCAGTCACAAATCTAAACCAAACGATCGTTTGAGCGTCCATAAATTTCAAAACTTGCTGCAAGGCTATCGGCAGCATACCCCACATCATTACGGCAGTTAAGGCAAAGAGAAAGCCAAGTAAAGGTTGTGATTTTGACATAAATTTTTTGTTTCAATGATAATAAAAAACCCCGCTAATTGATTAGCGGGGCATTTTAATCTTATTCTTTTGAAGATTATTCAGCAATGATGCTTACATATTTGCGATTTTTCTCGCCTTTAACTTCAAATTTTACTTTACCGTCAGCAGTTGCGAATAAAGTGTGGTCTTTACCCATACCTACATTGCTACCTGCGTGGAATTTTGTACCACGTTGACGAACGATGATGCTACCTGCTAATACAGATTCGCCACCGAAACGTTTAACACCAAGGCGTTTAGCTTCAGAGTCACGACCGTTACGAGTTGAACCACCAGCTTTTTTAGTTGCCATCTACTTGATCTCCTCTGAAATTATGCTTGAATCCCAGTGATTTTCACTTCTGTGAACCACTGACGATGACCTTGTTGTTTACGGCTGTGTTTACGACGACGGAATTTAACGATGCGAACTTTTTCGCCACGACCGTGTGCAACCACTTCTGCCACTACTTTACCGCCAGCAACAACTGGGGTACCGATTTTAACATCTTCACCATTAACGACCATTAACACTGAGTCAAACTCAACTTTTTCACCTGTCGCTACTTCAAGTTTTTCTAAACGAACAACTTGACCTTCGCTTACTCGGTGTTGTTTGCCGCCACTTTGGAAAACTGCGTACATATTTACTCCGCTAATATGTGCCTATCGCTTTGCGTTTGGCACTCTTAAATTCATATAAAATAGGTGGACAATTCTACGCAAAAACTCAAATGAGAGCAAGCACGAAATTGATAAAAATTTGAAATTATTCAAAAACAAATAAAAAAGACCGTTTAAAACATCTGATTTAAACGGTCTTTTTTATTTATAGGATGTCTTCAGTTATAGTTGAGATTTCCAATGACCATTTACTGCAGTACCAATCACTTCAAATTGGTTATTAAACGCAGCTAAGTTAGCGATTTTGCCTTCTTCAATCGAGCCTAATTTATCTTCTACATGAATCGCTCTTGCTGGATATAACGTACACATACGAAGCACTTCATCTAATGATAAATCCGTATGTTGCATCATATTGCGAATAGATTCGATCATTGTAATTGCCGCTCCGCCAAGGCTACCAAATTCATCGACACACTTACCGTCTTTGTACCAAACTTTCTTACCTACAAAGATAAAATATTCCATATCTTTAGTACCTGCTGGGGCAACCGCATCGGTTACAATCACCAATTTATCGCCTTTCACTTTTTTCGCAATACGCACATTACTCCAATCAACGTGCAAGCCATCAACGATAATACCAGCGTAAATATCGCTATCCAACACAGCCCCTACAACACCACCATCACGCCCAGAGCTGATCGGCGACATTGCATTATGTAAATGAGTGGCAAAGCCAATGCCTTGCTCAATACGTCGTTTTGCTTCAGCAAAGGTCGCATTTGAGTGTCCGATAGACACAATGATCCCTGCATCAACAAATTTCTGAATATGATCTGCCGTTGGGTTGTCTGCTGCGAGTGTTAATTTCGTAATGACATCACCGTTTTTGCAAAGAAAATCCAACATCTCACCGCTTATTTCACGAATATATTCAGGACGATGTACCCCTTTTTTTGCCACGCTGAGATAAGGTCCTTCTAAATGCAAACCGAGTGCTTGGTTTTTATATTTAGCCAAATAGTCACGCATTACTTGCACTGCTTGTTTCATTCCTTCGTCAGGCGAAGTAATAAAGGTTGGCAAATAGCTTGTTGTACCTGATTTCAGGTTAGTTTCTTGCATAATTTCAAGGGTTTTAACACTAATATCTTCATTAAATGTTACACCGCCACAACCGTTTAACTGCAGATCAATAAAACCAGCAGAAAGATTTGCGCCCTCTAAATCAATTTGAAAAAGATCTTCTGTTAATTCTTGTTGATGTACAATTTTTTCAATTTTGTCATCATTAATAATCACAGCGTGCTGATATAGCACTTCACTTCCCGTGTAAATCACACCGTTCATTAAAGCATATCGACTCATTTTTCCTCCTAACGAGCTACATTTTGTTCTAGCTGTTTGAAATACTTCACTGTTTTGACTTTCAATTCTTGCGTTGCAGGTTCATCACAAACTACAACCGCACGACGATGTAATTGCAATGCACTAATTGTCCATAAATGGTTTACAGGACCTTCAACACAGGCTTGTAATGCAAGAGCTTTGTTATAACCTGTGACTAAAATTAAGACTTCTTCTGCATCCATTAAAGTCCCTACACCCACCGTTAAAGCAAATTTCGGCACTTTATTGACATCATTATCAAAGAAACGAGAGTTCGCAATCAACGTATCTTCGGTCAAAGTCTTGATGCGAGTGCGAGAACTTAACGATGAAGCAGGTTCATTAAAGGCAATATGCCCATCAACACCCACACCGCCCATAAAGAGATGAATTTTGCCATAAGAACGAATTTTTGCTTCATAACGTTCACATTCGGCATCCACATCTTCTGCCATTCCATTTAGGATATTCACATTTTCTACTGGAATATCAATATGGTTAAAGAAGTTATGGAACATAAAATAGTGGTAACTTTCTTTATGTTCTGGCGGTAGCCCAACATATTCGTCCATATTGAAGGTGACAACGTGTTTGAAACTCACTTCACCTGCTTGATACAGCTTAATTAATTCTTTATAGGTTTGAAGTGGCGTTCCCCCTGTTGGCAAGCCAAGTACAAAAGGCTTTTCTGCAGTAGGTTGGAAAGCATTGATTTTATCTACAATATAACGAGCAGCCCAACGGCTCACTTGTTCAGCACAATCCAAAGGCACTAAACGCATAAATCCTCCTTTAAAGTTAAAATTTGAAATAAAACTTCATTATTTTTAATTATAAAGGAGAATTCACTTCATTTGTAGAAAATTTACCTAATTTTTGAACAAGATCACATATTTGAGACTTAATTAATACGAATTAGCCTACTTACCACCTGCCCTGCTGTTTTTTCTTTAATCACCAGCCAATGTTCAGGCAAGGCTAATGGCGAGTGATTTTTTTCGGTTTCGACATAAATCAAGGCGTTTTTAGCCAGCCAGCCGTTTTGTTCAAGTGCTGTTAAGACTTGTGGTACAAAGCCTTGATGAAATGGCGGATCGACAAAAACCAGATCAAAAGGTGCCTCGCTATTTTTCTGTGCGAGAAATTGTAATGTGTCCGTTTGAATGACCCTGCCATTTTCAGCTTTTAGGCTGACTAAATTCTTTTTGAGTTGGTTTGCTGCATCTACAAATTTTTCTAAGAATACAACCGCTTGTGCTTGGCGGGATAAGGCTTCAATCCCAAGTGAGCCACTGCCAGCAAAGCAGTCTAAGCAACGAGAGCCAGCAATATCCATCATAAGCCAGTTAAAGAGCGTTTCTTTTACTCGGTCGGTGGTTGGGCGTAATCCTTCGGCGTTTAACACAGGCAATTTTCGCCCACGCCATAAGCCAGCAATCACACGGACTTCGCCTGTTGGTCTATTTTGTGTAGAAATTCGAGTTTTTTTCATACGAAATCGTAAAAATTAGGGTTAAAAATGATAGACTAATACAAGTTTATTCCATTTTTGTCGAAAATGGATTTTTTAATTTTAAGAGAGAGCAAAAAATGTCAGATGAAAAGAAGAAAAAAGGCTTTTGGTCTTGGTTAGGTTTCGGGAAAAAGGAAGACGTCGAACAAACGGCAACGACCGAAGAAAAAGTAGCAGAGAAAGCAGATGCTCAACCAGAAGAAATTACGGAACAAGCGGTCAGTTCTGAGCAAGATTTTGCAAAAAATGAAGAGATTATTGAAGAAAATATAACGACCGAAGACGTGGTTGAAGCTCCAACTGAAGTTGTCGAAGAAGTGATTGTTGAACCAACGGCAGAAGAAACGGTTGAAACACCAGCTGAAACTGTCGAGCAAGCTGTTGTTGAACCCACAGCAGAAATCACGGAGAGCTTAGATGAACAAGCGGAAGAGTTGCAAATTTCTGAGCAAAACCCACCGCTTGTCGCAGATGAAAATCCAGTGGAAGAAAGCGTTCAGACAGATGAATATCAAGAAAAGCCAACCAGCGAAGGCGGCTTTTTCAGCCGTTTAATCAAAGGATTAATCAAAACGAAACAGAGTATCGGCTCTGGTTTCCGTAATTTCTTTAGCGGTAAGAAAATTGATGATGAGCTGTTTGAAGAGCTAGAAGAACAGTTATTGGTGGCGGATTTAGGTATGCCGACTACCACGAAGATCATTAAAAATTTAACTGAACACGCCACAAAACAGCAATTACGCGACGCCGAGTTGCTCTATCAGCAGTTAAAAGTTGAACTTGCCGATGTGCTGAAACCTGTTGCTCAGCCATTGGTATTGGAAGATAAAAAGCCTTATGTGATCTTGATGGTGGGGGTAAATGGGGTTGGTAAAACAACCACTATCGGTAAATTAGCACGAAAATTCCAAGCGGAAGGAAAATCAGTGATGTTAGCGGCTGGCGATACGTTCCGTGCGGCAGCTGTTGAACAGCTTCAAGTGTGGGGCGAACGCAATAACATTCCTGTGGTTGCACAAAGTACAGGGGCTGACTCTGCGTCAGTGATTTTTGATGCAATGCAATCGGCCGCAGCAAAAGGAATTGATGTGTTAATCGCAGATACCGCAGGACGCTTGCAGAACAAAAATAACTTAATGGACGAGTTGAAAAAAATCGTACGAGTAATGAAAAAATATGATGAAACCGCACCGCACGAAATTATGCTTACTCTTGATGCAGGTACCGGACAGAATGCGATCAGCCAAGCAAAACTGTTTAATGAAGCGGTAGGTTTAACGGGGATTACCTTAACAAAACTGGACGGTACTGCGAAAGGTGGGGTAATTTTTGCAATTGCCGACCAATTCAATATTCCAATTCGCTTTATTGGGGTGGGTGAAAAAATTGATGATTTACGTCCATTTGATGCCGAAGAATTTATTGAAGCACTTTTTACGCATGAGGAAGATAAATAATGATCAGATTTACCAATGTCAGCAAAGCCTATAAAGGTGGTGGACGACCTGCATTGCAAGGGATTAGTTTTCATCTTGCTCAAGGGGAAATGAAATATATTACAGGTCACTCTGGAGCAGGAAAAACGACACTTCTCAAGCTCATCATGGGAATTGAGCGAGCGAACGGTGGACAGGTTGTATTTAATGGTCATGATATTACTCGTTTGGCTGAGCATGAATTGCCTTTTTTACGTCGCCAAATTGGTATGGTTCATCAAAATTATAGCTTACTGAGTGATCGCTCAATTCTAGATAACGTGGCTTTACCGTTAATTATTATGGGAATTAACCAGACTGTAGCCGAACGAGAAGCTCGTTTAGCACTATCGCGGGTTGGATTAGAAAATAAAGTAAACTTCCGCCCACTTCATTTATCTGGTGGGGAACAACAACGTGTAGATATTGCTCGAGCGATTGTTCACCGACCACAGTTACTCTTAGCAGATGAACCAACGGGAAACTTAGACGACAAACTCTCTTTTGAAATTTTCCGTTTATTTGAAGAATTTAATAAAGCAGGCACAACCGTATTGATTGCCACCCACGATACAAACATTATCGCCCAACGCCCTAAACCGTGTTTAGTGCTTGAAGAAGGACACTTAAAGTAAGGATAAAGAATGCTGAATTCACTTAATGCTCAAACCCGTTTTATTTTGCGTTCAGTATGGCAAGATTTACTCAAACGTAAATTTGGCACATTCTTGACCGTACTTGTTATCGCCGCATCGCTGATGATTCCAACCACAAGCTATTTGCTCTGGAAAAATACCAGTCAAGCGGCTGCTGAATTTTATCCAGAGCCCGAATTGACCGTTTATTTACATAAGAACTTAGCAGAACATGATGTAAATGCGGTAGTAGAACGTATCCGCCAATTTGATACGAATAAAATTGAATCATTGAATTACATCTCTCGCCAACAAAGTTTGGATGAGTTCCGTACTTGGTCTGGGTTTGGTGAAGCATTGGATATTTTAGATGATAATCCATTACCAGCTGTTGTTGTATTAAAACCTAAAAATGAATTCACTTCACCAGAGAATATGTTGGAGCTCCGTAATGGCTTACAAAATATTAAAGGTGTTCAAGAAGTCCGTTTAGACAATGGTTGGATAGAGAAATTAACAGCCTTAAGTCAGCTAATTGCACGTATTGCAGTAACTTGTACTATTTTGATGCTGGTTGCGGTCTTCTTAGTGATTGGGAATAGCGTTCGTTCAGATGTTTCAAACAGTAAAGCATCCATTGATGTGATGCAATTATTAGGCGCAACGGATCATTTTATCTCAAGACCTTTTCTATATATTGGTATGATCTATGGTTTATTGGGAAGCTTACTCGCTATTCTATTTAGCTTAATGACGATAAGCTATTTTACTGGGGTGGTTCGCTATGTTTCTGATATGTTTACCGTGAAATTTGAACTACATGGCTTTGATATCAGTGAAGTCATCTTTATCGTCGTTCTCAGTATTTTCCTTGGTTGGCTATCCGCCAAAATAGCAACAAATCGCTATATTCAAAAAATCGGTTCTCGATACTAAAAAAATGAGGAAGTTTTAAACTTCCTCATTTTTTTATAACCACCCTTTACGTTTAAAGTAGAGATATGGCGTTGCTGCGGCACAGATCATTAATCCTATTGCCATTGGATAACCATATTGGAATTTTAACTCTGGCATAAATTCAAAATTCATGCCGTAGGTGGATGCCACTAAGGTGGCTGGTAAGAACATCACAGAAACAACAGAGAAGAATTTCATAATTCTGTTCTGTTCAATGTTGATGAAACCCATTGCAGCCTGCATTAAAAAGTTTACTTTTTGAAATAACGATTCATTATGGGGCTGAAGTGATTCAATATCTCGCATAATGTCACGTGCTTGTTCAAGCTGATTGTTCGGCAAACGAGTCTTACGCAATAAGAAACTTAATGCACGTTGCGTATCCATCAAACATAAACGGACTTTTGAACTTGCATCTTCCAATTCCGTGAGTTCAGCTAAAGCATCATCAAAGTTATGCTCACCTTTATTTTCCCCATCATGGGTATTAAGCACAACACGGCTTAATTTTTCTAAATCCGCATAAATATTTTCAATGACATCCGCTAATTGCTCAATTTTGGTTTCAAACAAATCGAGTAATAATTCATAGGCATTGCCATCAATCAATTTTGCACGGCGAGAACGCATACGATATAAACGGAAAGCGGGTAGATCCCGTTCACGTAATGTAAATAAACGTCCGTCACGGATGGTAAAACCAACTGTTGCAATATCGGCATAATCGTCATCATCTAAGCAATAGAAAAATGAGTGTAGGTGCAAGCCATCTTCATCTTCAAAGAAACGTGCAGAGGCCTCTAAATCCTCCAACTCATGCTCTTCAGCAAGTGTTTGATCTAAACGATGCTCTAATACACTACGTTCTTCATCGGTAGGATCAACAAGGTCAATCCAAATTGCTTGATTTAATTGGTCTTGGGTCGTTTCATCTACACTGATTAAGCGATCGTTATTTAACGAAAAAGCTCGGATCATTTCATACTCCTAACAAATGGTATGAGGCGATGAACAGAAAGAAACAAAATAAGATACTGATAAGAATTACCGACTCTCGTCGGCAAAAGGATTTTGGACGAGAAAGGTTAAAAAACTGATAAGTATCGACTGTGACTGTCCAAAATAGATATCCTCAAGTGAAAAAATCGGGCGAATGGTACAGATTAAAGCCAAAATCGTCAAGAAAAAGGAGATATTTTTATGATTTAAAATAAAAAGGCACTTTCCATATAGTGAAAGTGCCTGCTTAACCTTGTCAGCTATGCTTTATTTTTCAATCGGTTTTAATACATATTGTAAATCTTGCTCAATCACCTTGAGTAAAAGATCAATATTCGGGTGCTTTCCTATATTTTGCTTCGCATCTTCAACATGTTCTGCAAACCATACCACTCCTTGCTTTGCAGACTCGTTGTTTAATTTTTGATTAAACTGTGTAGATAGCGCATAGTAAAGTTTTAGTGAACCCAGTTTACCTTCTACTGCTGGAATATTATGAATCGTCTCACCTTGCTCATTTAATACATCTAAACCCGATAAATGTTCAATACTAGGAAAAGTTGCTAAATAATCTTTAAATTGCATTTTTAATTCCTCATTACATCGCAATAATTAAACATTCTGCCACACTACGTGCATTAGATTGTGCCGATGATGCGGCAGCTCTATCGCCTACTGGCCCTACGAATACACGATTCCATTCACCATTGCTAGCAATACGAGCATTATAACCAGCCATCGCTAAACGAGCTTGCATATTCTCTGCCTGAGCTTTATTCTTAAATGCACCACATTGTAAACCAAATTTGCCTGCTGCTTTTGGAGCCTCTGAAGCAGGTTTTGCGGTAGCAACAATTTTAGGTGTTTCTTGCTTAGCTGGAGCGGTTTCCTTAGTTGGTTCCACTTTTGCTTGCTCAGCCTTAGCCTGCTCAGTTTTTTTAGCCAATTCTTGCTGTTTTTTCAATTCTGCCTGCTTACGTTTTTCTTCTGCAAGTTTTTGCTCTTTAGCTTTTTTCGCTGCCAATTCTTCTGGGGTAAGCGCAACAATTTGTGGCTTAGTTTCCGTCGTTTCTGATGCTTTTTCTACTTTAACAGTTTCACTCTCTATTGCCACAGGAGCAACAGTAGTTGCAGTCTGAGCATTCTGTGCTACTTGCTCTAAACGTAATTGTTCTTCCTTCTGCTTCTGAATCGCTTTTTCTTGCTCTTTTGTTAATTGAGCAAGTTTGGAGTTCTTATCAACAGGCACTTCCCTTGTTTCTAAGTCACGAATATAGCTATACACTTCTTCAGGTGGAGTTGGCAGACTGCTTTTAGGCTGTTGTGTCTGTACAGTCTGTGTTGGGGTTGTTACTGGTGGACTACTCTCTTTCAATAGCCATAAAGCCAATCCACTTCCCATTAATAATAAAATAATAATGGCTAAAATAAGCACTTTATTTCCGCCTTTCTTAGATTTAGAACGAACGGCATAATCACGATTTGGCACAATAACCTCTGCTTAAAAACTAAAATGAGTAAAATAAACGTTAATCTTACTGAAAAAATCGGATTTTGACTAGTAAATCAACGAACCTTGTTGAACTTCGATCACTCGATCACACCAGTTTTTCACTTCTTCCACCTGATGTGTGACCATCAGTAACGTGAGCTGTTTCTGTTGGCATAACTCCACCACAAGTTGTTGCATTTCCATTCGCTTTTGTGGATCAAGGGCAGAAAAGGGTTCATCTAACAACAAAATCGGTTTATCCCTAAGTAGGGTTCTAGCCAACGCCACACGTTGTTTTTGTCCGCCCGATAATAAATCCGAACGGCGTTCTAAGAGTTCAGCAATGCCCATCTGCTTTGCAATTTGTGTAATCTGTTGCATCTGCGTAGCATCAAAATGCAAACGAGAAACTAGCCCTAAACCAATATTTTGAGCAACCGTTAAATGTGGAAAAAGGTTATTATCTTGAAATAACATCGACACAGGGCGTTGGGCTGGTTCAGTGACAAAATGATTTTCCCCATTGAGTAAAATCTCACCACGATCAGCTTTTTCAAAACCTGCTATCAGATTAAGCAAAGTACTTTTCCCTGCACCACTTTCGCCAATCACCGCAATGCGTTCCCCTTTTTTTACATTGAGTTGAAACTGCATCGGCATTTCAGGGTAATCAAATTCAACATTTAAACAAATCATCGACGGTTCTCTTTTTGTTCAATCAATAGGAACGGTAAAAAGGCAAATAGCATTAAAAGAAATGCGGTAATAGAGGCATCTTCAGTGCGATAACTGCCTAATTGTTGGTAAAGCAAATAAGGTAAGGTGCTAAAGTCAGGGCTACCAAAAAAGGCAATCACGGAAAAATTACCTAAACTTGCCGACATTGACAGGGCAAAAGCATTGATAAGCGGTCGGATAAGATAATTTTTTTCCACAATCCACCAACGGCGAAGCCCTGTTAATCCTAGACTACGAGCCAATTTATCCTGAGAAACTAAGGCTTCCCACATTGCTGAAAACAGCAAGCGATAAATATAAGGCAATAACATCAAACCGTTACAAATTCCCACCAATAGTAGCAGTTGCCAAGTGGTTAATTGCACATTAATCAGCAGTAAAAATAGCCCAACGGCTAACATAAATACAGGCAAAATCAGGGGATAAGTGCTCACGCCTGCGAGAATGCTTTGCTTGATTTTCTGTTTATGATAGGCAAGCTGGCGAGTTTCAAGGGCAATCAGATAAGCAATACCGATGACAAAACAAGATGCGATAAGGCTTAATAATAGTGAATAACTTGCCGATTGCCACAATGTTGGCGAAAAGAGCCGTTGCCAAAAGTTTGATACAGAAATGGCTGTCCAAGCTACATTTGCAAGCGGTAATAAAATGGTAAAAATTGCCCCGAAAAGCACCGCTTGTAGTAGCCATTTTTCCTTACCTTTAGGCTGTGCTGTCCAGATCTCAATCGACACAGACTGCGTTTTCACTCGCTGAAAACTAAAGCGTGTCACCCAATCCATTATTAGTTGTAAGCCAATCCCCACAAGGATTTGCACCATAATTAACATCACCGCTTTCGCAAAATCAAACTCAAAAGTCACCGCTTGGTAAATCGCCACTTCAAGCGTACTGTATTTAGGTCCGCCCCCTAACATTAATACAATTGGAAAGCTGGTAAAACAGAGCAGAAAAACCGTTGCATAGGCATAGGGCAAAATGCCTGTTAATATCGGCAATTCAACAATCCTAAAATAGTGCCACCCAGACAGATTGAGCTGGTTCGCCAGTTGGTGCTGATATGTTGGAATAAGATGTAGCCCTTCAAGGCAATACTTTGCAACAAGGGGAATGTTCAAAAACAGATGAGCTAACACAATCCCTTGTAAACCGTACAGGGAAAAATCCCACGACAATCCCACCGCTTGAACGAGATGAGCTATCCAGCCTGAATTTCCCCAAACCCCGATTAATGCAAAAATCACCACCAACGAAGGCAACGCCCACGCAAAGGAAATCAGCTTATAGAGCAAAGTTTTGCCCCGAAAACGTAGGTAGAAAAAGCTACGAGCCAACAAAACACCAAACAGCAAAGATAAACTCGCCGACAGCGTTGCTTGCAAGGTGCTGTATTTTAAAATTTGCCACGTTTCTTGCCACGACCAAAAGGTTTCATCGGCACAATGTTCAAATAATGCCCAGAAACTGAACGCATAGAGTGAGAGCAAGCCAACATAGCTTGCCCAAGCGGAAAATTGGGTCAGCTTGCGAGTAACAAGCGGTGAGATTTGCTTACCAATTTGCAATTATTTCACCCATTCCACCACATCAGAGATTGCTTGACGGGTTTTCGCTTTAGGTTCTACCGCACGATAACCAAAGGCAGCCATCACACTGAGTTTATAGACTTTCGGATCATATAACCCTTTTTCGACAAAAAGTTGATCCATTTTTTCCAATGGAAAACCTTCAATCGCCGTGCTATCAATGCCAATCATTGCTGAAGCGGTAAGCATATTGGCTAACGCAATATAGCTTTGACGACAAGCCCAGTGATAAAACGCCACCGGATCTTGGGTCAAGCCAAAATCCTTTTCACTGAAGTTGCGATAAAAACCTTGACGCATTTTTAACGCCTCTTCAGGAATATGGTGAACATCTCGCATCATATGTTGTACATATTCACCATCAGCAAGCAGGGTTTCTGGCTGACGAACAAGGATCACAACAAAATGGCTACAATCCATCACCTTATCCTTTGCTCCCCACGCATTATCACGAATAAGCTCACGGATCGCGTGGTTTTCAATCACTAAAAATCGCCACGGCTCAAAACCAAAAGAACTTGGCGATAAACGCCCTGTTTCCAAAATAAATTGGAAATCTTCATCACTGATTTTTTTCGTTGGATCGTATTGCTTACAAGCGTGGCGATAGTGGAAAGCATCAAGAATAGCGTGTTTAGAAATAGACATAATTTGTTTCCCCTCAATGAATTGATTGCCATATTATGATACGCTTTACTTAAATTTCAAAATATCAAGGAGTAAATATGTCAAAAACCTTTAGTGACCAAGCCGATTGTTGTGGTGGCATTTGTAAACCAAGTAGCACGTCTATGTTTGACAATGCGGACAGCACCATTGAATTAGCCCTTGTCTATCCAACACAAGCAGACGCAGAACAAGGACTAGCTACATTAACAGCAAAAGCAAGAGAAGTTGAAAGCGATCCGTGCGACATCAGTAGCCAAATCAGCCAAACTGAAGACGGCTTTTTGCTACAAGCGAAATTTTTATTTAGTTGCCAAGCGGAAGCGGTGATTTTTCAGATGAAGTTACGCTAAAACAAAATAGCTTAGCCTTACCCGCTAAGCTATTTACTTAATACCCCAAGGCATTAAAATTTGGTAAAAAATCGTTACAATCTAACCGCTTGACGCGTGTATCAATCGAACCATCCAGATTTAAACAGATCTCTCGCCAACCTTGTGGCACAGGATCTAACGTGAAATTATCGCAATTTGGCTTAAATTGAATACAGGTTGATGGGGTTGCCAGTACACGATAACCTTTCCACAATTTATCTACTTCCTGATGAATATGCCCATGTAAAATCGCTTTTGCTCTAGGATAGGGTTTTAGTATTTCCGCTAACTGATCCGCATTAGCCAAACTATGTTGATCTAACCATGCTGAATTGGTAGGTAAAATATTGTGGTGCAAAACAATCAAACTATAACGCTCAGGATAAGCCTCTAATTTCGCTTTGAGAAAATCCAACTGTGATGTACTCAAAGCCCCACCTGGCACGCCTTCTATGTGACTATCTAACAAAATCACCTGCCAAAAATCCCCTGCTAGAATATGTTTTTCAGGTTGCATTTGAGCATAGAGAGAAAGTGCATTGCTCATCTGTGGTTGTAAATCGTGATTACCTTCTACCCAGAAGATAGGTTTTGCTAAGGGCTTCACCATCTTTGCAAAACGATGATATGCCTCTCGATTATGATCTTGAACAAGATCTCCCGTTGCCAAAATAAAATCATAATCGAAAAGATCCTGCTCAATCGCGTTTAATACCGCTTGAAAGCTTTGTGTTGTATTTACCCCTAATAGTTCGCCATCATCAGATGCAAATAAATGCGGATCTGTAATTTGTAAAATACGCACTATTGGGGATTTCAGGGGAAATGTGTAACTATCATCCATAATATCAAACACTCTCATAAAAATTTATCAAACGAAGGCTACTCTACTCATTTCCCACACCTTGTCATTAAGCAAAATAAAAAAATGTGGAACACGCCACATTTTTCACAAAAATTTACGTTTATTTGATGATTTTTAAGCTAATTCTAAGTATGGGGAAAAATCCACTTCAACTCTTAGCATCTCTAACATCGCTTTCCCTTTCGACAACACTTCAATCTCCGCCAATAACGCCACCGCTTCGCTCAAACTGTAAGCGGTAGGATAAGTCGTATTTTTTGCAAAAAATTCGGCACAATCGACCGCTTGTTGATTGAATAGGCTAAACAGCAGTTGTTGCAGATTTTGTTCGCGTAAACAAGTTGGGACTTTTTGAATGGTAAGGCGAGTTTGCCCTTGCCACTGTTTTGTTTGAATATCAAAACCCAAGCCTGCCAAAGCGGTTTGTACTTGTTGCCAAGATGCTGTTTGCTGTTCATCAAGGGTTAAACTCAACGGGATCAACAAGGCTTGATTTTCCCCTTTGGCTAACTCAGCTTGTAGTTTTAATTGAGCCAATTTTTCAAGGGAAAGCAGATAAAATGTTTCACCCTGTTTCATCAACAAGGCTTTCTGTTTAACAACCGCTAAGGCTTGAGCATAGGGTGTAACTGGCTCGGCTATCGGTTCAACAAGCGGTGTGATCTTGGTATTTTTTTGCAAATTTTCTGCAGAATCTGACCGCTTGTATTCGTGAACTGGCGATGTGGAAAGCAATTCGCCATACCACTTCTGTTCACTTTTGCTTACCCCTGATGAGCAAGTATTGCTGTAATTTGGGCGTTCTGCGTGAGTTGATGAAGTCAAGCGTGGTTCACGATAACTGTGAGCGAAAATATTCTGCCCCGAAGCCACACGGTTGGTGTCGGCAATATAATTCGGCAAGGTTTCACTGACATTACTTGTCATCGGCAAATGATGTTGATCTTCAAGGGCGTTCAAGACCCCTTGATAGATGAAATCGTGGACTAAACGACTTTGATGAAAACGCACCTCGTGTTTTGCAGGGTGAACATTAACATCAACGTGGCTTGGGTCAAGATCTAAAAATAGCACAAAAGCAGGGTAATGATCCTTCGGCAACCGTTCCCCATAGGCTTGACGAATAGCGTGGTTGATCGTTTTATCTCGCATCATTCGCCCATTGACGTAGCTGTAACAGAGATCGTTTTGCACTCTCGCTAAACTTGGCGAGCCGACCCAGCCGTAAATATGCAGATCGTCGTGTTGCCAGTCAATGTGTACCGACTGCTGAATAAATTCATCACCGCAAATCGTGGCAATCCGTTTTTGTTGTTGCTCAAGCTGTTGTGTCGCCACCGCTTTATAGTAACGCACTTTTTTCTCATTATGGGTCAGCGTAAAAGTCACATTCGGTTTTGCTAATGCAATACGGCGAACCACTTCATCAATATGGGCAAACTCCGTTTTATCGGTACGCAAGAATTTACGGCGAGCAGGGGTATTGAAAAACAAGTTAGCCACTTCAATAGTCGTGCCGACAGGGTGAGAAGCTGGCTTGATTTCAACCTCCATTTCACGCCCTTGTGCGTAGGCTTGCCACGCTTCTGCCTGATATTCGGGGCGAGAAGTGAGCGTTAAACGGGACACCGAGCTGATACTGGCTAAGGCTTCGCCACGAAAACCCAGACTTAAAATACTTTCCAAATCTTCAAGGGTAGCAATTTTACTGGTGGCGTGACGAGCCAAAGCTAAAGCCAGATCTTGCTTGCCGATCCCACAGCCGTTATCTCGAATACGGATCAACTGCGATCCGCCTTTCTCAATATCGATCTGAATTTGTGTCGCCCCTGCGTCCAAACTATTCTCCACCAGCTCTTTAACCACAGACGCAGGACGCTCTACCACTTCGCCTGCGGCGATTTGGTTAGCGAGTTGGGGCGGTAAGATTTGGATTAAAGGCTTCATTGGCTCATCATTCATAGGTTAAAAATCAATAATATTACTTTAGCACATTTCACCCCCTAAAAAAATTTCAAGCTGTGCTACAATCGCCATTAACTATTATTTTTTGATGAGAATTTCTTATGACAATGATTGAAATTGCAAAACTAGCCAAACAAGCAAGCTTTGAATTAGCACAGTTTGGCAATGTTCAAAAGAACCAAGCCCTATTCGCCATTGCCGATGCGTTGGAACAGCGTACCGAGGAGATTTTAGCGGTCAATGCGAAGGATATTGATTATGCCAAGTCGCAAGGGATTTCAGAGGCGATAATCGACCGCTTGTTGCTGACACCTGAGCGTATTCGTGGGATTGCAAATGATGTGCGGAATGTGGCAAGCCTTGCCGATCCTGTCGGGCAAGTGATTGACGGCGGTGTGTTAGATAGTGGGTTAAAAATCGAACGCCAACGAGTGCCGTTAGGGGTGATTTTGACTATTTACGAAGCTCGTCCGAATGTGACCATTGATGTTGCTTCGCTCTGTTTGAAAACAGGCAATTCGGTGATTTTAAGAGGCGGTAAAGAAACGAAATTTACCAATGCGATTTTGGTTGAAGTCGTACAATCTGCCCTAGAGCAAGCTGGCTTACCGAAATTAGCCGTGCAAGCCGTCACCGATCCTGACCGTGCTTTATTGCTCGAATTGCTCAAGTTAGATCAATACATTGATATGGTAATTCCTCGTGGTGGGGCTGGTTTACATCAGTTCTGCAAAGAAAACTCGACTATCCCAGTGATTGTCGGCGGTATCGGGGTGTGCCATCTATATGTGGAAGCCAGTGCGGATTTAGAGCGTTCGCTGAATGTGATCGCCAATGCGAAAACCCAACGCCCAAGTACTTGTAACACCCTAGAAACCTTGTTGGTCGATAAGGCGATTGCAGATCAGTTTTTACCGAAACTCGCCGAACATCTTTGCAAATTGAAAGTGACATTGCATAGCGATGATTTTTCTGAAGATCTGCAGAAAAATCCGCAAATCCAACCGCTTGAACAAGCAAAATTACGTCAAGAGTGGCTGTCGTTGGATTTGAGCGTGGTAGTTGTAGATGGTATTCAGCAAGCGATTGAGCATATTCGTACCTATGGTAGCCAACATTCCGAAGGGATTTTAACCAGTAACTACGCTCTGGCTCGCCAGTTCGTTCAACAAGTTGATGCGGCAGCGGTATATATCAACGCCAGCACTCGTTTTACCGACGGGGCACAATTTGGCTTAGGGGCAGAAGTGGCGGTCAGCACCCAAAAACTACACGCCCGTGGACCTATGGGGCTAGAAGCACTCACGACCTATAAATGGGTGTGTGAAGGGGATTATTTGACGAGAAGCTAATCAGGCTAGTATCGTCATCGTTCATTTATACAAAAGGAGAAACATCAATGAAGCTAAACAAACTTACTATCACCACTATACTTTCCGCATTAGCACTTTCTGCTTGCACACAAAAAGTAGAAGGCGATGCCCAATTACAACAACACGCTGTTTTAGGCGTAAACTGGGTTCAACAATCAGGGGAATATCAAGCATTGGCTTATCAAGCTTTTAATATTGCTCAGGTTGCTTTTGATAAAGCCAAAGTGAAGAAAGGGAAGAAAAAAGCGGTTGCCGTTGATCTAGACGAAACGATGATGGATAACAGCGCTTACGCAGGTTGGCAAATCAAAAACAACAAAGCCTTTGACAGCAAAGATTGGACTCGCTGGGTCGATGCTCGCCAAACAGGCGCTATTGCGGGTGCGGTTGAGTTCAACAACTATGTTAATGCTCACGGCGGAAAAGTGTTCTATGTATCTAACCGTAAAGATGCAAATGAAAAAGCAGGCACTATTGATGATATGAAAAAACTTGGCTTTACGGGAGTGAATGAAGAGACACTCTATTTACGTAAAGATAAATCAAATAAAACCCCTCGTTTTGAAGAAATTGAGAAACAAGGGTATGAGATTGTGCTTTATATCGGCGATAACCTAAATGATTTTGGTGATGCTACCTATAAAAAATCCAACGCCGAACGTAAAGAGTTTGTAGATGCCAATAGTAAAGCCTTTGGTAATAAATTTATCGTCCTACCAAATCCAAATTACGGTGATTGGGAAGCTGGATTAGATAAGAATTATTATAAAGGCGATGCCCAAAGCCGAGTCAAAATTCGCCATGATGCGATTAAAGCTTGGGATGGGAAATAATCCTTAATCGACTGAGCCTATCTTTATTGATAGGCTCTCTTTTTTATCTCATTTCAATTCTATGTTAAACTTTTCCCTTATTTGGAGGAAAAACGACATGGCACAACTTCTCTTTTTTTTGAAACTCTTTGTTTATCGCTTCCAACAAAACAAAATTGCGATTTATTCTGGGTATCTCACTTATACCTCTTTACTCTCCCTGGTTCCATTAATTATGGTGGTGTTTTCGGTGTTTACGATATTACCGATTTTTGAACAAGCCACCGCAGAGTTAAAAGAACTGGTGTATGATAACTTTGCCCCAAGTGCTGGGAATTTGGTTCAAGAATATCTTGATCTGTTTGTTGAAAACTCAAAGAAAATGGGGATCATCAGTATCATCGGCTTAGTTGTAGTCGCAGTCATGTTGATTTCAAGCATTGATAATGCCCTTAATGATATTTGGCATAATACCAAAAAACGCTCAACTATCCTTTCCTTTGGAATTTATTTAGCGGTCCTGATTTTTGGTCCTCTCCTTGCGGGTGCTAGTATAGCCATCAGCTCTTATATTTTCTCGTTGGAAATGTTTAGCCAAGAAGGCTTGTTCTCTTTTAGCCATCACCTTCTCCAATTTGTTCCTTTTTTACTTACTTGGCTGATGTTTACCTTAACTTATCTGATTGTGCCGAATACTAAAGTAAAATTTAAACATGCGGCATTAGGGGCTTTATTTGCCGGCGTTTTCTTTACGCTTGGTAAACAAATTTTCATCTGGTATATCACCACCTTCCCATCCTATCAGGCAATTTATGGGGCGTTAGCCACCATTCCGATTATGATTGTTTGGATCCACCTGAGCTGGCGAGTGGTGTTATTAGGGGGACAATTTGCTTCCGTATTAAAAGATATGGAAATGATCAAAGCAGGCGAATTAGCAAATCCATTAGCGGAGAACAGAGAATGATCGGATTAATTCAACGAGTAAAATGGGCGAAAGTGGAAGTGGATAACCAAACTGTCGGCGAGATTTCAACGGGATTATTAGTATTATTAGGCGTTGAGCAAGGTGACGATCAGGCTAAGGCAGATCGCTTACTGGAAAAAGTCTTGAACTATCGTGTCTTTGCCGATGAACAAGGCAAAATGAACCTTAATGTTCAGCAAGCAGGGGGAAGTTTATTAGTCGTGTCTCAATTTACCCTTGTCGCCGATACCCAAAAAGGTTTACGCCCGAGCTTCTCTCGTGGGGCAACGCCAGCACTTGCTCAAACACTTTACGACTATTTTCATCAACAAGCGGCACTCAAAATCCATACCCAAACAGGACAGTTTGCTGCCGATATGCAGGTCAGCTTACAGAACGACGGACCTGTCACCTTTTGGCTACAAGTATAGGCACGGCAATGCACCAACAGTTCCGGCAACAACTTGCAAAACATTGCCCTAATCAGACCGCTTTCTTCATCGGTTTAAGCGGTGGGGTGGACTCGGTGGTCTTATTGCACCTGTTCGCACAGGCTCGCCAAGCCCTTAGTCTTAAGCTCAGGGCAATCCATATCCATCACGGCTTAAGCCCAAATGCAGATAGCTGGGCAACATTCTGTGAACAGCTTTGTGAACAGTGGGCAATCCCTTTGACTGTATGCAAGGTTCAAGTACAGGGCAAGCAAGGGCTGGAAGCCAATGCTCGCACCGCACGCTATCAAGCTATTCAACAGCATATTCAACCGAATGAAATGTTGGCAACCGCACATCACCTTGATGACCAAGTCGAAACCTTTTTCCTTGCATTGAAAAGGGGAAGCGGTATTCAAGGGCTAGGGGCAATGCAAGCGGTCAGTATTTGGCAAAATATTGCGATTTTCCGACCGCTTCTCAGCTTCAGTAAAACCGACATTCTCGCTTATGCTAAACAACATCAGCTAAAATGGATTGAAGATGAAAGTAACTTCAACACCGATTTCGACCGCAATTTCCTGCGTCAAACAGCGTTGCCCTTGCTCAATCAACGTTGGCAACAGTTTAATCAAATGGTGGCTCGCTCAAGCCAACATTGTGCCGAGCAACAGCAACTGATTGAAGAATTGCTACAACCCGAACTGGCTAGTCGGCTACAAAATGGCGGTTTAGACATCACAGGCTTTGAACATTTTTCTTTGCTGAAACAACAACAGCTTGTCCGTTTGTGGCTGGCACAAGCTCACCTTGCAATGCCAAGCGTGGCTCAACTGGAACAGATTATCCAACATCTGATTTTGGCAAAAGCCGATAAAAATCCGCAGGTCAAACTTGAACAACACCTTATTCGCCGTTACCAACAGCAGATCTTCATTACCCCCATTCAAGCAGAGATAGATGATTTTGAGTTGGAACTGCCACCACAAAGTGAAGAAATTCAACTGCCCACCTCTATTGGCATTGTTCAACGCAACGGCATAGAGATTATTTACAAAATATCAGGCAAATCTCACCGCTTGTTATTGCCGGATACGTTACAACAAACCCCACTTCGTCTGACCAACTGCTATCCAAGCAAAGTGCAGTGTTACGGCAAAACCCATCGAGAAGAGATGAAAAAAATTTGGCAGGAAAATCATATCCCCGTGTGGTTACGGGGCAAAATTCCACTCATTTTTCATGAAGAAATGTTCATCTGCCTACTAAAAAAATAGAGCAAGCTGTTTTACCACACTTGCTCTTATTTCAATTAATGATACATCTTTTCAATCTGTTCTTTATAACGCTGTAAAATTACCTTACGACGAAGTTTCAATGTCGGCGTGATTTCTTCCATTTTGGCATTAAATGCTTGCGGAAGTAGAGTGAATTTTTTAATTTGCTCAAAGCTCGCCAGCTCTTTTTGCAATTCATGGATACGCTTTTCAAACATCTGGATAATTTCCGAATGTTTAATCAACTCCATGCGGTCATGATATTTAATGTTTAACTGCTTCGCATACTCTTCCAAACTGTCAAAACACGGCACAATCAAGGCTGACACATATTTTTTCGCATCTGCAATCACCGCAATTTGCTCAATGAATTTATCTTTACCAATTTTGCCTTCAATATACTGTGGCGCAATATATTTACCGTTAGATGTTTTCATCAACTCTTTAATGCGATCGGTAATAAACAGATTGCCTTGCGCATCCATTTCCCCTGCATCACCTGTTTTTAAAAATCCATCTTCCGTAAAGGCTTTTGCGGTTTCTTCAGGCTTTTTGTAATAACCACGCATCACCATACCGCCACGCACAAGAATTTCGTTTTCTTCGCCAATTTTGACTTCAGCATTTGGCATTAATGTACCGATTGAATTCGGATTAAAGCCTTTATCCGCCCAACAAGAAACCGTTGCTGTTGTTTCTGTCATGCCGTAGCCAAGTTTGATATTCACCCCAATACTATGGAAAAACAGACCAATCGCTGGCTCTAATTTTGCACCGCCACAAGGCATCATTCGGATATTTCCGCCTAATAATGCACGTAATTTTGAAAAAACCAGTTTATTCGCTAAGCGGTACTGCAATGTTAATAATGCAGACGGTTGAGATGCGAGTAAGTAACGTTCTCCCACATTAATCGCCCATTTGAACAAAGCTCGACGATGAGCAGGGGCTTTTTCCACTTTATCCCATACCGCCGTATAAATTTTTTCATAAAAACGGGGAACAGCACACATCACCGTTGGCTTGACTGCAACTAAGGCTTCACGAACTTGGTTTGTGTCTTCCAAGTAGCAATTTGTTGCACCACGATGAAACACATAAGCAACCCAAGCACGCTCAAAAATATGTGATAACGGCAAGAAAGATAAAGAGACATCTTTATCGCTGATATCAAGGGCTTGATCGTGTGAAATTAATTGATGGGCAAGGTTTGCATAATCTAACATCACCCCTTTAGGTTCGCCTGTGGTTCCTGATGTATAAATTAAGGTGAATAAATCCGAAAGCTGTTTATCTGCTAAACGTTGAGCCAATCTCTCCGCTTGTGGCTCGACTTGAATAAAGTCATCCCAATAGCACGCAAGGGGGTGATTATCAAGATTTATACTACTTTTCATTGCCACAATTTTAGTTAATTGTGGACAGTTGTTCGCTATTTCAGCAACATGATCAAACTGTTCCTGATCTCCGACAAAGAGAATTTTAACATCCGCATCATTTACAATATATTCCACTTGCTTTGCCGTGTTGGTGGCATAAATCGGCACAGCGACTGCACGAATTTGCATAGACGCAAAGTCTGCCATTGTCCAACGGGGCATATTATTGGCGAAGATACCAATTTTATCTTGTACATCAACCCCTTGGGCTAAAAGGGCATAAGAGAGTTGATCGATATTTTGTTGAAACTCAGACCATGAAAGTTCTTGCCATTGTTGGTTTTCAACAAAGCGAATAGCGGTACGATCTGCAAAATTTTTTGCTTGTAAACGAAGGCGATTAACAAAATGAAAATCTAAAGTAGCCATGAATTTATATCCTGTTATTTCAGCTAACAACTGTGCGCTAATATACTTGATTCAAACAGAAAAATCCATAAAAAAGTGAACAGCTGTAAGCTGAAAATAAGGAAATGTGATATATATCACAACATAAAAAGAAAACGCCCAAACTGATGTTGGGCGTTCAGAAAGAAAAAAGAAGATTAAACGATATCTAAAAGTTCCACTTCAAAAATTAACGTGCTAAATGGCGGAATAGATGCACCAGCACCACGCTCACCGTAAGCAAGGTTATGTGGAATGGTTAAACGCCATTTTGAACCCACAGGCATCATCTGTAACGCTTCAACCCAACCTGCAATCACACCTGTTACTGGGAACTCTGCTGGCGTACCACGTTTTACTGAGCTATCAAATACCGTACCGTCGATTAATGAACCTGTATAGTGAACACGTACTTTATCTGTTTTCGCAGGCACTTTACCTGTACCTTCCACTAACACTTCATACTGTAAACCGCTTTCTGTTTCTTTCACTGATGGGTGTTTTTTATTCTCTTCTAAGAATGCTTTACCCTCTGCCGCTAACGCTTCAAAGGCTTTTGCTTGTTCTGCTTCGGCACGTTGAGATAATTCTTGTAACGCTTTTGTCACTTCATTCAAATCTAATGCGGGTGGGTTTTGATTTAACACATCAAAAATCCCTTTTACCACCGCTTCCGGTTCAACGTCTAAACCACTGCCTAATAATTGCTGACCGATTTGTAAACCGATACCGTAACCGCCTTTCGCTTCAACGCTTTCTAATTTCACTTGTTCTAAATTTAAAGACATGATGTTTTCCTATTTGTTAAAAAGACTTGCCTTATATGGAGCTAAATTCACAGATTACAAGTACAAGCGGTCGGATTTTGGCAAAAATTTGCAAATTTCAGGTATAATCTGCCCGCTTGTTTAAACTAAAAGGAATACAAAATGCAAAACCCAAAAGATGATGTACTTTATGCCCCTGTTGAATGGCTCGATTGTAGCGAAGGTTATACGGATATTCTGTATCATAAATCGACTGACGGTATCGCTAAAATCACCATCAATCGCCCTGAAGTGCGTAATGCCTTCCGTCCGCAAACAGTAAAAGAGATGATCCAAGCCTTTTCTGATGCACGTTTTGATGAAAAAATCGGTGTGATTGTTTTAACGGGTCAAGGCGAAAAAGCATTCTGTTCCGGTGGCGATCAAAAAGTGCGTGGCGACTACGGCGGTTATAAAGACGAAAGTGGTGTTCATCACTTAAACGTATTGGATTTCCAACGTGATATTCGTAGCTGTCCGAAGCCTGTGGTGGCAATGGTGGCTGGTTATGCGATTGGTGGCGGTCACGTTTTACATATGCTTTGTGATTTAACCATTGCGGCAGAAAATGCGATCTTCGGTCAGACAGGCCCGAAAGTGGGTTCATTCGATGGCGGTTGGGGTGCAAGCTATATGGCACGTATCGTTGGGCAGAAAAAAGCACGTGAAATTTGGTTCTTATGCCGTCAATACGATGCAAAAGAAGCCTTAGAAATGGGCTTGGTGAATACCGTTGTGCCTTATGCCGATTTGGAAAAAGAAACGGTGCGTTGGTGTCGTGAAATGTTACGCAACAGCCCGATTGCATTACGTTGCTTAAAAGCGGCGTTAAATGCAGACTGTGACGGACAAGCGGGTCTTCAAGAATTAGCAGGCAATGCAACAATGCTGTTCTATATGACAGAAGAAGGTCAAGAAGGTCGCAATGCGTTCAATGAAAAACGTGCACCTGACTTTAGTAAGTTTAAACGTAATCCGTAAGCCCTCTCCCTCCGCAAATTCTAACGAATTTGCTCCACCCTCTCCCTCAAGCGGGCGAGGGGAAAGATAATTAAACATTCTGTAACACTCACTCTTTCCCGCTTGCGGGAGAGAGACAGCTCAAAATAGCATTAGGCTATTTTGAGCAGAGAGAGGGCAATCGGAGACATATTGTGCAATTCATATCTAAACAGGTAAATCAATTTTACTGTTATTCTGAAATTTTTTGAGAACAAGATCACAACAATTTATTAACAAAATTGATCTTTATTTAATCTTCGCATAGAGTGCTGTGGACTGATTAGATTCTGTCCACATTCCTTATTATCACAGGAGCACTTCTATGCAAAATACAACCCCTCTTATTTTTAAGCCAAATGACGAATTTCGCCGTCAAGCAAATGTTTCTGGGCTTGAAGATTATCAGGCACTATGGGAATTTGCAGACAAGGATTACCTGCAGTATTGGAGTGAATTAGCACGCGAGCTAATCACTTGGAAAAAGCCTTTCATGCAAATTTTTGATGATAGTAACCCACCGTTTTATAAGTGGTTTTCTGACGGTACATTAAATGTCTCCTATAACTGCTTGGATCGTCATCTTCCCGATAAAGGCGATAAGCTTGCGCTGATTTTTGAATCCGATTTTGGTCAGATTTCTCAATTTACTTATGCACAGTTACACAATCGTGTGTGCCGATTTGGTAATGCACTACGAGAACTTGGCATCAAGAAAGGCGATCGCGTCATTATTTATCTTCCAATGATTGTTGAAGCTGTCATCGCTATGCAGGCTTGTGCACGAATTGGTGCAGTACATTCAGTTGTCTTTGGTGGATTCTCCGCAGGTGCATTACGTGATCGTATTGAAGATGCGGAAGCGAAATTAATTATTACAGCAAATGCAGGGCTTCGAGGTGGAAAAATTATTCCACTAAAAGAGACCGTTGATGAAGCGCTCGAGATGGGCTGTAAATCAGTAGAAAATGTCATTGTTTATCATCGAGTCAATATCGATACTCCATGGAAAAAAGGACGTGATCTTTGGTGGAATGAACTTTCTAAAAACCAACCTGCGTTTTGCGAACCCGAATGGATGAATGCAGAAGATCCGCTCTTTATTCTCTATACTTCGGGTTCAACAGGTAAACCGAAAGGGGTTGTGCATAGTACGGCAGGCTATTTATTAGGTGCGATGAACTCCTTTAGAGTGATTTTCGATCATAAACTGAATGATGTGTATTGGTGTACTGCTGATGTTGGTTGGATTACAGGACATTCCTATATTTGTTATGGCCCGCTTGCCAACGGAGCAACTCAACTTATTTATGAAGGTGTGCCAAGTTACCCTGATGTAGGGCGTATCTGGCGTATGATTCAACGTCATAAAGTCTCGGTATTTTATACATCTCCAACACTTATTCGTTCTCTAACGCGTTTAGGTGAGAGTGTACCAAATAAATATGATCTGTCGAGTTTACGCCTGCTTGGTTCGGTCGGTGAGCCGATAAACCCTTCTGCATGGCTTTGGTATCATAATGTGGTGGGTAAAGGGAAATGTCCGATTGTAGATACTTGGTGGCAGACAGAAACGGGTTCCATTATGCTTGCCCCTGTTCCAGGCGTGATTGCAACAAAACCTGGCTCCTGTACATTACCTCTGCCTGGTATTATGGCGGAAGTCGTTAATGATCAAGGGCAGAAATGTGATGTGGAAGAAAGTGGTTCTTTAGTGATTAAACGCCCATTCCCATCGATGTTGCGCACTATATGGGGAGATGATGAACGCTATAAAGAGACCTATTTCCCTTCTACTTTTGGTGGGAAATACTATGTCGCAGGCGATTCTGCTCTACGAGATAAAGATGGCTATTTCTGGATTTTAGGTAGAACAGATGATGTGCTTAATGTGTCAGGACATCGACTTGGTACCGCAGAAATTGAATCTGCTTTAGTTGCTCATGAACGTGTTGTGGAAGCAGCTGTTGTAGGTAAACCAGATGAAATTAAAGGTGAATCTGTCGTTGCCTTTGTGGTATTAAATGGTTTCCGCCCAGAAGGGGAAGAGGCGAAAGCACTCGCAGAAGAATTGAAAATCTGGGTATCCAATGAGATTGGAAAAATCGCTCGACCAGAAGATATTCGCTTTGCAGAAAATCTGCCAAAAACGCGTTCAGGTAAAATTATGCGCCGTTTGTTACGTTCTATTGCGAAAAACGAGTTGATCACCCAAGATATTTCAACCTTAGAAAACCCTCAAATCATTGGTCAATTACAGCAATCCGTCTTGTAAACAAGCGGTAAGATTTACTTATTAATTTGCAAAATCATAGAAACTAAAAGAGCTAATACTAAGTTATTAGCTCTTTTTCTTTCCCAAAAAACCAATCCAATATCATCCCTTATTCTTACTATTGATTAAAACCAAAACAAAA
>NZ_CABFKH010000010.1 GCF_901764975.1 Actinobacillus indolicus | reverse complement strand
ATCCCCGCCCGAATCTCATATCAGGGCTTACGGGCGGGGATAAACCCCGCCCCTACATAATAACCGTTATTTCCCAATCAACTCGGCTCTTACAATCGAAGCCCCTTGGCTCAAGGCGTTGAGTTTCGCACGGGCGATGTGGCGTGGCATAGGTGCCATTCCGCAGTTGGTGCTTGGGTAGAGTTTATCTGCATCAACAAATTGCAACGCTTTGCGGAGCGTATCTGCGACTTGTTCCGGCGTTTCGACTACGTTGGTGGCAACATCAATCGCCCCGACCATCACGATTTTGCCACGCACTAATTCGAGCAAGTCCATCGGTACTTTTGAATTTTGGCATTCAAGTGAGATGATGTCGATGTTGGATTGTTGCAGTTTCGGGAAGCTCTCTTCGTATTGACGCCATTCGTTGCCGAGCGTTTGCTTCCAGTCGGTGTTAGCTTTGATACCGTAGCCGTAGCAGATATGCACAGCTGTTTGGCACTTCAAGCCTTCTGCCGCACGTTCTAGTGCCGCAACACCCCAGTCGTTAAGTTCGTCAAAAAAGACATTAAACGCAGGTTCGTCAAATTGAATAATATCCACGCCTGCCGCTTCTAACTCTTTTGCTTCTTCGTTGAGAATTTTAGCAAACTCCCACGCTAATTTTTCACGGCTTTTGTAGTGACCATCATACAGCGTGTCAATCATTGTCATAGGGCCAGGTAACGCCCATTTGATCGGTTTATCGGTGTGTTGGCGTAAGAATTTCGCATCTTCCACAAACACAGATTTCGGACGGCGAACCGTTCCAACCACGCTTGGTACACTCGCATCATAGCGATTGCGGATCCGCACGATTTCACGCTTGGTAAAATCCACGCCTTCTAAATGTTCAATGAAGGTTGTCACAAAATGCTGACGGGTCTGTTCGCCGTCGCTGACAATATCAATTCCAGTTGCATTTTGTTCCGCAAGAGCAATTAACAACGCATCACGTTTCGCCTGTAACAGCTCATCACCGCTGAATTTCCATTCAGACCACAGTTTTTCAGGCTCAGCAAGCCAAAAGGGTTTAGGTAGACTGCCTGCGGTGGAAGTAGGTAAAAGAATTTTGCTCATAATTTATGTTGTCCTTTATTTATTATTTTTCATTTAACCAAGCATCTAACACCGCTTTATACGGCTTGATGAAATGCTCTTCGGCATATTTACCTTGTTGAACGGCAAGTTGAGCACGTTCGACACGGTCATATTCGACTTTAGTCAGAGAGTAATCTTTGCTCGTCAGGCTCGGTTTATAGACCTGCCCTGCCACCGAGTTAGCGTTATATATTTCTGGGCGGTAGATTTTTTGGAATGCTTCCATAGTCGCAATGGTGCTGATGAGCTCAATGTTGGTATAGTCGTTCAACAAGTCCGCTTTTTCATCAAAATAGAACGCATAGGGTGCAACGGATTTTGGAGGCATAAAGTAACGCACTTTCAAGCCCATTTTCGCAAAGTAGGCATCGGTTAATGAATAGTCATTTTGTTCATATTCCACGCCCAAAATCGGGTGAACATTGGTCGTTTTGTGGTAAGTACGGGTAGTTGCCACGCTCAAGCAGATCACAGGTGGCTTTTTAAATTGTGCGGTATATCCAGGCGAGGCCAGCAAATGTTTGAACAATTTGCCGTGCAGATCGCCGTAGCCTTCCGGCACGGTGAATTCAGGCTTATCTTTGTTGTGATCGAGCAGTAACACGCTGAAATCGTAGTCACGCACAAAAGAGGAAAAGCTGTTGCCCACAATGCCGTCAATGGTTTTACCCGTTTTTTTATCAATCACGGATGTTTTGAGACACTCTAACGCTGAGAAAAATTTGCCTGTGCCTTCTACATCAATATCAATCGAAACAATATCCAAATTGACAGAGTAACGATCCGACGTTGGATTATCCCAGTTCGCCAAGTCGTTAAAACGTTTATCGATCATTGCAATAGCATTTTGCAGGTTTTCTTTACGGTTCTCGCCACGGGCAAGGTTGGCAAAGTTGGTGGTTAAGCGAGTACTGTTCGCTGGCTCATAGTTTTCATCAAATCTTTCTGTATGCACACGGCATTGGAATTGGGTTGTCATTCTGTTCTTCCTACTCGTTTTTTTAAGATAGATGAATTAAATCACAACTTTTGATTGAATAAAAATGATAGATTTTGGTGTTTATTATGAAAATTATTCAAGTTGAGTGGTGGGGATGATGTGGCGGATGTTGAGAAATCAAAGATTATGCAAAGATATAACTCCGCCTTCCACTCTTTTTTTGTATAATGTCAATAGTTCACCGCATACAAGCGGTCAGATTGAGCTAATATTTTGCAAATAGAGAAAAGATTATGTTTGAGAACCTATCCGACAGACTGTCTAAAACCCTAAAAAACATTACGGGGAAAGGGCGTTTAACCGAAGATAACATTAAAGATACCCTGCGTGAAGTGCGTATGGCGTTGTTAGAAGCCGATGTGGCTTTGCCTGTAGTGCGTGAGTTTATCAATAAAGTTAAAGAGCGTGCCATTGGTGAAGAAGTTAATAAGAGCTTAACGCCGGGGCAAAAGTTCCTGAAAATTGTGCAAGCTGAGCTTGAAAAAGCGATGGGCGAAGCAAATGAAGGGCTGAACCTTGCCACCCAACCGCCAGCGGTGATTTTAATGGCGGGTTTGCAGGGGGCAGGTAAAACAACCTCTGTCGGTAAATTGGCGAAATTCTTAAAAGAACGCCATAAGAAAAAAGTGCTTGTGGTGTCTGCCGACGTTTATCGCCCAGCGGCGATTAAACAGCTTCAAACCCTTGCGGAAGCATTAAAAGTTGATTTCTTCCCGACAGAAACCTCGCAAAAACCGGTTGAAATTGCAGAAGCAGCATTGAAACACGCTAAACTCAATTTCTTTGATGTGTTAATTGTCGATACCGCAGGTCGCTTGCACGTTGATGGCGAAATGATGGAAGAGATCCAGAAAATTCACTCGGTGTTAAACCCGATTGAAACCTTGTTTACTGTCGATGCAATGACGGGTCAAGATGCGGCAAATACTGCCAAAGCCTTTAACGAAGCCTTACCGCTTACGGGGGTAATTTTAACCAAAGTAGATGGTGATGCTCGTGGTGGTGCGGCGTTATCTATTCGTCAAATTACCGGCAAACCGATTAAATTCTTAGGGGTTGGCGAGAAAACCGATGCCCTTGAGCCGTTCCACCCTGATCGTATCGCTTCACGCATTTTAGGTATGGGCGATGTGCTGTCGTTGATTGAAGATTTACAACGTTCAGTTGATCAGGAAAAAGCCGAAAAAATGGCGGCTAAATTCAAGAAAGGCGATGATTTTACCCTTGATGATTTCCGTGAACAGCTGGTGGAAATGAAAAAAATGGGCGGTATGATGTCGATGCTTGATAAATTACCTGGGGCGAAAAACTTACCTGATCACGTTAAAAATCAAGTCGATGATAAAATGTTCATCAAAATGGAAGCGATCATCAATTCAATGACCCTGAAAGAGCGTGCCAACCCAGACATTATCAAAGGTTCACGCCGTCGCCGTATTGCGTTAGGTTCAGGTACGCAAGTGCAAGATGTGAATAAACTGCTCAAACAGTTTGACGAAATGCAACGTATGATGAAAAAAATGCGTAAAGGTGGTATGGCAAAAATGATGCGTGGAATGAAAGGTATGATGGGCGGCGGTCTCGGTGGCTTAGGCGGACTGGGTGGAATGTTCGGGCGTAAATAATCATGAGAAGGTGGAGTTATCCACCTTTTTTATTGATCGTTAGCGCTGAATTTAGCTTTTATCTAAAGTTTTTTAGATATTGTGGATTACAAGCGGTGAGATTTCGCTTAGATTTTACGTTGATAAGTGAGATTTAAGAGTTTTTAAAACCTGATCGACACTAATCTTTTCCATCCCTTGATTGACTAAATAGTGCTGTTGTTTGCCATAAGCGCCAATCAATTTCGGATCCGTTGCACCATATAAAATAACATTCGGCTTATCCAAAGCTGCAGTTAAATGGCTCAAACCAGTATCCACAGAAACAACGGCTGTTGCCTCTACAATTTCCAGCGCGAGTTCTGCTAAGGTGAGCTTAGGCAAAACCTTAACCAAAGGTGACACTTGGGCAAGCCTTTCCGCCCTTGCTTTTTCTTTTTCATTTCCCCAAGGCAGATGTATTGCAATACCTTGATCGCTCAGTTGTTGTAGTAACTCAGCCCAATAGGCTTCTTTCCAATGTTTATCTTCTCTGGTTGTGGCGTGAATAGCGACAATATAAGGGTTGCAAGCGGTCAGATTTGCAAGATTTTTTGCAAATCTATCCGCTATCCCATAATCGCCAATCGTGGTTGGTAAATCATAGCCAAGAGCCATTGCAAAGAGTTTTCGGATACGTTCAACAGCGTGTTGTTGATAAGGAATGTCGAAAGTTTTATCGTAAAAACAACTACTTAATCCTTCTCTTGCACTCTGTTTATCATAGCCATATTTTGTTCCGTTAGCTAAATGTGTGACTAACACGGCACTTTTTAGTAAACCCTGTGCATCAATAATGGCGTCGTATTGTGTCGCTTGCAGTTGTTGTTTATAACTTTTCCACGCTTGCCACGTTTGAGCTGAAAACAGATTTTTCCGCCAACGGCGAATGGCGATAGGAATAACTTGATTGACTGCACTATGCCATTTAGGAATTTCAGCAAAAGGCTGTTCTACCACCCAATCAAACTGGATATTGGGAATGGCTTTTTGAGCGTCGGTCAATGCGGGCAATGTGTGGATCACATCGCCCATTGAGCTGGTTTTAACAATGAGAACTTTCATCGAGTAATTCGTTTAACTTGTCCAACACCATTTCAGGCTGAATATCGATCAGACTTTGGTGATAACCGTCTTGCCCTTCGCCTTTGCGGATCTTGATTAAACCGCCTTCAATCAAACGGATAATCACCGCAGATTTAGAGAGCGGTGGCGTATATTGTGGGCTAGTTGGACCATAGAGCGCAATAAGTGGTCGGTTAAGGGCAGCAGCAATATGCATTAATCCCGAATCGTTACTCACAATGGCTTTGCAATCGGCAATTAAATCAACAGCTTGGTTTAAATCCGTTTGCCCTGCAAGGTTGATACAGTAGCGTTGTAAGGCTTCAGGCAAGCTATTGCGAATTTGCTCCCCGACTTCTTCATCTTTTTTCGAACCAAATAAACGCACGGAATAGCCTTGCTCAATCAGTTTTTGAGCCAGTGTTGCGTAGTGGTAATGGGGATAACGTTTCGCAGGTCCAAACTCTGCACCTGGGCAGAAACCAATCGCTTCGCGGTTTTCAGCATATTCAAACTGTTTAGCAAAATGTTGTTTGGTTTGTGCAATTTGCTCGCTATCGACTTGTAAGTAAGGATAGGCAATCGGTAAGTTTTCTGCTGTTGGGATTTTACCTTGCTCAAACACAAGTGCCACATAACGTTGCACCATCATCGGATAGTCGTTTTTATTCGCGCGTAAATCGTTGAGAAAGCCATAACGCATTTCCCCTTTCCAGCCACGGCGTTGTGGAATTTTAGCAAATAGCGGAATAAAGGCGGATTTCAATGAATTAGGCAGCACGATTGCCATATCGTATTGATTTCGCAAATTTTTGCCTAAATCGTACCGCTTGCATAACGCAAAAGAGCCGTGACCGATTGGCATTGAAATCGCTTTGCGAACTTCTGGCATACGAGAAAGTAACGGGCGACACCAGTCGGGCGCCATCACATCAATTTGGCAATTTGGATAGTTGGTTTTAAGTTGTTGATAAAGGGCGTGGGACATCATCATATCCCCCACCCAAGAAGGTGCAATGACTAAAATATGCATTGTAATTCCTATTTTTTAACACAGTTTTCTGCGAGCACTTTATTTCTATTATCACGCAGTTTCCATTTGCCACTGAAATCTTCTGACCATACCCAGCGGATATTGCTATATTTTTGGCTTTTTTTCGTGACGACCGAAGATAAGGTATGTGTTGTTTGGGCAAAGGTTAAATGAATAGCTTTCTTTTTTGTATTATCTGGTTCAATGGTGACTATTTTTTTATTGTCACATTGATATTCAATAATAGATTGATTTTTTACTTTGACAATCGTATTACTTTTATCTGGTTCAGGTAATGTTTGTTTTTGTTCTACTTGGGCTACGGGAGACATGCTAGATGGCGTACAAGCAGTAACGAATATCCCACACGTTGATATGAAAAGAATTGCGTTTAATTTCCCTACATTTTGCATACTATTCTCCTTTTTATCTTATTGAGAAAAAAGGCAACGTGCCTTGCGTTGCCTTTATTTTTAATTATCTGAATGTGTAGCTACCATCCGCTTGACGCGTGTATCGACCTGCGCCAATTACCATTTCAGCTACGCGATTATTTTTATCTAATCTCACCGTCACTTTTTCACCCACTTTTAGGTTGCTTACGGCACCATTCACTTTACTCATCGCATTTACGTCTGAAATGTTTAAGTTATTGTCACGGAAGACCTGCATTAGAGACACACCTTTTGGTACCGTTAAGGTTTTGCTTGCAACAACACCGCTAGCTGCTGATGTTGCAGGTTTAGCTGTAACAACTTCCGCTTTAGGCTTTTCTGCCGTTGTTACTTTTTCTGCTTTCACTTCCGCTTTTGGTTGTGGCGCTGGTTTCACTTTTTCTACTTTTTTCTCTGCAGTTTCTGCTTGGTAAATGACACTACCATTTGATGTTGGCTTTTTAGCTGGCTCAATTACAACAGGTTTTGTTGCTACAGGCTGTTTTGGCTCTTCCACTACTGGTTTTGCTGGTGTAGTAGGTTTTACGGTAACTGCTGTTGTATTTTCTTGCGCTGGTGCAGCAGGTGTATTTTGTGCATTAGCGGTTGGTTGCGTTGTTGCAGCTTCAGTTGTAGCTGTTGGTGTAGGTGCAGTCGGTTGTGTCGCTGCTGGCTCTGTCACCTGTGTATTCGCAGCCGCCTGTTGTGCAGCTTGAGCTTCTTGCATTGCTTTTGCTTCTTCTTCCGCACGTTTAGCTTCTGCTTCATCAACTGGACGGAATTCGATTGGTAAGCTATTGCCCTGTTCTTGTAGCTGTTCTACTGTTTCAGGTGTACTTGGTTTGAGTAAGAAGAATACTAATAATAGTGCTAATGCTAATAAGCCAACTAAGATCAGGCGGCGATATTTTGATGGCACTTTATTCATTGCTGGTTTTTTTGTTTCTGGTTGAGGTTGTGTCGGGATAACACGCTCAATGTTATTTGTATTCATTGGAGGTACCGTAGCCGTTTGTTTTGGCATTTCTGTTGTTGATTTAGGCTCTGTTTGAACAGTTTTTGGTTCTGTTGGAGCTTGTTCTTTTACTGTGTCTTGCTGAGTTGCTTTTTCTTCAGCAACAGGTGCAAATGCAAACCCTGCATTTTTCGCCACTTGAACGTGCGGAGTTTTAGATGAATCTGTTGTTGTCGATTTTTGTTCCACTTGCTCTTCCATTGAGGATAGATGTTGAGCAGTCTCCGTTGGACGCTTCATTACTGGTGTAAAAGTGTGTCCTGGAGATTTATTTGAGTGAAGAGAAAAGGCGAGTTTTTGAGAATTCCCTTTCTCTTCAGCTGAAAATTCGTTGTTTTCTAAATGCTCTACGGTTTGGGTTGTAGAGGGTTCGCCAAAAGTTGGCTCTTTGCGCATATTTTGTTGGCTCATAATGATTCCAAGTAATAATGTAAAGTGAATAAAAAAATATGCTTATTCTAAAGGATTTCTCTCTTGTCATCATTAGATTTTCTGAAAAATTCTGCAACAAGCGGTCAGTTTTCTGCAAATTTTTGCAAATAAAAGATAAAAAATGAAAATTTGGGCTTTTGTCCAATGCTTTTTTTCATTTTTTCGATCGCTGTCGAAAAACGAAATTTTGCTCATTGCGGGCATTGATATCGGTTTGTAATGTGTATACGAAATTTAAACCATGCTTAAAGGAGCAATTTATGAAAAAACTTTCTCGTTACACATTCAGCCTTTTACTTGGGCTTTTCTCTGCAACCACCTTTGCCGAAGAAAAAGTGACGACGCAAACTGAACCTACGCCAGTAGCGACAGAACAAGTCACAACGACACAAAAAGCGAATGTGAATGTTGTCAATATCAATACCGCAACAGCTGCTGAAATCCAAGATAAATTGGTCGGTATTGGAGCGAAAAAGGCTCAAGCCATTGTGGAATATCGTGAGAAAAACGGTAAGTTTTTAAATGTCGAACAACTGACTGAAGTTTCAGGTATTGGTAAAGCAACTCTCGATAAAAACCGTGATCGTATTGTGATTGAATAATGATCTATTGGGGCGAATCTTTATTCGCCCCTACTCATATTTCATTGCATTTGTTATAATCCTTATCCTTTATGTTATTAATTATTGGATATAGCAATGCAATTAAAATCCTACCCATCACCAACCTACGCACAACGTGCCAAAATCGCGTTTCAATATATGATGCCACAGCTGTATTTAACCCAAGCAGCAGGCTGGCTGGCGGAACGTAAATGGGGGGCAATCACTCATTTCATCATCAAGGTTTTTGCGAAAAAATACCAAGTGAATTTAGCGGAAGCGGAAAAGACCAATGCTTCTGATTACGCATCGTTTAATGAATTTTTTATTCGTCCATTAAAGGAAAATGCTCGCCCGATTAACCAAGATCCGCAAGCACTCTGTTTACCTGCGGACGGTCGTGTGAGTGAGTTGGGTAAAATTGAAGAGAACCAATTATTACAAGCGAAAGGTCACCAATTTAGTTTAGAAACATTACTTGCTAATGATCTTAATCTTGCCGATAAATTCAAAAACGGCAATTTTATTACTACTTATTTATCTCCAAGAGATTATCATCGTGTGCATATGCCTTGTGATGCCACCTTGCGTAAAATGATTTATGTGCCAGGTGAGCTGTTTTCGGTTAATCCATTTTTAGCTGAGCACGTTCCAAATCTTTTTGCACGTAACGAACGTGTGATTTGTGAATTTGAAACGGCATTTGGGCCTATGGTGCAAATTCTTGTAGGGGCAACTATTACCGCCAGTATGAGTACTGTTTGGGCGGGAGTAATCAATCCACCAAGAGTAAAAGAAGTGACGGTTTATGAATATCTCACCACAGGCGAAACCGCGGTACATTTGAAAAAAGGGCAAGAAATGGGGGCATTCCGTTTAGGCTCTACGGTGATTAACTTGTTACCGAAAGGTGCTGTGGAGTTGGAAGCTCATTTAAAAGCAGGCGAACCAACCAAAATGGGCGAACGTTTAGGTAAAATCAATCTCTAAAAATTAGGGCGTTCATATACGCCCTTTGTTATTTAAAAGGAAAACCAGATGAAAGCCAAGTTACTTATTCCACTGATTGTTTTTTTAGGTTTAATTATTACTTTCACGGTGCAATTACAACGTAATGCCAATGGTGAAGATCCCAAAGCATTGGAATCTGCGCTTGTGGGTAAAACTGTCCCTGATTTTCAGTTGCCATCCCTTTTGGATGAGAAGCAAATGGTGGATTCGAGCGTGGTAAAGACTGGCTCACCTCGTTTATTGAATGTATGGGCAACGTGGTGTCCAACGTGCTTTGCAGAACATCAATTTTTGACAATATTAGCCAAACAAGGTGTTGAAATTGTTGGGATTGATTATAAAGATGAACGTGAGAAGGCGCTCAAATTCTTAGACACCTATAAAAATCCTTACCAAGCGGTTATCTATGATCCAAAAGGTTCTTTAGGGTTAGATTTAGGGGTTTATGGTGCGCCTGAAACCTTTATTATTGATGGTAACGGTAAAATTCATTACCGCCACACAGGTGATGTGAATGAAAAAGTGTGGAATGAAGTGCTAAAACCGATTTATGAGAAATTGAAGTAATGGCTATGAAGAAATTATTTGCACTATTGTGGCTTATCCCTGCATTAAGTATGGCGTCAAATGAGATTCAGCAATTTGATAATGCACAGCAAGAATCTGATTATCGTGCGTTAATCCAAGAGCTACGTTGTCCCCAATGTCAAAATAACAATATTGCAGATTCAAATGCAACCATTGCGACGGATATGCGTAACAAAACCCTTGAGCTATTGAAACAGGGTAAAAGTAAAGATGAAGTCGTTGGCTATATGGTGGAGCGTTATGGTAATTTCGTGACCTATGATCCGCCTATCACACCAGCGACTATTCTACTCTGGCTTATGCCGTTATTATTAATTGGGGTTGGTTTAGGCATTATGTTTAAACGTAAACAGCGTTTACAAGCGGTCAGTTCTGAGCAGAAAAATGCAAATGTGGTTGATACAGCTCGCCTCAATCAGATTTTAAACGAAAAGGATAAATAATGAATTTTTGGATTTTAGTCACGATTATTACTCTGATTATTGGTGTGGTGGCGTTTTACCCTTTATTAAAGCAACGCCAACAATTAAGCTCACAGAAGCGAGATAATCTCAATAAAGCCTTCTATTTTGACCGTTTAAAAGAAGTAGAACGTGAAGTTGAAGAAGGGATCATTGAAGATAAAGAGCAAACCACGTTAGAACTACAGCAAAGTTTGTTAGATGATATTCCTGAGCAGTCATCTCAACAAGCAAATACGAAATTCTCGTTTGGTAAAGTTTGGTTTGTTGCTTTGATTTTGGTTGTTGGTGGTATCAGCGCTGGGATCTATTGGAATGTGGGGGCGTGGTTTAGTGGAACCATGCTCGAAATGAGTCATAAAAAACTCGATTATTTTTATGAGCGTATTAAAACAGAAGAAACAGATTCTCTTTCTGAACAAGAACTCAATCAGTTTGCGATGGCATTACGTGTTGAATTACAAAATAATCCACAAGATGATAAATCATGGTTTATGTTAGGTCAGGTTGGAATGGCTCTAGATAATGGACAATTAGCTCTCGATAGCTTTGCTAAAGCGAGCAAACTCAAACCTGATAATACCCAATATAAACTACGTCATGCGGAAATTTTACTGTTCTCTGAAGATCCAAAGGATAAATCACAAGGTGAGCAATTACTTAAAGAAGTGATTCGAGTAGATCATACCAACACTAATGCCTTGAGTTTATTGGCTTTCCGTTCGTTTGAGCAGGAAGACTATAAAATGGCGGCAATGACGTGGGGAATGATGTTGAAGCTAATGCCTGAAGATGATCCGAGACGTGAAACCATTGAGCGAAGTATTCAGTCGGCGTTATCGATGATTAAAACGGATAATAAAGAAAATCAGAAATAAGATGAAAGAGCAAGTTGTGAAACTTGCTCTTTTTTATTTCTTATTTTAAGACTGCTAAAGCAACTTCATAATTAGGTTCTTGTTTGATTTCAGGCACTAACTCACTGTGTAGTACTTTGTTGTTTTCGTCTAACACAATGACCGCACGAGCTGTTAAACCTGCTAATGGACCTGTTGTAATATCTACACCAACTGCTTGATGGAATGCTTTATTACGGAAGGTTGATAAGGTTTGTGCATTCGTAATGCCTTCTGCACCACAGAAACGTGCTTGTGCAAATGGGAGATCGGCTGAAATGCAAAGTACAACAGTATTGGCTAATTCAGTCGCTTCTTTGTTAAATACACGAACAGAGGTTGCGCAGATACCTGTATCAATACTTGGGAAAATGTTTAAGACTTTACGTTTACCCGCAAAATCAGAAAGTGACACATTTTCTAAACCATTATTGACTAACGTAAAATCCGCTACTGAACTACCCGCTTGTGGGAATTGACCTGTAACTTCGATAGCATTTCCAGCTAATGTAACTTGACTCATAATGACTCCTAAATAGGTTGAAAAAAACTTGTTCAATATAACGATTTATTAACAAAATGAAAATGAATTTTAGCAATAGCTTACGCTTATCTTTTTGGCAAATAGGGACATCTCGGCTATACTTTCTATAATATTTCTTTTTAAAGGTTTTTTACTATGTTAAAACTATTTCGCATTGTTGTGGTGACTGTTCTTGCAATGTTAATCAGTATTGTTGGCTCGCTTTATGCGTTAGTGCGATTACGCCATCCTGATAGTGTTAGTGTGGTGGCAAATATGTTTGGTTCACTGCATAAGTGGGTTGGCGTTAAATTAATTACGCGTAATAAAGCCACGTTCAATCAACCCGCTATTTATATCGGAAACCACCAAAATAACTACGATATGGTAACGATCGCTTCAATGGTTCCGCCGAGAACCGTGAGCATTGGTAAACGTAGCTTGATTTGGATTCCTTTTTTTGGCTTAGTTTATTGGGCAACAGGGAATATTTTTATTCACCGTGAAAAACGTAGTAGTGCTATTAATACGATGAATAAGGTCGGTGAGATTATTCGTGACAAACAGATCTCGGTATGGATGTTCCCAGAAGGAACACGTAGTCGTGGGCGTGGATTGCTACCTTTCAAAACAGGGGCATTTCATACGGCGATTGCAGCTGGTGTGCCGATTGTACCTATTGTTTGTTCAACGACCCATAATAAGATTGACTTAAATCGTAAGGATAATGGTGTAGTGATTTGTGAACAATTAGAACCGATTGATACCTCAGGCTATGATCGTGATAATATCAAAGAACTGATCGAAAAATGTCACCAAATTATGCAAGCTAAAATTGAACAGTTAGATCAAGAAGTGGCTCAATTAGAACGTAAATAATATGAAACTTTCTCGCCGTCAATTTTTACAACGTTCCGCTTTTGTCGGTGCTATCTCTTTAGCTCCGACACCCTTGTGGGCAAAAAATCGTATTGCCTTAACGATTCCGCCTATTATCGAAGTAGGACGTGGTCGCCCTGTAAGATTAGATTTTAGAACCGCACAGACTCAGTTTGATAAAGGTAAATTGGTTGATGTTTGGGGCGTAAATGGGCGCTATCTTGCCCCAACGGTGCGAGTGAAGTCAGGCGATTTTGTTAAACTCACCTATACTAATAATCTTCCCCAAGCGTTGTCTATCAACATTCAAGGTTTACAAGCAACCACCGAAATGATCGGCTCTATTCATCGTAAAATGGAGAAAAATAGCAGTTGGTCGCCAATTTTATCGGTCAATCAACCCGCTTGTACTGCATGGTATTATGCCGATACGATGTTGAATTCGGCGTTCCAAGTTTATCGTGGCTTGGCTGGTTTATGGATTATTGAAGATAACGAAAGCCGAAAAGCATCATTGCCAAATAAATATGGCGTAAATGATATTCCCTTAATCTTGCAAGATCAGTTGATTAATAAAGATGGCGTGCAAGTGATTGATACTCAAGCGAACCAATTCTTTGGAAAACGCTTATTTGTCAATGGGGTTGAATCACCTTATATGAATGTACCGAGAGGCTGGGTGCGTTTACGTATCGTCAATGCATCTTTATCTCGTCACTACGATTTACGTTTAGATAATGGTAAGCCGTTATATTTGATTGCAACGGGAATGGGTTTTCTAGCCGATATGGTTGAAATGGAACATATTCCCCTTGCGCCGTCGGAACGAATTGAAGTTTTAGTGGACTTAAATGAAGGTGAAACGGTTTCTTTAATTAGCGGAGAAAAACGAAATTTCTTCTACGATGTGACTCAGTTTTTTAAAGACAACGATGAGCTAGTGGATAATGTCGTATTGGAGCTTCGCCCGGAAGGATTACCGTCCGCACTTAATATTTCACCGAAATTACCTGAATTTAATGTCGATGATTTTAAATTGAGCATTGCTCAGGAACGCAAAATCAATTTACGTCCATTGGATCGTTTAATTAACCAGCAACGTTTTGATCCAAAACGCATTGATTTTGATGTCAAAAAAGGCAGTGTAGAGCGTTGGTATTTAACCAGTACAGAAGCCACAGGATTTACCCTGCAAGGCGCAAAATTTATTGTCGAAACGCGTAATCGACAGGCTGTTGCGCATAAACAATTAGCTTGGCGAGATACGGTCTGGATTGAGCCAAACGAAGAAGTGACACTTTTAGTCAAATTTGAACATACAGCTTCCGCTCAGTTGCCTTTTACTTTTGGTGTGTCGGATTTCATGCTAAAAGATCGGGGCTGTATGGGGCAATTTACCGTCAGCGAATAGTCACAAGCGGTCGGATCAGCGAGAAAATTTGCAAAAAAATGTGGAAATCTTACCGCTTGTGTCGCATTCGCTGATAGAATACAGCGATTTTTATTTCCGCCGAAACAGATAGGAAAAAATTATGACAACAGAATACTTAGATTTTGAATTGCCGATTGCTGAACTTGAAGCAAAAATTGAAGCATTGCGTTCTGCAGTAGGTAATGACAACAAGATCAGCCTCGATGATGAAATTGCACGCTTACAGAAAAAGAGTGAAGAATTAACGAAGAAAACATTCGCAGATTTAGATGCGTGGCAAATTTCTCGTATGGCTCGTCACCCAAGTCGCCCTTATACCTTAGATTATATTGAGCGTATTTTTACTGAATTTGATGAACTTGCTGGCGACCGTGCTTTTGCGGATGATAAAGCGATTGTTGGCGGTATTGCACGTTTAGATGGTCGTCCAGTGATGGTAATTGGGCATCAAAAAGGGCGTACCGTGAAAGAAAAAGTGAAACGCAATTTCGGTATGCCAGCACCAGAAGGCTATCGTAAAGCCCTTCGCTTAATGCAGATGGCAGAACGTTTCAATATGCCGATCATCACCTTTATTGACACACCAGGGGCATACCCAGGCATTGGTGCAGAAGAGCGTGGACAATCTGAAGCGATTGCACGCAACTTGCGTGAGATGTCCACCTTAAAAGTGCCAGTTATCTGTACGGTTATCGGCGAAGGTGGTTCAGGCGGTGCGTTAGCGATTGGCGTGGGCGATAAAGTGAATATGTTGCAATACAGCACCTATTCGGTGATTTCTCCTGAAGGCTGTGCTTCTATCTTATGGAAAAGCGCTGAAAAAGCCTCAACAGCTGCGGAAGTGATGGGCTTAACCGCACCTCGCCTAAAAGAACTTGAGCTAATTGATAATATCGTACCAGAACCATTAGGTGGTGCGCATCGTAACTTTGATGAAATGGCAGCAAACTTGAAAAAACGTCTCATTGAAGATTTGGAGGACTTAGATCCACTTGATGCGGAATCATTAACAGATCGTCGTTATCAACGTTTAATGAACTACGGCTACGTTTAAGTTTTGATTGTACAAGCGGTAAGATGAAGGCAAAATTTTGCAATACTCTTACCGCTTTCTTTTTGTTAAAAATAAAGGCAAAAGTAAGTAATTCAATCTAAGTGATAAAATAGAGGAAAAATGGTGCCGACTACCGGAATCGAACTGGTGACCTACTGATTACAAGTCAGTTGCTCTACCTACTGAGCTAAGTCGGCATAGGACAAGATGTCTTGAAAAGCGTGCGCATTTTAGCGATTTTCTCTCTTCTTGCAACTATTTTTTAATTCACAACGTAAAATTTTACCTGAAAAGGAGTTTGATTTAATGAAAAATGTACTATCCATTCAATCTCATGTTGTTTATGGTTATGCAGGTAACAAAGCGGCGACGTTCCCAATGCAATTATTAGGCATTGATGTTTGGGCGTTAAATACGGTGCAATTTTCGAATCATACACAGTATGGTAAATGGAAAGGGATGGTCGTGCCTAAAGAGCAAATTGGTGAGATTACTCAAGGCATTGCGGAAATTGAGGCATTACATGAATGCGATGCGGTGCTTTCTGGGTACATCGGGGCTGCGGAGCAAGGTGCGGAAATTTTGGCTTGTGTTGAGCGTGTGAAATCTGTAAACCCAAATGCCATTTACTTTTGTGATCCTGTCATGGGGCATCCAGATAAAGGGTGTATTGTTGCACCTGGGGTAGCAGAATTTTTACGTGATGAAGCCATGGCGAAAGCAGATATTATCGCGCCGAATTTGGTGGAGTTGCGAGAACTTACTGGCTTGGCAGTAGAGAATTTTGAACAGGCTCTTGAAGCCATTAAGTTTATTCGCAGTAAAGGCGTTAAGCGTGTATTGGTAAAACACTTAAGCAAAGTTGGGCAAGATCCTTCTCAATTTGAAATGGTGTTAGCAAACCAAGACGGCATTTGGCATATTAGTCGCCCACTTCATGAATTTGTCGCAAAAGATCCTGTGGGCGTAGGTGATTTAACAAGCGGTCTTTTCTTAGCAAATTTACTCAATGGTAAGTCAGATTTAGAGGCTTTTGAACATACTGCAAATGCGGTGAACGATGTAATGAGCGTAACTCAACAAAGCGGAAAATATGAGTTACAAATTATTAAAGCCCGCACATTGATTGTTGAGCCACAAAGCCAGTATAAAGCAGTCAAAATTGCTTAACGGAAAAGTTCTAAATGAATTGCTCAAAATTCAGTTGATCTTGGAAAGTTAATTGCGATATAATCCGCATCCTGTTTGCATTGGGCAGACAGGTTCGTCCCGAAAGGGTGTTTTTTATTTTAACGGAGCACTAATATGATCCAAGAACAGACTATGCTGGATGTTGCTGATAACTCAGGGGCTCGTAGCGTAATGTGTATCAAGGTTCTAGGTGGATCGCACCGTCGTTACGCTGCTATCGGCGATATCATCAAAGTTACTGTGAAAGAAGCAATTCCACGCGGTAAAGTTAAAAAAGGTGATGTGTTAAAAGCAGTTGTTGTGCGCACCAAGAAGGGTGTTCGTCGCCCAGATGGCGCAGTTATTCGTTTCGATGGCAATGCTTGTGTAATTTTAAACAATAACACTGAGCAACCAATCGGTACTCGTATTTTTGGACCTGTGACGCGTGAACTTCGTTCTGAGAAGTTTATGAAGATCATTTCTTTAGCTCCAGAAGTACTATAAGGAGAGAATGTAATGGCTGCAAAAATCCGTCAAAACGATGAAGTAATTGTTCTTGCTGGTAAAGACAAGGGCAAACGTGGTAAGGTAACTTCTGTGTTACCAAACGGTAAAGTGATTGTTGAGGGTATCAACATTATTACTAAACACGAAAAACCAGTTCCTGCGTTAGGCAAGGCTGGCGGTTTAGTGAAGAAAGAAGCTGCGATTGATGCGTCAAACGTTGCGATTTTCAACCCAGAAACAAACAAAGCTGACCGTGTAGGATTTAGATTCGAAGATGGCAAAAAAGTCCGTTTCTTCAAATCTAACGAGAAAACAATTTAATTAACTGGAGTAATGCGATGGCGAAACTGCATGATTACTACAGAGATACAGTAGTTAATGAATTAAAAGCGAAATTCAACTACTCATCTGTCATGCAAGTCCCACGAATCGAAAAGATAACCCTGAATATGGGTGTGGGTGAAGCATTGACCGACAAAAAACTGTTAGACAACGCAGTAGCAGATTTAACAGCAATCAGCGGTCAAAAACCTTTAATTACTAAAGCACGCAAATCTGTTGCAGGCTTTAAAATCCGTCAGGGATATCCAATCGGATGCAAAGTAACCCTACGTGGTGAACGTATGTGGGAATTCTTTGAAAGATTGATTACTATCGCTGTTCCACGTATCCGTGACTTCCGCGGTTTAAACGCGAAATCATTCGACGGTCGTGGTAATTACAGTATGGGTGTTCGTGAACAAATCATTTTCCCTGAAATCGACTACGATAAAGTAGATCGTGTACGTGGTTTAGATATTACTATCACCACAACGGCGAAAAGTGATGAAGAAGGCCAAGCTTTATTAGCGGCTTTCAATTTCCCATTCCGTAAATAAGGTAGGTTATCGTGGCAAAACAATCAATGATTGCACGTGACGTAAAACGTGCGAAATTAGCTGATAAATTCTACGCTAAACGTGAAGAGTTAAAGAGAATTATTTCTGATGTAAATTCTTCAGACGAAGAACGTTGGGATGCAGTGTTAAAATTACAAACACTTCCACGCGATTCTAGTCCAATCCGTCAGCGTAACCGTTGCCGCCAAACTGGTCGTCCACACGGTGTACTTCGTAAGTTTGGTTTAAGCCGTATTAAGGTACGTGAAGCTGCAATGCGCGGTGAAATTCCAGGCCTTAAGAAAGCAAGCTGGTAATAACCTCTTTTAATTTGGAATCATGGGAGTAAATACATGAGCATGCAAGATCCAATCGCAGATATGCTGACCCGTATTCGTAACGGTCAAGCTGCGAATAAAGTTGCAATCAGTATGCCTTCATCTAAGTTAAAAGTTGCTATTGCAAGCGTTTTAGCTGAAGAAGGTTATGTTGAGAGCTTCAAAGTTGTTGAAGGTTCAAAACCTGAGTTGGAAATCACTTTAAAATATTTCCAAAACAAACCAGTTGTAGAAAGTATCCAACGCGTAAGCCGTCCAGGTCTTCGTATTTATAAACGTAAAGACGAATTACCAAAAGTAATGGGTGGTTTAGGTATCGCAGTTGTTTCTACATCTAAAGGTGTAATGACCGACCGTGCAGCGCGTCAAGCGGGCCTCGGCGGTGAAATTATCTGTTACGTAGCATAATAGTGAGGTAGGAAAAATGTCTCGTGTTGCAAAAGCACCTGTCGCTGTTCCTGCCGGCGTTCAAGTTACTTTGAATGGTCAGCTATTAACAGTAAAAGGTAAAAATGGCGAGTTATCTCGCGAAATTCACAATGCAGTTGAAGTAAAATACGAAGCTGATACTTTAACATTCGCTCCAAAAGCGGGTATCGTTAATGCAGATGCGCAAGCAGGTACAGCTCGTGCCCTCGTTAACGCAATGGTTATCGGTGTTACTGAAGGCTTTACTAAGAAATTGCAATTAGTGGGTGTTGGTTACAGAGCTCAAATGAAAGGCAACACTGTTGCATTAAGTTTAGGTTTCTCACACCCGGTTGAACATGAGTTGCCAAAAGGTGTAACTGGTGAATGTCCATCACAAACTGAGATTATTCTTAAGTCTGCGGACAAACAGTTAATCGGTCAAGTGGCAGCTGATATTCGTGCATACCGCAAACCAGAGCCTTATAAAGGTAAAGGTGTACGTTACGCTGATGAAGTTGTACGTACTAAAGAAGCGAAGAAAAAGTAAAGTAAGGTAACACTATGGATAAGAAAGTAGCTCGTATCCGTCGTGCAAGCCGTGCACGTCATTTAATGAGAGAGCAAGGTGCAACACGTTTAGTTGTGCATCGCACACCTCGCCATATTTATGCGCAGGTGATTGCACCTAATGGCTCAGAAGTTTTAGCAGCAGCTTCAACTGTTGAGAAAGTAATTAAAGAGCAAGTTAAATATACTGGTAATAAAGATGCAGCAGCAGCAGTTGGTAAATTAGTTGCTGAACGCGCTTTAGAAAAAGGTATTAAAGCAGTTGCATTTGACCGTTCAGGTTTCAAATACCATGGTCGTGTGCAATCATTAGCAGATGCTGCTCGTGAAGCTGGTCTTCAGTTCTAATAGAGGAATTTGAGATGTCAAACATCGAAAAACAAGCTGGTGAACTGCAGGAAAAGCTAATCGCGGTTAACCGTGTATCTAAAACCGTAAAAGGTGGTCGTATTATGAGTTTCACTGCTTTAACAGTAGTGGGCGATGGTAACGGTCGTGTAGGTTTTGGTTACGGTAAAGCTCGTGAAGTTCCGGCAGCAATCCAAAAAGCGATGGAAAAAGCTCGTCGCAATATGGTTAATGTAGCGTTAAACGAAGGTACATTACAACACCCTGTTAAAGGTTCTCACACTGGTTCACGCGTATTTATGCAACCAGCTAGCGAAGGTACAGGTATCATCGCAGGCGGTGCAATGCGTGCAGTATTAGAAGTTGCAGGTGTTCACAACGTACTTTCTAAAGCGTACGGTTCAACTAACCCAATTAACGTTGTTCGTGCAACAATTGATGCACTAGCAAATATGAAATCACCAGAAATGGTTGCTGCAAAACGTGGCAAAGCCGTTGAAGAAATTTTGGGGTAATTGAATATGGCTAAAACTATTAAAGTAACTCAAACTCGTAGCTCTATCGCTCGTTTACCGAAGCATAAAGCAACGTTGAAAGGCTTAGGTCTTCGTCATATTCGTCATACCGTAGAGTTAGAAGATACTCCAGCAGTACGCGGTATGATCAATCAAGTTTCATATATGGTTAAAGTGGAGGAATAATAGAATGCGTTTAAATTCTCTTTCTCCAGCTGAAGGTGCTAAACACAGTGCAAAACGTTTAGGTCGCGGTATTGGTTCTGGTTTAGGTAAAACTGGTGGTCGTGGTCATAAAGGTCAAAAATCTCGTACAGGCGGCGGTGTTCGTCGTGGTTTCGAGGGTGGTCAAATGCCTTTATACCGTCGTTTACCAAAATTTGGTTTTACTTCTCTTAAAGCATTACACGTAGCTGAAATCCGTTTAAGTGACTTAGCAAAAGTAGATGGTAATGTTGTTACTTTAGATGCGTTAAAAGCAGCAAACGTAATCACAAAAGATATTTTATCTGCAAAAGTAATCCTTTCAGGTAAAGTTGAAAAAGTAGTAGTGGTTAAAGGCTTAGGCGTAACTAAAGGTGCAAAAGCTGCTATCGAAGCTGCTGGTGGTTCTATCGAGGAATAATAAATGGCTAAACAACCAGGATATCAAGGTAATACCCAAAAAGGGACTGGTGAATTAAAATCACGATTATTGTTTGTTTTAGGTGCTTTAATCGTTTTCCGTATCGGTTCTTTTATTCCTGTTCCTGGTATTGATGCTTCTGTATTATCCGAGCTAGTACGACAACAGCAAGGCACCATCATTGATATGTTCAATATGTTCTCTGGTGGTGCTTTAAGTAGAGCTTCTATATTTGCGTTAGGGATTATGCCCTATATTTCAGCGTCAATTATTATTCAATTATTGACAGCAGTACACCCAGCACTTGCCGAGTTGAAAAAAGAAGGTGAAGCAGGGCGTCGTAAAATTAGCAAATATACGCGTTATGCTACGTTGTTATTAGCATTTATTCAGTCTATTGGTATTTCATTAGCCCTACCGAATATGCTAGCTGGATTAGTTCCTAATCCAAATATGCTGTTCTATGTAACTTCTGTAATTAGTTTAGTAACAGGTACTATGTTCCTGATGTGGTTAGGTGAGCAAATCACTGAACGTGGCATTGGCAATGGTATTTCGTTAATTATTTTTGCAGGGATTGTTGCTGATCTTCCATCAGTAATCGGGCAAACTATTGAACAATCTCGCCAAGGTGAGATTTCATTATTAGTGTTATTACTAATAGCTGTAGTTGCATTTGCTGTAACATATTTTGTTGTCTTCGTGGAACGTGGACAAAGAAGAATTGTTGTAAACTATGCAAGTCGCCAGCAGGGAAGAATGATGGCACCTGCAAGACAATCTCATTTACCATTAAAAGTAAATATGGCTGGTGTAATCCCAGCAATCTTCGCTTCAAGTATTATTTTATTCCCAGCAACCATTGCACAATGGTTCGGAACAAGTGAAGGTTTTGAATGGTTATTTGATTTATCACAGTTACTACAACCAGGTCAGCCACTCTATATTGTATTATTTACAATGGCTGTAATCTTCTTTGCATTCTTTTATACAGGAATGCAATATAATCCTCGTGATACAGCGGATAATTTGAAAAAATCAGGTGCGTTTGTACCAGGTTATCGACCAGGCGAGCAAACATCTCGTTATATCGATAAAGTAATGACACGTTTAACCTTAATTGGTGCGTTATATATTACCTTTGTTTGTTTGGTTCCTTATATCATAACGTCATTATGGAAAGTATCTTTCCAATTAGGCGGTACTTCATTATTGATCGTTGTGGTTGTTATTATGGATTTCATCGCACAGGTTCAAAGTCATCTTATGTCTTTACAGTATGACTCTGTGTTGAAGAAAGCCAATTTGAAAGGCTTAGGGCAATAAGCCCTTAGATCAAAAAGGATAAGCAATGAAAGTTCGTGCTTCAGTTAAAAGAATGTGTCGTAACTGCAAAGTTGTTAAACGTGAAGGTGTTGTACGCGTAATTTGTAGCGACCCTAAACACAAACAACGTCAAGGTTAATTGACATTATTTCTTGCAAAGAACCTGCTGAGCAGTTATACTGCTCAGCTCATTTCGTCCTGATATGCTGTTTGAGTATCCTGAAACGGGCTTTTCAAGATCAGCATATCAATAACTTTAGTTAAATAGGAGTGCATAGTGGCCCGTATTGCAGGCATTAACATTCCTGATCAAAAACACACCGTAATCGCACTGACTGCTATTTATGGCATCGGTAAAACTCGTGCAAAAGCGATCTGCGCTGCAACGGGTATTGCTGAAGATGTGAAGATCAGAGAATTGTCTGAAGAGCAGATTGAAAAACTGCGTGAAGAAGTTGGTAAATTTACTGTCGAAGGTGATTTACGTCGTGAAGTAACTTTAAGCATCAAACGTCTTTTAGACCTAGGTTGCTACCGTGGTTTACGTCATCGTCGTGGTTTACCAGTACGTGGTCAACGTACTAAGACTAATGCGCGTACTCGTAAGGGTCCACGCAAACCGATCAAAAAATAATCGGAGTAGATAAATAATGGCTAAAACACCAGTTCGTGCACGTAAACGTGTAAAAAAACAGATCGTAGATGGCGTAGCTCATATCCACGCATCTTTCAATAATACAATCGTAACCATTACTGACCGCCAAGGTAATGCTCTAGCTTGGGCAACTGCGGGTGGTTCAGGTTTCCGTGGTTCTCGTAAATCAACTCCATTCGCTGCTCAAGTTGCTGCAGAGCGTTGTGCGGAAATGGTTAAAGAGTTTGGTTTAAAGAATTTAGAAGTTATGGTTAAAGGTCCGGGTCCAGGTCGTGAATCAACAATCCGTGCATTAAATGCAGCGGGTTTCCGTATCACGAACATTACAGATGTGACTCCGATTCCACATAACGGTTGTCGTCCACCGAAAAAACGTCGTGTGTAATTGACGTTAGGATAATTGGAGAAAGAAAATGGCAAGATATTTGGGTCCAAAACTCAAGCTAAGCCGTCGTGAAGGTACCGATTTATTCCTTAAATCAGGTGTTCGCGCGATCGAGTCAAAATGTAAAATTGATACAGCACCAGGTCAACACGGTGCTCGTAAACCACGTTTATCTGACTATGGTAGTCAGTTACGTGAAAAACAAAAAGTTCGCCGTATCTATGGTATTTTAGAACGTCAGTTCCGTAACTACTATAAAGAAGCTAACCGCTTAAAAGGCAATACCGGTGAGAACTTATTAGTATTGTTAGAAGGTCGTTTAGATAACGTTGTTTACCGTATGGGTTTCGCGGCTACTCGTGCTGAAGCACGCCAATTAGTAAGCCACAAATCTATCGTAGTGAACGGACGCGTTGTAAACATCCCTTCATATCAAGTTTCTGTTGATGATGTGATTGCTGTTCGTGAGAAATCTAAAAAACAAGCACGTATCAAAGCATCATTAGAGTTAGCAACTCAACGTGAAAAACCAACTTGGTTAGAAGTTGATGCAACTAAAATGGAAGGTGTATTTAAACGTACTCCTGAGCGTTCTGATCTATCAGCAGATATTAATGAACATCTGATCGTTGAGCTTTACTCTAAATAATAGTTAAAGCTTAAAAGCAAAGAGAGGATAAAATGCAGGGTTCTGTAACAGAATTTTTAAAGCCACACTTAGTGAATATTGAGCAAATTAGTTCAACTCACGCAAAAGTGACCTTAGAGCCGTTAGAGCGTGGTTTTGGCCACACTTTAGGTAACGCACTTCGTCGCATTTTACTTTCATCTATGCCTGGTTGCGCAGTTACAGAAGTAGAAATTGATGGTGTATTACATGAATACAGCAGCAAAGAAGGCGTACAAGAAGATATTCTTGAGGTATTGTTAAACCTTAAAGGTCTAGCGGTAAAAGTGCAAAATAAAGATGATATTATTTTGACACTCACTAAATCTGGGATTGGCCCTGTAACTGCAGCCGACATTACTCACGATGGTGATGTTGAAATTGTGAATCCAGATCACGTAATCTGTAACTTAACGGATAAAAACGCATCTATCAATATGCGTATTCGTGTTCAACGTGGTCGTGGTTATGTACCAGCATCTGCTCGTGTACATACACAAGACGACGATCGTCCAATCGGTCGCTTATTAGTGGATGCACGTTTTAGCCCAGTAGATCGCATTGCTTACAATGTTGAAGCTGCTCGTGTTGAACAACGTACAGACTTAGATAAGCTCGTTATTGAGATGGAAACTAACGGAACATTAGATCCAGAAGAAGCCATCCGCCGTGCTGCAACGATTTTAGCAGAGCAACTCGCTGCATTCGTTGATTTGCGTGATGTTCGTCAGCCAGAAGTAAAAGAAGAGAAACCGGAATTTGATCCAATTCTTCTTCGTCCAGTAGATGACTTAGAGCTGACAGTTCGTTCTGCTAACTGTTTGAAAGCAGAGACAATTCACTATATCGGTGATTTAGTGCAACGTACAGAAGTTGAGTTATTAAAAACACCTAATCTTGGTAAGAAATCACTTACTGAAATTAAAGATGTTCTCGCTTCTCGTGGCTTATCACTCGGTATGCGCCTTGAGAATTGGCCTCCAGCAAGTATTGCTGAAGACTAATTTTAGGTTTAGATTTTCTTAGAAGGAATAAGGTTATGCGCCATCGTAAGAGTGGACGTCAACTAAACCGTAACAGCAGCCATCGTCAGGCGTTGTTCCGTAATTTAGCAAGTGCATTAGTTAGTCACGAAATCATCAAGACAACATTGCCAAAAGCAAAAGAATTACGTCGTGTAGTTGAACCATTAATTACTTTAGCAAAAGTAGATAGCGTTGCTAATCGTCGTTTAGCTTTTGCTCGTACTCGCAACATCGAAACCGTTGCTAAATTATTCAATGAATTAGGTCCACGTTTTGCAAACCGTGCGGGTGGTTATACTCGTATCTTAAAATGTGGTTTCCGTGCAGGTGACAACGCGCCAATGGCTTACATTGAGTTAGTTGATCGTCCTGAAGTTGCAGCTGAACAAGCAACAGAATAATTCTACATTGACTTAAAAAGCCCGATAGATTTATCGGGCTTTTGTTTTTGTAAAAAATTTGAATGATTTGACCGCTTGTGTAGTGAGAAAATAGTATAGATATTTTTCTCAGTTTGATTATTCATTTCTAGTAAACACTCTTTTCACTTTCCCCTACTTTATTTCTCTTCATATTCGTATAAACTAATGCGTAGTTATTCAATCGTATTTTCGATCTTTGGAGTTTTTAATGAAAAATGTATTAGTGATCAAATCAAGTATTCTTGCCGATAATTCCACTTCAAATAAATTAGTTGATTATCTTAAATCTAAAATTTCAGCGAACGTGACTGAACACGATTTCGGGGTAAATCCACTTCCTTATTATGATTTAAATGCGGCATCAGGCACGCGTGGTGAACCACAAAATGATGCTCAACGTGCAGCTCTGGATTTATCTAACAAATTGATTGGTGAAGTGAATAACAGTGATGTACTTGTGTTCGCTGTGCCAATGTACAACTTAGGTATCCCTGCTCAACTCAAGACCTATATTGATTACTTAAACCGTGCAGGTGTGACTTTCCGTTATACAGCGAATGGTCCTGAAGGATTAATCAAAGGCAAAAAAGCAGTGGTAGTGCTTGCTCACGGCGGTATTTATAAAGATGGTCCTGCGGATTTAACCAAAATGTATATGCAAACGGTATTAAACTTTATCGGTATTACTGATGTTGAGTTTGTGTATGCAGAAGGTATCGGTTATGGTCCTGACGTTGCAGCTAAAGCAGTTGAAGCAGCTAAGGTTGAACTGGATCGTATCGCTCAAACATTCTAATTTAATGATAAAAACACCGTCTAATTAGGCGGTGTTTTTATATGTAACCGTTTGTCTTTTATCCATATCAAATAACTTCACAATATTTACAAATAATCATTTCAATCTGACCGCTTTTCAGTTAGTCTATTACTGTCTATTTGTTTATCTTAATTTAAGGAAACTCACTATGGAAACTCTCTTTCAAGTCGCTCAAAATTGGTTAGATCAAGACCCTGATTTAGAAACTCGTGCAGAGTTAGAGCAATTAATTTCGCAAGCAAAAGCAAATGATGCGAAAGCTCAAGCTGAATTAGCTAGCCGTTTTGACGGTCGCTTACAATTCGGTACTGCAGGCTTACGTGGTCGTTTACAAGCAGGTTCAATGGGTATGAACCGTGTACTTGTTGCTCAAGCAGCGGGTGGTTTAGCAGAATTTCTTAAAGGCTATGACAAAGAGCCATCTATCGTGTTAGGTTATGATGGACGTAAAAATTCAGACGTGTTTGCTCGTGATACTGCAGAGATTATGGCTGCAGCAGGTATTAAAACTTACCTTCTTCCAAGAAAATTACCAACGCCAGTGCTTGCCTATGCAATCAAATACTTTGATACCACAGCAGGTGTAATGGTCACAGCAAGCCATAACCCACCTGAAGATAATGGCTATAAAGTTTATTTAGGTAAAGCAAACGGCGGTGGTCAAATCGTATCGCCAGCAGACCAAGAAATAGCAGCTTGTATTGATAAAGTAGCACAAGGCAGCATCAAAGACTTACCACGCAGTCAAAATTACATCGTATTAGATGATGAAATTGTTGATGCGTATATTGCAAAAACAGCAAGCCTCGCTAAAGAGCCACAAGTAGATATTAACTATGTTTATACCGCAATGCACGGCGTAGGTTATGAAGTATTAAGCAAAACATTAGCCAAAGCAGGTTTGCCACAACCATCTATCGTTGCTGAACAAGTATGGCCAGATGGCACATTCCCAACGGTAAACTTCCCGAACCCAGAAGAGAAAGGGGCATTAGATTTAGCAATTAAAGTGGCTAAAGAGAGAAATGCGGAATTTATTATTGCGAACGACCCAGATGCAGACCGTTTGGCAGTAGCAGTACCAGATGCACAAGGCAATTGGAAACCTTTACACGGCAACGTTATCGGTTGTTTCTTAGGTTGGTATTTAGCAAAACAATACCACGCACAAGGCAAAAAAGGTATTTTAGCTTGCTCACTTGTATCTTCTCCAGCACTTGCAGAAATTGCGAAGAAATATGGCTTTGAGTCAGAAGAAACATTAACAGGCTTCAAATATATCGGTAAAGTAAACGGCTTATTATTCGGCTTTGAAGAAGCATTAGGCTACTTAGTTGATCCAGATAAAGTGCGTGATAAAGACGGTATCTCTGCTGCGATTATGTTCTTAGATCTTGTGCGTAACCTGAAAAAACAAGGTAAAACCTTAGCAGATTATGCAGATGACTTTACTAAAGAGTTTGGGGCTTATGTAAGCGGTCAGATCTCTATCCGTGTTGATGACTTATCAGCAATCGGCAAGTTAATGACAGCATTACGCACTAACCCACCAAGCGAAGTCGGTGGTTTCAAAGTAGCGACTTTCTTAGATCATACGAAAACAGATCGCCAAAGCGATATTCTAGTATTTGTGCTTGAAAACGGTAGCCGTTTAATCGCTCGTCCATCAGGTACAGAACCGAAAATTAAGTTCTACTTAGATGCTCGTGGTACTGATCCGAAAAACGCAGAAGAAGTATTAGCACAGTTCGATGCAAGCGTGCGTGCAATTCTTCGTCAAGAGCAGTATGGTAAACAAGATTGCTAATTGCAAAATTTGAGTGAAAAGACACCGCTGTTAAGGCGGTGTTTTTATATGTGAGAAGGAGTTTTCCTTGCCTTTTTGCAAAAAATCCGTATAATCCGACCGCTTGTTCTCTCTTTTTTGAACAAGTTTCGCACCCTCACCTCGAACGAGGGTTTTCTTTTTTACTATCATTAAACTTTTAGAGGACGGTTATGGTAACCATTCGTTTATCTCGTGGCGGAGCTAAAAAACGCCCATTCTATCAAATCGTTGTCGCTGACAGCCGTAGCCCACGCGACGGTCGTTTCATCGAGCGTATCGGTTTCTTCAACCCTATCGCAACTGGTAACGCAGAACGTTTACGTTTAGACGTTGCTAAAGTTGATGCTTGGGTTGCTAAAGGTGCATCACTTTCTGATCGTGTTGCAGTATTAGTGAAAGAAGCGCGTCAAGCAGCTTAATTCCACAAATTAAATAAGTAGGTGAATATGAGCGAGCAAAAAATTGAAGTTGTCGGAAAATTAGGTTCAACCTATGGTATCCGTGGCTGGCTACGCCTTTATTCATCGACAGAATATCCTGAAAGTATTTTCGATTACCAGCCGTGGTTCTTAAAAATTAAAGGGCAATGGCAACAAGTTGAACTCGAAAGTTGGCGTTATCACAACAATGATTTGATTGTGAAATTAAAAGGCACAGAAGACCGTGAAACCGCACAGCTATTAACCAACGCCGAGATTGGTGTGGATTTAGCCGTGTTTCCAGAATTGGAAGAAGGGGATTATTATTGGCACGATTTGATCGGTTGCCAAGTGGTAAACCTTGAAGGTTATGCAATGGGAACTGTGACCGAAATGATGGAAACAGGTTCAAATGATGTGTTGGTGGTAAAAGCTGGCAGTAAAGATGCTTTCGGTAAGCAAGAACGTTTAATCCCGTTCTTATATGAACAAGTAGTTAAAAGAGTAGATCTCGCCACTAAAACAATTACAGTGGATTGGGACGCTGGTTTCTAACCTCAGGTATGCAGTGAGCTTTAGCAGTCGCATTTCGTAGGTCAAAATATGTGGATTGGTATTATTTCCCTTTTCCCCGAAATGTTTAAAGCAATTACTGATTTTGGGGTAACAGGTAGAGCAGTAAAACAAAATCTCTTACAAGTGCAGTGTTGGAATCCCCGTGATTTCACACACGACAAACATAAAACGGTGGACGACCGCCCTTATGGTGGTGGGCCGGGTATGTTGATGATGGTGCAACCGCTTCGTGATGCAATTCGTGAAGCAAAAGCAACCGCTTGTAAGGAAGACGGTGTAGAAGCTAAAGTGATTTATCTCTCACCGCAAGGACGTAAACTCGATCAAGCAGGCGTACAAACGCTGGCAACAAATCAAAAATTGATTTTGGTTTGTGGGCGTTATGAAGGCATTGATGAGCGATTGATCCAAACTGAAATTGATGAAGAATGGTCAATCGGTGATTACGTTCTCACAGGGGGGGAACTTCCTGCAATGACGTTAATTGACGCTGTTGCACGGTTTATCCCAGGGGTATTAGGCAAACAGGCTTCGGCGTTGGAAGACTCTTTCGCAGAAGGTTTATTAGATTGCCCACATTATACTCGCCCTGAAGTATTAGATGGCTTACCTGTACCGCAAGTGCTGATGTCGGGTCACCACGAGCAAATTCGCAAATGGCGATTAGAACAGTCGCTAGAACGAACGTGGTTAAGACGCCCTGAGCTATTGGATAGCCTAGCTCTGACTGACGAACAACGCGTGTTGTTGAATAACATAAAGAAACGACACAAATCAGTTAATTCTAGGACATAGAAGGTTTATTAAAATGAGTAACATCATCAAACAAATCGAACAAGAACAGTTAAAACAAAACGTACCTAGCTTCCGTCCAGGTGACACATTAGAAGTTAAGGTATGGGTAGTAGAAGGTAGTAAAAAACGTTTGCAAGCGTTCGAAGGCGTGGTTATTGCAATTCGTAACCGTGGCTTGCATTCTGCATTCACCTTACGCAAAGTTTCAAACGGCGTGGGCGTTGAGCGTGTATTCCAAACTCACTCACCTGTAATTGACAGCATTGCTGTTAAACGTAAAGGTGCGGTACGTAAAGCTAAACTTTACTACTTACGTGAGCGTTCAGGTAAATCTGCACGTATCAAAGAGCGTCTTGGCGAATAATTTTCGCTTATGCGTTAATGCAAAAAGAAAGCCTTGGGGAAACCCAAGGCTTTTGTTTTTGATCGACTTTCTTGTTGTTTTACATCTAAAACAGCATAATGGCACTTATTCTATTCAATAAGGCAAATTTATGATCAATAAAGATACCCAACTTTGTATGTCCTTGTCGGGCAGACCAGGAAACACTGGCACTTATTTCCATAACTATCTTTATCAAAAACTTGGTTTAAACTTTGTTTATAAAGCATTTACCACTAAAGACATTGAGCACGCAGTCAAAGGTGTGAGAGCTTTAGGTATTCGAGGCTGTGCGGTGTCTATGCCGTTTAAAGAAGCCTGTATGCCGTTTTTAGACGAAATTGATGCATCTGCAAAAGCGATTGAATCGGTCAATACGATTGTCAATACCGATGGCTATTTGAAAGCCTATAACACCGACTATATTGCGATTGAGAAATTAATTGCAAAATATCAGCTCGATCCAACCGCTTGTGTGATTGTGCAAGGCAGCGGCGGTATGGCAAAAGCTGTTGTTGCAGCATTTAAGCATTCAGGTTTTACGAATGTAAAAGTCTATGCTCGTAATCAAGAAACAGGAAAATATCTCGCTGAGCTTTACGGCTATCAATATATTAATAGCCTTGAAAATCAACAGGCAGACATTTTAGTTAATGTGACCCCGATTGGTATGAAGGGCGGAAAAGAAGAGTTTGACTTAGCCTTCCCTGAAATGATGGTGCAACAGGCTCAAACGGCTTTTGATGTGGTGGCAATGCCAGCGGAAACGCCTTTGATTCAGTATGCTAAAGCTCAAGGCAAACAGGTGATTTCTGGTGCAGAAGTAATGACACTGCAAGCAGTTGAGCAATTTGTGCTTTATACGGGTATTCGTCCAAGTGATGAGTTAATCGTGGAAGCGGCGGCTTTTTCTAGATCGAATCAATAAGATAGATAAGCGGTGGGATAAGTCACTTTTCTTGCTAAAGTTAAGTCATAGAATATATTATTTGTTAATTTTTTGTTATAATCCAACCGCTTTATTGCAATCATTTATATATCGCAAGTTTTGTGTATAGGAAATGAATACATTAAATCTGTTAAATCATATTTATATCTTCATCGTTATACCTTTCTTGCAAATCGATTAACTTTCTCTTAAGGATTTAAGGACTTATGTTAGAGATTTGGCAACAATTCAAACAGAACTATCTAATCAAATATTGGAATCCTGTCGCCGCGGTAATCGCAGCAGGGTTACTTTCGGCTTACTATTTTGGTATCACAGGCACTTATTGGGCGGTGACCGGCGAGTTTACCCGTTGGGGTGGACACGCACTGCAAGCCTTAGGCATTAATGTGAGTGAATGGAGCTACTACAAAATCATTGGCATGCAAGGAAGCATATTTACGCGTATTGATGGCGTGATGATTTTAGGAATGTTCGCAGGCTGTATTTCCGCAGCACTATGGGCAAATAATGTCAAATGGCGAAATCAACCCCATAAACGCCGTATTGTTCAAGCTGTGCTTGGTGGTATTCTAGCGGGTTTTGGTGCTCGTTTAGCAATGGGCTGTAATCTTGCGTCTTTATTTACGGGTATTCCACAGTTTTCTGTTCACGCGTGGTTCTTTACCATTGCAACCGCAATCGGTACTTATTTTGGGGTGAAATTTACTCTACTTCCGATGTTCCGTGTGAAATTGGAATTGAAAAAAGGGGCTGCAAAATTACAGGAAACCGACCCTAAACAAGCCACTCGCCGTTTCCGCTTAGGTATGGTGATTTTCTTTGCTTACTTCATTGCCTCGCTCTATGTGATGCAATCTTCGGTTAAATTTGGCTTTGCGATGCTATGCGGTTTAGCTTTCGGGCTTTTAATTGAACGAGCGCAAATCTGCTTTACCTCGGCTTTCCGTGACTTATGGGTAACAGGGCGTGCATATATGGCAAAAGCGATCATCTTCGGAATTATCGTTGGTACTATTGGCGTATTTTCTTACGTTCAATTAGGTGTTTCACCTAAAATTATGTGGGCAGGTCCAAATGCAATTATCGGCGGCTTATTATTCGGTTTTGGCATTGTTTTAGCAGGCGGTTGTGAAACCGGTTGGATGTATCGCTCAATGGAGGGACAAGTCCATTTTATGTGGGTTGGCGTAGGAAATGTGATTGGTTCAACCCTATTAGCTTACTTATGGGACGATCTTGCTCCAGCACTTGCCTTAGATTACGAAAAACTCAATTTACTCAAAGAATTTGGTGATGTAGGCGGTTTATTAGTGAATTACGCTCTACTGATCCTCTGTTTAATCGCGGTTGTTTGGTGGGAAAAACGTTTCCTAGCGAAAGCAAAAGCGAAAGTCGCAGCAACATCTTGTTGTTCAAACTAATTTTACTCAAAGAAGGAATTTAATTATGGCTTTTACCGTTGTACAAAAATTGGATAAAGATCCGAAAGATATTACCCCAGACTATACGCTTGATACTCTTGGAGAACCTTGTCCTTACCCTGCCATTGTGATGTTAGAAACTATGCCACAATTACAAAAAGGCGAGATTTTAGAATTATTAAGTGATTGCGCCCAATCCATCAATAATATCCCTGTAGATACTAAAAATCACGGTTATACCTTATTGAGTGTAGAGCAAGATGGCACGAAATTACGTTATTTAATTCAACGCTAAAATGTGTCTGCACCTTGAGTAATTTTCAAGGTGCAGATTTTTTATCTCTTAGGCTTTATATTTTTGATAGTTCAACTGCAACCACTGTAATCCAACAACAGCAATCACATTATCAATTTTACCTTCAACAACCCATTGATACGCTTGTTCACGGCTTACAACGTGGACGAGAATATCTTCTCCTTCTTCTTCTAAACCGTAAACGCCGCCGACTTGTGTACTATCGACTAAGCCTAAAAAGAGATGTAAACGCTCAACCGCACCACCTGGGCTGTCCCAAATACTTAAGGTGTGTTCCACATTGCTAACGGTTAAACCAGCTTCTTCGTAACTTTCACGAATGGCGACATTTTCTGGTGTTTCCCCTTCATCTACCATTCCTGCAATCAGTTCGACTAACCAAGGGGATTGGTTGCTCGTTGGATCGTAAGCACCAATGCGAACTTGTTCGACTAACACTACGGCATCTTTGACTGGATCATAGGCAATTAATGCGGCAGCCGAGCCTTTAATCATTAATTCACGCACAATTTCACCGCTCATTCCACCGTTGAATAGCTTGTGGCGGAAATACATTTTTTTCATGGTGAAGTGACCTTGATAAACGACTTCTTCTTTTAAGATCTCTAAATCTTTTTGTTGAAATTGATGAATTTGAGTCATGACTCTCTCCTTAGCTTTTACGTAAACGGTCGGTATGGACGACATAGAGTGCGACAACCATCACTAAAATGGCAAGAGCAAAAAGTAGCGTATGCATTGCATTTGAGTGATCAACAATAATTAAACGTACCATTGCCGTAATACCGATATATAAAAAATAGCGTAATGGGAAATGATAGTTGTATTTAAAATATTGAACAATTAAGGCTAAAAATTCAAAATATAAAAAGAAAATAACAATTTTTTCTACAATTTGAAATTTATCGCTGTGATTAAAAAATAAATCAATTAATGTATAAGCTTCATAGAAAAGGGAATAAGCAAGAATGGAACCGATGGCTAATAAAGAAATATTTAAAATCCATTGAAATCCTTCTGAAATTAATTTTCCAAACCGAGAGTGTTTACTTTCTAAATTAGTATTTAAATTGGTATTCGTCATAGTATCCTTAATTTACTTGATAAATAATAGGTTGAATATCTGTTAAGGGAATAAATTGATTATTATGCCATTGTTGAAGTATAGGCAATGATAACATAGATTGTGATTGCTCAAAGAAGTAAGCTAAATAAAATGGAAGTTGATAATAAAAATGTAAGTGTCCACTTGGGCTATATGCTGTTGTCAGTGTTTGCTTACTTAAGGAGTGAGTCACTTCTTTAAGCTTAACAATACCAACACCTTGAGATTTAAGCACGGCTTCTCGTAAGCACCAGCTCAGGTAGAAGCGAGCATCTAGAGAAGTTAATTCAGGTAAAATTTTGGGATTGAGAATTTCAGTAATCTCTTGCTCACTTGCATAGTAATGCAGTAAATCATGAAAACGTCTGACTTTTTGCGGATGTTCAATATCAATTCCCACTGCTTTTAATGGATTATGATATGAAAAAATAATGGCTACCCAATCACCAGAGTGACTAATATTAAAATCAATATAAGGATGAGAAATAAAAGGTCTACCACTGGCTGTTTTTTCAATTTGATTTAATAAATGTGTGTCTAAATTAAATTTTTCAAAAAGTTGGGTTAATAGAAAATAAGCCATGCGGCGACTTTTCCATTTTTTAATTTGCTTTTCAGATAATGCTTTTTCTAATATATTTTTAGGTTTAGCATAATCTAAAAATATATCAGGAATATCTTCATCATGATGAGCAAAAATAATGTGCAAGCGGTCAGTTTCCATGATTTTTTTTACGATTTCGTTTTACAAAAACAGCTATTCAAATGATCATCAACAAGCCCCATTGATTGCATAAAGGCATAGCAAGTGGTTTCTCCGACAAAGACAAAACCTTTCTTTTTCAATGCCTTAGACATCGCCGTTGAAACACTCGTTTTGGCTGGAACAGCACTTAACGTGGGAACATCGTTAATTTGTGGTTTGCCATTCACAAAAGACCAGATAAATTGGCTAAAGTCTTCGCCGTTGGCTTGCATGGCGAGATAGGCTTTCGCATTTTTGACAATCGCTTCTAGCTTAGCACGATGGCGGATCAAACCTGTATTTTGCATAAGTTGATCAAGATCGGCTTCTGTCATTTTGGCAATTTTAACAGGATCGAAATGATAAAAGGCTTCACGATAGGTTTCTCGTTTTTTGAGTACTGTGATCCAAGATAGCCCAGCTTGCTGCCCTTCAAGGCAGATTTTTTCAAACAGTTTCTGGCTGTAATATTCAGGTTTACCCCATTCGTTATCATGGTAATTCACATAAATTTCGCTGTCACCCGCCCAGCTACAACGTATTGTCATCATCTCTCCTTGTAAAAAGACCGCTTGTTACAAGCGGTCAGATTTGTTGAATTTTTTGCAAAACTACTTCGTGATTTTCCAAGTCGTTTCTGTTTTACGTAAGCGGACTTTTTTATCTGGAGATACATAGCCACCTTTAACGACGTTCAGGATGGTATTCTCGGGAAGATCTACTGCAAAGACTTCCGCTTGTGCTTTATCTTCAGATAAGATCACATAAACAGCTAAGGTGTCATTGGCTGTATCTTGTAGGCTAATGTCTGCTACGTTAAATAGTTGCACACACTGTTGCTTCAAATAAGAGTAACTTTGCCCCGCTGAAGATAAACAGCCGTGTTTATCTTTTTTTCCGCCAATAGCTTGCTCGCTCGATGTTGGCGAACAAGCCATTAATGCAGCCGTTAAACCTAAGGTCATAAATGGCTTTAACATCGCTTACTGTCTTGGTAAATAACGTGCAGGGTCAACAGACTTACCTTGATAACGAATTTCAAAGTGAAGTTTGTTGCTGTTTGTACCAGTGCTACCTAAAGTCGCAATGGTTTCGCCCGCTTTAACGTTATCTTGTTCTTCTACTTTGATGCTATCGTTGTGTGCATAAGCACTCAAGAAGTCATCATTATGTTTGATGATAATTAAGTTACCGTAACCTTGTAGTGCGTTACCAGCGTAAACGACACGGCCTGCCGCTGCTGCTTTAACCGCTTGGCCTTTTGTTCCTGCAATATCTAAACCTTTGTTACCACCTTCAGATGATGAGAAACCTGAAATCACACGGCCTTGCGTTGGCCATTGCCATTTGATTGATGAAGTAGCTGGTGCTGGGGTGGTGTTATAACTTGGTGCACTCGGGCTAGTTGCAGTCGTTGCTGTTACACGTGGTGTTGCAGTTCCTGCTGTTGCAGTGACTGCTGTTCCAGCACTTGCTGTTACCGCAGGGCGAGTAACAGGAGCAGTTCCAGAACCTGCTTTTACAGGACCAGTAATAGTGCCATCAGAACCATAAGCCGTGCCATTTGGTGCTTGGGTATAAGTGACAACAGGTTCAACTTGAACTGGTTTTGGAGCTGGTTTAGGTGCTACAGCTTGTGCAGTTTGCTGTACAGGTTCAGCTGCTTGTGTATTACCAAGTTTTAAGGTTTGTCCTACACGCAGTTGATAAGGTTCGCTCATATTGTTTAATGCAGCCACTTCTTTGACATCTTTACCTGCAATGTAAGCAATTAAGAACATAGTATCGCCTTTACGTACGGTATAGGTATCGCCGTTATAGAAACCTTTATCAATTTGACTATAAATTGGCGCGTTGTTCTCATCACGTGGAATCGTAAAATCTTGTGGAACAGGTTTTTTCACTGTCGTTGCTTTTGGCTTTTCTACTGGCACAGGCTTAGGTTTTGCAACAGGTTGTGGTGCTTCGTAGGTTGGTTGTGGTGCTTGATACACAGGCTGTGGAGCTGGGGGCGGTGTATAAGTTGGTGTTGTCATCGTTGTTGGCATAGATGTACTTTGCACATCGGTTTGCCAGCCATAGCTAGTGTCTGTTGCACCTGTGCCTGAAACAGGTTGCATTACACCAGGTGAAAGGTCTGCACCATCCGCATTAACAACAGGTGCTGGAGTATTAGAGCCACAAGCAGTCAACACAAGCGCTGCTAATGGAAGTAATAAAAAAGATTTTTTCATTCTAAATGTCCTTGAAACAAAATAAGAACGCCAATACTGGCGCTCTAAAAAATAATAATGCTATATATGTGAAGAAAAATATATCCTAAATAGGAATTATCTCACACGTAAAACCTGCCCCACTTTTAATGGCGTAGTCGTACTTAAGTTGTTTAATGCAGCAAGTTGATTTGCTGTTTGCCCTGTTAAGTACGCAACTAAGAACCAAGTATCATGCTTTCCAACCGTATAAGAGTTATCGGTATAGCAACCTTTCTGAATTTGGCTGTAAATTGGGGTGTTATTACCATCTCTAACCACATTACAGTTTCCGACCATTTCACTTGCGCCACTCACATTCGTTTGACCATAGCTTGGTTGGCTATAAGTTGGTTGTGGTTGACCGTAAGTTGGTTGCGGCACTGGCGTATAGGTTGGTTGTTGTGCTGGATAGCTCGGTTGTGTCATTGAACTTGGCATTTCAACTTGTTGAACCTCAGTTTGCCATGCAGAACCTGCCTCTGTCACTTCCACATTTGGAGAGGTTTCAGATGTATTTGATGAACACGCTGTTAATACTGCAGCAGCTAATGGAAGTAGAAGAAATGATTTTTTCATAATAGCCTCTATTTTAATAAGGTATAAAGAACATAGGCGACAACAGCTGCAGCTACTGTACCCCAACCAATTAATTCGATAGAACGACGGATCTTATCTGCGTATTTCTCACCGCCCCATGCTGATAATTTTGCCACAAGAATGAATCGAGCAAAACGAGAAATTGCAGCCGTTAATACAAAAGGTAAAAATGCCATCTGCATTACACCTGCACATACGGTAAACACCTTAAATGGAATTGGTGAAAAACCAGCTAAAAAGACGATTGCCACACCCCACGTTTCAAACCATGACATCGCTTTGTCAAAGTTTGCTTGCATTCCCCAATCAGCAATAATATCTTTTACCCAATCAAATGCGTACAAGCCGATGCCGTAGCCGATAATACCGCCAAGCACAGAGGCAATAGTAGTATAAATGGCATAACGCGTTGCCATCTGTGGTTTACTCATCGACATTGGAATCAGCATCACATCAGGCGGAATGGGGAAGAAAATCGCCTCAATAAAACTGACAAAACTTAACCAAAATGCAGCAAAACGATGTTTTGACCATTCCATCGTTTTATCATAAATTGCTCCGAATAATTTCATTTATAAAATCTCTTTTAAAGTTTGAATAGATTGATGTGCTGTCATATCTGCTTGTACAGGTGTGATAGACACATAGTTATGATTAATGGCATAGAAATCTGTACCTTCGCTTTCATCTGTCGGTTTACCACTTGCACCAATCCAATAAACATTTGAACCTCGAGGATCTTGCTGTTTAATGATTTCTGCCGCAGGTGAGCGGTCGCCCAAACGAGTAACCATCATTCCTTTAAGTTCTGTGTAAGGCACATTTGGCACATTGACATTTAATACTTGGTTAGCTGGAATTTTATCGGTCACCACTTTTGGCAATAAATCTAATACCACTTGTGCGGCAGTTTCAAAATGGCACTGTCCAACCAAATAATTAGCCCCTTTGTGTCCAACAAGGGAAACAGCAATCGAAGGTAAGGGCAAATGACGACCTTCAAGCGCAGCCGCAACAGTTCCAGAATAAATCACATCATCACCTAAATTTGCCCCATGATTAATCCCTGAAACAACAAGTTCAAATGGCTCATCCAGTAAGCCGTTTAACGCTAAATGTACACAATCTGCTGGCGTGCCTGCGATAATTGCATAATCGCCCGTTTCAAATTGGTGTACACGTAATGGATCGACCAAGGTTAAACAGCTCGATGCCGCACTACGATTGCGATCAGGGGCAACAATGGTTACTTTATGTCCTGCTTCTCTTAATGTTTTTGCCAATACTTGAATGCCGTGAGCGTGAAAGCCATCGTCATTGCTTAATAAAATATTCATTCTAATCCTTTATTTATCTTCAATTTGAATTAATTCTCTCACCAACGCCGTAGCATAACAGCCAGCATCTAAAAAGAATTTCAACCGTAAACCTTCCTCTTCAAATACCCATTCAAAGTGTTGTGGTTTACAGAACATCGCACGGCGAGCAGCGTTCATTCGTTCTTTTGCCATTAATGCCAGCAGATCTTGATGTTCCACTACGATTTTTTGCTCATACTCAGACACCGTTTGTGTCGCAGAGTTTTCACCGACAAGCGGTGCGGTAAGTAAAATATCTTGCAATTCCAACCGCTTGTTAAGTTCTGCAAGTTCTTCCGCTTTCGCCACAAACCAGCTATTTGAACCTGCCAGTTGCATTAAATCATTTTCTAATACTTGCTGGGTCAAACCAAGCTCAATACGGTTAGACACCACAAGATTGAAAATTTCACTACGAGCAGCAGAAAGATAAAAACTGCGTTTTTTGCGATCTTTAACTGAAATTTCGCCTTTCGCCCAACGCTGTGCTTGGGTTAAATTATGCCCGTCTCGACCAAAACGCTGTTCGGTAAAATAATTCGGAAACCCGACCGCTTGTATTTGTTGCAAACGAGCGGTGAGATCATTGCTCTCTTTTACCTCTCTCAACAATAACTCAAAATGATTGCCAGCCAAACTTCCTACCCGAATTTTGCGGTTATGGCGAGTGACTTCAATGATTTCTACGCCATCGAGTTGAAACTGTGCAAAATCAGGCGTTTCTTTGCCTGCTAAATGTAAACAGAACCATTGTTCTGTGACTGCGTGGCGATCTTTTAACCCAGCATAACTCATATTTTTAGCAGAAATACCTGCAAATTCTGCCAACTTTTCGCCCACAAACAAGGTATTTGCATCGGTTTTACGAATCTTTACCGCCACAAATTCCCCATCACCTGACAAATCATAGCCAAGTTCTTCTTTGACAATAAAATCGGCAAATTCTGCTTTCAATCGACCCGCTTGGGTTGGTTTGCCGAATAGATATGCTAATTGCATAGTTTTTCCTATTAAAAAAGGCACGAGAAAGTGCCTTATCGTTACTTAATGGCTATTTTAACAGTTATTTTTTGATCTTGAGTTGAAATCTTGCGGAAAAACAATAAATTCTTGTAAAAATTTGGTATAGTTGACACGTTTTTATTTTTACATTTCACTCGAATAGGAGAAACAAAATGGCACGTCGTCCGTTAGTAATGGGTAACTGGAAATTAAACGGTAGCAAAGCATTCACTAAAGAATTAGTGGAAAGTTTAAAAAGAGAACTTGATGGTGTTACAGGTTGTGATGTCGCAATCGCACCGCCAGTAATGTATTTGGCAGAAGCAGAAGCGGCATTGGCGAGCTGTGGTTGTGAATGCACCACGAAGAAACTCATTGCATTAGGCGCTCAAAACGTTGATGTGAATGTACAAGGTGCATTTACAGGTGATATTTCAACAGCAATGTTAAAAGATTTCGGTGCGAAATATATCATTATCGGTCACTCTGAGCGTCGTACTTACCACAAAGAGAGCGATGAATTTATTGCGAAAAAATTTGCAGCATTAAAAGAAGCAGGTTTAGTGCCAGTGTTATGTATCGGTGAAACTGAAGCAGAAAACGAAGCAGGTCAAACTGAAGCAGTATGCGCTCGTCAATTAGATGCGGTATTAAATACTTTAGGTGCAGAAGCGTTTAACGGTGCAGTGATTGCTTATGAACCAGTTTGGGCAATCGGTACAGGTAAATCTGCAACCCCAGCTCAAGCTCAAGCAGTTCACGCTTTCATTCGTGGTCACATTGCAAAACAGTCACAAGCAGTGGCAGATCAAGTGATCATTCAATACGGCGGTTCAGTCAATGATGCGAATGCAGCAGAATTATTTACTCAGCCAGATATTGATGGTGCGTTAGTAGGCGGTGCGTCACTTAAAGCACCTGCATTTGCGGTGATCGTAAAAGCAGCAGAAAAAGCGAAAGCGTAATTTTTTCGCTTAAAGACAAGCGGTTAGATTTGGTAAAATTTTTCGGTATTATGTAGCAGTTGCACAAAACCCAAAACGCAATCTTAACCGCAATAAAATTTACAATGCTCTTAACGCCCAAAATAGGGTTAAGAGCATTTCTTTGACCTAATTCTAGCCGATTTTCTCACTGATTACACAACATTTCCTTATTACAAGCGTAGCCAACCCGCTCAACCTTGTTTCAGGTAAGCTTTTCAAATGCATTTTGTTCTATTTAATGAAAAATGCCCGTGATGAACTACGCAGCAAGTAAACGTTCTTCGTAAGCCATACGTTCGTTTAATGCCTTAAAATAGCTTTGAGAAATTTCTTCAGGGCTAAATGCGGTCATGCCAATAAGCTCTTGCGTGCGATGATTTCCTTGCCAATAACCCACCCATTCTCTTAATGGTAATACCCATAAGCAACGTTTGAGAATATCACTAAATAGGTCAAAATTAGACTTTTGACGATTGTCTGACATATACCCAACTTGATTTGCATAATGTAGGACATACTTGTTATCGCACTTGTGATGTACGCCACGATGTAAATCTCGAAAGCGGGCATTAAAGGATTCAGCGAGATTGTTGTTGATACCTTTCGCACTGTAACATTCTTTATGATTAACACTCCAACGTGAGTAATGAAAATCTAAGTCATAATACGCCCCATTTTCATCACACATAATATCGCTACCTTGTTTCACGAATTGATGGTTTAATGCCAAAATTGTTTTGGCATTTTCAGTATAGTCCATAGCTACAATCGTTCTATTTGAACCCCATAATGTTTCATCATTAGATGCCCGTTGATTGAGACTAATGATACAACGCTTAGTCGGTCTGAATTTTGGAAATTTTCGTCCTTGTTTGTCGGCTTTTTGTCGCTGTTTATAGCGATTTTTAGCGAAGTTAGTTTTGCGTAATGTAAAATTAACCCAAGCCCCATCTTCGTGAATTTCACCTTGCAAGGGGCTTAAATCACGGGTTTTAAATAGTACTTCACGCAATTTATGGCAGAGGACAAAAGCGGTCTTATAGTTCACATTCAAATGACGACTCATTGTTATTGCTGAAATTCCTTTGACTTCATTTACAAAGAGCGAAATAGCTAACAGAATATCGACTAAGGGCAATTTATGAAAAGCAAATGCCGTGTTCGTCGTAATATAGAAATTCCGTTTGCAATGTTTACACGTCCAACGTTTGCGAGATTGAAGAAAATAAGCATGGTGGCGTATGCCGCAAAACGGGCAACAAACATCATTGATATCATTAGGGTTGCCCCAACGATGGGCTTTTAACATCTGAAAGGCTTGTTCGTCGGTTAAACGACAAATTTGTTTAATTGAAAGCTGTTTAGATTGGGATGAAAGTAAGTAATGTTGAGCCATAAAGTGTTCCTTGTTATCACAAGGGTTTCAAAGCAAATAACCGTATCGCAGACACTCAAAACCTCCCATTTAGATAACCTAAATTGGCTTAAACGTGTCGCATAATGCTTTGAATACCCAAGTAATATTGGCTCTTTAAAGTAACTTGCCATCAGTGGATAAAGTATTGGGTAAGCTATTTTTAGCTTATATAAAATTTAAAGTGGTATTCATCTATGTCATGACAAAATATATTATTAGCTTTATCCATCCTAAATTATATTTAGTCTTAGATTACGCTAGTGTTGCGTATCTTCTTTCATACATTCTATTTGAAAACGAGTTATAAGTGCGCTCTCTGGTGCTCCACAAAAAAATTTGCAATATTCGTTCGTGCTCTCAATAAGACTTTTGGCTTGATAAAGAGCGTATTCTTGAGAATAGGTGGGAATCTCTTTTACATCACAATGAAAAGGATTGTTCTCATAATAGCTCATCCATCTATCATATTCATCTTGTTTCCTTTGCGCTTCTTTCTTTATACCTTCATTCCAGTCAAGCTCATCATCCTCAAATAAACTTAGATCGATAGCACCATTTAACGGTGCTTTACCATGAAGGATTCTTATTGCATCGTCACTATACTCATCATATTCATCATTCAAAAAGTAATAGATAGGATAGCGTCTATTTCTAAGAGAAGTTAGTCTGTCTTTCATTGTTATTTCCTTAGCATGATTATTTAGTTAAAAATAAAAAATTAATTCAGAGTTATAGTGCTATACGAAAGAAACAAGAAAGATAAAAATAAAAAAAAGTCCCTTCATTAGCACTCTTGATTTAAAAACCTTTTTAGGCTTAAACAAAAGTCATAATGAAGGGACTATTCTCTGTGGCAAAAATGGTATTAATTATTAGGTGCTTTGTCAAGCGATATTTTCAATCTAAAATTCAAAGTTATGTCAAGTTATTTTTAATGGAATATAAAAAATAATTTTAAATTATTGATATAAAAGTGCTATTTTTGTGAAAAATAATAGAGGGTGAGGGATTTTAGAGTATCTAAATGCTTGTATTTTAAGCAATTAAATTCATCCAAAATGAGTAAATGATAAACATTATAAGAGTTTACAAACTATAATATACAGAAGTGTGTTATGGATGTTAGGCATAAAATACCAACCAATAGGTTGGTTTGATATACATTTGCCTATATCTAGTTAACAAAGGAATTTCGTGTTTAATTGATTCAAAGAACAATGGCTAAGAGCTAAAATTTATTTAGCTTTTAACTTATTAACGCTTTTTCTATAAGCTCTGACAATTCTTTTATCTCATTTGTATTAACCGATATATTATTTTTTATTAAATGCTTAGTATCAACAAGAACAGTGTGTACTTTAGTGTATTCATTATTGATATCACTACTAAACCACTCTGATTCTGCATAACCGATATAATGATAATTATCCCGAGTTATTTTATTTCCATTGTACTGTTTTTCCCAATCAATTTTATTAAATGGTAAAATAAAAATATTTCTAATTATACCTGCAGAATATTTAAGGTCTTTCCTATTGCTAGCAATATATTGAGCATAAACTATCTGCTTAGTAATAGATTGCATGCCAGGCAAGCAATTAAGATTCTTATTTAAACCATACCGATAATATTTGGCATCTACCACATAAAGCAATCCTAATTCATTATTAATCATAATCGTATCTGGATATAGCTTATTGGTATCTTTTGGCTCTTTTTCACCACAAATATACCATTTAGATTTCGGAAAATACTCCTTTTTATCATTTCCACGTATAGTACCAAATATATTGTCAATCAATTTTTCCCATACAGATTCGAAACGTCTAGTACCAAAGCAAAAATTACTCGGATTATTTGTTTGCTCATCAATATTTTTTAGGACATGTAGCATACTTTGAAAGAGCCGTTTTTCAGAATCTTTATTAGCTTTGTTTAAGCGGTATTGTATGGTAGAAATAAATAAAGATTCTTGAAAAAGTGAAATAGGTTTAGGTTGTAGAGGCAAACCATAATACCAACCCATTTTAATAAAGCTCTCATAAACACAGTGTTTACTAATTTCAGTCATTAAATGCTCATCATTACTATGATTTAGTCTTGCTTGCATCTTTAAATAAACTGCCCCGCTATTTTGTGCAACAGGTCTTTCCTTTTTAATAGTAAGACCCCAATGAATTTTTCCCAAAGTTCGAGTTGCGTACTTATTTTCTTTCTCTCGATAATAGCCATTTTGTAGAAAATCTTGAATGATCAGCATATAAGACCGTAAAGGAAACCCGTTCTTTTCATTACTATTAGGTGAATAAGCTCCTATATCATCATCTTCATTTTGGGCATTAGATAAAACATTAAGTAAAGCCAAAACATCATCTTTAGAGTCAATTTGATAACCATACGGAAAAGAAATAACAGGTCGATAATCTTGAGTGGTTTTATCTTTTTTGAAACAAATACCCACAAAATCTTCCCTGTTTTTAACACAATGGCAACAATCAATCAAATTAAATGTTGTCATTATTTTTCTCATCCAATACTAATTGACCATCATCAGATTTCTCCATTGATTTATTTATTAAAGTGTCTTTAATGGTCGTCTGAAAAATATTAAATCTCGCATCTTTGTTACTTTTTTCAAATTGCGTTATAACCTCATCCAAACTATTAAATTTGCCATCAAAAAGCTTATTTTTGTTGAACCTAAATACATCATCCCAAAGATATTTAATAACCTTTTCAGCAAAAGGAATGTATCCATCATTTTCTTGAAGTTCCTCTGCTTTAATAAAGAAAGCCCCTAAACGCTTATCTTCTGATGCCATAGTATCTTTATTTGCTATTAAAATATGCTCATTAATAACAGAATTGAATACTCCCCAAGTAACATTAGTATCAAGAATATAACTATCTTTAAAATCACATTTTTTAATATTATTCTCAATCATTCGCATAGTCCAACGTCTTTGGAAAGCAGTATCTAGTGTAAAAACATTTTGGTCAGCACTATTCATTGTTGCGACAATACTTAAATTATTCGGAAGATAAACTTTTTCATTTGGGTTGCCATAAACTTCATTAGCAATTAATTCATGAGAAATTTTATAGGTACTACAACCATTACTATCCCTATCTAATAACTGAAAAACCTCACCAAAAATTGCTGGAGCATTACCACGATTAATCTCTTCAATAATCAAGTAATAATGGTTATTTGAGTCCTTAATAGCTCTTTTTAGAATTTTGGTAAATGGGCCTGCTTTGAATTGATAAGTGACTAAACTTGTGCCTTTATCATCTTTTTCTACAGTTGGTAGGATTTGCCCAATAAAATCAGCATTGAGATAATCTGGGTGAAATACAACACGCTCAGAAAAGTTTTCATCAATACCAAGGCTATGCTTGATGTAATAACTTTTACCAATACCTGCAACACCGTAGAGAAGTAAATTTTTAGCAAGGGATTCCTTTTGAGAATTCACTTGGTCATTTTTCATGTTATCATCGTTTAAGATATCATTATCCGAACTAATTAACACATGCTTATTAGTATTATTAGGCAAAAGCGAAGTTAAAATATTACACTCATTATAATCATTCTGTTTTATGATGCTTATTGTAATTTTATTATTTTGTTTCTTGAACAGAAGAATATCACCAATATTCATCCCCCCCTCTTTATTAATAATATCTTTGATCTTTCCCCCTAAGCGAGAATCTGTGCTAGTCAAGCATAAAACTTTATCACTATATGATGAGGCTTCCCCTGTAATTGTAATTTCATCGTGATTATTTAAAAAACCAAAAAAATTTTCCATAATATATTTAGTAATACTAATTTGCTTGTCATAAGCTTGAGAATCTACAATTCTTAGGTAAATATGTATCATTTTAGTTAACCCTCTTTTGCCTGTTGGATAATATACTCACTCCACTGATTTGCCAAAGCCTTGGCAAAACCTGGAAAAGTTTTACTTCTCCACGTTCTTCTCTCTTCAGCAGATTTTGTTTTTGTTAGACCATCAGAATACCATTTTGGAATGCGTTTACCACTACTAAATTCTATATATTCTCCTGGGTCAACGACATTGGTATATTTCAATGGCGGTAGGTTTTTCAGCCATAAGCAGGTCTTTTTAGATGCACTATCACCAAAATGATAGGGCTGAACAACTTGGTCAGGCTTACGCCAACGAGTATTTATAATGCCAACAGGATTTTCAATAGCAATATAAGGAATATCTGCATTTGCTAACTGACTAAAAAACGCTACTGCTAACTCTCTATCTTCAGCTCTATTTGGAAAACTTGGATGTGGCCTACGTTGCTCAGTAGGTAGATGCTTATCTTCTGGATGATAGTACCATTTTGCACCACTAACAGCCAAATAAGTACAAGGTGGATGAGCAACCATCAAGTCCCAATCACCATCTAAATAGTAATCTTCTCCACTTTGTAATAAACCACCTTTATTTTTAATAACTTGCAGGACATCTTGCTTAAAATGCCACTCAGGATGTCCTCCAGAACATTGTAATAGGTCACAACTATAGGCGTTATGGCCTAATTTTCTAAACTCTTCGCATACTCGTTGACTTTCTTCACAGGCAACTAAAACATTTAAACTTTTCATTCTACACTTATACTCTTCTCTAAAACTGAATAAATTGATTGTGCAATTTTTTTTGCAAATAATACAGGAACTGCATTGCCTATCATTTTAAAACAATGAGCGTCAGAGCCAACAAACTGATAATCAATTGGAAAAGTCTGTAATAATGCAGCCTCTCTAATTGTAATTGACCTTAATTGCTCTTCATCTGGATGGATAAACATTAGTCCATCTTTATATAAATGTGCCACAATTGTTGGTGAGGGTTTATCCCACTCTAAACTTCTGTATTTATTGTGATTTGTTGTTTTCCCTGTAACAGTTTTATAAAAATCTAATTTTTGATTATTGGGAGCTTTATTCATTGAATTTTCCAACCAATATTTAAAAGCTTTTATATCTCTTTGGTTATGATACCTTGCATAGTGAAGATCAACAGTATTATCCTGAATTGCTACATGAGATATATTTTTTCTACCAATTTTATAAGACTGCTCTAATGGTTTGAATCTAGGTAATTGAGATATAGTATCTCGTACAGTGGCTTTATTACCGTATGATTTAAAACTATCTAAACTTTTATATAAATCATCAAGTTTTAGCCCTAAATTCTTCCTCACCCCAATAATGATTACCCTTTGTCGCTCTTGAGGAACCTCAAAGTCCGCAGAGGAATAAATCGCCGATTTCATTTCGGAGGGGCTTTTTATCTCATAACCTATTTCAGAAAATGCCTCATATATACTTTCAACTACTAATTTTCCACCTGGAGCAGCACTTAATATTCCTGGCACATTTTCAAAGACAAAAAGCTTAGGTTGATATTGTTCTACGATACGAACAAAACTTTCAAATAGATAATTTCTATAATCGTACTGCATGGAATTAGCATCTTGAGCTCGGCCTGCTAATGAGTATGCTTGGCATGGAGGCCCGCCAATAATTAAATCTACACTTCCATTTTTTAATACGCAATTTAAGCCATTATTTACAATTAATTGAGAATTACTATCCTTATATATTTTAATTGTTTCATCACTCCAATCACCATTAATTAATTCATTGGTTTTTTGAATATCAAAATGTATAACGCTTTGAATTGCCTCATCCTCTGAATAACCCCATCTATCTATAAGATTTTTTCTAAGAGTATCAACCATCGGCTTTTCCCATTCGATATGAGCCAAAAACTCAAACTTCCCTGACTGCATAAAACCTTCAGAAAATCCTCCTGCTCCTGAAAATAAATCAATAACTGTAATTTTCTTCATTTGTATTACCTTAACTTAATAAAGAAATAGAAAAATTAAATATCTTTATCATATGAAATAGCTATTCAACCCTAAACTCATTAAAAATAATAAGCTCCATATTTTTTAAAATTCGCTTTCCCGATTCATTCATTGCTCTGTATTGGTTTAACAATTCAGATTCTTCAATGCTCAAACTACTATTGCCATCTGATATATACATATCATCTCTATTTAATAGCACCCAATTCAAATTAATATTGAATTGGGTAGCCACTTTAATCAGAAATTCTGAACTAGGTTCACGTTCTCCGCTAAGATAATTATGTACTGTCCTAAGTGGTGTATCTACCAATTCTGCAAATGCCTTGATTGACATATCCTGTGATTCAATCACAATTCGCAATCTCTCTTTAATGCTCATTTTTGCATTCCTTATTGACATTAAGTGCATTTTATGGCACAATTAAACCATTATAAATGCCATTTTTTGCATCATTATAGCTATTTCATCAAGCTAAATAAATAGAGCGGCTGAATTTTATGACCCAACATTACCTTTTATCCAACAAAGCTCGCACGCTTTCGCCTATCAAGATAGCCACGCTATCTGATGATAAGGCGTTTTCGTTGCTCTGCGAATTACGTTGGGGAAGTGAAACGGTCGTGACCTGTCCGAAATGTGGTTGTCGTCATCAGGCTTATTTTATTGCCTCTCGTAAACAATGGCGTTGTAAAGTGAATAGCTGTCGGCACACCTTTTCGGTGACATCTGGCACAATCTTTGCAAATCACAAGTTGCCTATCCAAACCTACTTATATGCTATCGCTTTATTTGTGAATGCAGTTAAAGGGATTTCAGCGTTACAAATGGCACGGGATTTAAACATTGAGTATAAAAGTGCTTATGTGTTACTGCATAAGATTCGTAAAGCTTTACTTGAGCAACGAGAATTTGCCACCTTTTCAGGCGAAGTCGATATAGATGGCACATATATTCACCCCGCACCTCGTAAAGCGAATAAGAAGATTGACCGTATAGATTACCGTTTAAAGGAAAATCAAAATCCCGAAAAACGTTGTATTTTAGTTGCTCGTGAGCATTATACCGCAGAAGAAAAAGCGAAAAATCCATTATATCGTGGGGCAAAAAGTACACAGGTTGCCGTTACGTTCGGGGAAACACAATCAACAGTCAAACGCTTTGCGGACAAATTTGTTGAGCGAGGCACACGTATCAATACCGATGAAAATCATGCGTATGATGTGCTTATGCCATTTTACGATTTATGTACGGTAAATCACAAGGAAGAATACCGTAGCGATTTAGGGGTCACAAACAATCAGGCGGAAAGTTATTTTGCCCGATTCAAACGGATGTACTACGGACAAATGCATAAAATGAGCAACGCTTATTTACTCAACTATGCAAATGAAGTGGCTTACCGTGAAGATAATCGTCGGGTATCAAATGGTTCACAGTTCCGTGACATTTTAGAGAAGTGTCTTACCACACACAATGAAACTGAATGGAATCATTATTGGCAACGTGAAACTGCATATCAAGAGGTGATTTTTCACTGATGGCAAAACAAGTGTATTTAAACCAAATTGAGAAAAAACTAACAGAGTTACAACGAGAACGAAAACAAGTGTTACAACATTTGGTCTTGGTGGATGAAAAAATTGCAACACTTCATCAAGCCATTGACATTATGCAAGCCAAATCCCGTTTGGAAGAACATAATACGCCCTTATACTGTTATCGCACGCATAAACCTCGTTTTAAGCTCAAACTGCGGACAACCTTGCTCAACATACTAAAAGCTGAGCCGAATCGTTATTTTGGTGTCACCGAACTCACCTTTCTGCTATTAAAAGCTGATAACCAACCTGAATCGGCTTTCACGGAAGGGCATACTGTATCGGTACGAGGTGCATTAAAGCATTGGTTAGATAAAGGCATGGTAGAGCGAGAGCAACGCACAACAATTCATGTCCGTTGGAAGTTTAAGCGTCCATCGTAACTTTATATGCCCCCATATTAATTAACCAACGAGACTCGTTTGTTTTCTTCCAATCATCTTCCACAAGTTGATTTAATACCGATTCGGGCACATCGTCATCCCCTTCACGAAAAACTAATCCCCGTTGATGTAATTTGCGTAAAGCATAGTATAAACTGGTGTGAAAGCTATGATGTGGAAAATCAAGCCTTACTTTTACCCCATCCTTTTCTAACATCTTATCTAAGATGAAATCTATCGTCAGCCACCGTGTTTGATTTTCCCTTAGCACTTCCCCTAATAACTGCATATAATTGCGTTTGAAAGGGTACATAATGTTTTCATACAAAATATCAACCGTAGGACTTTCTGAGCCAAACCAGTTTTGTTTTGATTCTAGGTAAACAATGGTCTGTTTTAGGGCGTAGATTATCTTCTTGTTTTCAGATAATTGGGTTTTAAGTTCTACATTTTGACGATTAAGGGCTTCTATCTCATCGCTGAGATAGTCATAACACATGGCTCTGCGTTTCTCTTTTGCTTTACTCATAAAAAAATCCTGATAAAGTAGAATGATTTATCAGGATTTTAATTTATCAAGCGGATGAAATCTTTGTGCAACTGCTACATAATACCGAAATTTTTACAGAATCTCACCGCTTGTTGATATTATTTGCTTGTAAACTATGCAAATAAGTTAAAAATATAAAAAAAGGGTTGATCTCAAACGTAAAATCCGTATGATACGCCCTCGTTACGCAAGATTATGGGTCGTTAGCTCAGTCGGTAGAGCAGCGGACTTTTAATCCGTTGGTCGAAGGTTCGAATCCTTCACGACCCACCACTTTAGAATTCAATTCCCAAATGGGTCGTTAGCTCAGTCGGTAGAGCAGCGGACTTTTAATCCGTTGGTCGAAGGTTCGAATCCTTCACGACCCACCATTTATACTTCTAATTTTGTAAAAATTTAAAAAAATCTTACCGCTTGTCATAGCTTTTTACTATCCCTTATAGTAAGGTTCGTTTCGTTTTTCTTTTGATCGATATTCCTAACCATGTTAAAAAAAATTCTTATTTCTCTCGGGCTTTTATCTGCGGTTGCCCTAGGTGGTGGTGTTTATGTTTACCAAAAACTCAATCAGTTAGCAGAACATAAATTAACCGTTAAACCTGAGCAACTGTTTGTGTTGGAAAAAGGTACATCAAGCCAAAAACTAGCAAGTCAGTTGGATGAACAAGGCATTATTAGCCATGATGATGTGGATTTATTACCCTACTTGATTCGTCTTCACCCTGAACTCAGTAATTTTAAGGCTGGGGTTTATGCTTTAGAGAATATCACTACGGTGAAAGCGTTGTTGCAACATTTCAACAGTGGCAAAGAAGTACAGCTAAATGTGCAATTTATTGAAGGAAAAACCTTTAAAACGTGGCGTGAGCAGTTGGCAAAGGCTCGTTATTTGGAGCAAACCTTGACGGATAAAACGGAAGCCGATATAGCTCAATTATTGGGGATCGCTCAAGATAAACTGGAAGGTTGGCTTGCCCCTGATACTTATAGCTATGTGCCTTATTCCAAAGATATTGATGTGCTTAAACGTGCCTATCAAAAACAACAAAAGGCGTTGGAACAGGCTTGGCAAAATAGAGCAGAAAACCTACCGCTTAAAACGCCTTATGAAATGCTGATTTTGGCTTCAATTGTCGAAAAAGAAACAGGTGTGGCAAATGAGCGTTCGCAAGTGGCATCGGTATTTATCAATCGCTTGAAAAATGGCTGGAAATTGCAGACCGATCCAACTGTCATTTACGGTATGGGTGATAAATATGATGGCAATATCCGTAAGAAAGATCTGCTTGAACCTACGCCTTATAATACTTATGTGATTGATGGTTTACCGCCGACACCGATTGCAATGCCAAGCGAAGCGTCAATTAAGGCAACGGCACAGCCTGACAGTACGCCTTATTTCTATTTTGTGGCGGACGGTTCGGGTGGACATAAATTCAGCCGTACTTTAGATGAGCATAATAAAGCGGTGCGAGAGTGGATCCAAATTGAGCGAAATAAAAAGAGTGAGAACAAATAATGCGTGGAAAATTTATTGTCATTGAAGGATTAGAAGGGGCTGGCAAAAGCAATGCACAACGTGTTGTGAGCGAAACCTTAGCGGCTCACGGTATTGAATTTATTACCACTCGTGAACCAGGCGGAACTCCGATTGCTGAAGCACTTCGCAATCTATGGAAAGAAGGCGAAGACGGCGAGCATACAACCGACAAAGCGGAAGTATTGATGATTTATGCGGCTCGTACACAGTTAGTGGAAACGGTGATTGAACCCGCTTTAGCTTCAGGCAAATGGGTTGTTGGCGATCGCCACAATATGTCAAGCCAAGCCTATCAAGGCGGTGGACGGGGATTAGCGGAATTGGTGGATAAGGTAGGTTCGGCGATTTTAGGTGATTTTGAGCCTGATTTTACGATCTACCTTGATATTGAGCCATCGATAGGTTTAGAGCGAGCAAGAGGGCGTGGAGCGTTAGATCGTATTGAGCAACTCGATATCGACTTTTTTCACCGTACCCGTGAGCGTTATGTATCCTTAGTCAAAGACAATCCGAAAGCGGTGCTCATTAACGCTGAACCTGCGATAGAACAGGTGTCGGCGGATATTCAACAAGCGGTTGAAAATTTCCTAAAAGTTGTATTAAAAGATTAATTAATATGGGCGGACACGTCGGTCCGCCCCTACAAGAATATAATTGATATGGATAAACCACAACGAAAAATTATTCGTTTACAACATTACGATTATTCTCAGGTGGGATTATATTTTATTACAATTTGTGTTCAAGACAGGTTATGTGTTTTGAGTAACATTAGAGATGAACAATATATTCTGACTTCAGCAGGTAAAATGGTGGAGTATTGGTATCTTGAAATAGCATCACATTTTTCAGGTGTTCGTTGTTTAGATTATATAGTAATGCCAAATCACATACATTTTGTATTATTTATTGAAAAAGGATTATCACATCCATTATTTAAGATAATTCAATGGTTTAAGACAATCACGACTAATCATTATATTAAAAATGTAAAAGAGAATAACTGGCAACCATTTAATAAGAAGTTGTGGCAACGAAGTTATTACGAGCATATCATTCGTAATGAGAAATCTTATTTGCAGATCTGCGATTATATGAGAAATAATCCATACTCTTGGAAAAATGATGCGTTATTTGCAGAATAATGGTTGTTGAAATGTAGGGGCGGGCCGACGTGTCCGCCCGAAATGAAGAACAAGACGAGAAATAATGAACCTTTATCCTTGGCATCAACAAACCCACCACCAAATCACTTCGACCTTCCTACAAGGTCGGGGACATCACGCCTTATTGTTTAAAACAGAAAGCGGTTTAGGCACTGAGCAACTTATTCGTCATTTCGCCCATTGGTTGCTTTGCCATTCACCACAACAGAACCAACCTTGCGGACAATGCAAAAGCTGTTTGTTATGGCAGAGCGGCAATCACCCTGATTTTCACCTGTTAGCCCCGATTGATGATAAAGATATTGGGATCGATCAAGTGCGAGAAATCACTGCCAAATTACAACAGTTTGCTCAACAAGGCGGAAATGCCGTAGTTTATTTGGCTGGTGCGGAACGTTTAACGGAAGCAGCGGCGAATGCGTTACTGAAAACCCTTGAAGAGCCGAACCAAAATGTCTATTTCTTATTAGAGGCCCCTTTGCAAGCCACAATGCTTGCCACCATTCAAAGCCGTTGCCAAACGTGGTTGGTTCATACGCCTGAGCCGTCACAAGCATTTGAATGGTTACAGACGGAATGCCCGACAGCACTGCCAAGTGAGATTGAAACCGCACTTCGTCTATGTCATAACCGCCCATTGCTTTGCAAAACGTTCCTTGAAACTGACCGCTTACCAAGCCGTAAAACCTTTTTGCAGACCTTTTGGCGTTTTTACAAAAGTCGAGATGTTTTCCTGCTTTTTTCTGCTTTTGACAAAGAGCCTGAACAAGTGCAACAACAACTTGAATGGCTGGGTTCATTTTTCAGCGATGCCCTGAAAGCCAAAATGCAAATCGCAACAGGTTGGCTCAATCCTGATTTGCAAAACGGTATTCTGCCTTTTAGCCAACAGCTGACGGCTCAAAGTTTACTGAAAGGGCATCAAATCATTCAACAAACCCAACGGGATTTACGCGAAGTCAATGCGGTCAATCAAGAGTTGATGTTGTTGGACTGTTTGAGTAAGTTGGTGTTAGAGGTTTTTGAGAACTAACTTTCCCCTTGTAACCTTTGTAACAAACGATCCATTGCCCGATAGCCTAAAGCTTCAGCCAGATGAGGTTGTTGGATTTGGGCTTCTCCAGCCAAGTCAGCGATGGTGCGAGAAACTTTGAGAATACGGTGATAAGCTCGTACCGACAGCCCCAGCTTCGTTAAGGCATTTTCTAAAAATAACGCATCTCGATCAGCCAGTTTGCAATCTTGTTCAATCTCTTTGGTCGTCAGTTGAGCATTGATTTTCCCCCGACGGTTAAATTGCAAATGTCTTGCTTCAAGTACCCGCTTGCGAGCCTGTTCGGTGGTTTCACCACGTTGATCGGTATTATTTTGCAATGCACCTTGTGGCAGTAACGGCACTTCAATCGAGAGATCGAAGCGGTCGAGAAAAGGACCTGATAAGCGGTTGAGATAACGCATTAACTGTTGTGGCGACGTTCGATTGTGCGTTCCTTGATAATGCCCTGTCGGGCTTGGGTTCATTGCGGCAATTAGTTGAAAACGAGCAGGGAACTGCACCTTGGCATTGGCTCTGGAAATAATGATTTCTCCCGATTCTAACGGCTGGCGTAATGCGTCTAACACTTTCCGTTCAAATTCGGGTAATTCGTCCAAAAACAACACGCCATTGTGTGCCAGTGATATTTCCCCGGGTTTTGGGATCGAGCCACCACCGACCAACGCAACCATTGATGCACTGTGATGTGGGGAGCGAAAAGGGCGTTTTTTCCAGTTTTGGAAATTGAGTTCATTTTGTACAAGACTGGTGACAGATGCTGTTTCAATCGCTTCATCATCTTCCATTTCAGGCAACAGATCGGCAAGGCGACTGGCAAGCATTGTTTTACCTGTGCCAGGTGGACCTAAGAACAGCAGATTATGCTGACCGCTGGCGGCAATAATTAATGCCCGTTTGGCGTGATGTTGCCCAATAATATCGGTTAAATCACGGCTGACGAGCGGTCTGTTTTCGGCAATATTTTGCGAAAGCTGTTGAGCTATCGGTAGTTGATCGCGATTGTTGAGAAAATTGACGACCTGTAACAAGGTTGAAGCACAATAGGTTTGGGTATTGGAAACCAAAGAAACTTCATTGGCATTTTGTTGTGGGACGATAATTTCCCGTTTTGCTTTGCTTGCTGCCAACACTGCAGGAATTGCACCGTGTACCCCACGCAAATGCCCTGTCAAAGATAGCTCTCCAAGCAGTTCAATCCGTTTGAGTTTATCGCTGTCAATTTGCCCTGATGCCGCTAAAATCCCGATGGCAATGGGTAAATCAAAACGTCCACCTTCTTTGGGGAGATCGGCAGGGGCAAGGTTAATAGTAATACGTCTGGCAGGGTAATCAAAATTGGCATTCATCAAGGCACTTCGCACCCTATCCTGTGCTTCTTTGACGCTTTTCTCAGGTAATCCGACCAAAGTAAGCCCAGGGCTTCCGCCACTGATATGCACTTCAATAGTCACTAATGGGGCTTCAACGCCGATAGATGCTCGGCTGTAAATAATCGCTAAAGACATACTTTTTCCTCTTTTTTATATTAGCGTAAAAAGTATGTTTATCTTTGAATAGCAAAAAATGTTGGTTTTTCGACGAGTGTCACAAAAATAGTTAAAGTCGTTGTGCTAAATGCTGTTCAATGGCTTCAATGATCAAGTGATTAATTGAAATCCCACGTGCTTTAGCCTGTTGAGTAACGAGTTCTGATAAAGTTTCATCGTAGCGTAATGTAAAAGTTTTTTGCTTTTCTTGCTCAAATGCGACAATACCGTTTTCACGGCAGTCTGCTAGATATTCATCTAGAGAGATTTTTCCTTCTTGATATAAGCCAACTACGCTATCGGCAATGAAATCACAATATCCCGTCGTATTGAGAAATTTCCCACGAAACATCTTCAATTCAGGTATATAGCTGACAATAGCAGGATAATGATCAATATAGATAATATTAGGTTGTTGTTTTGTTGCCATTTGGAGTAATTCCTATTTTAGTAAGCCATTCACGCAAGTTTGCGATAGCACCCTTATCCGTATCTGGTGATGGGTGTGGACGATGAAAACGAGCAATGCTATTGTTTAGTTTAAATCGTACTCTAGAGCCTTCACCTTGAATAATCTCACCACCTAACCCTTCAATCAGAGATTCTATCTCTTTCCATTTGATATTAGATGATGTTGGCGTTGCGAAAATAGCATAAAGTGTTTGCTGATGTTTCTTTCGCATTTGATTTCCCTATTTTATGACTTTAAATAATGAAGTCAATGTATGTGATGAAATCATATTATTGTGAGATGGTTACAGGGAACGCAATTTTAATATTGTGGTTTTTCGACGAGTGTCACAAAAATCGTGAAAAGATAAAGCTATTGGGTAGTTTTAACCTTAGGCACTAGCTCAATATTTAATGCTGAAAGAATTTTCACAATGGTTTCAAAACGTGGTTTTTTGCTTGAAAGTGTTTGATATAAACTTTCTCTGCCGATATTGGCTTTTTTAGCTAATTCATTCATCCCTTTTGCACGAGCAATGGTATTTAACGCTTGAATAAACTCGGCTTCATCGCCGTCTTTTAGCACTTCTGATAGATAAAGTGCGATAAGTTCATCATTATTGAGATATTCTGCCGTATCGAACGTTGATATTTGTCCGTTAAACGATTTATCTTTCATCTTATTTTATTCCTGTTCAAGTTGATATTGTTGCCAAAATCTTTTTGCTATGGCGATATCTTGCTCTTGGCTGTCTTTGTGTCCGCCGTTGATAATGAGATAGATGATTTCCCCTTTTCTTGCATAGTAGATACGGTAGCCTTTGTTGATCATCAATCGCATTTCATAAATGCCGTCACCTAGCGATTTATGATCTCCAAAGTGTCCATTTTTTGCTCGTTCTAGGCGACGGATAATGGTAATTTTGGCAATAGGATCTTTGAGTTCATTTAGCCATAATTTAAAGGTCTCAGTTTGTTCAATGATGTACATAATTGATTTTCTATGATTGTAATGTTTTCAATACAAAATGACAAGTGAACTTCAACGCTGTGAAGTAATCATTGGATTGTTAATCTTTATGGTTGAAACGCAAGTGAGAGAAAATCATTTTTCGATGAGTGTCACAAAAATTTTGCAAAAATCAATGAAGATCTCACCGCTTGTAGTAAACTTCCGCCTAACAAATTTGAGAGGAAAATGACGATGGCTCAACAAGATGTGATTGTAATTGGTGGCGGAATGGTCGGGGCGGCGACAGCGTTAGGGTTGGCAAAGCTGGGGCTAAAGGTTGTGCTGATTGAGAAAAATCCGTTGCCGACATTTGATCCAAATGCACCTTATGATGTGCGAATTTCGGCGATTAGTGTGGCTTCCGTTGCGTTGTTGGAGAAATTAGGGGCGTGGCAGGCGATTGAAGCGATGAGAGTTTGTCCTTATGACGGCTTAGAAACTTGGGAAATCGATGGTTTTAATACCGCTTTTCACGCCAATGATCTTGGCTTAGATAAGTTGGGTTATATGGTGGAAAACAACATAATTCAGCTTGGACTTTGGCAAGCGTTGGCACAATATCCGAACTGTCAGCAAGCGGTCGGTTTTGAGCAGATTTCTGCAAATCGTGATGAGAACGGTATTTGGACGGTCGAGCTGAATCAGCAGGCGTTTTCCTCACCGCTATTGATTGCCTGTGATGGTGCAAATTCCCTTGTGCGTCGCTGGTCTGGCATCGGTTTGACGAGCTGGCAATATCGCCAACATTGTCTACTTGCCGTAGTCAAAACCGAGCTACCGCAACAGAGTGTCACTTGGCAACAGTTCTTTGAAAGCGGTCCAAGGGCCTTTTTACCGTTACTTGAGCATAACGGTTGTGTAGCTTGGTATGATTCGCCACAACGCATTGCTCAACTGCAACAGATGAGCAAAGAGAAACTGAGTGCAGAGATTCAGAGCCATTTTCCGAGTCGTTTAGGCAAGGTTGAAGTGACCGCTCACGGGAGTTTTCCGCTCATACGTCAGCACGCCCAAAGCTATGTGCGAAATGGGATTGTCTTAGTTGGAGATTCTGCTCACACGATTAATCCACTGGCAGGGCAGGGGGTAAATCTCGGTTTTAAAGATGTGAAAGCCTTGCTTGAAGTGATAGAACAAGCGGTCGAAAAAGGGCGGAATTTTGCAGATGAAGCGGTGTTAAAAGGTTACGAACAAAAACGTAAGCCCGATAATCTGTTAATGCAAACAGGAATGGACGTATTCTATAAAACCTTTAAAACAGATTTATTACCCGTGAAAGTCGCGCGTAATGTTGCGTTAATTGTGGCGGAGCGTGCAACGCCGTTGAAAAAACAGGCGTTGAAATATGCGTTGGGATTAGCTTAATTGCCTCAAGCGGTGAGATTCTGTGGCTTTTTTGCAAAGTTTCGCTACAATCTCACCGCTTGTTATTTTACAGATGAGATGTCATGCAAAAACCACTCGCCATTTTTTTAATGGGACCAACGGCATCGGGGAAAACCGATCTTGCCATTGCCCTATGTCAACAATTACCCGTTGAAGTCATCAGTGTTGATTCCGCCTTAATTTATAAAGGTATGGATATAGGCACGGCTAAGCCGAGTAAAGCTGAACTCGAACTTGCTCCCCATCGTTTAATTGATATTCTTGACCCATCAGAAAGTTATTCTGTCATGAATTTCCGTGAAGATGCGCTACGAGAAATGGCGGATATTACGGCACAAGGTAAAATTCCGTTGTTGGTGGGTGGCACAATGCTTTATTACAAAGCATTGCTTGATGGCTTGTCGCCACTGCCTTCGGCAGATCCTACTATTCGAGCAGAGATTGAAGCAAAAGCAGAGCAAATCGGTTGGGCAGGTTTACATCAAGAACTGGTTAACATCGACCCAATTTCTGCGGAACGGATCAACCCTAACGATAGTCAGCGTATTAATCGGGCGTTAGAGGTCTTTTATATTTCAGGTAAAACCATGACGGAGCTTACTGCACAGCAAGGAGAAAGTATTCCTTATGATATTATGCAGTTTGCGATTGCACCACAAGATAGAGCTGTATTACATCAGCGTATTGAACAACGCTTTCATAAAATGATTGATCTTGGTTTTGAGCAGGAAGTCCGTCAATTATATGAGCGTGGCGATCTACACGGTGATTTGCCTTCTATTCGTTGTGTGGGTTATCGTCAGATGTGGGAATATTTGGAAGGGCAAATTTCTCTTGATGAAGCGATTTTTAAAGGCATTTGTGCGACTCGCCAGCTGGCAAAACGTCAAATTACGTGGTTAAGAGGTTGGACAAGTGAGCTAGAATGGCTCGATAGTTTAGATCCAGAAGGTGCTTACAAAAAAATGATCGAAAAAATGGCGCAAAATCTTAATAAACTGTGATAATATCGCTTTGCCTTTGGCAAAGCATTAAACAACAATAATTAGAAGGAACATAAAATGGCAAAAGGTCAATCTTTACAAGATCCATACTTAAATGCACTTCGCCGTGAACGGATTCCAGTTTCCATTTACTTAGTGAATGGCATTAAACTACAAGGTCAAATTGAGTCTTTCGATCAATTCGTTATTTTATTAAAAAACACCGTGAGTCAAATGGTTTACAAGCACGCAATTTCAACCGTTGTGCCAGCTCGTGCGATTTCTCACAACAATAACTCTAACCACGCTCATCAAGCACCAGTGCAATCTGCTGAAGTGGTAGAAAAAGCGGAATAAGTTTATTACTACGTTAGACCTCTTGAATGAACCAAACACAGCAGATTCTGTGTTTGGTTTTCCATTGCCTGAAAAAGAGCAAAACACACCAGACAAAGAACGTGCCATTGTGGTGCATCTTTATCTCTCTCAAACCAAAGATGTTGAAAATCTGATGGAATTTCAAACCCTTGCCGAATCCGCAGGGGTAGAGGTTGTCGCCACATTGACAACCACACGTTCTGCTCCCCATATCAAATACTATGTTGGTCAAGGCAAAGCCCAAGAAATTGCAGATGCAGTCAAAGATTTTGATGCGACAGTCGTTTTGATTAATCACCAACTCAGCCCAGCTCAAACACGTAATCTGCAATCCCTTTGTGATTGCCGAGTGGTCGATCGTACTGGTTTGATTTTGGATATTTTTGCGCAACGTGCGAGATCTCACGAAGGTAAGTTACAAGTCGAGCTGGCACAGCTTCGCCATTTATCCACTCGCTTAGTTCGCCGTTTAGGTAACCAAGATCAACAAAAAGGCGGTGCGGTAGGCTTACGAGGCCCTGGGGAAACGCAGTTAGAAACGGATCGCCGTTTAATTAAGGTGCGTATTCAGCAGTTACAAAACCGCTTAGAAAAGGTCAGTAAACAGCGTGATCAAAACCGCAAAACTCGCCAAAAAGCAGACATTCCAACTATTTCCCTTGTGGGCTATACCAACGCAGGTAAATCAACCCTATTTAATGCGATTACTGATGCAGGTGTTTATGCAGCAGATCAACTGTTTGCTACCCTTGACCCGACATTAAGACGAATTCAAATTCAAGATGTTGGCACAGCAATTTTGGCAGATACCGTTGGCTTTATCCGCTTTTTACCCCACGATTTAGTGTCTGCGTTTAAATCCACCCTACAAGAAACCACAGAAGCGACCTTGTTGCTACACGTGATTGATGGTGCAGACGACCGTAAAAATGAAAATATTGATGCGGTCAATCAAGTATTAGATGAGATTGATGCATTAGAAATTCCGACCTTGCTCGTGTATAACAAGGTTGATCGCTTGGACGGCATTGAACCACATATCGAATACAACGATGACGGCAAACCTGTGGCGGTTTATCTTTCGGCACAACAAAATCAAGGCATTGATCTTCTATTTGAAGCAATGCGAGCGAGATTGAAAAACGAGCTGGTCTGTGAAAGAGTGCTGTTACCGACAACAAGCGGTCAGATTTACACTAAATTTTACCAACAGCAATGTATTAAATCAGAACATTTCACTGAATTTGGCGATCGTCTAGTGGAAGTTGAAGTCGATAAAATTCAGTGGCAAAAGTGGCTTAAACAATATCCTGAACTCACGGAATTTGTTGAGTTTGCGAAGTGGGAATGTTAAGCCACAACGTATCAATATTTCTCATCTCCTGTAAATTAAGTATTGCAATTAGCTTTATAGATTCTTATTTTGAACTGTTTTCGCTATAATTCCTTCCCATAAGTTTGACTTATCGGAAGGAATTGCCTATGTTTAGTGCTCAAGAAAAAAAGAAGATGAGCGAACAAGATATTCGCACAAAATTCATTACTCCAGCTATTCAGCGAGCGGGGTGGTCTGATCGTCAAATGCGAGAGGAGTTTTCCTTTAAATCGGATAAGTATTTTACTGATGGGCAGATGATCGTTGATCCTAAAACCAAAAAAGCCCATCGATTAGATGCCAAGCGAGCCGACTATCTACTTTACCATTCACCTAATCAAAAAATTGCTATCGTTGAAGCTAAAGACAATAAACATACCCCAAGGGATGGATTGCAACAAGCGATGGATTATGCTCGTTTACTTGATATTCCTTTTGCTTACAGTTCTAATGGCGATGAGTTTATTGAGCACGATTTCATAACTGGTGTTCAACGCACTTTAAATATGGAGCAATTCCCCACTCCTGATGAACTTTATCAGCGTTGGTCAAAACAATATACGCCAGAAGAGCTGAAAATTATTCAACAACCTTATTACACAAGTGCAACGGAAACATTCAAAGAGCCCCGTTATTATCAAGAAATTGCAATTAATCGTACCGTTGAAGCTGTCGCAAAAGGACAGTCACGCATTTTATTGGTCATGGCAACAGGGACGGGAAAAACCTATACCGCCTTTCAAATTATTCATCGATTAAAAACAAGTGGAACAAAAAAGAAAATTCTGTTTTTGGCAGATCGCAATGTATTAGTTGATCAACCGATGACCCAAGACTTTAAACCATTTAAAGACAAAATGGTCAAAGTCACGAATAAAACGCTTGATAGTGCTTTTGAAGTCTATTTAGCGTTATATCAACAGCTTGATGGTTCTGCAGATAATGAACTCTTTAAGCAATTTCAGCCGTCTTTCTTTGATTTAATCATTATTGATGAATGTCATCGTGGTAGTGCGAAAGAAGACTCTAACTGGCGTGCGATTTTGGAGTATTTTAATGAAGCAACGCATATCGGTTTAACTGCAACCCCAAAAGAAACTACGGATGCTAGTAATATCACTTATTTTGGAGAGCCAATTTATACTTATAGTTTAAAACAAGGGATTGAAGATGGCTTTTTAGCTCCTTATCGGGTAATTCGTGTGGATCTTGATTGTGACCTACGAGGCTGGCGACCAACTAAAGGAATGAAAGATAAAGAAGGTAATGAAATTGAAGATCGTGAATATACGGTAAAAGATTTCGATTACAACATTATTCTAGATGACCGTACTCGCTTGGTTGCAGAACGGATTAGCGAATTTTTGAAGAAAACTAACCGCTTGGATAAAACTATCGTTTTCTGTGCAAATATCAACCATGCACAGCGAATGGTGGCAGAGCTTTGCCGTTTAAATGCCGATATGTTACAGCAAAATTCCAAATATATTTGCCAAATCACAGGCGATCAATCAGGGAAAAGTGTTGATTTGGAAGAGTTTTGTGATGTACATAATGAAGGTAAAGACTATCCGGTTATTGCCGTTACATCTAAATTAATGACCACAGGTGTGGATAGTAAAACCTGTAAACTGGTCGTGTTGGATGCCAATATTCAGTCAATGACTGAATTTAAACAAATTATCGGGCGTGGTACACGTTTACGGCCAGACGCAGGCAAAGAGTTTTTTACGATTTTAGATTTCCGTGGCGTAACAAAATTATTTGCCGATCCTGATTTTGATGGTGAGCCTGTTGTTATTATTGACGTACCAGTAGGTAAATCTTTTGATAATCAAAACGACGATGAAAATAGCTCCACTAAGAAGTCTAACGATGGAGTAGGCGAACCCGAACCGACTTATAAACCTATCATAGAAGTTGGCTTGCTCAAATTAAGAATTTTAGATGAAAAAGTACAATATCTTAATGAAAAAGGGGAATTAATTTCAGAAGACATTGATGTATTCTCAAAACGTGAAATTCAAAAAGATTTTACTAGCTTTGAGCAATTACAACACCAATGGCTAACAAGCGGTGAAATTCCAGCAAAATTTTACACCGATTCCAAATGGCTCAACGCACTACGCAAAAAACAAGCCCTATCCGAAGAATTTGATGATCTAGACGTTATCGCTTCCGTTGGTTTTGGTAAAAAACCTTTAACCAAAAAGCAACGAGTCGAGAGAGTCAAACAAAGTCATTATCTCAATCAATACTCTGCTGAAAATCAGCAAGTCTTAGGTTTATTGCTTGATCAATATGTGAAATCAGGCTCAAAAGATCTCTCCAAAACCGAATTATTACAAACACCACAATTTAGCCCTTTAGGTGGGCTCGTTTCTATTGTCAAAAAATTTGGCGGTAAGGAACTTTACCAAAAAGCTGTAAAAGGCTTAGAAAAGATGATTTATTCGGAATAACAAACGGAAATTTTTAATTAGCACTACACTATAAAAAGGAACAAAATGAGCCTAAATAATTTAGTAAAACGCCTGCAAGATGTGATGCGAAATGATGCGGGAATTAATGGTGATGCACAACGTATTGAACAAATTGTCTGGATATTATTTCTTAAAATTTATGATGCTAAAGAACAGGAATGGGAGCTCTTGAACGATGAATATCGTTCTATCATTCCAGAAAAGTTACGTTGGTCAAATTGGGCAAAAGATAACAAAGACGGAAAAGCAATGACAGGCGATGAGTTACTCTCTTTTGTCAACAATGATTTGTTCCCTACACTTAAAAATTTGTTAATTTCTTCAGATATGCCAATGAATAAGCGGATTATTCGTGCCGCTTTTGAAGATAATAACAACTATATGAAAAATGGTATTTTGCTTCGCCAAGTTATTAATATCATTGATGAAATCAACTTTGAACAATACCAAGAACGCCACGCTTTTGGCGATATTTATGAAAATATCCTAAAAAGCTTACAAAGTGCAGGTAATGCTGGTGAGTTTTATACGCCACGAGCAGTCACCGATTTTATGGTTAAAATGATCAAACCAAAACTTGGCGAACGAATTGCTGACTTTGCTTGTGGAACGGGCGGATTTTTAACTTCCGCATTGAAAGTATTAGAAGCTCAAATTTCGTCTGTTTCCGACCGCACTTTATTTAACAATTCTGTGTATGGTATTGAGAAAAAAGCATTGCCACATCTGCTTTGTATTACAAACCTATTGTTACACGATATTGATAATCCCAATGTCCATCACGACAATGCTCTTGAAAAGCCCGTCAAAGATTACACAGAAAAAGATAAGTTTGATGTTATTTTGATGAACCCACCTTACGGCGGTGCGGAAATTGAGCAAATTAAAACCAATTTCCCTACAGCCTTGCGTTCTAGCGAAACCGCTGACCTATTTATGTCGGTTATTATGTACCGTTTGAAGAAAAATGGACGAGTAGCAATCGTATTGCCTGATGGTTTCTTATTTGGTACAGACAACGCCAAAATGGCAATTAAGAAAAAACTGATGATAGAAATGAATTTACATACGGTTATTCGTTTACCACACAGCGTGTTTGCCCCTTATACGTCTATCACAACTAATATTTTATTCTTTGATAACACCAAACCGACTGAAGAAACTTGGTTTTATCGTCTGGATATGCCACAGGGTTATAAAAATTTCTCTAAAACGAAGCCAATGAAATTAGAACATTTCAATGATGTTATGGAATGGTGGGATAACCGTCAGCCTATTGAAATTGATGGCTTTGACAAGGCTCGTTGTTACTGTTTCCAAGAAATTGCCGATCGTCAATTTAATATTGATCTTTGTGGTTTCCCACACGAGGAAGAAGAAATCCTACCGCCAGATGAACTTATTGCAAATTATCAGCAAAAACGAACCGCTTTAAATGCAGATATTGACCGTATTTTAGGGGAAATTACGGGAATTTTGGGGATTAAATTGTAGGGGAAAAGATGAGTGATTTAATCATTTATAACACCGAAGATGGAAAATCCAAAGTTTCACTTTTTGCAAGTGATGACGATGTGTGGCTGTCGCAAAACCAGCTAGCTGAGCTTTTTGATACCTCTGTTCAAAATATAGGCTTGCATATAAAAAATATTTTACAAGACAAAGAGTTAGATGAAGTTTCAGTTATAAAGAATTTCTTTATAACTGCTGATGATGGTAAAACTTACCAAGTAAAACATTATGCTTTATCAATGATTCTTGCTGTTGGATTTCGGGTTCGTAGCCCTAGAGGTACCCAATTCCGCCGTTGGGCAAATACCAGTTTACGGCACTATCTTGAAAAAGGTTTCTTAATTGATGATGAACGCTTAAAAAATCCAAAGGGGCGAGTGGATCATTTTGATGAATTACTTGAACGTATTCGAGATATTCGAGCTAGTGAAATGCGTTTTTATCAAAAAGTCCGCGAGCTTTTTAAATTATCTAGCGACTACGATAAGACGGATAAAGCTACGGAAATGTTTTTTGCAGAAGCACAAAACAAATTAATTTATGCTGTTACAAAACAGACCGCTGCGGAACTTATTTGCCTAAGAGCTGATGCGGCTAAACCGAATATGGGGCTAACAAGTTGGAGCGGTGAACGAGTATTAAAAGCTGACATTATTGTTTCAAAGAATTATTTAAACGAAGATGAAATCGATACGCTCAATCGACTTACCGTAATTTTTCTAGAAAGTGCAGAATTAAGAGCTAAAAATCGTCAAGATCTAACACTGAGTTTTTGGAGAAATCGTATCGATAGCATTATTGAAGATAATGGATTTACAGTTTTATCAGGGAGTGGCTCTCGTTCACGTCAGCAAATGATCGAATTTACTGATCAACAATATACTGTTTTTAAACAAAAACGGCGTGAAATATTAGCGAAACAAGCAGACGAAGAAGATTTAATTGCTATTGAGCAATTAAGCAAACAGGTAAAAAATAAAAAATGAAAGCCCAACAATTAAAAAATGCTATTTTACAATTAGCCATTTCTGGAAAACTTGTACCACAAGATCCTAATGATGAACCTGCCAGTGAATTACTCTGCAAAATTCAGGCAGAAAAAGACCGCTTGATCGCAGAAGGCAAAATCAAAAAAAGCAAAAAATCTGCCGATAAAGCCCCTTATTCGAAGATCGAGCCACCGTTTGATATTCCTGAGAGTTGGGTTTGGGCAACTCTCGATGAAATTACATCGAAAATTACAGATGGTTCACATAATCCACCACCAAATAATCTATCAGGGATTCCTATTCTAAGTGCAACAAATATTTTTGATGAAAAAATTCAACTAGAATCAGCTTCTCGTTGGGTATCAGAAGAACAATGGGAAATTGAAAATAAAAGAACAGATATTCAACTAAATGACATTCTATTAACTATTGTTGGTACAATAGGTAGAACAGCTATTGTTAAATCAAATGATAAATTTGCTCTGCAGAGAAGTGTTGCAGTTTTAAAACCAATTCAAGTGTATTCTGAATATCTCAGCTATGTTTTGCAATCAGCATTTTTACTAGATTTACTAAATTTAAGTAGTAAAGGAACCGCACAGAAAGGGATTTATTTAAGCTCATTAAAAGATTTAATACTTCCACTTCCCCCATTAAACGAACAACACCGCATTGTTGCAAAAATTGAAGAGCTATTACCCTTTATCGAACAATACGATCAAAAGGAACAACAACTTACCGCATTAAATAAAAATTTCCCTGAACAACTTAAAAAATCTATTTTACAAGCTGCAATTCAGGGCAAACTAACAGAGCAACTTCCAACGGATGAGCCCGCCAGTGAATTACTGAAACGTATTCAAGCGGAAAAAACACGCTTGATTTCGGAGAAAAAATTAAAGAAACCAAAGCACAGTTCTGAAATTATTATTCGTGATAATTTAGCGTATGAGATCAAAGACGGTGTTGAGAATTGTATCGCTGATGAAATACCGTTTGAGATTCCTGAAAGTTGGTGTTGGGTTAGGTTGGGAAACTATTTAGATGTTAGAGATGGAACACATGATACACCTAAATATGTGGAAAAAGGTTATCCATTAGTTACAAGTAAAAATTTAGTTAATGGAAATCTAGATTTTTCAAATGTAAAATTCATTTCAAGAGAAGATCATTTAGCTATTTCTCTGCGTTCCAAAGTAAATGTTGGCGATATTTTATTTGCAATGATTGGGAGTATTGGAAATCCTGTTTTAGTAAAAAAAGAATTAGAATTTAGTATTAAGAATGTTGCTTTATTTAAACCCTATATAAAACAAACAAATATGGATTATATATTCTATGTTCTTTCTTTTTATCAAAATGAAATGAAAAATGTAGCTTCAGGTGGAGTGCAATCATTTATTTCCTTATCATTTCTAAGAGAATTTATTATTCCTTTACCTCCTCTAAATGAACAACATCGTATTGTAGCTAAAATAGAACAACTTCTATCCAATCTACAAAAATTAGAATAAATTTAACCGCTTGTGTCTCTATCATACTGATTTTCAATCAACAAAAGGAAATCAGTATGATTCAATCTTACGAAAAGTATCTCAAACAATCAAATCTAGCAAAAAATACCATTTCAGTTTACCTATTTTCGGTTAAACAATTTCACCAATTATTTGGTGAAATAACAAAACCTAATTTAAAAGAATACAAAGTTTACCTAATTGAAAATTTTAAACCACAAACCGTTAATTTAAGACTACGAGCTGTGAATAGTTATTTGGAATTTATAAAAAAGGAAAAATGGAAGCTAAGTTTTGTCAAAGTTCAGCAAAAGCCATTTTTAGAAAATGTAATTAGTGAAGCAGATTATAATTATTTCAAAAAATGTTTAAAACAAGATAACGATCTGTATTGGTATTTTGTGATCCGCTTTATGGCAGCCACTGGTGCAAGGGTTAGTGAGCTTATTCAGCTAAAATGTGAGCATATTCAGGTTGGATATTTTGATTTATATTCTAAAGGTGGGAAATTACGCCGAATTTATATCCCTGAGAAATTACAAGGTGCGTGTTTGAACTGGCTACAAGAACAGAATAGAAAGTACGGTTTTATTTTTCTTAATAAATATGGCGAACGAATTACAACTAGGGGAATATCAAGTCAATTAAAAGTATTAGCAAAAAAATATAAATTAGACCCAAAAGTTGTTTATCCGCACTCTTTTCGTCATCGTTTTGCTAAAAGTTTTTTAGAACGCTGTAATGATATTACTTTTTTAGCTGATTTAATGGGGCACGAAAGTATTGAAACCACGAGAATTTATTTGAGAAAAACGAGTACAGAGCAACAAGCTATTATTAATAAAATTATTGATTGGTAATGTTAGAGTCTATTAGTAATATAACAAGGACAGGTTTCAGCCTGTCCTTAAAATTTATAAATGATTAATACTTGATAGAAGTAATTCTACTTTTTCTATAATACGTTTTTGTTCTTAGATTGATGGAAGTGGAAATAAAATCTGATTTAATTCATCAATGGGTAATCCTTTAACTGTTAATCCTTGACCTTGTAATTTTAAGGTTTTAAAGAAATAAATAAAGAATTTTTTATGTATTCCTTTTGGTAATATAATGCCTCGTAGATCTTGATTAATAGCTACATCAATAGAATTGATAGCAATTTTACCTAATCCCATTCGAGTGCATAATATAATGTTATTTTTTAAAACAATATTTGATGAACTGTTTATTAGTCCTAACTCAGATATAAAATCTATTGTTTTATTTAGATAAATACTATCTTTATCTAAATCTTTAACACTAGCCCAAGGAATATCACCATTCCAATATTTGGATATATTCTTTAATGGAGTTCCCCCACCAATATTTTGAATTATTATACTTTCTAACCTAACCCAACACCAACTTTCAGGAATCTCAAACGGTATTTCATCAGCGATACAACGCTCAACACCATCTTTGATCTCATACGCTAAATTATCACGAACAATAATTTCAGAGCTATGCTTTGGTTTCTTTACTTTTTTCTCTGAAATCAAGCGTGCCTTTTCTGCTTGAATACGTTTCAACAGTTCACTGGCAGGCTCATCAGTCGGAAGTTGTTCTGTTAGCTTGCCCTGAATTGCAGCTTGTAAAATAGATTTTTTAAGCTGTTCAGGGAAATTTTTATTTAATGCGGTAAGTTGTTGCTCCTTTTGATCGTATTGTTCGATAAATGGTAATAGCTCTTCAATTTTTGCAACAATGCGGTGTTGCTCGTTTAATGGGGGAAAAGAACATAAACAATTTTTAACATAATCTGATGAGACTCTTTGTTGTCCAGCAGTCCCACTATATGATTTAATGCCATTACTTATAAAATAATCTGATTTTATAAACCAAAACAAATAATTTATATCTATCATTTTATTGATAGTTCTAAGAATAAATAATTCTGTTGTCCCAGCTCCGACATTATTTTCAAGATTCCTAAATATCACTGATTTTCTATTCTCAAAGCAAGGCGTAATTTTAGCTATAGCTAAATCATTTTCAGCAAAATGAGTAAAACCTGATTTAATTTCTTTCCATTGTTTTATTTGATGAGAGTGATAATTTTTATATCCATCTTCGATTAAAGCCATTGGAATAAAAGAAACATTCAAATTATCATCTAAGTTATTTCTAGGATTTAATATGCATAAATCTTCTAATCTCACCCAAACCCAACTCTCAGGAATATCAAACGGCGGTTCGAGCTTCGAATAAGGGGCTTTATTCAAAGTTACAGATATAAAAAAACCGAATAGTCGTTAAACTATTCGGTTTTTGTAAACGAGATCGACTTATTTATAATCTTGAGCCAATTTACCCGCTGCTTCGACCACCACAGAAACTGCACGATCTTCCGTGCCTTTAATGGTTGCTTCGTTTGGGATCTCTTGTTGGGTACGGTTTACGATCACGCCTGATACCATGCCTGAACGTAAGCCTAATGCAGAGCACATTGTAAATAAAGTACCTGATTCCATTTCAAAGTTCATCACATTCAGATCTTGCCATTGTTTTAATGAGCCTTGGAAATGGCGGTAGATTTTACCTGTGAATGTATCGTAACGCTCTTGACCTGGGTAGAAGGTATCAGATGACGCAGTAATACCCACGTAAGGTTCAATTCCTTGATTTTTCGCTGCCGCATAAAGCTCGTTCGTACAACGGAAATCCGCTACCGCTGGATATTCTAATGGTGCAAAATGGCGACTTGCACCGTCTAAACGTACTGCACCTGTTGTGACTAACACATCACCTACATTGATATGCGGTTGGATTGCCCCTGTTGTACCAATACGTAAGAAAGTACGCACACCTAATTGAGCTAGCTCTTCAACACAGATAGAAACTGATGGTCCTCCAATACCTGTTGAACAAACCACGATTGGCTGACCATTTACATAACCTAACCACGAAGTAAATTCACGGGTGGACACTAAAAATTCAGGATTCTCCATTTTGGCAGCGATGCGTTCACTACGAGCTGGGTCGCCCGGAACGATTGCTACTTTTGCGCCTTTTAACATTGCTTTGGTTAAGCCAAGGTGAAAAACTTCAGACATAATGCTCTCCTTTTTTATTTCTATAACTAGGCATAAGCCTTTCGACTTGTTTATTCTATCAATCAAGCGGTCAGATTAGCGATCTTTTTTGCAAATGGCGTTTCAAAAATGTGAACAAGATCAATAGGAAACGTTTGCCTAAGGTCGAATATCACGCAAGATCGGATTTTGCATGGAGATCAACGTTTCGGTTGATTGGATCTCATCAATGCCTTGGATCTTAGAGGCGAGAACATAGTGGAGTTCTTGGATCGTATGGGTCATCACTTTGATAAAGATCGAATAATCCCCTGTGGTGTAATAGGCTTCTACTACTTCATCAAACTCTTGTAGCTTTGCGATCACTTTTTCATAATCTTTTGCGCTTTTTAGGATAATGCCAATAAAACAACAAACATCATAGCCAAGTCTGCGGGGATTAATCCGAACTTTTGTCCCTTCAATAATGCCCGCTTGACGCATTTTTTCTACACGTACGTGAATGGTTCCGGGGCTTACACCAAAATTTTTCGCCATTTCAGCATAAGGAACTCGTGCATCTTGGGTTAATACTCGCAGAATTTGCTGATCAAGCTGGTCGATTTGAGAAGTGACTTGATGATTTGTTTGCATATTTTGCTCCTTTTTTATCTTCGTTTAGAAATTTAATAAAATATACCATAAATTTTTAGATAAAATCTAATGTATTAAGATTAATGTTTAATTTTTTATGTAAATAGTTGCCTTTTTTAAGAATTGATTTAAATTACACTCATCTTTTACGAAATTCATTTAACGGAGAAATTTATTATGCAAAAATCATTCATTCTTCAACAACAAGAAATCAGCTTTGTTAAGAACACTTTTACACAAAACCTCATCGAACAGTTAGACATTATTGAAGTACAAGGCCCAATCTTAAGCGAAGTGGGCAACGGTATGCAGGATAACTTATCAGGTATCGAAAAAGCGGTACAAGTGAACGTAAAATGTATCCCAGGTGCAGTTTATGAAGTGGTTCACTCATTAGCGAAATGGAAACGCCATACCCTTGCACGTTTTGGTTTCCAAGAAGGCGAAGGCTTATTCGTTCATATGAAAGCATTACGCCCAGATGAAGACTCACTCGACCCAACACACTCTGTATTTGTGGACCAATGGGACTGGGAAAAAGTGATTCCAGCAGGAAAACGCAACTTTGACTACCTAAAACAGACTGTTCGCTCAATCTACCGTGCAATTCGTTTAACCGAATTAGCCGTTGAAGCACGTTTTGATATTCCGTCTGTATTACCAAAAGAGATTACCTTTGTTCACAGCGAAGATTTAGTGAAACGCTACCCAACATTAACCAGCAAAGAGCGTGAAAATGCGATTTGTAAAGAACACGGAGCGGTGTTCCTAATCGGTATCGGTGGCAAATTATCAGACGGCAAAGCTCACGACGGACGTGCCCCAGACTACGACGACTGGACAACCGTATCAGAAGGCGAATACAAAGGCTTAAACGGCGACATCTTAGTTTGGAACGAACAACTTGGTACAGCGTTTGAATTATCCTCAATGGGTATTCGTGTGGATGAAACCGCACTACGCTTACAAGTAGCATTAACAGGCGACGAAGACCGTTTAGAAATGGACTGGCACAAAGATTTATTAGCAGGACGTTTACCACTTTCAATCGGTGGTGGTATCGGTCAATCGCGTATGGCCATGTTCTTATTGCGTAAAAAACATATCGGTGAAGTACAATCAAGCGTATGGCCGAAAGAGATGTTAGCGAAATTCGAAAACATTTTATAATCTAATCACTTAATCAAGCGGATAACAAGCGGGTAGATCACAGCAATTTTTTGCAAAATGTTGTTGGGATCTACCCGCTTGTATTGGGGAAAACTAACATGAAAAAAATCGTTCTCCTTCTATTAATCAGCGTAGGACTTATCAGTTGCTATTCACATCAAGAGAGCAAAACTGACTCTAAACCCAATACAGCACAGCGCCAGCCAGCCACCGTTCAAAGAGTGACGGCCAAAATTCAAGGTTATGATATTCATGATTATCCTGTTCAACTTGAAGCAGGAAAGCTATTGAATGTTGGGCTTGCCAGTAAAAACCGATTTGTATACTTCAACATTTTACCGCCAAATAGTGAAACCGCGATTTTTAATGGCTCAATCAATGGATTGCAATTTGAACGTGTTGTTCAACAGTCGGGAGAATATCGCATTCGTGTTTATCTGATGAGAGCAGAAGCTAGAAGGAATGGTGTTGCGGAATATGGGTTGGAGATTATTCATAATTAACGAGTAAGCACAGATAGTTGCCAGCTATTCAATACATAACAGGTTATAATCACAAACATATTTTATTTAAATAAAGGAAAGCAATATGAACCCAACTTTTACCCCACTTTTTCAACCTTATACCTTAAATAACGGCATTGAAATTCGTAACCGTTTAGCTGTTGCGCCGATGACACATTTTGCCTCCAATGAAGACGGAACTTTAAGCGAGCAGGAACAGCGTTTTTTGAGTAACCGAGCGGAAAATATCGGATTGTTTATTACCGCAGCAACGCTGGTTGCTCAAAACGGAAAAGCCTTTCATGGACAGCCAGAAGCGATTTCAGAACAGCATTTAGACAGCTTAACCCGCACCGCGAATGTGATTAAATCCCAAGGTGCGAAAGCGATTTTGCAAATTCATCATGGGGGCGATAAATCAATTCCAGATTTGTTACATGGAAATGAGATGGTTGCGCCGAGTGATAACGCAGAAGTTGGCGCGCGTGCTTTAACTGAAGCGGAAATTCTTTCGCTGATTGAAGCTTTTGGCAATGCCACGGATTTAGCCATTCGTGCAGGCTTTGATGGTGTAGAAATTCACGGTGCGAATAATTATTTAATCCAACAGTTTTATTCCGCTCAGACTAATCGTCGCACAGATGCGTGGGGCGGTAGCCTTGAAAAACGTCTAGCGTTTCCGCTTGCGGTGGTGGAGGCGGTTGTCGGCGTACGTACAAAATATCAACGCCCTGATTTTATTATTGGCTATCGTTTTTCACCAGAAGAGCCGGGCGATAACGGTTTAACCATGGCGGATATTTTCGCACTGATTGATGCCTTGGTAGAAAAACCGTTGCAATATTTGCATATTTCGCTGTGGGATTTTTACAAGCAAGCACGCCGTGGCGCAGATACGTCGCTCACTCGTATGCAATTGGTACACGACCGAATTGGTGGAAAATTACCGCTGATTGGTGTCGGCAATCTCTTTACTGCGGAGCAAATTTTACAGGCTTACGAAACTGGCTGGGCGGAATTTATTGCGTTAGGTAAAACAGTGATGATCAACCCGACTATTGCAACACTAATTAAAACAGGCAAGGAGAGCGAGATTGTGGCGGCACTAGATCCCGAAAAAGCGGATCATTACGGTATTCCAGATTTATTATGGAGTTTCTGCGTGAAAGGCGGTGCATGGCTTCCGCCAGTTATCGGGCAGGAATGGTCGCCTCGCGATATTTAACGTAACAAGCGGTGAGATCTTGCTTGAATTTTGCAATTTGCAAATTTTTTGCAAGATCTCACCGCTTATTTTGCTTTATATATTTCAATAACTATTGAAATGTTGTGTTTATATAGCTAAACTCTAGTTCAATAAATTCTGAATCTATTTATGTTATGAATACCGAACAAGCCAGCCAATTATTCGAAAGCCTTTCTTCGCCTATTCGTCTTGCTATTTTCCAAACGCTTTCAGCTATGGGAACACAAGGGATGATTGCAGGTGATTTAGCCAAACAGCTTGGGCTTGCGCCAAATAATTTATCTTTCCATTTAAAAACATTAAGCCAAGCTCAGCTGGTCACAAGCCTGCAAGAAGGACGATTTGTTCGCTATTATGCAAACTTGCCGTTGATGTTGGAATTAACCCAATTTCTTACTGATAACTGTTGTAAAAACAGTCAGGAAAAATGTGCAACGATGTGTTGTTAAAAAAATTTGTATACATATTTCAATAACTCTTGAATTATATAAGGAGCAAAAATGAGCCAAGTCATTATTTACCATAACCCAAAATGTGGTACTTCACGCAATACATTAGCATTAATTCGCCATATGGGATTTGAACCGCAAGTGATACATTATTTAGATAATCCGCCGAATGAGCAAAGATTGCGAGATTTATTGTCAGCAATGGCATTAACACCTCGCCAGCTGTTACGCACCAATGTGCCGGAATATCAAGCGTGTGGTTTGGACAACCCACAAGTAAGTGATGATGAGATTATCCAAGCGATGTTGGCTAAACCGATTTTAATCAATCGCCCGATTGTTGTTACAGAAAAAGACGTGCGTTTGTGTCGTCCTTCAGAAATCTTTTTACAAATTGCCCCAGTTTCTTTAGAAGTGGACTTTGTGAAAGAAGACGGCGAAGTCATTCATGCAGGAGCAGAATAATGGGGCTTTTTGAACGTTTTTTAACAGTGTGGGTGGCGTTAGCGATCTTGGTCGGTGTCGGGTTAGGCGTATGGCAACCTGAATTGTTCGCAGGGATTGCCAAATTAGAAATCGCACATATCAATTTACCTGTGGCGGTGTTGATTTGGCTGATGATTTATCCGATGATGATCCAAATTGACTGGTCGGCGATTAAAGATGTGGGCAAAAAACCGAAAGGTTTGGCTTTAACCCTATTTATTAACTGGCTGGTCAAGCCTTTTACTATGGCGTTGGTCGGCTGGCTCTTTTTCCGTATCTTCTTTGCGGAATGGGTTGATGCGCAATCGGCGACAGAATATATCGCAGGAATGATTTTACTTGGTGTTGCACCTTGTACTGCAATGGTGTTTGTTTGGTCGCAATTGGTGCGTGGCGATGCTAATTACACTTTGGTGCAGGTTTCCATCAACGACATCATTATGATTTTTGCGTTTGCACCGATTGCGGGTTTCTTGCTAGGGATTAGCGACATTCAAATCCCGTGGCAAACCTTGCTTTACAG
>NZ_CABFKH010000009.1 GCF_901764975.1 Actinobacillus indolicus | reverse complement strand
GTTTGGGGCTAAGTATCTCACAAACAAGCGGTGGGGTGGTGGGAGAATTTTGTGAAATGAGTGAAAGGATTTGCAAAAAAGTGAGGGGAACTGACCGCTTGTTAGTTATTAGAATGAGATAAAAAAGCGAGTTAAATTTATCCAAAATTTAACTCGCTTTTTTGTGAGATGATTATTCCTTATTACTCACAATCACCCTCAAACTATCCAATCGCCAATTTGCTTGGTCTAAGTGTTGAAGTGATGCTTCTCTCAGTTGCTCTAAGGCTTGAATTTCATCAGCACGAATGTTTTTATTCACCGCTTGTAGTGATGTCAAGCGGTGTAATTCTGCCCCTAAAGTGTGATCGGCATTCTGTTTTGCCTGTTCAATCAAGGCTTGTGCCTGTGGCACAACTTTTTCATCACTGAATGCAATCAGCTTCTCAATATCACCACGAGCCATTTTCGCAATTTTATTTGCCATCTGTTTATTAACAGGCTTGAGCTGTTTTTCTAACCCTGCAAACGACACCTGCGATGCCATATCGTTGCCTTTGTTATCAAGCAAAATACGCACAGGCGTTGGTGGTAGAAAACGAGTGAGCTGTAAATCTTTTGGTGCTTGGGCTTCTACGATATAGATTGCTTCAAGCAGTAACGTGCCTGCTGGCAAGTTCTTATTAACGAGCAGTGAAATCGCACTCTTACCAATATCGCCAGAGGTAATGAGATCGATACCGTTGCGGATCATCGGGTGATCCCACGTTAAGAACAACACATCTTCTCGCATTAGGGCAAGTTCACGGTCAAAAGTCACGGTGTTGCCTTCTTCCGACAGTCCTGGGAAATCAGGCACAAGCATATGTCCTGTCGGGCTAATCACAATGCTTTTCTCACCCAAATCTTCCTGCTCTAAGCCAATCACATCAAACAAATTCAAGGCAAAATTGACCAACTGCGGATTATCATCTTGTTCCGCAATAGCTTGAGCTAATTGTTGAGCAGTTTCACCACCGTTTGAATTAAGCTCTAACAGACGATCTCGCCCTTTTTCTAATTCCGCTTTAAGCTGTTGTTGGCGTTTATGGGTTTGTTCCACAAAGGCTTCGAAGGCTTCGCCACGTTCAGGATTGAGCAGGTAAGCGGTGAGTTCCGCATTAAATTCTCTAAATAACGTTGCCCCCATCGGACAAGTTTCTTCAAAGGCATTTAAGCCACGATGATACCATTCAGCCAAGATCAACTGGGTGGAGTGATTGAAACAAGGCACATAGATTTCAATATCGTGTTTTTGCCCGATACGGTCTAAACGCCCGATACTCTGCTCGAGTAAGTCTGGATTATCAGGCAAATTAAACAGCACTAAACGGCGTGCAAACTGGAAGTTTCGACCTTCTGAACCGATACTTGAACTAATCAGCACCTGCGCACCATCTTCTTGTTGAGCAAAGTAAGCCGACGCTTTATCTCGTTCCACAATCGACATTTTTTCGTGGAAAACCGCAGAGCGAATAGCTTCTTTTTCACGCAACACTTGTTCTAGCTGAATGGCGGTGTCTGCTTGTTTACAAATTACTAGAATTTTTTCATCACGATGATTTTTCAAGAACGTAATTAACCACTCAATGCGTGGATCAAACTCGTGCCACTTCGCATTTGGGTTCATTCGTTGGAATAGGCGTTCAGGGTAGAGCAGATCTTCCATCTTATTTCCCCCCATCATACCCATTACCTTCAAGGCATTTGCATATTGCGTAGGCATTTCCAACACAATTTCATTGTAAATACGATGTGGGAAGCCTTTTACGCCTTGACGAGTATTGCGGAATAGCACACGGCTTGTTCCGTGTCGGTCAATTAACTCACTAATTAACTCTTGGCGGACTTCCCGACGCTGTTCTTCGCTCGCATCCGAATTAATAATACGGAACATCGGCTCAACATCTTCTTCCGCCAGCAATTCGCTGATACTTTCCTGCTCTTTGGCACTTAACGGCTTATCGTTAAGCAAGGTAGCGACTGCATCGGCGACAGGCTGATATTGTTTCTGTTCTTCCACAAAGGCGTGATAATCGTAGAAGCGGTCGGGATCTAACAAGGCTAAACGAGCAAAGTGGCTCTCTTGCCCTAATTGCTCAGGGGTCGCCGTAAGCAACAAGACTGCTGAAATCTGCTTGGAGAGTTGTGCGACAAACTGATATGCCATACTTGGATTTTGCTCGTCCCATTCCAAATGGTGAGCTTCATCAACAATCAACATATCCCAATCGGCATCAAGCACTTGTTTTGCTCGTTGTGGATTTGCCGACAACCAATCGATAGAGGCAATCACTAAGGCTTCCGTTTCAAACGGATTTTCACTGATATCATTATTATCTTCATCTTTCTTAGTGAAATCGGCACAACGTTCCTCATCAAACAGCGAAAAATTCAGGCTAAAACGACGAAGCATTTCAACCAGCCATTGATGTTGCAAACTTTCTGGCACAAGCACCAACACACGATCCACTCGTCCAGAGAAAAGCTGTTGTTGCAAAATCATACCAGCTTCAATGGTTTTCCCCAAACCCACTTCATCAGCCAGCAACACACGGGGAGAAAGGCGTTGCCCAACTTCTTTAGCAATATGTAATTGATGAGGAATTAGGCTTGCACGAATACCACGCATTCCACGCAGTTCAGATTGAAACTGGGCTTGTTGATGTTTCAAAGCACGATAACGCAGGGCGAAACGATCACTGCGATCAATTTGGGCGGAGAATAAACGATCCTGCGGTTTACTAAAACTCACTTTATGATCGAGTTGCATCTCAGGCAGAACGCTCTCTTCTTGAGTATCGACACGTTTACCTAAATAGAGTGCAACCCCTTGATTTTCAACGACATCTTCAATATCTAATTGCCAGCCATCAACACTGGTAACACGATCGCCTTTTTGGAATTGCACACGGGTTAAAGGGGCAACGGCAACAGCGTACACACGTTGTTCGTCCGATGCAGGAAATGAAAGGGTCACAGTGCGGTTATCCACTGCGGTGACAATGCCTAATCCTAAGTTATTTTCCGACTCACTAATCCAACGTTGTCCGACTACAAAGCTCATACTTACCTCTCTGCTGTTCTACTAAAATTTTCGGGGTATTTTACCTGATTTTGAATCAACAAGCGGTAAGATTTACAACGAAATCTACAAACTTTGATACAACTTAAACGCTTGCCCATCAGACATACTCGCAAGGTAGTCACAAATTACCCTTGGCCGTTGCTGTTCATCTGCTTGTATCCAACGTTCCGCCACAGATTTAGGCAGTAAGCGGGTTGGATCGCAACTTAGCATATCAAACAGATCCATTAGAATTCGCTGACCTTTATATTCCACCCGTTGCGTTTTGACATCACAAATAACGTATTGATAGACAAAGGTTTTTAGTACATCTAACACCGCTTGTACTTCCGTTGGCAATATCGCATTAAAACGTAGTAGTGGCTCTTCAAACGCTGCGGTTTCTGTCCATTTTACATTGGTCACAAAATAATTGACTAACGCCCCAATCACATCTTTGCGTTCATAGCGGTGAGTTGAGAACAATTTTTTGCTGATGTCAGGTAACATTTTTTGAATCCAAGCTGATTCACATTGAGAGAAGGCTTGTTCCGCATTTTGCCACGATTGCGGTGTGACCATTCCGCCGACAATCGCATCTTCTAAATCGTGAACCCCATAAGCAATATCATCAGCCAGCTCCATAATACTGCAATCTAAGGATTTATAACGTGTTTTATGGGGAAGCTGTGGATCTAGGCTTATTTCAATTTGTTGAAATAACGCTCTATCTGTAACGGAAAGCGGTTCAAGCACCCATTCAAAAAAGTGAGCGTCTGCACGGAAAATTCCCTTACTTGTTTTTAGATCGTGCAAGTTGATATAACGGCTATTTGGGATGGCTTTTGGGTTTTGTGGCTGAGTTAAATCAATAAAGGTAGGATATTTGATGATACCCAACAAGGTGCGACGCGTCAGATTCATTCCTGCATTTTGGGTATAAGGCTCAAGCTGAGTGACAATGCGAAAGGACTGAGCATTCCCCTCAAAACCACCAAAATCCTGCATTTTATAATTCAATGCCATTTCACCGCCATGTCCAAAAGGGGGATGACCAATGTCGTGGGCAAAGCATAGGGATTCCGTCAAACTACGAGAAGGCAATAAAGAGGTGAGATCTTCACTGAATTTTGCAAATTTTGAATCGGAACAGACCGCTTGAAGGCCTTGCCTATCTTCCGCCAATTTGGCTCTCAAACTACTGCCAATTTGAGCAACTTCTAAGGAATGGGTTAAACGTGTGCGGTAAAAATCATCTTCACCCACTGCGTGAATTTGTGTTTTGGCTTGTAAACAGCGAAAGGCTTCTGAGTGTAAAATACGCCCCCGATCTCGTTGGAAAGGGGAACGGTGATCTTGTTCGCGTTGTTTGTCTGTTAGAAAGCGTGATGTCCAAGCTGAATCCATTTTATTTTCCTCCTTAGTCACGGTTTAGGCTATAATAGCGGATAATTCTTTTTGTTTAAACCTTATTCAAATGGCACTTTTTTATTCTGACAATTCTGCAAAAAAATCCACAAAACCGACCGCTTTACAGACATTTCATATCCAATCTTTAGACTATCAAGGATTAGGCGTAGCGAAAGTGAATGGTAAAACGTGGTTTATTGAAAATGCGTTGCCGAATGAAAAGGTGGAAGCCAAGATTATTGAAGATAAACGTCAATATGGACGAGCGACAGCGGTACGATTTTTACAAAAATCAGCAGATCGCCAAACGCCATTTTGTTCAATCTATAGCCAATGTGGAGGTTGCCAAATGCAACACATTCCACTGGCTTTACAGCGAGAAACGAAGCAACAAACGCTTTTTAAGCGTTTACAGAAACTTCAAGCAGAACCTATCACATTTGAACCAATGCTGGTCGGGCAGGGTACAAACTATCGCCGTAGAGCAAAACTGAGTATGGCGATTCAAAAGAATGTGTTAGTGGTCGGCTTTCGACAAGCCAATACACAAGAGATTATTCCCTTAACTCACTGCGACATTCTTGAGCCAGAACTTAATGCCCTCTTACCCAAATTACAGCAACTTTTTACCAGTTGGAAAAATAAAAAACAGCTAGGGCATATCGAGCTGGTTCAGGCGGATAATGGGGTTGCGTTGCTGTTACGCCATATCGGCGAACTTCACTTACAAGACAGCGATAAATTACAACGCTTTGCAGAGCAAGAAAATCTTTTGTTATTCGTGATGACGGATAAAGATCAGATTAGCCAGTGGCGTGGTGAAGCTCCGTATTATCAAATTAACGGCTTAACGCTTCATTTTTCGATCCGTGATTTTATTCAAATCAACCGAGAAATGAACAAGCAAATGGTGAACAAAGCGATAGCGTGGCTAGATCTGCAACCGACGGATCGTGTGCTTGATCTCTTCTGTGGAATGGGGAATTTTACCTTGCCTATCGCACCGCTTGTTGAAGAAGTGGTTGGCATAGAAGGGGTTGAGCCGATGGTTGTGCAAGCCAAACAGAATGCTCAAACAAATCAAATTAGCAATGCGAAGTTCTACCAAACGGATCTAGATAAACCTTTTGTAGAGCAACCTTGGGCAAAAGCACATTTTAATAAAGTATTGTTAGATCCTGCTCGTCAGGGTGCTTATTTTATTTTAGAATACTTAAGTGAATTAAATGCTGAAAAGATTGTCTATGTATCCTGTAATCCAGCGACGCTTGTTCGAGATGCTGAAAAATTGATTACACAAGGTTATCGACTAGAAAAATCAGCGATGATTGATATGTTTCCCCATACGGCGCATTTAGAGTCCATCTCATTATTTGTTAAAATTAATCATTAAAAAAACTAATAACAAAAATTAATTTTTTTTATTGATATTTCTTTTTCTTATGGTATTTTAAAAGCGTCTAAGACAATTTTCTATTTTTAATAACTATTTCAAAGAGGATTACCCTTATGTCTAATGCAAATGCAATTGCTCATGTAGCAAAACTGATTCGTGAAAACGACATCAAATTCGTTTTATTGAAATTTACCGATATTAAAGGTAAAGAACATGGTGTTTCATTACCTGTATCGCTTGTTGCGGATGATTTAGAAGACCTTTTTGAAGAAGGTAAAATGTTTGACGGATCATCTGTTGAAGGTTGGAAAGCGATCAATAAAGCAGATATGCTATTGATGCCAATTCCTGAAACAGCAGCGGTAGATCCTTTCGCACGTATTCCTACATTAACTTTACGTTGTAGCATCTATGATCCAAATACAATGCAAAGTTATGATCGTGATCCTCGTTCTATCGCAACTCGTGCTGAAAACTATTTAAAATCAACAGGTGTTGCAGACAGTGTAATGTTCGGTCCAGAACCTGAGTTCTTCTTATTCGATGATGTGCGTTTCAGCACTGACATGAATAATGTGTCTTATCACATTGATGATATTGAAGCAGCATGGAACACTAACCGTAAATATGAAGATGGCAATACAGCTTATCGTCCGTTGAAAAAAGGCGGTTACTGTGCCGTTGCGCCTATTGATACCGCGCACGATATTCGCTCTGAAATGTGTTTAATTTTAGAAGAGTTAGGACTAGTTGTTGAAGCACATCACCATGAAGTTGCAACCGCAGGTCAAAATGAAATTGCAACACGTTTTAATAGCTTAACGCTAAAAGCAGATGAAACCCAAATCTATAAATATGTGGTACAAAACGTCGCACTTGAACATGGTAAAACAGCGTGCTTTATGCCAAAACCATTTGCAGGTGACAACGGCTCAGGTATGCACTGTAATATGTCATTAAGCAAAGATGGTAAAAACGTCTTTATGGGCGACAAATATGCTGGTTTGTCTGAAACAGCATTGTATTACATTGGGGGTATCATCAAACATGCTAAAGCATTAAATGCGTTCACAAACCCAAGCACAAACTCCTATAAACGTTTAGTACCAGGTTTTGAAGCGCCTGTATTATTAGCCTATTCGGCAAGTAACCGTTCAGCGTCAATCCGTATTCCTGCGGTAACAAGCCCGAAAGCAACCCGCGTTGAAGCACGCTTCCCAGATCCACTTGCTAACCCATACTTATGCTTTGCGGCATTATTAATGGCAGGTCTTGATGGTGTGATCAATAAAATCCACCCAGGCGATGCAATGGATAAAAACTTATATGATTTACCACCTGAAGAGTTAAAAGAAATTCCAGCAGTATCAAGCTCACTAGGCGAAGCGTTAGATAATTTGGAAAAAGACTATGAATTCTTAACTCAAGGCGGCGTATTCAGTAAAGATTTCATTGATGCTTATATTTCAATGAAACGTAAAGAAGTTGAGCGTTTAAACATGACTCCACACCCAGTGGAATTTGAAATGTATTACGCATAATTTCTCTTCTATTGTAAAATGCAAGGCGACTATTCGGTCGCCTTTTTTTATCGGGATCTATTATGAAGATTAAACATGGAGAACATCATTTAAGCCACCGTAGTAATTGGTTACGTGCCGGAGTACTTGGTGCGAATGATGGCTTGATTTCAACAGCAAGCTTAATGACAGGTATGGTTGCAGCGCAACCAGAATTTAATACCTTACTTCTCACTGGGGTCTCTGCCTTAGTCGGCGGTGCTATTTCTATGGCTGCGGGAGAATATGTTTCGGTATCTAGTCAAGCGGATACAGAAAAAGCAGACATGGAAATGGAAAAAAGAGAGTTAGAAATTCATCCAGATGAAGAATTACAAGAGTTAGCAAATATTTATCAAGCTCGAGGATTGACACCAGAGCTCTCCATGGAAGTCGCCAAACAGTTAACCGCACACAATGCACTTGATGCACATATGCGAGATGAAATTGGGATTTCAGAAGAATCTTTTGCTAATCCACTTCAAGCAGCATTCTCGTCAGCTGCTGCTTTTGCAGTAGGTGCTGCAATTCCTCTTCTTGTGATTTTATTGCTACCAATGAATATACTTTTAGTCGCTTTGATTATTTCAACACTTGTTGGATTAGCATCATTGGGGTTTATTTCTGCCAAGCTCGGTGGTGCACCTGTGTTACCTGCAATTTCCCGTATTGTTATCTGGGGTGTAATAGCAATGGGCATTACAGGGATTATTGGTAAAATTGTTGGGGTGTCTGTTTAATTCACAAGCGGTTAGTTCCGACATAAAATTTGCGCCTTACTTAGCTTAGGTATTCCTAACTAAGTAAGGCACATTAGATCTTAGCTTATTTTATTGTAATGAATAAAATAACTAAATAATGATATTAGCAATCGCTACACCAACACAGCAAGCAACAAGCACACCAATCAAGCCCGGTGCCATAAAGCTGTGGTTGAAGTAATATTTACCAATTTTTGTTGTACCTGTTACGTCAAAGTTTACTGTCGCAATATCTGACGGATAGTTAGGAATGAAGAAGTAAGCATAAGTTGCTGGCATTAAACCGACTAATAATGGTGCTGGTAAACCTAAGCCGATACCAACAGGTAACATCATTACGGCGGTTGCTGCTTGGCTGTTGATCACCACAGATACTGCGAAAAGAGCTAATGCAAAAGTCCAAGGGTATGTCTCAACCATTTCAGTGATACCTGCCTTAAATTGTGGCATTGCATATTGGAAGTATGTGTCGCTCATCCACGCAATACCGAAGATAGCAATCGCTGCAACCATACCTGATTTAAATACCACACCATTTGGCACTGTTTGTGGATTAGTTTTTGTTGCAAGAAGAATAATACCACCAAAGCAGAGCATCATCATTTGGATGATTAATGACATTGAAATTGGTTTAACTTTTTCACCCGTTCCAATCGTACGAATTTCAGGGAACATCGCAATAATAACAATCACAACTAAAGAAAGTAAGAATAATAAAACTGCTTTTTTTGCTCCTGCTGGAAGTGCTTCGTTCAATGTTGTACTTGTTGTACTTAGAATACGTTCACGCCAAATTGGATCTTGTAAACGACGTTGATACTCTGGATCATTTTCTAATTCTTTACCACGACGTAAGCTATATAAAGAAAGTGCGATAGTACCAGCAAAAGTTGCAGGAACAGTAACACCGATAATACTTAATAGCGTTACATGCTCAAAGCCTGGTAGCTGAGTAATTTGAGCTAGATAGAATACTACTGCGGCGGAGAGTGGGCTTGAAGTGATGGCAAGCTGAGAGGCAACAGAGGCTGCCGCCATAGGTCGTTCAGGACGAATACCATTTTTTAATGCAACATCTGCAATAATTGGCATTACAGAATATACGGAGTGACCAGTACCTAACATGAATGTCAAAGTATAAGTGACTAATGGTCCAAGTAGAGTGACTCGTTTTGGATTTTTCCGTAAAATTTTCTCAGCAACTTGTAGCATAAATTTTAAGCCACCTGCAGCCTCTAAAATAGATGCACAGGTGACAACCGCAAGGATAATGAGCATAACATCAATAGGTGCTTTACCTAAAGGCATGCGTAAAATAAAGACTTCAACGGCTAAACCAATCCCAGAGACAACCCCTAGACCGATACCACCAAAACGGCTTCCCGCATATAAAAAAGCTAATAAGAGCAAGAACTCAAAGTACAGCATATAAACCTCATTAAAATTAAAAAACTGTCAGAATTTTATCTATTTGGTGTGAGTTTAAGAAGAGGTGACTTTTATCTAGATCAAACTCTAGTGAATTTTTAATGTTAGAACACTACAAGCGGGTAGATTTTTTCTATTTTTTACCAAAATTCAAATTTTTTTGATGTGAATTTAGCTAAACTTTGCTAAAAATGTGATCTGTATTACAAAACTAAAACGTTTTAGCATATTTTGCTTTTTTAGCTAAACCGTTTTAGTTAGAATATCGCCGCTTAAATTTTGATATTCTCACATAAAAATAGGTGGTAACCATGAACTTTCCTCAAATCGCTCAACAAGTGATTGATAAACTCGGGGGCAAAGATAACATCTCTGCAGCAGCACACTGTGCAACTCGTTTACGTATGGTGGTTAAAGATGAATCTTTAATTGATAAAGAAGGCATTGAGAACATTGAAGGCGTTAAAGGTCAGTTCTCTGTTGCTGGTCAATACCAAATTATTTTTGGTTCTGGCACAGTAAATAAAGTTCACGCAGAGTTAACTAAAGTGTTAGGTATTGGTGATATGAGCACTGCGGAAGTTGCAAGTGCGGGAGCAGACAAGCAAGGGCTTTTACAAAGTTTAGTCAAAGGCTTAGCAGACATTTTCGTTCCAATCATTCCAGCTATCGTCGCAGGCGGTTTGTTAATGGGTATCCACTCAATGCTTACTGCAAAAGGCTTCTTTGCAGAAGGTTTGAATGTTGTTGATATGTATCCTGGTATTGCGGATTTGGTTGATCTAATGAACACCTTCGCAAATGCACCATTCGTGTTCTTGCCAGTTCTTTTAGGTTTCTCTGCTACTCGTAAATTCGGCGGAAACCCATTCTTAGGGGCAGCACTGGGTATGTTATTAGTTCACCCTGCATTAGCTGATGGTTGGAACTATGCTTTAACCCTTGCGAAAGGCAATATTCAATATTGGAACGTTCTTGGTTTAGAAATTGAGAAAGTAGGTTATCAAGGAACGGTTATCCCAACCTTAGTTTCTGCATGGGTATTAGCAACTTTAGAGAAAGGCTTCCGCAAAGTTGTTCCTTCATTCTTAGATAACTTAATCACGCCGTTATTCTCATTATTCATTGCAGGTTTCTTAGCATTCACTATCATTGGTCCATTAGGTCGTGAAGCTGGTTCATTAATCTCTGCAGGTTTAACTTGGTTATACGACAGCTTAGGCTTTGTAGGCGGTGCGATCTTCGGTACATTCTACGCACCAATCGTTATCACAGGTATGCACCAAACCTTTATTGCGGTAGAAACACAATTATTAGCTGAAGTGGCAAACACTGGCGGTACATTTATCTTCCCTATCGCTGCAATGTCTAACATTGCTCAAGGTGCAGCGTGTTTAGGTGCAGCATTCGTGATGAAAGATGCAAAAGTACGTGGTATTGCTGTTCCATCAGGTATTTCAGCATTATTAGGTATTACTGAACCAGCAATGTTTGGTGTGAACTTACGTTACCGTTATCCATTTATTGCTGCAATGATTGCATCAGGTACGGCAAGTGCATTTATCGCATTCTTTAATGTAAAAGCGATCGCATTAGGTGCGGCAGGTTTACCAGGTCTTCCATCAATTAAACCTGAAAGCCTTGCAATGTATACTGTTGGCATGGCAATTTCAGCTTTAATTGCTTTTGTGGTGACTGTGATTCTTGGTAAGCGTGCTCAAGCTAAAGCATAATTAGATAAAAAATCCGCCACTTAGGTTAAGTAAGTGGCGGATTTTTTCATTTATAAGGCAACTAATTGCTTATTTATACCAGATTCTATTAATATAAAGTGTCACTTTTCCCATTGGGGTTTCAACTTGAATTTCATCATCAACTTGTTTGCCAATTAATGCTCGAGCAACGGGAGAATCAATCGAAATCCACTGTTTCGATGGATCAAATTCATCACAACCGACAATCCGATATTGCTTAATTTCACCTTCTTCATTTTCCAATTCTACCCAAGCACCGAAAAAAACTTTACCTTCTTGGTTTGGATGATAATCGACAATTTGTAATACTTCTAACCGTTTAGACAAAAAGCGAACTCGGCGATCGATTTCACGTAAACGGCGTTTGCCATAAATATATTCGGCATTTTCGCTCCGATCGCCAAGTGCTGCTGCATCAGATACCGCTTGAGTGACTTTAGGACGTTCATCTTTCCAAAGGTATTTAAGCTCTTGGTCTAAGGCTTGCCAGCCTTCACGAGTAATATGATTTGATTTTGCCATTAACTTGCAAACTCCACGATGCCCGAGACTTTACCGTCTTCTGTTACGGCAATTAATGAGTGGATATGTTTTTCTTTCATCAACTCTTCTGCATGTGCGAGGAAGGTGCTATCTAAAATAGTTTTTGGATTCCGAGTCATAATATCCTGAGCTGTTTTATTTAAACTATCAGCTCCAAATTTAGCTAGGGTTCGACGAATATCTCCATCAGTAATAATGCCTTGTAATTCATCTTGTTGCATCACAATCGCTACACCCATTCTGCCTTCATTCATCACATGTAAGCAATCACTAAACGAAGCGGATAGGTGAGTGATCGGCAATTTACGTTGCATCACATCACGAACACGGCAAAGCAATTTGCGACCTAAACTTCCACCAGGGTGGAATCGTGCGAAATCTTCCGCTTTAAAATCTCTGGCTTTAATTAACGCAATCGCTAAAGCATCGCCAAGAGCCATCGTAATTAAGCTAGATGTTGTGGGCGCAAGATTATTCGGACAAGCTTCACGTTCAATACTAATATCTAAGGTAATATCAGCATGACGACCAAGAGTCGATTGTGGATTTCCAGTCATTGCAATAATTTCATTACCAAAATTTTTTAGGCTTGGGATTAATTTATTGACATCGTCAGTTTCACCGCTATAAGAAATCAAAATAACCACATCAATGGGTTTTAGCATCCCTAAATCGCCATGAAATGCTTCTGTTGGGTGTAAAAAGAAACTTGGTGTGCCTGTTGAGGCAAAGGTTGCTACCATTTTCTTACCAACTAAGCCTGATTTCCCTATGCCAGCAACAACAACACGCCCTTCGCAATGTAAGATCATTTCAACGGCTTGATTAAAATTATCAGATAAATTTTGATTCAGACGGGAAATAGCTTGAGCATAAAGCGTGAGTGCGGTATTTGCATTTGATAGATGATTCATTGGGTTATCCTTATTTAATCGGAAATTCGTGGCAAATTATACGCTTTTCTCAAAATAAAAAAACACGGAAAGTTTCCTGTTCCGTGTTTCTCAATTATAAATCGCTATCTATTATTCAGCTTTAGGCTTAATCACCGCATAAGTCACACCTGTCACCGCAGAACCAATCGCAATGGCTGCCAAGTACATCAACGGTTGTGAAACAAATGGGATCACGAATAAACCGCCGTGAGGGGCTTGTAATGTGATACCTAAACCAAGAGAAATTGCACCTGCCGTTGCACCGCCTAAGATAGAAGTTGCAATCACACGCACAGGGTCTGCTGCTACAAACGGTAACGCACCTTCAGAGATAAAGCATAAGCCAAGTACGAAAGAGGCTTTGCCTGCATCACGTTGGTTTACGGTAAATTTGTTGCGGGCAATCCAAGTCGCAATCGCCATACCGATAGGTGGAACCATACCTGCCGCCATTGCCGCTGCCATCGGGGTGTTTACGTCTGAAGCTAACATACCCACTGAGAAAGTGTAAGCCGCTTTGTTTACCGGACCGCCCATATCGGTACACATCATCGTACCTAGCACGGTACCTAATACGATAGCGTTTACTTCGCCCATTGATTTTAACCAGCTAGATAAGGCTTCCATAATGCTGGCAACAGGTGGGTTAATCACATAAACCATTGCAAGACCGACAATCGCAGAGCCTAAGAGCGGTAGGATTAAGATCGGTTTTAACGAGGTTAAACTTGCCGGTAACTTGATGTTATCATTTAAGAATTTCACTACATAACCTGCAAGGAAACCAGCAATAATACCGCCTAAAATCCCTGCACCTGCTGTTGTTGCTAACATACCGCCGACAAAACCTGCAGTTAAACCCGGACGGTCAGCAATCGAGTAGGCAACATAACCAGCAAAGACGGCAATCATTAAGTGGAATGCGGCACCACCACCAATATCCATTAACGCTTTTGGTAAACCGCCTGCGATATTCGGATCTTTAAAGGCTTCAATACCGAACATAAATGAAATAGCGATTAATAAACCACCTGCAACCACGAACGGTAACATATGCGACACGCCCGTCATCAAGTGTTTATAGATACCTTTCTTCTCGCCAGTCGTTTCTTCGCCTTTCGCAGTTGCCGCAGAACCGCCTTGATAAACAGTCGCTTGTTGGAAGGCTTTTTCAAACTCTTGAGCGGTTTTCTTCAACGCTAAACCTGTTGAAGTGCGGTACATCAGCTTACCTTGGAATTTGCTTAAATCCACGTCAATATCCGCCGCAACAAAGACTAAATCTGCTGCTGCTACTTCTTCCGCTGAAATCGGATTGCCAGCACCCACTTGCCCACGGGTTTCTACTTTCACATTCCAGCCTTGTGCTTTCGCATAGTTTTCAATGGCTTCCGCAGACATAAAGGTATGTGCAACCCCTGTCGGACAAGCGGTTACCGCAACGATATTTTTTACGCCAGAGTTTGACACCGCCGCTTGCGTTGCATTTGCAAAAGTTTGAGCAGAATTGACCGCTTGCGTGAGTGTCGCTTCTGGTTGAGCAAAGGCTTGCTCAAGGCTAACCACTGCCCCTTGTTTACCGACAACATTCGCAGGCACTTGCTCATCAAATAACACTACAAAATCCGCTTGTTCTGCATTGACTACAGAATGCCCTTGCTGTTTTGCTGTTGCCGTTAGCACTTCATTTACAAGAAATGCTCTTGCTTTACCGAGTTGTGCTGGGAAAATAAATGAAATATTCATATTTTATTCCTATCAATGTTTAAAAAATCTGTTTTCCCAAATGTAGGGACACACTGCGTGTGTCCGCAAAAAATATAAATAACGGACACACGCAGTGTGTCCCTACCTTGGTGTAATTAAAGTTCAGTCAATTTAACCTGTGCCAAAATCCCTTCCAACGCTGTTTTATCGCTTACGCCCACATTACTTTGGGAAACCGCTAAAGCAGATGTCGCACTGGCAAAGGCAAGGGTTTTCGCTTTATCCCAACCTTGTGAGAAACCATAGATAAGCCCTGCAACCATTGAGTCGCCAGCCCCTACGGTGCTTACCACATTTTCACAACGTGGTGGTTGAGCTTGAAGTACCCCTTCGTTATTGATCCACACCGAACCTTTTTCGCCCATTGAGATAATGACGTTTTCAATGCCTTGAGTGCGTAGCTCTTGTGCTGCTTCAATCACCGCATCTAAGGTTTCAAGCGGTCGGTTCGCCCAAACTTCTAACTCACGGCGGTTTGGTTTTACTAACCACGGATTTGCTTTCAAGCCTGCAGTTAATGCTTGGTTACTGGTATCTAACACCACTTTCAACCCTTGATCGTGCAAAGATTTCAACCAGTCGGCGAACTGTTCTGCCGTCACCCCACGCGGTAGCGAACCGCAAATTGCCACTAAATCAAACTGCGTATGCCATTGCTGTGAAAGTGCGGTGAATTTACGCCAATCATTTGTACAGATTTCAAAACCTAAAAAATTCAGATCCGTTACATCGGCTTCTGTTTCGGTAATTTTGACGTTAATACGGGTTTTACCTGCAATGCGATAAAACTGATCGACCAAACCATTTTGTTGAAAGGCTTGAACAAAATCCCCTTGATTTTCTTCGCCTAAAAAGCCAGTTACCGTCAGGTTTGTACCTAAATCCGCAAGGACTTTCGCCACGTTAATCCCTTTTCCTGCTGGGTACAGCCCAAGGGTTTCAACCGTATTTACTTCACCGATTTCAATGCGTTTCAAACGCCCAACTAAGTCAAAGGCAGGGTTTAGGGTTACTGTTGCAATGCGTAATTGTTGTGCCATTTGCCCCCCCTATTCACCTAAGCCAGCTTCAATCGCTTTGCCGATACCGTCTAGGGCTTGCTGTGCTTCTTCGCCTGTTGCCACAAAGCGTAAGCGGTGTCCTTTTTGCACGCCTAATGCCACAATTTTCATCAAACTTTTCGCACTAACTAACTGGCTATCACGGTCAAGGTTTTGCACTTGGACAGTAGCGTTATATTTTTTCACTTCATTGACTAACATTGCACTTGGACGCGCGTGTAAGCCGTGTTCGTTGCGAATGGTGAATGTCGCTTCAAGTTCCCCTGCATTTGCAATATTTTCGCTAGATGTGACCGCTTGTGCAACTTCTTGAGCCACTTCTGCCACTTTCGCCGCGACACTATTTCCTGTTGCTTCAATCGTATCTTCAACTGCAGGTACAAAACTTGCACCTTCGCCTAATCCAGAAACGAAAGCTTGTTGTAGTGCTTGAATAGCTTGAAGAGCATCGTTTCCTTCAGCAACAAAGCGTAAACGATGACCTTTTGCAGCACCAAGAGCAACCACTCGCATTGTACTTTTCGCATTCACAGGTTCTGCTTGGCGATCAAGATTAACCACGGTAACTTTAGCTTCAAATGGTTTTAATGTTTGCACAAGTACTGCACAAGGACGAGCGTGTAAGCCGTGTTCATTGCGGACAGTGAAGGTGCCGATAACCTGATCTGCATTTGCAAAATTTTCAGCAGAAGTCACCGCTTGTGTCGGTGCTGGAACAGCTTCTGCTACGGATTGACCGAAAATCGCCAAAATACGATCTGCTGGAGCAATCATTAACTGCTGGCGAGTAGTAATATTCAGTAATTTGGCTAATTCAGTTTGCAAGCTATCGTCCGTTGCAGAAACAGTTAAAAGGGTTTTGCCATCTTTGTTACGGGCGACTGCTATACCATTTAATAAGTTACCTTTGCTACTGTCCGCTACGAAAACATTGTTGCCTAACGCTAGGGGCTGATTTGCTACAACATCGCTAATAAAGGTTTGATTAACATAACCTTTTTCTTGCAATTTGGCTGCGTTAATCGCAGAAAGGGTAATAAGACTAGATGTATCAATGTCTAAAGAGATCAGCTCGGCTGAAGTAATAGGTTCGTTACGTTTACCGCTTAATAACGCCACGAATTCATCAAGATTTTGTGTTTTCGCCAATTTTTCCGCCACGGCTTCATCGCCTAGTACTGTGGTTAATTGACGAAGTAGGGTTAAATGTTCATCGGATTTTGCCGCAATCCCAATCACAACATAAGCGGTATTGCCTTCTCCCCATTCGATCCCTTGTGGGAATTGATAAACTTGTACCCCAGTGTTTTTGACTAAATCACGAGTGTCTAAAGTGCCGTGAGGGATCGCAATACCATTGCCTAAATAGGTTGATGTTTGCGTTTCACGAGTAAGCATTCCGACCTCATAGCCTTCAACAACATTGCCGTTGGCAACTAAGCCACTTGCAACCAAGCGAATAGCTTCTTCTTTATTGCTTGCCGAGCCGTTTAAACGGATATTTTGTGCAGATAAGTTGAGCATTGAAACTCCTTATAAATTTAATTTAAAAGATAAAATAATTATAAGAATTGTACTCTATTTTTTGCTAAACCGATCTAGCAATTTAAGGGAAAGCAAAATAAAAAATCCCTTTTTGTGAGCTAGATCACAAAAAGGGACATAAGTTGTTGAAATGCACATTTTTCGTAGGGGCGGGGTTTATCCCCGCCCGCTAAATGTAAACGGGTGGGGATAAACCCCACCCCTACGACACTTTAAATAGGTTTCGTTGTATATTTATACTACGTTTACCATTTTACACAATCTCACTCGGCGTAAAGAAATACGCAATTTCACGTTTTGCGGATGTTTCAGAGTCTGAGCCGTGAACTGAGTTTTCACGATGGCTTAAACCAAACATTTTACGAATAGTGCCTAGTTTGCGTTCTTCAGGTTTGGTTGCTCCCATCAACAAGCGGTAGTTTTCCACGGCATTTTCGCCTTCTAACACCGCCACAACGATAGGCTCAGAAATCATAAATGCCACGAGCGGATCAAAAAAATCTTTGCCTTGATGTTCTGCATAAAAACCTTCCGCTTGTTCTTTGGTTAAGTGAAGCATTTTTAACGCTTTGATCGCTAAGCCATTTTTTTCCATATAACTTAAAATTTCACCGATAAGATGACGTTTAGTCGCATCAGGTTTAATAATGGCGAGAGTTTGTTGGATCATTTGTTGTCCTTATTATTGAGTTAAGACAGGGTGAAAAATCCCACCCTGAGTAAATTTATTTCACCTGCATACCAGCCGTCACGCCGCTATCGGCAGAGAGCAAGTAGAGATCTGCACCGCCTGTGCCAGCAGATAAAATCATTCCTTCCGACATACCAAACGACATTTTGCGTGGGGCAAGGTTGGCAATCATAATCACAAATCTGCCTTCAAGCTCTTCAGGTTGGCTGTACGCCGCTTTGATACCAGAGAAGACTTGGCGAGTATGATCGCCTAAATCGAGTTCAAAACGTAATAATTTATCCGATTTAGGCACAGCTTCACATTTCAATACTTTTGCTACACGCAGATCGAGTTTTGCGAAGTCGTCAATGGTGATTTCAGGGGCAATTGGTTCAACTTTGGTTTCACAAGCGGTCATTTCTTTTCCTTTTTTTGCAGTTTCTGCTTTTACGCTTTCGGCGAAAAGTGCTTTGGTTTCTTCAATCACAGCATCAATCTGTTTTTTCTCTAAGCGAGAGAAGAGCGATTTAAACGGTGCAATGCTATGGGCAAATAGTGGCGAACTGATGTTGTCCCAACGCAGTTCCGTTTGTAAAAAGGCTTCGGCACGTTCTGCGAGTTTTGGTAATACTGGTTTGAGATAGCTCATTAATACACGGAATAGCTCTAAGCCCATTGAACAGACCGCTTGTAATTCGGTATCTTTGCCTTCTTCTTTGGCAATTACCCAAGGGGCTTTGTCGTCAATGTATTTATTGGCTTTATCCGTTAATGCCATAATTTCACGGATCGCTTTGTTGTATTCACGCGTTTCAAAATAAGTGGCGATCTGTTCCGATTGTGCAACAAATTCATCAAAAAGTGCTTGGTTTTCTAATGTTGAAGCCAACTTACCTTCAAAGCGTTTTGTGATGAAACCTGCGGTACGAGAAGCTAAATTAACTAACTTATTGACGATGTCGCTGTTTACTCGTTGTACAAAATCTTCTAAATTGAAATCAAGATCTTCAATGCGATCATTCAATTTCGCCGCATAGTAATAACGCAAACATTCAGGATCGATATGTTTTAAATAAGTGCTGGCTTGAATGAAAGTACCACGGGATTTTGACATTTTTTGTCCGTCCACCGTCACATAACCGTGTGCAAAGACGTTCGTCGGTTTGCGGTATTCGCTTCCTTCTAACATCGCAGGCCAGAATAGACTGTGGAAGTAAACAATGTCTTTACCGATAAAGTGATATAACTCAGCATCACTCTCTTTTTTCCAGAAATCATCAAAGCTCAAGCCCGTGCGGTCGCAAAGATTTTTAAACGAAGCCATATAGCCGATAGGGGCATCAAGCCAAACATAGAAGAATTTGTTTTCGCTATCTGGAATTTCAAAGCCAAAGTAAGGTGCATCACGGCTGATGTCCCATTGCTGTAAACCGCTCTCAAACCACTCTTGCATTTTATTAGCAATTTCAGGTTGAAGCGAGCCAGAGCGTGTCCACGCTTTCAACATTCCTTCAAAACTAGGCAGGTCAAAGAAAAAGTGTTCCGACTGTTTTACCACAGGGGTAGAGCCTGACACTACTGAACGTGGATTGATTAAATCCATCGGGCTATAAGTAGAAGCACAGACTTCACAGTTATCGCCGTACTGATCTTCCGCTTTACATTTCGGGCAAGTGCCTTTCACAAAGCGATCAGGTAAGAACATATTTTTTTCAGGATCGAACAACTGCGAGATCACCTTGCTTTTGATAAAACCATTCGCTTTTAATTTTTTATAGATGGCGGAAGTGTATTCACGGTTTTCTTCGCTGTGGGTGGAATGATAGTTATCGAAACTGATATTAAAGCCAGCAAAATCCGCAATGTGATCAGCTTTAGCCTTTTCGATTAACTGTTCAGGGGTAATGCCGAGTTTATCCGCATTCAACATAATCGGCGTGCCGTGAGCGTCATCAGCACAGACAAAGTGAATTTCGTTGCCACGCATACGCTGAAAACGCACCCAAATATCCGCTTGAATATGTTCAAGCATATGTCCTAAATGGATCGCTCCGTTAGCATAAGGCAAAGCACAGGTTACCAGTATTTTTCTTTTTGGATTTGACATTCTAAATCTCTCTAAAATATAGCAAAAAATTATGGGGATTGTAGCGGAAAAGGGCAGAAATGCCTAGTGATAAGGAAGAATGAAGGAAACAAAAAAGCTGAAATTTCTTTCAGCTTTTGCAACATTTTATTCGGATCTACCCGCTTGTTTTTCCGTTTTATCATCTTTCTCAGGATCAAATTTCACCACAGGCACACAACCACGGCACGCACCTTGATCCACACCAAGATCTTTACAGAGATCGTTATATTTATCTAAGAGTTTACGGAAAAAGCTTTTATGTTCGGTTTCCATATTTCCTCCTTATTTAGCGAAATAAGTTGCGATTTGTTTTAGGGTTACGCTTAAATTGACTTAATATGATTAAGACAAAAATAGCAAGATAGACTGCAAAGACCGCAATAAGCCATTGTGGCATCGATAAGTCTAGGAATTTCCAAACAATTTTTGCACAATCGCCTCCCGCAGTTGCTTCAAATATATTTGGGAACCACTTATTTAGTGGCAAGGTCTCTGGGAACTCAACAAAAGGGGAACATTGATTCCAAGGCGCTGGATTAAGCTGGTAATCTGTATGTTTTAACGCAAGGCTTAATCCTTTTATTGAACCGAAAAGTCCAATAAGCAAAGCAATCCAACGAACAAATGCATTACGAGGTGCTAAAGCTCCTATAGCTCCTGCAATTAAGATAGCAAATAAAGCTAAACGTTCATAAATACACATTACACAAGGATTTAATCCCATGCCGTGTTGGAAATAAAGAGCTGTTGCCTCAAGTGCCGCACAACTTGCTGTCAGTAGTAACCAAGCTCCACGGCTAAGAGAAAGCGCTTTGAAATAATTAAACATAATGTTCCTTAATTAGCGAGTGATTAACCATCCCCAACTTGTCATTAATTCGGTTAATGGAGGTAGTAAGAATTCTAATGAAAGGAAACCTACTAAAGAGAGGACAATGGTGTATGGTAATGCCATATAAACCATTCGTCCATAGGATAATCGAATTAATGGCGCAATTGCTGATGTTAATAGGAATAAAAATGCAGCTTGTCCATTTGGCGTTGCAACTGATGGCAAGTTTGTTCCTGTATTAATTGCGACAGCAATTAAGTCAAATTGTTCACGGCTAATGACATTTGCTTCAAGTGCAGATTTTGCTTCATTAATATAAACGGTTCCCACAAATACATTGTCGGATATCGTAGAAAGTAAGCCATTAAAGGTATAAAACAGAGCAAGCTGAGAACTTGGTTCTGAAGAAAGTACAAATTGAATAATTGGATCAAACAGTTTTAAGTCTACAATTACCGCAACAATAGAGAAGAAAACGACGAGTAATGCAGTAAAAGGTAATGACTCTTGGAAAGCACGACCTAATGCGTGTTCATCGGTTACACCACAAAATGCGGTACATAGAATAATAACAGATAAACCGATTAAACCAACATCTGCTAAGTGGAGAGCTAGACCGATAATCAACCAAACTCCAGTTATCGCTTGAATGACTAATTTCATTCTATCTTGTTTAGTCATTTCTTGTTCTTTACGTAAATTATAGTGTGCAAGTACGACCCAAACTTTTCTTGGTAATCTGTCTCCGTAGCCAAACAAACGATATTTCTCAAGAAAATAGCAGGTTAATGTACCACACACTAAAACAATAATACTGATGGGAGCAACGCGTAAGAAGAATTCACCGAATCCCCAGTTTGCTTGAGCAGCAATGATTAAGTTTTGTGGCTCTCCTACCATCGTCATTACACCGCCTAATGCACTACCTACGCCTGCGTGCATTAATAAACTACGTAAGAAACCGCGGAATTGTTCTAAAATTTGTTTGTTCGTAATTAATTTATCATTGGAAGCATCATCGGACTCATCATCGTCTAAAAGGCCGCCAGATGCGACTTTATGATAAACTTTATAAAACCCCATCCCAACGCTAATAATTACCGCAATTACGGTTAAAGCATCAAGGAATGCAGAAAGAAATGCTGCACTTAAACAGAAGGTGAGGGCGAGTATTTTTTTAGAATGGATGGAAATCAACAGCTTAGTGAATGCATAAAGTAGCAGACGTTTCATAAAATAAATACCTGCGACCATGAAGATTAAAAGTAAAACCACTTCAAAATTCGCAATAATTTCTTTTTTTACATGGTCTGCACTTGTCATACCGATTGCGACAGCTTCAATTGCTAAAAGACCACCAGGTTGAAGTGGGTAGCACTTTAGCGCCATTGCTAAGGTAAAAATAAATTCCGCAACTAAAGCCCATCCAGCAACGAAAGGACTAATAAAAAAGTACAGTAGCGGGTTAATGATGAGAAAGCCAATAATGCAAACCTTATACCATTCAGGTGCATTGCCTAGAAAATTTTTATAAAAAGCATCAACATTATTCATAATACTAAACTTAAGTAAGGAAAAAATGATTGTGGATTGTAATCTAGTTTGGATTAAACGATAATACCTAAAGAGTCCTTAATGTGGAAGGTAATATCATTTCTGATAAGTAAATCACACTTTTTATTATTTATTTGAAGTATTTCTTCATTTTTTGAGATAAATCAATGAATCAATCAAACATTTTAAAAGCCCAGAGTCCAGCAGCCCTTGCTGAAGAATATATCGTAAAAAGTATTTGGAGCCATCATTTCCCTGCGGGTTCTGATCTCCCTGCTGAACGTGAGCTAGCGGATATTATCGGTGTGACAAGAACAACGCTTAGGGAAGTCTTACAACGGCTTGCTCGTGATGGGTGGGTCAGTATTCAGCATGGTAAACCAACAAGAGTCAATAATATCTGGGAAACCGCAGGTCCGAATATTATTCATACGCTAATTAGCCTAGATACATCAATTACACCTACCATTATCTCCAATGTCGTTTCCTTGAGAACGAGGATGGGGGAATATTTTATTCCAGAGGCAATTAAGACAGATCATCAAGCATCTACCTTGCTTTTAAAGGATTTAGATCAACTACAAGATACAGCAAAAGATTATGCGGAGTTTGATTATAAGCTTTATCATGATTTTACCTTTATTGCGAATAAACCCGTCTATGGACTCATATTGAATAGTTTTAAAGATCTCTATTTGAAAACGGCATCACTCTTTTTCTCTAACCCGAATTCACGTCAACTAAGCTTTGCATTTTATCAGGCTCTTCGTACCGCTTGTGAAACTAATGATGCTCAAAAAGCGGTAGAATGTTTAGCCATGAGTCGTCAACGTAGTACTGAAATCTGGGCTCAAATGCTAAAAAATCTTCCATTAAATTTCGGTGAATGATTTATTTTACTGTTCTCATTTTTTTAAAGGCATCATAAGATGCCTTTCTTTTTTCATATAAAGCTTGCTCACTATCTTTTAAAACTATAAAATTCTCCAATTAAAGTGGGGAAAAGTGGTGTTTTGTGGAACTTTTTCTAAATTTCCTAATCTCTAAAGTTTTGTGAGTCAAAAATGTTTCGTGGAGCAAGTTCAATTAGCATTGATAGCAAAGGGCGGATGGCAATTCCGACCCGTTATCGTGCTGAGCTTTTGGAGCGTCATCACGGCTCACTTGTTTGTACTGTGGATATTCGTCAGCCATGTTTATTACTTTACCCATTACATGAGTGGGAATTAGTAGAACAAAAATTATTGGCGCTGTCGAATTTTGATCCTATGCAACGCCGTATTCAGCGAGTGATGTTAGGCTTTGCGACAGAGTGTGAGATGGATTCCGCAGGCAGAATTTTACTTAGCCCCACTTTACGCCAACATGCGCAATTAGAACAACAAATCATGCTTGTTGGACAACTAAATAAATTTGAAATTTGGCAAGATCAACAATGGCAACAGCAGATTCATGAAGATCTTGTTATTGGCAGTTCAGAAGAAATGCTGAGTTGCGATGCATTAAAAAATCTTTCTTTATAAACGACAGTGGATCATACAATGAGTGACTCACCCAAACATATTACCGTGCTATTGCACGAAGCAGTTGATGGTTTAGCCATTAAACCCAACGGTATCTACATTGACGGTACTTTTGGGCGTGGTGGGCATTCACGTCTTATTTTAAGCAAATTGGGTGAACAAGGCAGATTGATTGCGATTGATCGTGATCCGCGAGCGATTGCAGAAGCGAATACTATCAAGGATTCCCGTTTTCAAATTGTTCACAGCGCTTTTTCATCCATTCCTGATATTTGTGATGAACTCAATTTAATCGGCAAAATTGACGGTATCTTACTCGATCTTGGCGTCTCTTCTCCACAACTTGACGAAGCAGAGCGTGGCTTTAGTTTTATGCGTGATGGACCATTGGATATGCGAATGGACACCACCAAAGGCTTATCTGCAATGGAATGGTTAGCACAGGTGTCTGTTGATGATCTCGCTTGGGTGTTGAAAGAGTTTGGCGAAGAGCGTTTTGCCAAGCGTATTGCACAAGCGGTGGTTTCTTACAATAAATCTGCAAATGAAAAAATTTCCCGTACCTTGCAGCTCGCCCAAATTATTGCGGATGCGGTACCCTTTAAAGATAAACATAAACACCCTGCAACTCGTTCTTTTCAGGCAATTCGCATTTACATTAATAGTGAATTAGATGAATTAGAAAAAGCGTTAAATTCAGCCTTAACTGTACTGGCACCTGAAGGGCGTTTGTCTATTATCAGCTTCCATTCGTTAGAAGATAGAATGGTGAAGCAATTTATGCGTAAACAGAGCAAAGGCGAAGCCGTGCCGAAAGGTCTGCCGATTTTAGAAAGTGAGTTAAATAAGAATATTCCTTTAAAAACCGTTGGCAAAGCGATTATGCCAAGTGAAGCGGAGATTGAGGCAAATCCACGCTCACGTAGTGCGGTATTAAGAGTTGCGGAGAAACGATAATGTCTAATGAACGCTATCCTTTACGACAAGTGATTTTGGATGATCTTACTAGCCATAATAAGGTGGCACTTTTGTTATTGTTAGGCATCATACTTAGTGCAATAGCGACAGTTTGGATTACTCACCAAACACGTTTATTGACCGCAGAGCAAGGGACATTGGTGTATAAACATCAAAAGCTAGAAAGCCAATATATTCATTTGCAATTAGAAGAAAATTCACGTAGTCAAAAATCACGGGTTGAAGCCGTTGCAGAAAAATTTGGCTTACAACCCGTTAAAAAAGAACAAGAAGTTATTTTAGTCGAGTAATAATGAAAAAGTCTGTTAAGTTTAAACCTAAAAAACAGGAAGAAATTGTTCAAGAGCAAGATAGTTCGAATGCCGTCAATCAGCCGAGCTTTTTGCCTTGGCGTTTTACGTTGGCTTATGTTTTATTAGCGATTTTTGCTATTGCCTTGATTTGGAAAAGTTTTTCTCTACAAGTTGTTGACTCTGAAAGATTAATTAAAGAGGCAAATGACCGCTCATTGAGAACAAAAGAGCTTCCTTTTACTCGAGGGAAAATACTTGACCGTAATGGTCGAGTCTTATCAATTAGTGTACCAATGTATTCGATTACGATTGATCCAAAAGAATACTTTGATACTAAACTTCGCCGTAGTAAGACTCAGTGGCGTGCTTTAGCAATGGATATGGAAGCGTCTGCAAGTAAAATTGAGGCGAGTGTCAATAATTTTATTAAAGCAAAACCTCAAAATAAAGAGCAAAAATATGATGCGAGAGCCATTTTAAATAATAAAAGTGAAGATTATTGGACCTTATTAGCAAGGGCAACAGGATTAGACTATAACCAATTAATTCAGCGTGTTCGAAATAATCCTGAATCGGCATTTTTGCGTTTAGATAGTGAGTATAGTCAGCTTGAGCGTCAGAAAATGCAAGAGTTAGCGAAAGCTCTGGGTATGAAATATAACGAAATGATGGATAAAATGTATTCATCATCAAACCAGCGTTTTTTATATCTCTCTCGTCATGAGTCTGAGGTGATTGCAGATTATTCAAAAGAGCTCAAAATTGATGGCGTTGTATTAAAAGTAGAGTCACGCCGTGTTTATCCATTAGCGGAAGAAGTTTCACAATTAGTGGGTTTTACGGATGTTGATGACAAGCAAGGTACGGAAGGGCTTGAGCGTAGTTTTGATAGCTTATTAGTGGGTAAAAACGGTAAACAGGTCATTCGTAAAGATGCTCGAGGTAATGTGATTGAGCATATTCGCGATGAGAAAAAATATGATCCGCAAGACGTGATGCTAAGCATTGATGAAGAACTCCAATCCATGGTTTACCGTGAAATCAAAAAAGCAGTTATTGAAAACAAGGCGGAATCAGGCACAGCTGTTTTAGTGGATGTTCAAACGGGTGAAGTGTTAGCGATGGCGAATGCACCATCCTTTAACCCAAATAATCGTGCTGAATTCAAATCTGAATTAGCGCGTAACCGAGCGATTACCGATACTTTTGAGCCAGGCTCAACAGTAAAACCACTCGTGGTCTTAACGGCATTACAAAATAAAGTGACTTACCCAAGCGAAGTGATTAGTACAAGACCTTTTGTAGTTAACGGACATACAATTAAAGATGTCGCGCCAAGAGAGAGTTTGACACTAACGGGGATCTTACAAAAATCAAGTAACATTGGGGTAAGCCGTTTAGCATTAAGAATGCCATCAACTGCCTTAGTGGAAACTTACAGTAAAGTAGGTTTTGGTAAAGATACAGGCTTAGGGCTTGGCGAACAACGTGGTACCAATGGTGATCGTAAACGTTGGGCGGACATTGAACGTGCGACAATGGCGTATGGTTACGGTTTAAATGTTACGCCATTACAGCTTGCTAGAGCTTATGCAACATTAGGCAGTTTCGGGATCTATCGTCCACTTTCGATTACAAAAGTGGATCCTCCGGTGATTGGTGAGCGTGTGCTTCCAGAAAAAATTACCAAAGACGTAGTACACATGATGGAAAGCGTTGCTGCTAAAGGCGAAGGCGGTGCAAGAGCTGCCGTTGATGGTTATCGCGTGGCGATTAAAACAGGTACGGCACGTAAACTTGAAAAAGGCAAATATGTTGAAAAATATATTGCGTATACTGCGGGTATTGCACCTGCCAGTGACCCAAGATTTGCTTTAGTGGTCTTAATCAATGAACCTAAAGCGGGCGCTTACTATGGTGGTGCGATTTCTGCGCCGCTCTTCTCAAGTATTATGGGCTATACTTTAAAAGCAAGAAATATTAAACCAGATAATCTTACTGAAGACACAAAAAGTGCAGTGAGAGAAATTAAAATAAATTCGACAAACTAAGAGGCAATAATGAACCGTTTATTTTCCTTTTTTCCTGAACTTAACTATTGGGGCGAATTAAAAGAATTAAACCAAATGACCTTGGACAGCCGTCAAGTTGGGCAAGGCGATCTGTTTGTGGCATTAAAAGGACATCAAGTCGATGGTCGTCAGTTTATTGAAAAAGCGATTGAGCAAGGAGCTTCTTTAGTTTTAGCAGAAGCGGATGACGATGTGCAAGCGGTAAGATTTGCAGAAAAATTTGCAAAAAATCATGAAAATCAGACCGCTTGTGTGCTGGAAGTGCCGAATTTACCGAAGCAACTTTCGGCAATTGCAGGTGCATTCTATGGCAATCCGTCAGAAAAATTAACCCTTGTGGGCATTACAGGCACTAACGGCAAAACCACTACGGCACAGCTTTTTGCACAATGGCGAAACTTGCTTGGCGGTAAATCAGCAGTGATGGGAACCATCGGCAACGGGCTATACGGGCAAGTACAAGAAGCGGTAAACACCACAGGTTCTGCCATTGAAATTCAACGCAACCTTGCGAACTTTGTCGAATTAGGGGCGGATTTCTGTGCAATGGAAGTCTCTTCTCACGGCTTGGCTCAATATCGTGCTGAAGCGTTAGACTTCGACTTGGCGATTTTCACTAACTTAAGCCGTGATCACCTTGATTATCACAACACAATGGAAGAATACGCCCAAGCGAAATTCCGCTTATTTGGCGAGCTTTCATCAAAACAACAAGTAATCAATGCCGATGATGAGATCGGGCATGAATGGCTGGCAAAATTGCCAGAAGCCGTCGCCGTCAGCACCGACAGCCAATTCCAACCACAACAAGCCCGTTGGGTCAAAGCAAAAGCGGTACAATTTACCTTACAAGGTGCGACTATCGAATTTGAAAGTAGTTGGGGCAACGGCGAACTTAAAAGCCGCTTAATCGGGGCGTTTAATGTGAGCAACTTATTAACCGCTTTCACTGGTTTATTGGCTTTGGGCTACGATTTGCAAAAATTAGTCGAAACCGCACCGCTCTTAAACGGTGTATGCGGACGTATGGAATGTTTAATCAGCGAAGAAAATCCAGAAGAAAGCCCGATGGTGATTGTCGATTACGCCCATACCCCCGATGCCTTAGAAAAAGCCTTAGATGCCGCACGTTTGCATTGCGAAGGCGAATTATGGTGTGTCTTTGGTTGTGGCGGTGACCGTGATACCGGTAAACGCCCATTAATGGCACGCATTGCCGAACAGTTAGCAGACAGAGTGATTGTAACTGATGACAACCCACGTACCGAAGATCCTGATGTGATTTTTAACGATATTATGAAAGGCTTCCGCAAACCAAAAGCGGTACAGTCTATGCATATTCGCCAATATGCGATTGAACAAGCAATTGCCCAAGCCGAGCCAAAAGATGTGATTTTAATTGCCGGTAAAGGGCATGAAGATTACCAAATTATCGGCACGAAGAAATATCATTTTTCGGATCAAGAGTGGGCGAAAAAATTTCTTGGCTAGGGAGCGATGAATAAACAAAGAATTACGATTACTGCCTTTATTTTTAAATTAGGTGATGATTATTTAGGATTTTTAAGGAATCTTACTCCAACGGTACTTTTTCTTTCTTTGGCGTTTTTTGGATTGCCTGAATTAGAGAATCCAAATTGGAGCCTTGAAAAAGTAGGCATGGTGTTGTTTTCTTTGGGATCGCTTTTTATTGCAATCAGCGCTATGGCGGTTAATATCGCCTCATTTGCTAAGAAAGCATTAAAAGCTTTACAAGAATTGCAGAATATAGAAGTCAACACACCGCTGAGTTTTTGGCAAACGGTGAAGTTATTTTGGCAAGAAGGTAATGCTAAAGTGGTGATGTTCTTTTTCGTCATTAATATCGTCGCTGTGATGATGGTGATGACCTATGGCATGAACTATGCTTTTAATTTCTATCGAACCATATCTAGTATGGTGGGTTAATACAAATAAGGTAATAAATGATAAAACAAACCACCCAACAACTTGCTCAAACCCTAAAGGGTAAACTACTTGGTAGTGGCGAGATAGGGTGATGAGTCCCTATCTTATAGTTGAATAGTCAGGAAAAACTTATGAAATTGCTGTTATCAGTCTGTTTGCTATGTTTACTCACCGGCTGTTCTATACTGAAAAGTCACTCCTGTTCTTCGGTCATCGTTGAATTATTAGAGGATACGAAGTTAGAAGAGCACGAAGCTACAGAAATCGACCTAAATAATAACAGGTCTAAATATACTTGGTATTCGGCTCGTATAAAGGGAATTATAATAGAGAATAATGCTAGCTTTTTTGATCGTTGTGAATATTTTCCACAAGGAAAATTGGTTAATGCAAATGTAACATTCCCAGAAAAATTGGTATTGAAAAAAGGGCAAAGAGTCGAATTATTTGCTAACCATTATTATGAGCTAAATGGAAAGGCAATAATTGATGAGGGATATAAACTAAAATGATAAAACAAAGCACCCAACAACTCGCCCAAACTCTAAAGGGTAAACTACTCGGTAGTAGCGAGATTATTGTTGAAAACGTCAGTACAGACACCCGTCAAGCGGTTGAAAAAGGTTTATTTTTTGCATTAAAAGGCGAAAAATTTGATGCTCACGATTATGTGGAAAAAGCGATTGAACAAGGCTGCGTTGCTTTAGTCGTTGAGCGTGAATTGGCTGTGAATGTACCGCAAATTATTGTGGAAGATACCCGCTTGGCATTAGGGCAGTTGGCGAAATGGCTAAAAGCGGAAATTAACCCTAAAACCGTGGCAATGACGGGTTCTTCAGGCAAAACCACCGTCAAAGAGATGACTGCAAAAATTTTGCAAAAAGTGACCGCTTGTGAAGATCAAGTACTTTATACCTTTGGTAATTTAAACAATGATTTAGGTGTGCCGTTGACCCTATTGCGTTTAACCCCTGAGCATCAATTTGCCGTGGTAGAACTTGGGGCGAACCATATCGGCGAAATTGCTTATACTACTGAGATTACACAACCTGATGCCTGTTTAGTGAATAACGTGGCATCTGCTCACCTTGAGGGATTTGGCTCATTGGCAGGTGTGGCTCAAGCTAAAGGCGAAATTTATCGTGGTTTGAAAGTGGGCGGTAAAGCGATTGTGAATTTAGCCCATTACTACCCTGAATGGCAGAAAGAGATTGGCGATCACGAGCTACAGTCGTTTTGCTACACAGGCGAAGATAAAGATAGCTATGCAGATTTTTGGGCGGAAAATGTTGAGTTACAGCTCAATGGTTCACGCTTTACCTTGCATACGCCACAGGGTGAAATTGAGATCAACCTGCCTTATTTGGGCGAGCATAATGTGAGTAATGCCTTAGCAGCAACAGCACTCGCAATGGCAGTCGGGGCGGATTTAACTGCGGTTAAAGCTGGATTAGAACAGCGTTCAGCGGTTAAAGGGCGTTTGTATCCGATTGAAATTAAAGACAATGTGCTGTTTATTGATGACAGTTATAATGCGAATGTAGGTTCAATGAAATCTGCGGTATCTGTGTTAAAACAATATCCTGCTTTCCGCATTTTTGTGGTGGGCGATATGGCAGAACTTGGCAAAGACAGCCCAGCTTGCCACCAAGAGGTCGCCGATTTCGTTAAACAGGCGAGGCTCGATTTAGTGGTCAGCTTCGGCAAAGAGAGTGAGGTGATTAGCGGTAATTCAGCTCACCACTTTAATGACAAAACCGCAATGGCGGCGTTTTTGCTTCCGATTATTTTGCAAAAAATCGAACAAAACCAACCGCTTGTATTATTAGCAAAAGGCTCTCGTAGCCAAAAAATGGAAGAAGTAATTACTTCCTTATGTCGTTCTTTTGATGTTTCTTTTTAAGGATTAGCTTATGTTAGTGTGGCTTGCTGAATATCTGGTGCAATACAACACAGCGTTTAACGTGGTGTCGTACATTACTTTCCGTTCTATTATGGCGTTATTGACAGCGTTAATTATCGGCTTATGGATTGGACCAACGGTCATTCGCCGTTTACAAATTCTCAAATTCGGACAGGAAGTTCGCCACGATGGTCCTGAAAGCCACTACAAAAAACGGGGTACACCAACGATGGGCGGTATTATGATTTTATTCGCTATCGGTGTGAGTACGTTGTTATGGGCGGATCTGCGTAACCCTTATGTCTGGTTTGTGCTGTTTATCTTATTTGGTTATGGGGTTGTCGGTTTTGTAGATGATTATTGGAAAATCGCCCGTAAAAATACTGATGGCTTGATTGCCCGTTGGAAATATTTTTGGCTATCGGTGATTGCCTTAGTATCTGCTTTTGGTATGTATGCGATTGGTAAAGATACCGCTGCCACCCAGTTAGTTGTTCCTTTCTTTAAAGATGTGATGCCACAGCTTGGCTTATTCTATATTGTTCTCACCTATTTTGTGATTGTCGGTACCAGTAATGCGGTGAATTTAACTGACGGCTTAGATGGCTTGGCAATCGTGCCGATCATTATGGTCGCAGGGGCATTTGCGTTAATTGCGTGGGCAACGGGTAACTATAATTTTGCACAATATTTGCATATTCCTTATATCAAATACAGCGGTGAATTAGTAATTTTATGTACGGCGATTGTCGGGGCAGGTTTAGGTTTCTTATGGTTTAACACTTATCCGGCACAAGTTTTTATGGGTGACGTTGGTTCATTGTCACTTGGCGGTGCATTGGGTGTAATTGCCGTGTTAGTTCGCCAAGAATTATTATTAGTGGTGATGGGCGGTGTGTTTGTGGTTGAAGCCTTATCGGTGATTTTACAAGTTGGATCGTACAAACTTCGCCAAAAACGTATTTTCCGTATGGCACCAATCCACCACCATTTTGAACTTAAAGGCTGGCCAGAGCCACGTGTTATCGTACGTTTCTGGATCATCACCTTAATGTTAGTGTTAATTGGATTGGTAACATTAAAATTACGTTAGTTAATAAAAGTAGGGACACGACGCTTCGTGTCCCGATATTCACATTGATTATACATTGATATTGGACGCCAAGCGTGGTGTCCCTACATATGAAAAATATACCGTTTCTAGAGAACAACAAAATGCAAAATCAATATCAAGGCAAAACCATCACAATCATCGGCTTAGGCACAACAGGCTTATCTTGTGTCGAATTTTTTGCGGACAAACAGGCTCAAGTGCGAGTGATTGATACCCGAGCTAATCCTGCTGGGGCGGATAAATTATCGAAAGACATTCCACTGCATATCGGCAGTTTAAACCTTGAATGGCTATTAAGCTCCGATTTAATTGTGATTAGCCCAGGGCTAGCCTTAGCAACGCCAGAAATTCAGCAAGCGATTCAAGCAGGCGTGGAAGTGGTTGGCGATATTGAGTTGTTCTGCCGTGAAGCAAAAGCTCCGATTATTGCGATTACAGGCTCGAACGGTAAAAGTACCGTCACGACTTTGACAACGGAAATGGCAAAACAAGCAGGCATAAAAGTCGGTATGGGCGGTAACATCGGCGTGCCTGCCTTGAGCTTATTGAAAAGCGATTATGAACTTTATGTATTGGAATTATCAAGCTTCCAGTTGGAAACAACTTATTCCTTAAAAGCGAAAGCGGCAACCATTTTAAATATCAGTGAAGATCATATGGATCGCTATGATAGCATCGAAGATTACCGCCAAGCGAAATTGAAAATTTATTACAATGCAGAAAATGTGATTGTAAATGGCGAAGATCCTCAAACCTTCCCTGAGCAAGCGGTCAGATCTTTGAAAAAATTTGCAGAAAAAGACGCAGAATATACCGCTTGTAATGGCGAACTCTATTCAGGCAATGAAGCAGTTGTTGCGATTAATGAGCTGAAAATCACGGGGCGTCACAATGTGATGAATGCCTTAGCTTCAATGGCATTAGCGGAAGCGGCTGGCGTTGCTCGTTCAGGGATTGTGAAAGCCCTACAAAGCTATTCAGGATTAGATCACCGTTTCCAGCTAGTACCGACGAATGATGGCGTGCGCTGGATTAACGACTCAAAAGCAACGAATGTCGGCAGTACTGTGGCGGCATTAAATGGTTTGCAAGTCGAAGGAACGCTTTATCTGTTGTTGGGTGGCGATGGGAAAGATGCTGATTTTTCTGAGTTAAAACCTTTTATTAATCAGCCAAATACAGTCTGTTACTGCTTTGGAAAAGATGGGGCGGAACTTGCCGCTTTAACTCAAAATAGCGTTTTAGTGGATACCATGGCAGAAGCTGTCGCACAAATTCGTGTATTGTTAAAAGCAGGTGATATGGTGCTACTGTCACCAGCCTGTGCCAGTTTAGATCAGTTTAAAAATTTTGAAGAACGTGGCAAACAGTTTGCGACGTTGGCTCAAGGGGTAAGTGCTTGATGCTTGAAACATTGAAGAATGAATGGCAAAAATGGACTGTACTGACGCCACAAAATTCATTATACGATAGAACGTTAATTTGGCTATTTATCAGTTTATTAATGATTGGATTTGTCATGGTGACATCTGCGTCTATTCCAGTCAGTACCCGATTATTTGATGATCCTTTTCATTTTGCTATTCGTGATGGCTTTTATGTGATTGCGGCGATGTTAGCATGTGCTTTCTTTGTTCAAATACCGAGTAAAAGTTGGGAAAAATACAATGTTTGGCTCTTTTGCTCTGCCTTAGTATTGTTAGCGATTACGTTAGTCATAGGTAAAAATGTAAATGGCTCAACCCGTTGGATTCCAATTGGTCCAATTAACTTTCAGCCAGCAGAGTTAGCAAAACTTGCTGTCATCTGTTATTTCTCAAGCTTTTATGTGCGTAAATTTAATGAGATCCGTCGCCATAATATGAGTTTCTGGCGTCCTATGGCTATTTTGGCATTATTTAGTGTGTTATTGCTAGCTCAGCCTGATTTAGGAAGTATCGTGGTTATTTTCGTATTAACCTTTGGTATGCTTTTTATTATGGGGGCGAAAATTTTACAATTCGTTTTCCTTGGTGTCACAGGAATTTTGGTTTTTGGCGCTCTTGTATTTACGTCAGAATATCGCCTTAAACGTGTTACTTCTTTTATGGATCCTTTTGCTGATGCTTATGGAGATGGATTCCAATTATCCAATTCGCAAATGGCATTTGGTCAAGGCGAATGGTTTGGACGAGGCTTAGGTAATTCTGTTCAAAAATTGGAATATTTGCCTGAAGCACATACCGATTTTGTGATGGCTGTCGTTGCAGAAGAATTTGGACTATTAGGGATACTCGTGATTGTGTTACTATTAGTCGCTTTAACGGCAAGGGCATTAAAAATTAGCCGTGAATCTCTTATTTTAGAAGAAAAATTTAAAGGGTTCTTTGCTTTTGGTATTGGTGTTTGGATTTTCTTACAAGGATTCGTAAATTTAGGCGTTGCATCTGGTTTATTACCAACCAAAGGTTTAACTTTTCCATTAGTGAGCTATGGTGGATCGAGTCTCGTTATTATGGCAATTGCTATTGCGGTGTTATTGAGAATAGATCACGAGAATCGTCTTGAGCGAATTGGTCATGCTCATTTAAATGATGATTAATATTTAGGGTAAAAAATGACAAAAAAATTATTAGTGATGGCTGGTGGAACCGGGGGGCATGTTTTCCCTGCGATTGCTGTAGCAAAAGAATTACAACAGCAGGGCTGGGAAATTCGTTGGCTTGGTACCAAAGATCGTATGGAAGCGGATCTTGTGCCAAAACATGGTATTCCGATTGAGTTTATCCAAATTTCAGGATTAAAGGGCAAAGGGATTAAAGCATTACTCACTGCCCCTTTTGCGATCTTAAGAGCTGTACTTCAAGCGAAAAAAATTATTAAAGCGTACAAGCCTGATGCGGTACTTGGGATGGGTGGTTATGTGTCAGGTCCAGGTGGTATTGCGGCGAAATTATGTGGTGTGCCTGTGATTTTGCACGAACAAAATGCGGTGGCAGGGTTAACCAATGTATGGCTTTCTAAAATTGCTCGCCGTACTTTACAAGCATTTCCAACAGCGTTTCCAAATGCGGAAGTGGTGGGAAATCCGGTTCGCCAAGATCTGTTTCAAATTGCCCCACCTGAACAACGTTTTGCTGAAAAGGGCTATCCGATCAATATTTTAGTGATGGGCGGTAGTCAGGGGGCATTGGTAATCAATAAAACAGTACCAGAAGTGGCGAAAGTTTTAGGACAGAATGTGTTTATTAGCCATCAAGTTGGTAAAGGTAAATTAGCCGGTGTGGAAGAAGTTTATCAAGCAACGGGTAACGGCATCGCAAGCGAATTTATTGATGATATGAAAGCCGCTTATGAATGGGCAGATTTGGTAATTTGTCGTTCGGGTGCTTTAACTGTATGTGAAATTGCCGCAGCAGGATTACCGGCGATTTTTGTACCGTTTCAACATAAAGACCGTCAGCAATTTTTAAATGCAGAATATCTTGCCCAAGCAGGTGCGGCAGTGATTATTGAACAACAGGATTTTACCCCTGAAAGTTTATTAAAAGCATTAGAGCCTTTAATTGCCGATCGTCAAAAACTCACGGAAATGGCAGTCAAAGCAAGAGCGAAAGCCACACCATTAGCCGCAAAACGTGTGGCGGAAGTGATTGTAGAAAATAGTTTGTAAGCGGTCAGATTTTGTAGATTTTTTGCAAAATGATCGAATATAAGGAATAACAATGAAAAATTTCCAAGATAAAGTAAAAAAATTGATCCCTGAAATGCGTCGTGTAAACCAAATCCACTTTATTGGGATTGGCGGTGCAGGTATGTCGGGGATTGCTGAAGTATTGTTAAATGAAGGCTATCAAATTTCAGGCTCGGATATTGCGGATGGCGCAGTAACGCAACGTTTAGCCAAAGCAGGTGCAAAAGTATTTATTGGGCATCAAGCTGAAAATATTGAGGGAGCAAGTGTTGTAGTGGCTTCAAGTGCCATTGATGATACAAACCCAGAAGTTGCAGCTGCAAAAGAAGCGCGTATTCCTGTGATTCAACGTGCGCAGATGTTAGCGGAAATTATGCGTTTCCGTCACGGTATTGCGATTGCAGGGACACACGGTAAAACTACCACAACAGCAATGATTTCAATGATTTATACCGAAGCTGGATTAGATCCAACTTTTGTAAATGGTGGTTTAGTAAAGTCGGCGGGTAAAAATGCCCATTTAGGCGCAAGCCGTTATTTAGTTGCGGAAGCCGATGAGAGCGATGCGTCATTCTTACATTTACAGCCGATGGTATCTGTTGTTACGAATATTGAACCCGATCATATGGATACTTATGGCGGCGATTTCGAAAAAATGAAAGATACTTATGTGCGTTTTCTTCGTAACTTACCATTTTATGGTTTAGCCGTCATGTGTGCGGATGATAATGTGGTCATGGAAATTGCTCCGAAAGTGGGCCGCCAAGTGATTAGCTATGGTTTTAGTGAAAAAGCCGATTACCGTATTGAAGATTACCAACAAACAGGCTTCCAAGGGCATTATACGGTAGTTTGCCCGACAGGCGAGCGTATTGATGTCTTATTAAACGTGCCTGGCAGACACAATGCGCTGAATGCAACGGCTGCATTAGCGGTTGCCAAAGAAGAAGGCATTGCGAATGAAGCGATTTTAGCCGCTCTTGCAGATTTCCAAGGTGCCGGCCGTCGTTTTGACCAGTTAGGTTCATTTATTCGTCCAAATGGTAAAGTGATGTTAGTTGATGACTACGGTCATCACCCAACAGAAGTGGATGTAACGATTAAAGCTGCTCGCCAAGGTTGGGAGAATAAACGTGTGGTAATGGTATTCCAACCGCACCGTTATTCTCGTACCCGTGATTTATTTGACGATTTCGTACAAGTGCTGTCGCAGGTTGATGCGTTGATTATGCTCAATGTCTATGCGGCAGGCGAAGCACCAATTGTGGGGGCTGAGAGTAAAGATCTATGCCGTTCAATTCGCACACTAGGCAAAGTGGATCCGATTTTAGTGTCAGATACTTCACAACTTGGTGAAGTGTTAGATCAAATTATTCAAGATGGCGATTTAATTTTGGCACAAGGTGCGGGGAATGTGAGTAAACTTTCCCGTGATTTGGCGGAAAGTTGGAAGGCATAAGAACATAAGTTTCCCCCTTTTTCAAAGGGGGGGAATAGATAAATTTATAAACCAAATAAGGTAAAAAATAATGAGCTTAAAAAACGAAAAAATTGCGGTGTTATTTGGTGGCGTTTCAGCAGAACGTGAGGTTTCGCTCAATTCAGGCAAATCGGTCTTTGAAGCCTTACAAAGTTTAGGCTACAACGTTGAAGCGATTGATACAAAAGAATTTCCGATTGAAAAATTAAAAGAAAAAGGTATTCAGCGTGTATTCAATATTCTTCACGGTGGTATCGGTGAAAATGGTGTGCTTCAAGGAGCGCTAGAACAGCTTGGTATTCCTTATACTGGCTGTGGCGTAATGGCTTCTGCGATTACGTTAGATAAATTCCGTACTAAATTACTGTGGAATGCAGTAGGCTTACCAACGGCGGCAATGGAAGTCGTACGCCGTGGACAAGCGGTCAATTCCGATGAAATTATTGCAAAATTAGGTTTGCCTTTGTTTGTGAAACCTGCGAGCGAAGGCTCAAGTGTGGGGGTTAGCAAAGTAAAAACCGCAGAACAGTTACTTCCTGCAATCGAAGAAGCATTAAAATATGATTCTATTGTATTAGTGGAAGAAAACTTAGCGGGAGCGGAATACTCTGTGCCAGTACTTGATGGCGAAGTGTTGCCAGCGGTACAAATTATTCCAGATGGCGAGTTTTATGATTACCATGCAAAATACATTTCAGACAACACTCAATATGTTGTGCCAGCGTTGAATGCGGATCGCCAAGCGGAAGTCGCTAAATTAGTGAAACAGGCTTATGATGTGGTGGGATGCCGTGGCTGGAGCCGAATTGATGTGATGGAAGATGGCGAAGGAAACTTCCGTTTAGTGGAAGTGAATACCTGCCCAGGTATGACTAGCCACAGTATTTTCCCAAAATCAGCAGCGACTGTGGGTTATAGTTTTGAGCGTTTAGTTGAGCGTGTATTGGAGTTAAGTGCGTAATGGTTGCGGTTTTTCGTAAGAAGCCAACATCGGTGATACGAACGAATGTAAGTAAACCGAAAGCACCTATTAATTGGTTGAATTTTTTTAAGCCTGCCTTAGTATTCGTTGGTTTAATTTTAGCGTATATTGTCTATGCGAATTGGACGACTTGGTTACAGGCTTTGGATAAAACCCCAATTCGTTCTTATGCGCTGACACATAAAACACAATTTACGACGAATAATGATATTCGAGAAATATTATCAAAAGAACCCGTGTTAAAAGGGTATTTTGGACAAGATATTCAAGAAGTGAAAGATAAATTTTTATCGCTTTCTTGGATTAAAGATGTTGTTGTGAGAAAAGTTTATCCAGATAAACTCAGTCTCACACTATTAGAGCATCGTCCCGTTGCATTGTGGAATAATAGCGAATATCTTTCAGAACAAGGCGTGGTGTTTAGCTTACCTTCAGGTCGTTTTGATCCTACGGGATTACCTGTTTTATATGGACCAGATTCAGAAGGTAAGGTTGTTCTAGATGCGTGGAACAAAATAAAAAATGATTTAAAAGCGAGAAATTTAGCGTTATCTTCCATTTCCATGGATAATCGAGGGTCTTGGACAATTCGTCTTGATAATGGCGTAGAGCTTCGATTAGGTCGAGGAGATTGGTTGCCTAAGATTGATCGTTTTGTGACAATTTTCCCTGAAATTGAAATTCCTGAAGGAAAACGATTGTCCTATGTTGATTTACGCTATGAACATGGCGCATCCGTAGGGTTTAGTAATCAATAATTTATTAACTTGCAAACATAATTAATATGACAAAAGTAGCAGACTCAAAAGTTATCGTTGGTTTAGAAATCGGCACTCATAAAGTCGTTGCCGTCGTGGGTGAAGTATTGCCTGATGGTGTGATTAATGTGATTGGTTCTGGTGTTAGCCAATCTAAAGGCGTTTATGGTGGCGGTGTTGTTGATTTAGATGCCGTAGTCAGCTCTATTCAAAGAGCGATTGAAGAAGCAGAATCTATTTCTGAGTGTCGAATTATGGGGGTAACGTTAGCCCTTTCTGGCTCTCATATTACTGCGTTTAATGAAAGTGGAACAGTTCCGCTCTCTGGCGCAGTAAGTGATCAGGATTTAGATAATGCGATTCATATTGCGCGTTCCATTAAACTTCCAGATGGCTTAGAAACATTACATATCATTCCGCAAGAGTATAAAGTGGATAGATTGCCTGCTACAAAAAATCCACTTGGTTTATCGGGGATGAGATTGCAAGCTCATGCTCATCTTATTGCTTGTCATAATGATTGGTTGCGTAATTTAAAAAATGCAGTAGAGCGTAGTAAATTAAAAATTGATCAAATTGTCTTTTCAGGGCTTGCATCAAGTTATTCGGTATTAACGGATGATGAAAGAGAGCTTGGCGTTTGTTTAATTGACATTGGTGGCGGTACAATGGATGTACTGGTTTACACGGATGGTGCTTTACGTTTTAGCAAGGTAATTCCATTTGGTGGAAATAATGTGACAGACTATATTGCTCAAGTTTTTGCCACTTCTCGTCCAGAAGCTGAAACAATTAAAGTTCATCATGGTAGTGCTATTTCACCACCAACGCATTTTCCTGAGAAAAAAATTGAATTTGCGGGTTTAGGTGGACGAACATCACGAACTTTTACTAAAGAACAGTTGTCGAAAGTCACATCCCAATGTTATCAGGATTTATTAGGGGTGGTATCTCACGAATTAGCACAATTACGCAATGAATTATATCAAAAAGGGATAAAACAAGAATTAATTGCTGGAATTGTGCTTACAGGTGGTGGCTCTCAAATAGAAGATATTGTAGAATGTGCAAAATCTGTCTTTGGAACACAAGTTCGAGTGGGTTATCCGTTGAATATTACAGGATTAACCGACTACGTAAATAAGCCATCATACGCCACCGTATTAGGATTATTACAATATAGTCACTACAATGATGCTGATAGTAGCCCAAGCGGTAAACCAGATGGTGGTATTGGCGGTATCATTGATATAGTAAGTAATGGTGCTAAAAAAGCATATAATTGGATAAAAACAAGTTTTTAGTAGGCGTTAATCACGGTATTAAGCCTTTAGGGAGAATCACAAATGTTTGAACCTATTTTTGAAGCGACGCAAGATGCGGTCATCAAAGTTATCGGTGTCGGTGGCGGTGGCGGTAACGCATTAAATCACATGGTTAGTAGCACCCAATCTGATGTTGGTAGTGTAGAGTTTTTTTCTGTAAATACCGATGCTCAGGTATTACGTAGTAGTTCTGTACGCAATACAATTCAAATTGGTGCCGCCCTAACTAAAGGTTTAGGTGCTGGCGGTGATCCAAATGTAGGTCATCAAGCAGCAGAAGAAGATCGTGAAGCACTAAGCAATATGATTGATGGTGCTGATATGGTCTTTATTGCAGCTGGTATGGGTGGTGGTTCAGGTACTGGTGCTGCACCTGTTATTGCTGAAATTGCAAAAAGTAAAGGGGCTTTAACGGTTGGTATCGTCACAAAACCTTTCTCTTTTGAAGGTAAAAAACGTTCAGGATATGCAGAACAGGGTATCCGTGAACTTGCAAAACATGTAGATTCTCTCATTATTATCCAAAATGACAAATTACTAAAAGTTTTACCAAAAAATGTGAAGTTTAATGAAGCTTTTGGTGTTGCAAATGATGTATTACGTAATGCTGTATTAGGTATCACGGATATGATCACTTCTGAAGGCTTAGTAAACGTTGACTTTGCTGACGTGAAAAAAGTGATGTCTGAGATGGGCAGAGCGATGATGGGAACGGGGATTGCAGATGGTGAAAACCGTGCTGAGAATGCAGCGAAAGAAGCAGTTGCAAGTCCATTATTAGAAGATGTGGATTTGTCTGGAGCTAAAGGTATCCTTGTTAACATTTCTTCTGGATATGATATTGAACTTGCTGAAGTCAATACCATCATGGAATATGTAACAAGCTTTGCTGATCCAGATGCAGCTATCATTTTCGGTTCTGCATTCTATCCAGAAATGGAAGGTCAAATCCGTGTAACATTAGTTGCAACAGGTATTGGTCAACCAGAAGAAATGCCAAAAATTCCAAGTGTACAAGGACGAGCTGATATTCCTCAGCAACCTGTAGTTAATAACGGATTTGTTGGCGGTCGTCAGCCTGAGTTTATGAATAATATGGGTGGTTATCCAAATCAAAACCAATATGCAGCTCAGCAAATGCATCAGCAACCACAACAGGTTCAGCAAACAGCGCCAAGACCACAGCAAGTAGATACAGCTCAGGTCTTTTCGCCGAACTCAATCCCAGGGTTTATGAGAAATGGTCAATAACCATTTCGGGAAATAAGGAAACGATATGATTAAACAAAGAACCCTTAAACAAGCAGCAAAAGTAACAGGTATTGGCTTGCACAGTGGCAAGAAAGTCACCTTAACGTTACGTCCAGCACCTGCACATACAGGGATTATTTACGCAAGAACAGATCTTGATCCTGTCGTTTATTTCCCTGCAAGTGCTGATTCTATTCGCGATACAACCCTTTGTACTTGTATGATCAACGACGAAGGTGTACGTATTTCAACAGTAGAACACTTAAACGCTGCAATGTCTGCGTTAGGTTTAGATAACTTAATTGTAGAAGTCGATGCACCTGAAATTCCAATTATGGATGGTAGCTCAAGTCCTTTTATCTATCTCTTATTAGATGCAGGCATTGAAGAGCAAGATGCGCCGAAGAAATTTATTCGTATTAAAGAAAATGTACGAGTTGAAGAAGGCGATAAATGGGCTGAATTTAAACCATACAATCACGGTCTTAAATTAGATTTTACCATTGATTTTACGCACCCAATGATCACCAAAGAAGTACGTAATTACAAAATGGAATTTTCAGCACAGCACTTTATTCAGCAGTTAAGCCGTGCTAGAACCTTTACCTTTATGAAAGATGTTGAATATCTTCAATCCATTGGTTTAGCGTTAGGCGGTAGCCTTGACAATGCGATTGTTTTAGATGAATACCGCATTTTGAATGAAGAAGGCTTACGTTTTAAAGACGAACTTGTTCGCCATAAAATGTTAGATGCTGTCGGTGATTTATTTATGTGTGGCTACAATATTTTAGGCGACTTCAAAGCCTATAAATCAGGTCATGGTTTAAATAATAAGTTACTACGTGCTGTCTTAGCGAATGAAAATGCTTGGGAATTTGTCACCTTTGAAGATAAAGCAGAAGTGCCACAAGGTTACCAAGTTACAGAACAAGTATTTATTTAATCGAAATGATCGAATGAAAGGCTTAAAATCAGATAGATTTTAAGCCTTTTTGTTATTTTAACAACCGTTGGCTGTTTAACACGACAGTCACAGACGACAATGCCATAGCTACTGCTGCAATCATTGGGTTTAATAACCAGCCAGTAAAGGGATAAAGCACACCGCAAGCGATTGGAATGGCTATCATATTGTAAATAAAGGCACCAAACAGGCTCTGTTTCATATTTTGTACCACCTGTTTTGAAAAGGGCAAAATTGCTGCTAGTGGGTGTAATCCCGATTGCATTAATGAGAGATCCGCAGTTTCTATCGCAATTTCACTACCATTGTACATTGCAACACCGACATTCGCTTGAGCTAATGCAGGGGAGTCATTAATTCCGTCACCGATCATTGCCACTTTTCGTCCTTGCTGCTGTAGCTTTGTTATTTGTTCAGCTTTCTGTTCTGGCAACACTTCTGCAATTACTTCATCTAAGCCCAATGTTTTGGCATAATAGTTTGCTGTGGCTTGGCGGTCGCCTGTGAGCATTATGCAGCGATAGCCCTGCTGTTTAAATTGTGTAATAACCGCTTGGCTTTCAGGACGAAGTTGATCTTGCAAATAGATCACGCCAATAACCTGTTCATTGAGTGAAACAAAAACCTGCGTAGCCAAATCTTGCTCTTCACAAAGGTCAGAAGCAACAAATTGCCGATTACCGACTTTTACATTATCTTCACCCACTTGAGCTGAAATCCCTAAACCTTTGGCAACTTTTATGTTACTCGCAGGATAAGCGGTCAGATCAGGGCGATATTTTACAATTGCTTTAGCAATCGGATGGGCAGCCTGCTGTTCAAGGCTTTTAGCTAAACGTAGTACTTCGTCAGCGGATACATTTCCAAAAACTTTAATTTGTGTAACCTGCATTTCTCCAGTGGTCAGCGTCCCTGTTTTGTCAAAAACCAAGGTGTCAATTTCACTGCTCGCTTGTAGTGCTTCAATATTTCTAACTAATACACCCCATTCAGCCGAATGAGCAACGCCTGCAATGGTGGAAAGTGGAATAGCCAATCCTAAGGCACAAGGGCAAGCAATGATTAAAACTGTTGTGAAAATGGATAATGCAAAGGCAAAATCCTGACCTAATGCTAACCAAACGAATGCACTTAACAGGGCAATACTCACCACAATAGGCACAAACACCGCTGCAACCTTATCGACCCATTGAGCTAATGGTGGTTTAGATGATTGTGCGTGACGGACTGCAGAAATAATCCGAGCCAGTGCAGTTTGAGATCCGACTTGCTCAGCAAGATAAATTCCCGCACCATCTTGAACAATAGTTCCCGCCCGCACTTTATCGCCTACTCGTTTTTCAACAGGTAACGCTTCACCTGTGAGCATGGATTCATCCACCCACAATGAACCACTTTGTAATACGCCGTCCACCGCAAATCTGTCTCCTGTCAGAGCCTGAATCCGCATCTGTGGTTTGATACCTTTGGTCGAAATAGTTTTTGTAATTTCTCCGTCAAAAACGACCGCTTGTTGTGGGGCTAAATCCAGCAATTTTTCTAAGGCGAGCGAGGAACGCTGCTTCGCTTTCAATTCCAGATATTTGCCCAAATTGAGAAAGCCGATAATCATCACGCTGGCTTCGTAGTACAAGTGGGAATGAGGTTGAGGGAACAGCGTCAAATACAGCGAATAAAGAAAGGCAACGCCTGTGCTAATGGCAATTAAAGTGTCCATTGTGGCTACACGATGTTTCAGGCTTGTCCACGCCCCGATAAAGAAGTGCTTACCACTAAAAAACATCGTGCCGAGTGTCACGAATGCCCAAGCTAACCAAATAGGACGATTTTCTACGGTCGGCGACATACCGAATACCATACCGTATGCCATCAATAAGCCACCCACCAATAATGCGACAATAAACTGACGACGTTTTTGGGTTAAAGTCACTAACGTTTGGGCTTGCTGCTTGGCTCGACGAATTTCTTCACTTTCTAACAATTCTGCACCGAAACCGATTTTCGTCACCGCTTGTACCACGGAATCTGCCGCAACATCACCTTGTACAAAAGCGGTTTGATCGGCTAAATTAACCGACACATATTCCACGTTTGCCAATCGTCCGATAACCGTTTCCACACGGCGTACACAAGCCGCACAATGCAAGCCGTTGAGCAGAAATTGTTGCTCTTGTGCCATGGCTATGCCTCTTTTGCCTCAAAGCCAATATCAACAATGGCATCAACCAAGGTTTTTGCATCTTCTTCACTTTCAATCGTAGCTATTTGAGTTGCTAAATCAATTTGTACATCGCTTACTGTTGGTAATTCTCGTAATGCTTTATCCACACTTTTCACGCAGTTGCCGCAATGTAAGCCGTCCAGTTGTAATGTGATTGTTGTCATTTTATTTTCCTTTTGAGTTTGAATAAATTAAGTGCATAATAAACCTTTACCCTAGGTGAAGGTCAAGCATTATGAATATCAGCCAAGCAGCAAAATTATCGGGGCTAACCGCCAAACAGATTCGGGATTACGAAAAAGCGGGATTGTTACCGCACGCTCAACGCAGTGAATCGGGCTACCGTCTTTATTCGGAAAAAGACATAGAACGGTTACATTTTATTAGCAATGCCCGTAAAGTTGGCTTTTCCCTTCAACAAATCGGTGAATTATTAAAGTTAAATGACGATCCAAATCGGGCAAGTCGTGATGTGAAAAAATTAACAGAACAGCACATTATTGAATTACAAAATAAAATTGCTGATTTACAAGCAATGTTGAATTTATTGCAAAGTTGGAATCGTTCTTGTTGTGGTAATGAAAAATCAGAATGTGCGATTTTGAAAGGGTTACAGCAGTAACAAGCGGTAGGATTTGTGTTATTTTTTGCAAAAAAGTCACTGAAACTACCCGCTTGTTGTTTTAAGTTGAGCCATTGGCAGAAATTCGTTAAAATCCTCCCCTGTTTTTATTTACATTAATTGATTGTTGAGCTTTACTATGTCTGAAAAACGCTACGGTGCTGATGAAATTACCGTTCTCAAAGATCTTGAACCTGTGCAACTTCGCCCAGGTATGTACACTGATACCACTCGTCCAAATCACTTAGGACAAGAAGTAATTGATAACAGTGTCGATGAAGCGTTATCAGGCTTTGCGAATCAAGTTGATGTCATTTTACATAACGACAATTCCCTTGAAGTGATTGATAACGGACGGGGTATGCCTGTGGATATTCACTCGACAGAAAAAATTTCGGGGGTAGAGCTTATCCTGACAAAACTGCACGCAGGCGGTAAGTTCTCTAATAAAAACTATACCTTTGCTGGCGGTTTGCACGGTGTAGGGATTTCCGTTGTAAATGCCCTTTCTGAAAGGGTTGAGATCACCATTAAACGTAATGGTGAGATTTATACTATTGCCTTTGCAAATGGGGTGAAAGTCGAAGATCTAAAAGTGATCGGTACTTGCCCGAAACGCCAAACAGGTACAACGGTTCGTTTTTATCCAAATCCAAAATATTTTGATTCACCTAAGTTCTCGGTGAGTCGCTTGCGTCATCTACTGCGTGCTAAAGCGGTACTTTGTCCGAAATTAACGATCAATTTTACTGACCATATCAACAATACCCAAGAAACGTGGTATTACGAAGATGGCTTGCGTGATTATTTAACAGATGCATTAAAAGAGTATGAATATCTACCAAATCCGCTGTTTGTTGGTGAAGTGATTGGCGAAACTGAAGCGGTCAGTTGGGCATTAAGTTGGTTAAGTCAAGGCGGTGAACAGATCAATGAAAGCTATGTAAACTTAATTCCAACGGCACTTGGTGGCACGCACGTCAATGGCTTGCGTCAAGGTTTATTTAAGGCAATGGCTGAATTTTGTGATTTTAGAAATCTGTTGCCTAAAGGTGTCAAATTAACTGCCGATGATGTTTGGGGACGTTGTTGCTATGTGCTATCGCTTAAAATGCAAGAGCCACAGTTTGCAGGGCAAACCAAAGAGCGTTTATCATCACGACAAGCGGCGAGTTATGTTGAAAATAGTGTAAAAGATGCCTTTAGTTTATGGCTAAACCAAAATGTCCAAGTTGCAGAGCAACTGGCGGAAATGGCAATTAGCTCTGCTCAGAGACGTTTACAAGCAGAAAAGAAAGTTGTTCGTAAAAAATTAGTAAATGGTCCTGCGCTCCCTGGTAAATTAGCAGATTGTAACTCCCAAGATATTACACGAACTGAATTGTTCTTAGTCGAAGGGGATTCTGCGGGCGGCTCAGCGAAGAAAGCGAGAGATAAAGAGTTTCAAGCGATCTTACCTTTGAGAGGGAAAATCTTAAATACATGGGAAGTGTCTCCCGATCAAGTTTTAGCTTCAACGGAAGTGCATGATATTGCTGTTGCATTAGGTATCGATCCCGATAATGACGATTTAAGTCAGCTACGTTACGGCAAAGTTTGTATCCTTGCCGATGCGGATTCGGATGGTTTGCATATTGCGACATTACTCTGCGCGTTATTCCTACGCCATTTCCCTACCTTAGTGAAGAATGGGCATGTGTATGTGGCAATGCCACCGCTTTATCGTATTGATATTGGTAAAGATGAAGTGCATTATGCGTTAGATGAAGCAGAAAAAGAGAGCATTTTGGCTCGCCTTGCAAAGAAAAAAGGCACGCCGAACGTTCAACGCTTTAAAGGGTTGGGTGAAATGAACCCTGAACAGCTACGTGAAACTACGATGAATCCGAGTACTCGCCGTTTAGTTCAATTAGTTCTGGAAGAGCAAAGTGAAGAAGAAAGTACTTCTACCTTTGAATTAATGGATATGCTACTTGCTAAAAAACGAGCGGAAGATAGAAAGCAATGGTTGCAAAACCGTGGCGATGAAGCTGATCTCGGCGTATAAACGAAACGTAGTAAACTCTTATTGTTTAGAAATGTCATGAATCAAGGGGATAATCATTGTGGAAAATCCCCTTTTTGCCTACAATACTGCCTTTTATTTCTTGAACAAAAACGATGTCACAGATTAAATTGATTGTCGGGTTGGCTAACCCTGGCGCAAAATATGAAGAAACTCGCCACAATGCAGGCGAATGGCTAGTGAACGAGCTTGCTCGTATGTTTAGTGTCACCTTAAAAGAGGAAGCAAAATACTTCGGCAAAGTCGCCAAAATTAACACGCCACAAGGCGAGGTTCGTTTGCTTGTGCCAACCACTTTTATGAATTTAAGTGGCAAGGCTGTTGGCGCATTAGCGAATTTTTATCGTATTAAGCCGGAAGAGATTTTAGTGGCTCACGATGAATTGGATCTCCCCCCAGGTGTTGCCAAAATCAAGCAAGGTGGCGGACACGGCGGACACAACGGTTTAAAAGACATTATTGCAGCCCTTGGTAACAGCAATAATTTCTACCGTGTGCGTATCGGAATTGGTCATCCGGGGCATAAAGACTTAGTGGCAAGTTATGTATTAGGTAAACCTTCGCCAACGGATCAACCTTTAATTAACGCAGCAGTTGATGAAGCCAGCCGTTGCGTTGAATTGTTGTTTAAAGAAGGGATTGTCAAAGCGACTAATCGCTTGAATGCGTTTAAAGCGTAAAATTGATTGAATAATGATGGTAGGGACACACTGCGTGTGTCCGTATCTATTTTTTCGGACACAGGTTATGTGTCTCAACATAATAGGAAAATAAAATGGGATTTAAGTGTGGTATTGTCGGTTTACCAAATGTGGGTAAATCAACTCTTTTTAATGCATTAACCAAAGCAGGTATCGAAGCGGCAAACTATCCGTTCTGTACCATTGAACCAAATACAGGCGTTGTGCCTATGCCAGACCCACGTTTAGATGCGTTAGCGGAAATCGTTAAGCCAGAACGTGTATTGCCAACCACAATGGAATTCGTGGATATTGCTGGCTTAGTAGCAGGGGCAAGTAAAGGCGAAGGTTTAGGCAATAAATTCTTAGCGAATATCCGTGAAACCGATGCGATTGGTCACGTGGTTCGCTGTTTTGAGAACGATGACATTGTGCACGTTGCAGGCAAAATCAGCCCGCTTGATGATATTGAAGTGATCAATACGGAATTAGCTTTAGCGGATTTAGATAGCTGTGAACGTGCTATCCAACGTTTACAAAAACGTGCTAAAGGTGGTGACAAAGACGCGAAATTTGAGCTGTCTATTATGGAAAAAATCCTACCGACCTTAGAAGCAGGCGGTATGATCCGCTCTGTTGCGTTGGATAAAGATGAACTTCACGCTATCAAAGGCTATAACTTCTTAACCTTAAAGCCAACCATGTACATTGCCAACGTGAATGAAGATGGCTTTGAAAACAACCCTTATTTAGACCAAGTGCGTGAAATTGCGGCAAAAGAAAATGCCGTAGTTGTGCCTGTTTGTGCAGCGATTGAAGCTGAAATTGCTGAGCTTGACGATGATGAAAAAATCGAGTTTTTACAAGATTTAGGCATTGAAGAGCCGGGCTTAAACCGTGTCATTCGTGCTGGCTATAAACTGTTGAATTTACAAACTTACTTCACCGCCGGCGTGAAAGAAGTACGTGCTTGGACAGTATCTATTGGCGCAACGGCACCAAAAGCCGCTGCGGTAATTCATACCGACTTTGAGCGTGGTTTTATCCGTGCGGAAGTGATTGCCTATGACGATTTTATTCAATACAAAGGAGAGAATGGTGCGAAAGAAGCAGGTAAATGGCGTTTAGAAGGGAAAGAATATATCGTTCAAGATGGTGATGTAATGCATTTCCGCTTTAATGTGTAATAAATAGTGTTAAGGGAGTGATTTGTCACTCCCTTATTTTTTTAAACTGGCCAAATTAGGCTTAGTGGTTTTTGTTTAATAATCATCCATACGCATTTTGCGATATTTTTCCAACTATCGACTTCTGTACCTAAAGAACGTAATGCAAGTGTGAGTGTTAAGGAAAAACTTACGGCTAAGTTAACTAAACCAATTAATAATACAAAAAATATACTCTGTATAAAAATACCTGATGTTAACTCACTACTTACTGTTGCATACCCCACATTCGCAGAGGAAAAGGCGATGTGGCGGATATCTAAGGGTAAATCTAACAAATAACCAGCTACGCCAGTTAACCCTAATAGCATTCCAAAACAGAGATTACCCATGATAGAACCGTAGTTTTGGTGAACATAATTTGCAAACCGAATACGTTTTTCTTCAGAGAGTTTACGTAGCGATGGATGGTGCTGTAAACGCATACGCATATTTAGGTAGTTACAACGATTATCAAAATATCCAGAAATTAAGCCTGCTAAAAATAACCATACACCTGCAATAGCAGCATACCAAAGTGTCGCACCAAAGGGATCGATGCTATGTAGTTGGTATTCCACTTGCGATAATGTAAGTAACGGTTTATCACATAGCCATTGATAGCCAAGTGCAATCAATGAGGCAATACTCACAGCCATAATTACGTTGCCTAATACTGCAATACTTTGCGAACGAAACACATCAACGAGTAATTGAGCTAACTGCATATTGACTGTCCGCCCTTGAGGATTTTTACCAACAAAATCAGCAAATCGAGCAGCGGTCATTGCAGGCTGCTTTGTTGCAACAGTAAAATGGAGCATAAAGATTAAGGTGAAGCCTAAGCCATAATTCAAGCCTTCCGCAATGCCTTTCCAAACTTTATCTTCTATCGTTTCTCCGAGATAAATCTTTAATAACGCCATAAAGGCAATAAGAATACCGCCACCTGCTGCAGAGTAAAACATTGTGATAAATTCACTTTTTGAGCGTGTGATATAGTGTTCCCCATGATCACTCGTGTTTTGTGTGATACTACGAGATAGCATTTTAATACTTTGTTTCCAAAGTGTTGAAATACTATGTTGATTAGCAGAAGCAACAGCCAGGTTGCCTGTCAATATCAAAATACGCAGAGATAAGAAGCGATTAGTATTAAAAACATCCATTAACATCGCTAAGCGAGAAAGGGTTTGTTCTAAACGTTCTAATAGATAGGCAACACTAAGCGAAGAACCCATTGTTGCCCCTTTCTTTTTCAACTTCTCAATTAATGCTTTACTTTGGCTGAACATCACTTGTAGATGAGCGTCGTCAAAAGTTTTGTTTATTTGACGGGCTTCAATCCAGTAAGCGATTTCCTTCTGTAGAGCAACAAAAGGACTATCTGCATCCAATAAACTTGGATCTAACCGCATTAATTTCGGATCCATTTCTTCTGCTGCAAGCCAAATAGAAAGCATTTTTATCGCGAATAAGCCTTCTGAGCGTAAATGTTGACGGAGTCGCTCTTTTTCTTGTTCTGAAGTATTGCGACTTAAAAGCTTAAGTAGGCTACCCCAATAATGTAGCGGAATACGGCTTAACCACTCTGAATCATTTTCACCATTAAAGAGTAAGAAAAAAATATCACGCAAATCTTTCACATCACGGTATGCAGGGTTAATTTTTTCATATAGCCGTTTACTGAATTCTTTACCAAAACCTTCCCTACCTAATATACCGTTACTGATAAGTAATGGGTATAGACGCATGTTACATAACCATCGGCATAATTGAGAAGAAAGGGCTTGTAATAAGGTTTGATCGGTTTTTAACGTTTTAATGAGAAAGTAAAGTTGTTGTTCATGTGCATCATGTTGGCGTAGCCAATCACAAAATCCATTTAAGAGGGAAAATATATCATCTTGAGCGAGCTTCTCTTGAATAAAGGTGAGAATTTCTTCCTGTGATAAGCTTAGTTTTTGTGTCAAAATATCTCCTATTCTTTCCAGTTGATGAAAATACAAACAATAGATGTATTATAAAGCACTTTTATCCTATTGGAATATTTTAACATTTTTTGAATAGTGTGTTAAATCAGTAAGGAAATCGACCGTTTTAAGATAACAGACTATAATCTCAGCTTATTTTACTTACAGGATATCATGATGACAGCTAGACAAAGTGCGTGGACATTTGTATTTATTGCCGCAACGATTCTTCTTGTTACGTCAGGTGTGAGGCTTTCTTTGGGACTTTTTGTTCAGCCAATTTCATCAACAACAGAAATTACTATTGTGCAGATGAGCTTTGCACTTGCGGTTACCCAGTTAATGTGGGGCGTTTCTCAGCCGATTACTGGCGCATTGGCGGATCGTTTTGGCGCTTGGTGGGTGATACTAGGTGGAACCCTATTACTTGCTATTGGCTGTGCCTTAATGCCCTATTTACTTTCTGCTTGGGGACTCGTCTTTACATTAGGTTTTTTAGTCGCTTTTGGAACTGGCGCTGGCAGTTTTTCCGTGTTGATGGGGCAGGTTGCCAATAAAATCCCCGCTCAGCATCGAGGAACAGCCTCAGGTATTATTAATGCGGGTAGCTCGTTTGGGCAATTTGCCTTTGCACCTATTTTACAAAGTTTGATTGTAATGCCTGCAGTTGGGTGGAGTGGGGCAATGTACTTCTTAGCGGCGATTTGCTTGGTTTGTATCCCTCTTGGCTATTATTTAACGCGTAATCCACCGATTGTTTCTCAAACTTCAGCCGTATCACAGCCAGAGCAGACCCTAGGACAAGCGGTCGGATCTGCTTTAAAAAATACAAATTATTGGCTCCTTCATATTGGCTTTTTCACCTGTGGATTTCATATCGCTTTTTTAGTTACTCATTTACCGAGCGAAATTACGTTAGCAGGCTTAAAATCTAGCGTTGCTTCTTGGTCATTGGCTTTAATTGGACTATCGAATGTGGTAGGAAGTTTATTTATCGGTTGGTGTGTCGGGCATTTCCGTAGCAAATATATCTTATTTTGGATGTATCTCAGCCGAACGATTTTAATCGGTATTTATTTATTCATGCCACAAACTCCAATGACTTTCTTCATTTTTGCGATTGCTCTTGGATTAACTTGGTTAGCAACGGTGCCACCGACTGCCGCAGCTATCGGCAAATTATTTGGTGTGCGCTATCTTGCAACCTTATTTGGCTTAGTCTTATTAAGCCACCAAATTGGCGGATTCTTGGGGGCATATTTAGGTGGACTTGCGATTACCACTTTCGGGGATTACCAATGGATGTGGTATGCCGATATGTTCTTGGCATTTTTAGCCGCTGTGTTGAATTTACCGCTTAAAGAAGAAAAAATTGTGCGTATGCAAGCGGTCTGATTTTATTCATTTTTTGCAAATAAATAAGGAAAAATAATGGAAAGTATTTCAAAAGAACAAGTACTCGGAGCATTTAAATATCGTGCCGCAACACGTTATTATGATCCCGAACGTAAAGTATCTCGTGAAGATATGCAATATCTGCTAGAACTTGCTCGTCTTTCACCAAGTTCTGTAGGTTCTGAACCTTGGAAGTTTTTAGTGATTCAGAAAGCGGAAATTCGCCAAAAGCTTAAACCTGTAAGCTGGGGAATGGCGACACAGCTTGATGATGCCAGTTACTTAGTGGTGATTTTAGCGAAGAAAAATGCTCGTTATGATTCTGAATTTTTTAGAACATCCCTTGAAAAACGCGGATTAACTGAGGAACAGATGAGTAGAGCCTTAGCGGTTTATAAAAAATTCCAACAAGAAGATATGCCGATTGCTGACAGTCAACAAGCTCTGTTTGATTGGACGAGTAAGCAAACTTACATTGCGCTTGCGAATATGATGACCGGCGCAGCTCTCGTTGGAATTGACAGTTGTCCAATAGAAGGATTTAACTATGCGGAAGTCAATCGTATTTTAGCTGAAGAAGGGATATTTGATCCGACAGAATGGGGCGTTTCTGTGATGGTGACTTTTGGCTATCGAGCGAAGGAAATTAAGTCTAAGTACCGTAAGCCAATTGAGGAAATTGTGCAATGGGTTGAATAAGAGGCTAAAAATATTTGGTTTAAATTGAGTGAATTATTTCATTATTGTCAAAAGTCTTTTTCTTCATGATATCAAGACAAAGGATATGTCTTGGTTTATGATCTTCTTGTTTCCTAATCATTGAATTTATGGATAACACAATAATTTATAAAAATATGAAATAAGGAGTTTTGTATGACAGTAAGAAAATTAACCACAATTTATCCAGCAAATAAAGCAATTGATGATGGTGATATGTTGTTATGGCGGGCACTCCCTCTTTTTCAAAGAAAATCTCTCGGTCCTTTTGTTTTTATTGACCATTATCGTCACGACAGTAATCGAGGGATTGGCGATCGTCCACATCCTCACGCTGGTATTGAGGTCATTAGCTACATTTTAAGTGGCGGAGTTGAACATCGCGACAGTTCAGGATTTCGAGATAAATTAGGGGTTGGAGATGCACAATGGATCTGTGCAGGGAGAGGCATTATTCATGCAGAACAGCCTACAGGTGGTCGTCATGGTTTGCAACTTTGGACGAGTTTGCCTCCAAGCAAAAAAATGTTAGAGCCTCGTTATCGTTCTTTCCACAAAGAAGATATTCCATTGATTGAAACCGAGACGGCTCAAATTAGTGTCGTGGTGGGAACTATTGAGGGTATTACAGGGCCAATGGAAACTGTAAGTAAGACAGTTATGGTTTATGTGAAATTATCCCCAAACAGCGTGTTACATTTAAATATTGAGGCAGAAGAATTAGGTATTTATGTGACGAAGGGAAGACTTCCTCTTGAAAACAATTCAACGCTAGGTTCGGAAGGATTGGCAGTATTTAGTGATGGTGATGAAGTCGAACTACACTCAGGAAGCGACCCTGTAGAGTTTGCCATCCTAGGAGGCGAAAAAGCAGAAGGTCCCATTCTCTTTGACGGTCCTTTTGTAATGGATACTAAAGAGCGTTTATTGCAAGCATATCAAGACTACCACAGTGGTAAAATGGGAACGCTAGAATAAACATAGCTTGATATGCTAACGGTGTTCAGCGTCATTATGGTCAATGGCTACTTTGGATGTGTTAGTGAGGAAAGATAAACAAGCGGTCAGTTTGTTTGCAAGATTTGCAACTAAACTGACCGCTTGCAGTATTAAGAATTAAGCATTTTTACTTTGATGCTCTTTTGCCGCTTTCACAAATCCTTCAAATAACGGATGTCCATCACGCGGAGTTGAGGTAAATTCAGGGTGGAATTGTGCTGCGATAAACCAAGGGTGGTTTGGTACTTCAATAATTTCGACTAATTTACGATCTGCCGATAAACCGCTCACTTTCAAGCCTGCTGCTTCAATTTGTGGAAGTAATGTATTGTTTACTTCATAGCGGTGACGGTGACGTTCAACGATCGTTTCAGCCCCATACACTTCGCGTGCTTTTGTACCTTCGATTAAGTGGCATTGCTGTGCGCCTAAACGCATTGTACCGCCTAAATCTGATTCATCTGAGCGAGTCTCAACATTCCCTGATTCATCTTGCCATTCGGTAATTAAACCCACGACAGGTTGTGGACAATCTTTATCAAATTCTGATGAGTTCGCTTGAGTTAAACCTGCAACATTACGAGCATATTCAATTAATGCAATCTGCATACCTAAACAAATACCCAAGTATGGAATTTTATTTTCACGAGCATACTGTGCGGTACGGATTTTCCCTTCCACACCACGATAACCAAAACCGCCAGGGACTAAAATCGCATCAACCCCTTGTAACACTTCAACACCTTTGGTTTCTACATCTTGTGAATCAATATATTTAATGTTCACCGTTAAACGATTTTTCAAGCCTGCGTGTTTTAATGCTTCATTAACCGATTTGTAAGCGTCTGGTAACTCAACATATTTACCGACCATACCGATAGTCACCTCACCCGTTGGGTTTGCTTGTTGGTAAAGCACTTGTTCCCATTCAGATAAATCTGCTTCTTTGCAAGTTAAGCGGAAGCGATCACAAACGAAATCGTCTAAACCTTGCGATTTTAATAACGCCGGAATACGGTAGATGGAATCAACATCTTTAAGAGAAATAACCGCACGCTCAGGCACATTACAGAATAAAGCGATTTTCGCACGTTCATTTGCTGGGATCATACGATCTGAACGGCAGATCAACACATCCGGTTGAATACCGATAGAGAGCAACTCTTTCACTGAGTGCTGTGTTGGTTTGGTTTTCACTTCCCCTGCCGTTGGGATATACGGCACAAGAGTTAAGTGCATAAACAACGTTTTTTCACGACCTACATCAACGGCTAACTGACGCAACGCTTCCAAAAACGGTAACGATTCAATATCGCCAACTGTACCGCCTACTTCAACAATAGCGACATCGTGACCTTTACCGCCTTCAATCACGCGTGCTTTGATTTCGTTCGTAATATGTGGAATAACTTGGATCGTTGCACCTAAATAGTCACCACGACGCTCTTTACGCAAAACTTCTGAGTAGATCTTACCGCTTGTAAAGTTGTTCGCTTTGGTCATTTTAGTACGGATAAAACGCTCATAGTGACCTAAGTCTAAATCCGTTTCTGCACCGTCTTGAGTCACGAATACTTCACCGTGTTGTGTTGGACTCATCGTACCTGGATCGACGTTGATATAAGGATCGAGCTTCATAATAGTGACATTTAAGCCACGCGCTTCAAGAATTGATGCTAACGACGCAGCCGCAATGCCTTTTCCTAAAGAAGAAACAACGCCGCCCGTCACGAAAATATAATTCGTTGCCATTTTGTCTGCCTTTTATGTGATAAATAGAGTTGAAATTCGGAATGGAATAAACCATCAGGACGGGAGCGTAGTTTACAGCAAAATACTTTGTGAATCTAGCCCTGAAATTCGAGTGCTTTTTCTAAGCTATCTTCAAATACAAAACCCATATCCGTTAAATGTTTTGGTACAAGCGGTTGGTTATCGAGTAATAATTGCGAACGCTCTCCCAATAGCAGTTTTAACATAAAAGCAGGTACGCTAAAAAACGCAGGGCGATTTAATGTTCTTGCCAGTGTTCGATTAAAGTCTGCATTTGTCGTTAATTTCGGTGCAACTAAATTGAATGCACCTTGGCATTTGTCATTGTTCAATAGAAATAAAATAGCTCGAATCTCATCATTTAAGGAAATCCAAGCCCAATGTTGTTTACCTGAACCTAATTTCCCACCAAGCCCTAAACGATAAAGTGGTAGCATCTGCTTTAATGCTCCGCCTTGTTTATCTAATACAATTCCTGTACGAATCACACAGACACGAGTTTTTTCACTCTGTGCTTTTAAAGCACTAGCTTCCCATTGTTGGCAAAGTTGAGCAGGAAATGCCTTGCCACAAGCGGTCAGTTCATCATGATTTTTTGCAAAAGGAAGATCGCCGTAATAGCCCGTTGCTGATCCTGAAATGAAGGTATGAGGTGGTTTTGAACTCGCTTGAATGCGTTCGACAAGTTGTTCTGTGATGTCAATCCGACTTTGTAGTAATGCCTGTTTTTGTTTCGCTGTCCAAGCTTTATCAAAAATAGGTTCACCAGCGAGATTAACGACTGCATCAAACTGATTGAAATTACTGAAATCTGTAAGATCTTTGCAGTAAGTCAGCGCTTGTTGAGACGGTTCTTGTTGGCGGGTCAGCACGGTTAATTGATGCCCTTGCTGAATGAGTGCTTGACATAACGCAGTGCCAATAAAACCTGTTCCGCCAGTGATAAAAATGTTCATTAGAATGATGTCTCAAAAAGCTCTGTAATATGTTCTATTAAGATAGGAATTGTCATCTCACGGGTTGGGGTGATAAAAATGGTATCATCCCCTGCAATCGTCCCCAGTATGCCTTCAGCTTTCCCCATAGAATCGAGTAAGCGAGCAATTAATTGGGCTGCACCAGGGCTTGTCCGAACCACGATTAATACATCGTTATGGTCGATATCAATCACCAAATTTTTTAGCGGACTGGATGTTGTTGGAACACTTAATTCAGCGGGGAGTTGGTAAACCATTTCCATCTTGGTATTACGGGTGCGAACTGCGCCAAATTTTGAGAGCATACGAGAGACTTTGGATTGATTGATATGATCAAATCCAAGCTCTTGCAATGCTGTCACAATTTCACTTTGAGAGCTAAATTTTTCTTCTTTTAGAAGGGATTTGAAGGCTTCATTTAGCGAGTCAATTTTTTCCACAGCGCATCCTTTTTATTCAAAAATTTATTAAATATGCAAAATTATTGCGTATTTATTCAGAAAAAACAATCTAATCTGGCTTTTTTTCTCGAAAATTTGCGCTAAGTCGCAAAATTACACTTTGCTATTTGAAAATCTATACTATTTTACATACACTTCGAGTATTAAATTTACATAACCTATAAGGAGAAATCTATGAAAGTTGCAGTATTAGGCGCAGCAGGTGGTATCGGTCAAGCACTAGCTTTACTCTTAAAGTTACAGCTTCCAGCAGGCTCAAGTCTTGCTCTTTATGACATTGCTCCAGTGACTCCTGGAGTCGCTGTGGATGTAAGCCATATTCCAACCGCGGTAAAAGCCATTGGTTATGCAGGTGAAGATCCAACCCCAGCATTAGAAGGGACGAATTTAGTATTAATTTCTGCGGGTGTAGCACGCAAGCCTGGCATGGATCGTTCAGATTTATTTAATATCAATGCAGGTATTGTTCGCAACTTAATTGAAAAAGTGGCGACAGTTTGCCCAACAGCTTGTGTAGGCATCATTACAAATCCGGTAAACACAACAGTTGCAATCGCTGCAGAAGTATTGAAAAAAGCCGGTGTTTACGACAAACGTAAATTATTCGGTGTGACATCGCTAGACGTTTTACGTTCAGAGACTTTTGTTGCTGAATTAAAAGGTAAAGATGTGAGCCGTGTGAAAGTGCCTGTGATTGGCGGTCACTCTGGTGTTACTATTCTTCCATTGCTTTCACAAGCCCATGAAGAAGATAAATTAGACTTTACCGCAGAAGAAGTTGAAGCGTTAACAAAACGAATTCAAAATGCAGGTACTGAAGTGGTTGAAGCAAAAGCAGGTGGCGGATCTGCAACGCTATCTATGGCACAAGCTGCAGCTCGTTTTGCAAATTCAGTCTTGAAAGGCTTAACTGGCGAAAAAGTGGTTGAATATGCCTATGTTGAAGGCAACGGTGAATATGCACGTTTCTTTGCACAACCTGTGGTTTTAGGCTTAAATGGTGTGGAAGAATTATTACCAATTGGTGAAATTAGTACTTATGAAGAAGCCGCAATTCAAGGCATGATCCCAACGCTAAAAGCAGATATTGAATTAGGCGAGAAATTTGTCAACGGTTAATCCTTGAAATTTCACGATAAAATCGTCATTATGTAAGCCGAAGACAGTCACTGTTTTCGGCTTTTTATTTATATCTTACTTATAATAAAATTTTCTTGGACTTAGTTATGAAAAAATACAATTTTATTGCACTTTCTATGATGACGATGGCGTTAATTGCTTGTAGCTCAGGAAAAAAAGTTGAAGTGGTGAAGGCAATAAATTCATCTTCAAACATTATTCCATCAACATCAGTGGGTTCTCAAACTCAGATTCCTACAAATTTACCCTCTAATGTGACTGCGATTTGTCGAGATGGGAGTTATTCAACGGCAACAGATGGTTCGGCTTGTTTAGGAAATGGTGGCGCATCTACGGTGATTAACCGTTACCATTCTGAATAAATATTTCAAGTGGGGGATGTCTCTTTTAATTATTAAGGATCTTATGGATTATATTATTAATGTTAATGAAACCAACTTCAGTGAAATAGTTAATGCAACAGCCGAAGTGCCTGTAGTTTTTCATTTTATTTCACCACGTGAACCTCGTTCATTAGAGATGGAATCGCTTTTTCGACGTTTATCCGATGAATATCCAAAGCAATTTTTATTAGCGATTATTAATTGTGATGAGCATCCTATGATTGCATCACAGTTCCGCGTACAAGCGGTACCAACGAGCTATTTTTTTGCAGATGGTCAGCCTGTCGATGCGATTCAAGGCGTCGTGAGTGAACAGGAACTACGTATTCGTTTGAGTAATATTCTTCCGAAAGAAGAAGAGTTAAAGTTTGCTCAGGCGCTTGAATTTTTAGAAGTAAGCCAATATGACTTAGCGCTTCCCTTATTAAAAAATGCATGGGAATTAACAGAGAAGAAAAATAGCGATTTTGGGTTACTGTACGCAGAAACTTATATTGCGATGAAGCAGATTGAACCGGCCAGAGACATTTTAGCGCAGATCCCGATTCAAGATAGAGACAGTCGTTGGCAAGGCTTACAAGATCAAATTCGTTTATTAGAACAAGCCGCAGATTCACCAGAAATTCAGCAACTTCAAGCGGAGTATGCAAAGACGCAAAAACCTGATATTGCCGTTAAATTAGCGAACCAACTTCATCAAGTTGGAAAAAATGAAGAGGCGTTAAATTTGCTATTTGAATGGTTGAAAAAAGATCTTAGTGCGGGGAATGGCGAGATAAAGACTCAATTTTTAGCTATCCTTTCAGCGATGGGAAATGCAGATCCGTTAGTGGCAAAATATCGTCGACAACTCTATTCCCTATTATATTAATTGATTTACAAGCGGTGAGATTTTTGCAAAATTTTGCAAAAAAGTGACCGCTTGTATGGAGAAAACAATGGCAACAAAACACGCAAAATTATTAATTTTAGGCTCAGGCCCCGCAGGCTATACGGCAGCAGTTTATGCGGCTCGTGCAAATCTCAATCCTGTTTTAGTGACAGGAATGCAACAAGGTGGTCAATTAACAACAACGACAGAAATTGAAAACTGGCCAGGTGAATTTGAAGAGATGACGGGGCCAGATTTAATGGTCAAGATGCAAAAACACGCCGAAAAATTTAACACAGAAATTATTTTTGACCATATCAATAGTGTTGATTTTTCACAGCGTCCTTTTACATTGAAAGGGGATTTTAATACCTTTACTTGCGATGCGTTAATTATCGCAACGGGAGCTTCTGCAAAATATTTGGGTTTACCATCAGAAGAAGCTTATAAAGGCCGTGGTGTTTCTGCTTGTGCAACCTGTGATGGTTTTTTCTATCGTAATAAACCTGTTGCGGTGATTGGTGGTGGAAATACTGCTGTAGAAGAGGCGTTATATTTATCCAATGTGGCATCAGTTGTCCATTTGGTTCACCGTCGTGATACCTTCCGTAGTGAGAAGATTCTCATTGATCGTCTGATGAAAAAAGTAGATGAAGGCAAAATTATTCTTCATACCAATAGCGTGTTAGATGAAGTGCTAGGCGATAACATGGGGGTTACGGGCGTTCGTTTAAAATGTACTCAAACAGGTAATGAAGAACAGGTGACATTGGATGGCGTGTTTGTGGCGATTGGTCACTCACCCAATACTGATATTTTCAAAGATCAACTTGAGTTGAAAAATGGATATATTGTGGTTAAATCTGGTTTAGAAGGCAACGCGACAGCTACAAGTGTTGAGGGCGTATTTGCTGCTGGGGATGTGATGGATCACAATTATCGTCAAGCGATTACTTCCGCAGGAACAGGTTGTATGGCAGCACTTGATGCAGAGAGATTTTTAGAAAGCCAAATGTAGTGAACTGAAAGCCATTTGTAAACAGACAAATGGCTTTATCATTTAACTAGGCGAGATTATTAGATTACCTTAACATTTGTGGCAGATGGACCGCGTTCAGATGATTGGACTTCAAATTCTACTTTATCGCCATCTTTTAAATTACGATAAGAGTTTTCACTAATAATTGCTGAAAAATGTACGAATACATCATCACCGCCTTGTTCTGGCGCGATGAAACCGAATCCTTTCACAGAATTAAACCACTTAACTGTTCCTGTTAATTTTGACATAAGTTGTCCTTGTATTACGAGATAGTACTAAAAATGTTGAAAATTTCAACGCCTTGACATTAGAGCATTTCTCTAAATGGAAGGCAAATATTATTTTGCTATATGTAGGAATAAAAAAATTTCAGTGATAATAGATGAACTTATTGGAAAGCCTATGGACTACTTATAGTAAATAAAATATAGTAGGCAACATTTTATGCCCATTGTTTTGGGACTAAGTTAAACTGCGAACTCTTCATTTAAATATGGAAAATACTATGTCTGAACAACAACTAGAAAACGTTCAAAATCAAAAAACAGCCCTTCCAATCAAAGATGCCATTGCTTATTTGGCTGAAAAATTCCCTCTTTGTTTTAGTTTAGAGGGGGAAGCAAAACCGCTCAAAATTGGGTTGTTTCAAGACCTTGCAATAGCCTTAGAGAATGATAAAGTAAGTAAAACCGTATTACGTCAGACATTACGAGCTTATACCATGAGTTGGCGTTATTTACATGCTTGTAAAGAAGGTGCTGTACGTGTTGGATTACTAGGTGAAGATGCTGGAACTGTAGATGCTACTCAAGCTGCTCATGCCGCACAATCTTTAGCTGAGGCAAAAGCCGCTTATTCAGAGCGTCGTGCGCAGCAAATGAAAGAAAAACGTAAAGAAGAGCGTAAAGCTTTCTTCAAACAAAAAGCGCGTGAAGAAAATGCGAAAAAACGTACAGATGCAAGAAAACAAGAAGCACCAAAAGCTTCATTAGAAAGTTTAGCCGCTTTAGAAAGCAAATTTAGTAAAGGCAAACGATAGTAATATAAATCCTGGGTAATAGGAATAGTATGAAAAAGAGTAAATTATCTGCTGTTTTAGGTTTATGGTTGAGCGCTTTTGTTACTCATAGCGTATTCGCTATCGAGCCAGAAATGAAAGAAAGTGAGTTGATTATTCCACAGCCAACAGCACAGCACAGTCTTTCCACCAAAAGAGTAACTGCACGTTTAACACAGTCTCACTATCATAAGTTTAAATTAGATGATGCGTTTTCAGAGAAAATTTTTAATCGTTACGTGGATTGGCTAGATGGTGCCCATAATACTTTTTTACAATCAGATATTGATGCGATGAAGGCAAAATATGCAACGCAGTTAGATGATGCTTTGTATGAAGGTAAGCTAGATATCCCATTTGAAATGTATGATTTAATGACAAAGCGTCGCTATGAACGTTATAAATATGCACTTTCATTATTAGACAAAGAGCCATATCTAACAGGAAACGATCAAATTGAAAATGATCGTGAGAAAGCACCTTTTCCAAAAACAACAGCCGAAGCGGATGAGTTATGGAAACAACGTGTTAAAAACGACATCATCAGCCTTTATTTAAAAGATAAAAAGTGGCCTGAAATAAAGAAAACGTTAATTAAACGCTATAACTTAGCGATTCGTCGTTTAACACAAAATAAAGCCGATGATATTTTACAAGTGTACTTGAATGCCTTCGCTCGTGAAATTGATCCGCATACCAGTTATCTTTCACCAAGAGCAGCTAAACGCTTCCAAGAAAGCATGAATCTTTCTTTAGAAGGTATTGGTGCAACGCTTGAGATGGAAGATGATGTTACCAAAATTAAATCTTTAGTGCCTGGTGCGCCTGCGGCAAGAAGTAAAAAGATCAGCGCTGGAGATAAAATTGTTGGTGTTGGTCAGTCTGCAGATAAAATTGAAGATGTGATTGGCTGGCGTCTTGATGATGTCGTTGACAAAATTAAAGGTAAAAAAGGCTCTAAAGTTTATTTGGAAATTGAACCTGAAAAAGGTGGAAAAACACAAATTATCACTTTGGTTCGAGATACTGTTCGCTTGGAAGATAGTGCTGCGAAATTGACGATGAATAAAGTCGAGGGTAAGAACATTGCTGTGATTAAAATCCCTGGATTCTATATCGGCTTAACCAAAGATGTTCGTAAACTATTAGCTGAAATGAAAACCAAAAAAGCGGATGGTCTAATTATTGATTTACGTGAAAATGGTGGTGGCTCTTTAACAGAAGTTGTTGAATTGACAGGATTATTTATTAAAGAAGGTCCAGTTGTTCAAGTCCGCGATGCATTTAACCGTATTAAAGTTCATGAAGACCCAAGTAATATGACTGAATATGATGGTGACATTATGGTAATGATAAACCGTCATAGTGCTTCTGCTTCTGAAATTTTTGCAGCCGCAATGCAAGATTATAATCGTGCAATTATTGTGGGGCAGACAACCTTCGGTAAGGGGACTGTTCAACAAAGTCGTTCATTAAATATGGTTTATGATTTGGATCAGGAACCATTGGGCTTTATTCAATATACCATCCAAAAATTCTATCGAATTAATGGTGGCAGTACCCAATTAAAAGGGGTGGATGCAGATATTAATTTCCCTGCAATTATTAATGCAGAGAAAACAGGTGAAAGCTTTGAAGATAATGCGTTACCTTGGGATAAGATTCCTGCAGCAACCTATAGTGAAACAGGAACAGCACGCGCTGCGGTTTCACAATTAACTGAGAAACATGAAGAGCGTATTGCCAAAGATCCAGAGTTTATTACTTTAAATGAGGATATTGCAATTCGAAAAGAACGTGATGATCGCAAATTTACCTCACTAAATTTAGAAGAGCGTCTTGCTGAGAATAAAGCGGATGAAGCTAAGCGTTTGAAAGATTTAAATGCACGTTTCAAACGTGAAGGTAAAAAGCAGATCAAGGATATTGAGCAGTTGCCAAAAGACTACGAGGCTCCAGATTTCTTCTTAAAAGAAACAGAGAAAATGATGGTTGATTGGTTACAATTTGATAAAAAACAATAATCTCGGTTATAATACTTCAACTTACGGACCGCATCACAAGCGGTCTGTTTTATTAAACGTTTTTCAAATTGGATTTTAAATGATGAAAACATTCAAGCTTTTACCTTTGGTCGTATTTTCGAGTATGGCTATTGCAGAGACTACTCCACCAGCTGTGGTTGAAGCAACTTCAGTGCCTACATCGGTGACGACTGAGGTTATTTCTATGCCTGCTACGGTTCCTACTCCAGAGATAAGTGAGCCTGTTTTACCTCAACTGAGTTTTGAAGCACAGCAAGCTCGTGCCGCAGAAATGGCTAAAAAAGCCGAATATATTCTTCAACAAGAGGAAGAAAAGCGTATTGCAGCCCAGAAATTAGCAGATGCGGAAAGCCGTGTTAAACATGAAGTGGGTGCTAATCAGCTTTTATTAAGTACCGCAACAGCGAAAGCGTATTTGGAAAGTGGGTTTGTGCCTTTGTGGAATGATAAACAGGCAGAAAAAATCTTTTTAAAAGAATATGCTGCGTTTGCTGCTAGTGGCGTCTCATCGAAATCGGCAAGAGCATTACAACAAATTTTAAATAGTAATGCTGGTTTGGCTCGCGATATTTTATTAACGGATAGTTTCTTAGATTACCTATATTACAATAAAAATGTAGGTAAAAATGCTAATCAATGGTTATATAATTTAGGCAGTTATTCTCCAAAATCGCCTACAGATGCTCAAATTGTTGCTTGGGCAAGAGCGGCCAAAAATGGTTCTGCGGGGCAATTTATTGCGAATTTAGTCCCTCGTAATCATATTTATCAAGAAACGGTTCAACGTTTATTTGCAATGTCTCCAAACGGTTCGACAGGCAATGCGAAAAAATCAGCTAAAGGCAAGAAAGCCACAAATGCAAATACTGATACAGTAGCACCTCAGGCTTCTGTTGGTAGTAGTTCTTTTGCAAAATTGGCTCTAAATGCACAGCGTTTACGTTTAATTCCAAGTTTTAATAATGGCTTATTTGTGAATATTCCAAGTTACCAGCTATATTATTTCAGAGATGGTAAATTGGCATTACAATCAAAAGTTATCGTGGGTCGAGATGATCGTCGTACGCCTGTGATGTATAGCAAATTAAGCAATGTGGTGGTTAATCCACCTTGGAATGTACCTGCGACAATTAAGAATAAAGACTTAGTGCCTAAGTTACGTCGAGATCCAGGATTAGCAGATAGACTTGGCTATGAAATCATTGATGGTAGTGGTAATAAAGTCAATCCAAGAAGTATTAACTGGGCTGCTTATGAAGGTAAAAATAACTTCCCATACCATATTCGTCAAAAAGCAGGTGATGATAGTGCTTTAGGACGCTATAAATTTAATATGCCAAGTTCTGATGCAATTTATTTGCATGATACGCCAAATCGTGGATTATTTAGTCGTACAGATAGAGCATTAAGTTCAGGATGTGTGCGTGTGGCAAAAGCTGATGAACTCGCTACTCTATTATTAAAAGAGGCTGGTTGGTCTGATAGTAAAAAACAAAGTGTATTAGCAAGTAACAAAACAACTTCTGCTCCAATTCGTTCTGACAACCCTGTTTATCTTTATTATGTCACGTCTTGGGTAGAGGGTGGTAAAGTCTATACTTTACCGGATATCTATAAGTTAGATAGCAATATTCCTAAGGTATCTGTTGATTGGGCCAAAGTGAAAAATGTGATTTAATTCTCAAAATAGGAAAATTCCGAGAAATTTTGATAGGTTTCTCGGAACTTTTTATTTATTTTAGTGACTTTAGCATCACGAAGTAGTTTATCGTCAATAAAATTAAGGAGAATATTGACGATAAATCATTATTCAAAATAATGAGGACAATTAAATGGAACAAACAAATTTACAACGACGTAAGTGGTTATCGCTAGGAGGCATCATACTTGGCGCTAGTTTACTACCTAATTTGGCAAGCGCGATTGTATCAACCCCAAAACCGATGGTTTTACGTTTACGTAGAGCAAGTACAGGGGAAACATTATCAGCGGGATATTCGGCAGGTAGCTTTGCTGCGAAGGATAGATCTCGCCTAAATTATATTATGCGTGATGTACATGTTGATCGTGTAAAAAATATTGACCCACAACTATTTGTGAAATTGACCCAAATCCAATCCCGCCTTGGTGCACGTAATGCAGAAATTACGATTTTAAGTGGTTATCGTTCTGCTCAAACGAATGCAAGGTTACGTCGTCGTAGTCGTGGGGTTGCAAGTAATAGCTACCATATTTTAGGCAAAGCAATTGATTTCCATATTGAGGGTATTCCATTAGCTAAAGTGCGTAATGCAGCTGAAAGCTTATCGAATGGCGGTGTAGGATATTATCCTCGTAGCAACTTTGTACACGTAGATACAGGCCCAGTAAGAACTTGGCGTGGTTAATAGCGGTTAGTTTATATGTTTAATTTGCAAATCATCCCCGTGAGCGCCTTTCAGCAAAATTGCTCTATTATCTGGGATGAAAATAAAAATGCAGCAATTATTGATGCTGGGGATAATGCTGAGACGATTATCCAGTTTGTCGAAGAACAAAAGTTAAACGTGCAGAAATTATTGATCACTCACGGTCATCTAGATCATATTATGGCGGTAGATAAGTTAAGAAAGCATTTCGATGTGGAGGTATTTGGCTCACACGTAGATGATAAAGAACTCTTTGAACAGCTGCCAGATATTTGTCGTCAATATGGTTTTCCTGAAGTGCCTGCGTTTTTACCTGATCACTGGTTAAATGCAGGCGATCGCGTTTCTGTTGGACAGTTAATTTTTGATATTCGCCATTTACCAGGTCATGCGCCAGGTCATATTGGTTTTTTTGATTTTCAAAATAAAGTTGCATTTAGCGGCGATGTGTTATTCCAAAATAGTATTGGACGTACAGATTTATATAAAGGAAATTTTGAACAACTGATTCATTCTATTCAAACACAATTATTTGATTTAGATGATGATTTTATTATTATTCCTGGGCATGGTTCACACACAACCATTGGGCGTGAAAAGAAAAGTAACCCATTTTTAAAATAGTATGAAAAAAATTAAACAACTACTTATTGTCGGAACAACCCTCCTTTTAGCAGCTTGTTCCTCTAGTATTGATCCTGAAACAGGTGTGCGTAAAGATCCTTTAGAAGGATTTAACCGTGCAATGTGGAAAGTGAACTACGAATACCTTGACCCTTATGTTCTCGAACCTGTAGCCAAAGGCTGGAAAGATTATGTTCCTAGTCCAATTAAAACAGGCTTAGTCAATGTGGCGAACAACCTTGATGAACCTGCAAGTTTTATCAACCGCCTACTTGAAGGTGAGGGTGAAAAAGCGATGATTCACTTTACACGTTTCTGGTTTAATACCGTATTTGGCTTAGGTGGTTTGATTGATTTTGCAAGTATGACAAATGACTTGAAAATCGATGACGGTCGTCGTGAATTTGGTCATACATTAGGATCTTATAATGTTCCGACAGGGCCTTATGTGATGTTACCAGCTTATGGGCCAGCAACACCTCGCCAAGACTTAGGTCGTTTAGCGGATATGACTTATCCAACATTATCATTATTGACGACCCCATGGGCATTAACAAAATATGTGGTGCAAGGCATTGATTCTCGTGCAAATTTCTTGGGACAAGAGGCTTTGTTAAAACAATCTCAGGATCCTTACGCAACCTTTAGGGAAGCCTATTTCCAAAATCTTGAATTTAAAGTGAAAGATGGAAAAGCAAATTCAGATGGGAAAGAAACTTTATCTGAAGAAGAATTAAAAAATATCGATTAATAGAAAGCCCAGAATGTTAAATTCTGGGCTTTTTTCTTGGCTACAAGCGGTGAGATCAGAACAAAATTTTGCAAAAAATCGTTGAGATCTGACCGCTTGTGTATGACTTATTGAGACAAAATCTGTCGAACACGTTCTAAATCTTCAGCGGTATCTACGCCTACTTGTGGCGCTTCTTTGGCAAGTTCTAAATGAATCTTTTCACCATGCCATAAGGCTCTTAATTGCTCGAGAGATTCGAGTTGCTCTAATGCTGTTGGCTCCCAAGCCACATATTGCTTAATAAAGCCAGCCTTGTAAGCATAAATACCAATATGGCGGAGGTAATTTTGTTGTTGAACAAAAGTATCATCACAATTTGGAAAATGGTCTCGTCCAAATGGAATGGTTGCACGAGAGAAATAGAGCGCCATTCCGTTTTTATCGGTCAATGTTTTGACCACATTCGGATTAAATAGCTCTTCACGAGTAGTCAGTTTCACGGCAAGGGTTGCCATATTAACTTGATGTTTATCCAAGTTTTCTGCCACTTGAGAGACAATCACAGGTGGAATCAGCGGTTCATCGCCTTGGACGTTCACAATAATTTCATCATCAGCAATTGCCATTTTCTCAATGACTTCCGCTAATCGTTCTGTGCCTGAGTTATGTTTATCCGACGTTAAGCAGACTTCTCCACCAAAATTTTTGACGACTTGCTCAATTTCAGGGTGATCTGTGGCAACAATAACACGGCTTGCCCCCGCTTGTTGTGTTTTTTCCCAAACATGTTGAATCATTGGTTTACCTACGATATCTAACAAGGGCTTGCGGGGTAAGCGAGTTGATGCATAACGGGCGGGAATAATGACAGTAAAACGCATAAAAACTCCTAGATTCTCGAAATATCAAATTTAGCTAAATCAATCAGATTAGGCGTGCCATAAAATTCACAGAGCGCTTGACGTAGCTGTTCTGCGCGTTTTGGCAATCCTTTTTCTGCATAGATTTTTACTTGATCATAAACCGCTTGCTTAAAAGCAGAATTATCTCCAGCATCGCCTGTTAAATTATCAGCACTGGCGAAATAGCGGAAATTTGCAGCGGTTGCCAGTATCCATTCAATCGCTTGTGGTTTAACTTCGACTTGTTCAAACTCTCGTTGACGTTCTGCAGAACGTCCATCAGGTTCATACCAATAGCCGAAGTCTTCTAATTTACGGCGTTCTGTGCCTGCAACTAACCAATGCGCAACTTCATGCAATCCACTACTGTAAAAACCATGGGCAAATAAAATGACATTGTAAGGACGTTTGCTTACTACGTTGCCTTCATCAATAAATGCAGGTAGATAAATGGGATAGTCACTGCCACGTTCTAAACGGGTGTTATAGCTTTCGGAAAAGCAACTATCGAAAATACGAATTAAATCTTCGTAGTGATGTTCATGTTGATTCATCATATTCACTTTATATAGGTCACAAAAGGGGTAATATCTTCCGTTTGGCTTGCCATGGTAATTTCATCGGATTCAATGGGAGATCCGATCATGATTAGTGCAACAATCTGATCTTGTTCACGGCAATCAAACGCTTTTCTCATTGATGAACCATTAATCCATTTATTTGTAATCCAACAGGTTTCAAAGCCTTGAGCATTAGCGGCAAGTTGCATCGCATAGGTGGCACAACCTGCGGTGATCATCTGCTCCCAAGCGGGTACTTTAGGTAAATCTTTTTCAATTTTAGCAATAACGGCAATGACCATTGGCGCTCTTGTCGCTAATTTCTCCGCTTTTACATTACCTTCTTCCCCAAGGGATAATTCGCTCGCAGCATCTAATAAGTATTGACGAAATTGAGCCATGCCAGCTTGTTCAATCACAACAAAATGATAAGGCTTCAAGCGACCATGATCGGGTGCTCGTACTGCAGCTTTTAAGATATTTTCTAATTGTTCTGCATTGGGTGCAATTTGCCCAAATTTCTTACTTGAACGGCGACGTTGTAGTAGATCTAACGCATCCATTTAAGTGCTCCTCTAGATAAAAATTTATGGGGAAGAATAGCATATTTTATTAAGTTTTACCTGATTTTATGGTAGCTTAGCGACCAATTTCATTAATCAAGGAAACCGTATGTTGAGTGTTTTAAAAGGTATTTATCGGGTCTTTAAATGTATTCGAGAGTTGGTTTTAAGCATCTTTTTTATCTTATTTGTTTTAGTCTGTTTGGCATTAACAGCATTATTAGGTAGCGATCCTAAAGGGCAAAAAGAGATGATTCCTTTTGAAAAAGGGGCATTAACACTCAATTTAGACGGCTATTTGGCGGATAATCATGATGAGTTTACCGATTTTAGACGCTTGCTTCGTTCTGAATTAGGCGGAACAGATGAGCCAATGAAGATTTCAACCTTTGATGTGGTTAGAGCAATTAGCAAAGCGCAATATGATGAGAAAATCACGGGTTTAGTACTTGATTTGACCTATTTTATTGGGGGAGATATTCCTTCTCTGGAATTTGTAGGTAAAGAAATTGAGCGTTTTAAACAATCAGGTAAGCCTGTGATCGCAATTGGTGAAGCATACAGCCAGAAACAGTATTACTTGGCGAGTTATGCCGATAAAATCTATTTAAACAAAGCTGGATTTGTGGATTTACATGGGCTCAGCTATTCCAATCTCTATTTCAAATCGTTATTAGATAAAATTGAAGCCGTACCGCATGTTTTCCGTGTGGGGACTTATAAGTCCGCAGTAGAGCCATTTTTAAGAGATGATATGTCACAAGAAGCTCGAGACAATGCACAGCTTTGGCTAGGAAAATTGTGGGAACGCTTTAGTGAAGATATTGCTAAAAATCGTGGTATTCAAGCAAAAGAGATCGTGCCAGAGCCTAGCCGTTTATTACAGCAATATAAAGAGATAAAGGGCGATGATGCGCAATATGCTTTGAAGCAAAAATGGGTAACTGAATTGGCAACCTACAAGCAAATCCGAGAGATGTTAATTGCCCAGTTTGGTGAAGATCTTGAAGGAAATTATAACAGTATTGACTTCGTGGATTATGCTTCAATGCTATCAGATCGCTTTAATGTTTCAGGTGAGAATAAAATTGCCGTGATTAATGTGGAAGGCGCTATTGTACTTGGCGAAAGCGACGAAGAAGTTGCTGGCAGTGATACCATCATTAAACTGTTGCGAGATGCACGGGAGGATAGCTCTGTGGAGGGTGTTATCCTCCGCATTAATAGCCCAGGTGGAAGTGCGATGGCATCAGAGCTTATTCGACAAGAAGTGGAAGATTTACAGCAGTCAGGTAAACCTGTTGTCGCATCTATGGGTGGAATGGCGGCATCTGGCGGATATTGGATTGCAGCAACAAGCGATAAAATCATTGCAAGTCCGACAACGCTAACAGGTTCTATTGGGATTTTCGGCTTATCGGTCAGCTTTGAAAAATCGGCGAAAAATGTAGGGGTTAATGAAGACAGCATTACCACATCGCCTTTTGCACAACAGAGTAACTTAAAGCCTTTATCAAAAGAGCAGGCTGAGATGATCCAAATCAGCATTGAGCATGGATATGATCGCTTTCTTGATTTAGTCAGCAAAGGGCGAAAAATGGAAAAAGCTGATGTAGATAAAGTTGCGCAAGGTCAAGTATGGCTAGGTGAAACAGCCTTAGAGAAAGGGCTTGTGGATCAATTGGGTGACTTTAATACAGCTTATATTGCGACGAGTGATTTAATCAATCAGAAACGTAAAGCGCAAGGTAAAAATGAAATCGAAGCCTTTAAAACACAATGGTTTATCGATCAACCTGATGATCTGCTTAGCCAAGTGATGCGAGATTTTAAACTCAACCTAAAAACGAGTTTAATCACTTGGTTAGATTTACCTTTTGCACAACAAGCCAAAGCGCAGTTAGGAATGCTTTCTCGATTTAATGATCCAAAACAGAGCTATCTTTACTGCTTAAATTGTGGAACAGTAAATTAACAAGCGGGTAGATTTTCCCACTTTTTTACAAATTTTATAGGACACATAATGTAGTGTCCTATAAAATACATCTTTTCCAAGATTGAGGATTGCAAAACAGGCTTTACCTCTTTAAACTTCTCAACTAATTTTTTATTTCCAAAAGTAACGACGATGATTGAAACAACAAGCCTTTCTTTAGGACAACAGCTTAAAAATGCTCGTGAAGCGTTAAATTTAACGATTGATGACGTGGCTCAAAAAACAAATCTTAAGAAAAATCATATTGAATCTCTTGAGAATGATATTTTTATTTTACAAAACGTACCGCCAGCGTTTGTTCGTGGCTATGTAAGAAACTATGTACGCTTTTTGCGTTTACCTGAAGAGCTGATTGGTTCAGTAAATTATGGTGAAGTAACCATTCCAAAAGAAGTGAAAAAAGCCGCACCAATTCCGGTTAAAAACCAAAAATCGCAAACCCGTTGGGTGAAAGGTTTGACATGGTTAATTTTACTTGGTGCTGCAGGTATGACATTAGCTTGGTGGTGGCAAGAGCATCAAAAAGATCAAGCTAGCCGTGAGCAGTTGATTGTTAATACATCAGAAAATAGTGTGGCTACTACGACAGCTGAAAATAGTGGTGCATTGACATTACCTGCAACTACGCCAGCGCCAACGACGGATACTACAACAACTGCGCCAGTAGTGGCAGAGCCTACAACGTCTAATGTAGAAGCTACATCAACGCCAGTTCAAGCAAATCCAGTGGTAGAGCCAGCTAAAACGGAAGACGTAAAAGTTGAAGTGCCTGCAACACCTACGGTAGAAACAACTGCTCAAGTAGATCAAGCCGTCAATGTATTGCAACAACCTGCAGCAACAGAACTCACTGAGGTGCCAGTTGAACAGCCACAAGCAGCAATTAACGAAGAATTACGTATTGAAATTACAGGTGCTGAAAGCTGGATTACCGTTCGTGGGGCAAAAAATAAACGCCTTGCAGAAAAACTGTACAAGTCAGGTGAAGTATTAAGTTTTAACGATAATGAACAATATCGTTTAACTGTGGGGGCGCCTGCTAACGTCAAAATTTATTACAAAGGGCAAGTTGTTCCATTGAAAGTAGATGGACGAGTTGCACGTTTCAAATTACCTTTAGCGAACTAAATATGTTAAAAGAACCACCTATTAAGCGTCGTCAATCGACCAAAATTTATGTCGGTAATGTGCCTGTGGGGGGCGATGCACCGATTGCTGTTCAATCAATGACGAACACAAGAACCACAGATGTGGAAGCAACTGTGGCACAAATTAAAGCTCTAGAGCGTGTTGGGGCTGATATAGTGCGTGTGTCTGTGCCAACAATGGACGCAGCTGAAGCCTTTAAATTGATAAAACAGCAGGTAAAAGTACCGCTTGTGGCGGATATTCATTTTGACTACCGTATTGCGTTGAAAGTGGCGGAATATGGCGTGGACTGCTTGCGTATCAATCCGGGTAATATCGGCAAGGAAGAGCGTATTCGTGCGGTGGTGGATTGTGCGAGAGATAAAAATATTCCTATTCGTATCGGGGTGAATGCAGGCTCTCTTGAAAAAGATATTCAAGAGAAATTCGGCGAGCCAACGCCAGAAGCTTTGTTAGAGTCAGCACTTCGTCACGTTGAGATCTTAGATCGCCTTAATTTCGATCAATTTAAAGTGAGCGTGAAAGCCTCCGATGTCTTTTTAGCCGTCGAATCCTACCGCTTGTTAGCTAAAGCGATCAAACAACCGATCCATTTAGGTATTACGGAAGCAGGTGGTGCGAGAGCTGGATCAGTAAAATCCGCAATCGGTTTAGGTTTACTACTTTCAGAAGGGATTGGGGATACATTACGTATTTCGCTTGCTGCAGATCCTGTTGAAGAAGTTAAAGTCGGCTTTGATATTCTAAAATCCTTGCGTATCCGTTCTCGTGGGATCAATTTTATTGCTTGCCCAACATGCTCGCGTCAAGAGTTTGATGTGATCGGCACGGTCAATGCCCTTGAACAACGTTTAGAAGATATTATTACACCGATGGACGTGTCCATTATCGGCTGTGTGGTGAATGGTCCAGGTGAAGCGTTAGTGTCAGATCTTGGTGTGACAGGCTCAAATAAAATGAGCGGTTTTTATCTTGATGGCGTTCGTCAAAAAGAGCGTTTTGACAATGATAAATTGATCGATCAACTCGAAGCGAAAATTCGAGCAAGAGTGGCAGAACAGCATCATCGCATTGATATTACTCAAATTTAATTTTTATTTTTAGGAAAGCACAATGAAAGTCGCCGTTTTTAGCACCAAAAATTATGATCGAAAATACCTCGAATTAGTCAATGTGAAATACCATTTTCAGATTGAATTTTTTGATTTTATGCTCAATGAGCGTACCGCTAAAATGGCGGAAGGTTGTGATGTCGTTTGTATCTTTGTGAATGATGACGGTAGCCGAACTGTGCTTGAAAAGTTGGCAAAAGTGGGCGTAAAAATGATCGCTTTACGTTGTGCTGGTTTTAATAACGTGGATATTCAGGCGGCAAAAGAGCTTGGAATTCAGGTAGTACGTGTACCAGCTTATTCACCAGAAGCAGTTGCGGAACACACAGTTGGTTTGATGCTGACCTTAAATCGCCGTATTCATCGTGCCTATCAACGTACTCGAGAAGCGAACTTCTCACTGGAAGGCTTAACTGGATTTAATATGCATAATCGTACCGTGGGGGTTATCGGAACGGGTAAAATCGGTATTGCAACCATGCGTATTTTAAAAGGTTTCGGTATGCATATTTTGGCTTACGATCCGTTTAAAAACCCTGTGGCAGAAGAGCTTGGGGCAGAGTATGTAACGCTGGATGAACTTTATGCTCGCTCTCATGTGATTACGCTACACTGCCCTGCGACCCCTGAAAATTATCACTTATTGAACAAAGCAGCCTTTGACAAAATGAAAGACGGCGTGATGATCATCAATACCAGCCGTGGTTCATTAATTGATACCCCTGAAGCGATTGAAGCATTAAAACGCCGTAAAATCGGGGCTTTAGGTATGGACGTTTATGAAAACGAGCGTGATCTTTTCTTTGAAGATAAATCAAACGAAGTGATTTTAGACGATGTTTTCCGTCATTTGTCTTCTTGCCATAACGTGCTTTTAACAGGGCATCAAGCGTTTTTAACAGAAGAAGCTTTGATGAATATCTCAGATGTGACTTTACATAATATTGACTGCTTACAGAAAAATATCGTTTGTGAGAATGCAGTAAATTCATAAACAAGCGGTCAGTTTGAGCGAAAATTTTGCAAATATTGAAAAATAATTAGGAATAATAACGTGTCAAAAACAATTCAAGCTTTACGCGGAATGAATGATCTTTCCCCAACTGAAACACCATTATGGCAGTGGGTTGAAAGTAATATCCGTGATACTTTCGCAAGTTATGGCTACACAGAAATGCGTAGTCCGATTATGGAATCCACCGACTTATTTAAACGTGGTGTCGGTGAAGCGACAGATATTGTCGAGAAAGAGATGTTTACCTTTACCCGTAGCGAAGAAGCGGGCGAGAGTTTTACCCTTCGCCCTGAAGGTACGGCAGGTTGTGTGCGTGCGGCGATTGAACATGGTTGGATTTACAACCAAGAACAACGCCTATGGTATATCGGTCCGATGTTCCGCTATGAGCGTCCGCAAAAAGGTCGTTATCGTCAATTCCACCAAGCTGGCGTTGAAATTTTCGGGATTCCAAATGCTGAAGCGGATGCGGAATTAATTGTGCTAACCGCTCGCTTATGGGAAAAATTAGGTATCCGTGAACACGTTACTTTACAGCTTAACTCAATCGGCGGATTAGAAGTGCGTACTCGATACCGTGAAGCTCTAGTTGCTTTCTTGCAAAATCATTTAGACGTATTAAAGCAAGATCCTGACAGTGAACGCCGTTTAACGACCAATCCATTACGCATTTTGGATACCAAAAATCAAGCGTTACAAGCAGTATTAAACGATGCACCAAAACTTCACGATTTCTTAGATGATGAATCGAAAGCACATTTTGCAAGACTTTGTGCAATCCTTGATGAAATGGGTATTGCCTACGAAGTCAATCAAAAATTAGTGCGTGGTTTGGATTACTACAATAAAACCGTATTTGAGTGGGTCACCACAGCATTGGGCGCACAAGGCACAGTTTGTGGCGGTGGTCGTTATGATGGCTTAGTCGCACAACTAGGCGGACACGCAACGGAAGGTGTTGGCTTTGCTATGGGCTTGGAGCGTTTAGTCTTATTAGTGCAAGAAGTGAACCCGAATGTGCAATTACCAAGAGCGGTTGATATTTATGTGGTGCATTCAGGCGAAGGGACAATGGCGGTGGCATTCCGCTTGGCTGAGACCTTGCGTAATGCGTTCCCACAACTTCGCACAATGCTACATACAAGCGGCGGGAATTTCAAAAAACAATTCAAACGAGCCGATAAATCAGGGGCAAAAATCGCTTTAGTATTAGGTGAAAGTGAAGTCGCCGAGCAGAAAGTGGTCGTAAAAGACCTATTTGGCGAAGCGGAGCAAATAACCGTTGCCCAAGCTGATTTAATCAATGAATTAACAACGCGTTTTGCATAGGGAGCAGAAATGAGCGATTATCTTAATAAAACCGAAGAACAGCAGTTTGAAGAAGCAAAAAGCTGGTTTAAAGAAAATGGCACACCGATTATGGTGGCAATTTTTCTAGTTGCAGCTGCAACATTTGGCTGGAACTACTGGCAAAAACATCAAGTTGAAGTAGCTCAAACCACATCAGCAAGCTATCAACAACTGATGGAAAGCTATTTGCAAAATCCTGAGAAAAACGCACCGCTTGTACAAAAATTTATTGCGGAGAATAAAGATTCAAGCTACGCGGTATTTGCTCAACTCGAAGAAGCAAAACAAGCGGCAGGTAAAGGTGATTTTGCGATAACAAAAACGTTATTAACACAGGCGTTAGGTTCGACAACGGATGCAACATTACAAAATGTGATCCGTTTTCGTCTTGCCGCAGTGGATTATCAGCTAAAAGAGTTTGATGCAGCATTAGCAACACTTGCTCAAATCAAAGATACCGCTTGGGATTTCCGTAAGCAGTTATTAACAGGTGATCTGTTAGCTGCAAAAGGTGACAAGGCGGCTGCGAAAAGTGCTTATGAGCAAGCGAAAGAAAAAGCAGGTGATGGCGATAAAATGTTAATCGATATTCGATTAAATAATCTGTAATATGATAAGGGGATTGCTTAGCAATCCCTTTTTTGTGAACTAGATCGCATAAATGTAATTTATATTTTACATTTTTAGTTAATGAGGCGTAAAATAGGTCTATCTAATATCACATTTATGAGGTCTGTATGAACTATTCATTATTGCTGAGTCAAATCAAAGAAGAGCTATTTAGTGGTTGGAAACCCTTTGAAGTTATTTGGCTCTTTCTCTTTATTGCTGCCCAAGTTGGCGTTTATATCCACTCTCCAGATTCCCTATTAGGCATGATTGCAGGGATTTCTGGCTTAATCTGCGTTGTCTTTGTCAGTAAAGGAAAAATCAGTAACTATTTCTTCGGCTTAATTTTTGCTTACACCTATTTCTATGTGGCTTGGGGGGCAAATTTTTTAGGCGAAATGAACACGACCCTCTATGTTTATATTCCAGCGCAGTTTATCGGTTATTTCCTTTGGAAACAGAATATGCAAAAAGCAGAAGGAGCTGATGCGGTTATAGCCAAATCGTTGACTCTAAAAGGCTGGATTTTCCTTGCCGTATTTATTACCGTAGGCACATTATTACTTGTTCAGGCGTTAAATGCCGCAGGCGGAAGCTCGACCGGATTAGACGGCTTAACCACGATTATTGTGGTCGCTGCACAAGGCTTGATGTTATTACGCTACCGTGAGCAATGGTTGCTTTGGATTGCGTTGAATATCCTCTCTATCGTTCTGTGGGCAGAAAATCCGTCTATGTACATTATGTATTCAGCGTATTTATTGAATTCACTATACGGTTATTATAACTGGACGAAATTACAAAAAGCTTAAAGAAAAATCACTTATAAATCAAAGGTTGAGACTTCTCAACCTTTCTTTTTTCCGTTATCCTTTACGCAAATTTTTTCTCTCAGATAATACTTTGCAACTGACTTTACCCATTCATCAAATAGATGATGAAACGCTAGATAATTTTTATGCAGAAAATAGCTTATTGCTATTGGATTCGTTACGTCAAAATTTTGACAACGTACAGCAACCATTTTTCTATATCTGGGGTGGAAAAAGTAGTGGTAAAAGCCATCTGCTTAAAGCGGTGAGCAATCACTATTTGATGAATCAGCTTTCCGCAACTTATATTCCTTTGGATAAATCACACTATTTTGCACCAACGGTATTAGATAATGCAGAACAATTAGATGTGATTTGCTTGGACGATTTACAAGCTGTGGCTGGTGATGAAGAGTGGGAATTAGCAATTTTTGATCTCTTTAATCAAATACGTGAGCAGCAAGGGTTATTTAGCCAAGGTAAGAAAACGCTATTATTAATTAGTGCAGATTGTCCACCGAATCAACTGGCGATTAAATTACCTGATCTTCGATCTCGTTTAACTTGGGGAGAGGTCTATCAGTTAAATGATTTAAGTGACGATCAAAAGCAGATTATTTTGCAGAGAAATGCCCTAAATAAAGGTTTAGAACTTTCAGATGAAGTGGCGAGTTTTCTATTAAAACGTTTGGATAGAGATTTACAAGTATTAATGACTAAATTGGACATTCTCGATCATGCTTCGTTACAGGCTCAACGTAAGCTCACACTTCCTTTTGTCAAAGAAATTTTAGGACTATAAATGGATCAACTTTCGCTCATTAATATTGCCTGTGAACGTGGTGAAACTCGCTTGTTTGAAGGCTGTTCATTGACTATTTCGAGTGGTCAATGGTGGCAAATCGAAGGGCATAATGGCATTGGAAAAACCAGTCTATTGCGGATTTTAGCAGGGCTTGCGGTGGCGGCAGAAGGCGAGGTGCAGTGGAATGGTGTTAAAATTCAGCAACAACGAGATCAATACTACGCTAATCTCTTTTACTTAGGGCATCACGCAGGAGTTAAGCCTGAATTGACCGCTTGGGAAAATTTGCGTTTTTTCCAAAAAATTCAAGGATTGCCTTTAGATGATGAAGCCCTTTGGAATGCGTTAGGAAAAGTGTCGTTGATTGGGCGAGAAGATTTGCCTTGCTCGCATTTGTCGGCTGGGCAACAACGTCGAGTGGCACTGGCAAAATTATGGCTGACCAAAGCGACGTTATGGATTTTAGATGAACCTTTCACTGCAATTGATAAAAAAGGGGTTGCGGAACTGATCGCTCATATTGAACAGCATTGTGAGCAAGGGGGAATGGTGATTTTTACCAGCCATCAAACCGCAGAAAGCGACAAAGTCCAAGTGTTATCGTTAGATCCATTTAAAGTATAAAATAACCCTATGATTTTACTGACTATTATCCAACGAGAATTAACCATAGCTTTTCGTAAACCTGCGGAAATTTTAAACCCTTTATGGTTTTTCTTGATTATTATCACAATGTTTCCGCTTTTAATGGGCCCTAATCCTGAATTACTCGCTAAAATAGCGTCTGGAACTGCGTGGGTTGCGGCGGTGCTTTCAGCCTTGCTCTCTTTTGAACGACTATTTCGTGATGATTATTTAGACGGTTCATTAGAGCAGTTGATGTTGCTACCCGTCGGCTTGCCGCAAGTGGCGTTAGCGAAAGTGATTGCTCATTGGCTATTAACTGGCTTGCCTTTAATTCTGCTTTCGCCGATTACGGCGATTTTGCTTTCGCTTGAAACAGAAGTGTGGTGGGCATTGGTTTTAACCCTATTGTTAGGTACACCGATTTTAAGTTGCCTTGGGGCAATCGGGGTTGCATTAACCGTTGGACTAAGAAAAGGCGGTACGCTACTCAGTTTATTGATTTTACCGCTCTTTCTACCTGTGTTGATCTTCGCCGCAGCGGTGTTAGAAGCTTCAACCTTAAATATGGGCTATACAGGGCAACTTGCTATTTTAGGGGCAATGTTAGCTCTTGCATTAACCTTTTCACCTTTTGCAATCGCAGGGGCGTTAAGGGTTAGCTTACAGTAACAAGCGGTAATTTGAACCCTATTTTTTGTAATAACTTGGAGTTTTTATGTGGAAATGGTTACACCCTTATGCAAAGTCTGAAACACAGTACCACTTGCTAGGGAAAGTGCAGTCTTGGCTAGGTGGCATAAGTTTTTTGCTACTTTTAGCTGCATTTATTATTGGATTGGGTTTTGCCCCAAAAGATTATCAACAAGGCGATAGTTATCGCATTATTTTCATTCACGTTCCATCCGCAATCTGGTCGATGGGCGTTTATGGCTCTATGGCCGTTGCTGCATTAATTGCAGCTGTATGGCAAATTCGTCAAGCACACCTGGCAATGATCTCAATGGCACCGATTGGCATGGTTTTTGCCTTTCTTTCTCTTGTGACAGGGGCAATCTGGGGCAAGCCGATGTGGGGAACTTGGTGGGTATGGGACGCACGTTTAACCTCAGCCTTAGTGTTATTTTTCCTCTATCTTGGCGTAATGGCACTTTATTCTGCTTTCCAAGATAAAAATACAGGGGCAAAAGCGGCTGGTGTACTTTCAATGGTAGGAGTCATCAACTTGCCGATTATCCACTTCTCAGTAGAGTGGTGGAACACGCTACATCAAGGGGCAACCATCACTAAATTTGATAAACCTTCAATGGCAACCGAAATGTTAATCCCATTATTGTTGGCGATTTTCGGCTCAATGATCTTTATGATTTGGTTAAGCATAGTGCGTTATCGCAGTGCTTTACTTCAAGACGAACGCAAACGCCCTTGGGTGCGTGAACTCGCAAAATTAAGTAAATAGGAGAGAATATGACCTTTCAATTTGCATCACTTAGTGATTTTTTCTCAATGGGCGGTTACGGCTTCTATGTATGGCTCTCTTATGGGATTACTTTTCTTTCTGTTGGTCTGTTGGTTTGGCAAAGTAAACGTGAAATTCGTCAGACGTTGCAACTAGTAAAGAAAGAACAATCTAGAGAAACACAGCTAAAGAAAAATAGTGAATAACAAGCGGTGAGATTGAGCTAAAAATTTACAAAAAGGTAGGCATATTCGCCTACCTTTTATTTTGTTAGTAAAATTTTGATATGGCTCATAAATTTAGTGCTTATTTATTTTCTTCGAAATTCATTTTGTTATAGTGATTGTGGTTTGTTCATTCTTTGGGAGGTAAGTTATGTCAGCAACAATTCAGCAGCCCTCTACAACAGATAATAAAGCGATAAGAAATGGGGTAATCCTCATTTTTGATATTATCTTATTTTTTGTTTTGTTAAACACATTACCATTTGACCCTGCCGCAACTAAAGGATTGGCATTATTAGTATTTGTTGCCGTGTTATGGTTAACAGAAGCATTACATGTCACTATTACCGCATTACTTATTCCTATTCTTGCTATTGGGCTTGGATTAGTAAAATCAAAAGAAGCATTAAGTGCTTTTGCTGATCCTACGATTTTCCTGTTCTTTGGTGGCTTTGCATTAGCAACCGCTTTACATATTCAGCAACTTGACCGTTTAATTGCGAATAAAATCATGGCAATGGCCCGTGGTAAGTTGTCTGTTGCCGTTATTTATCTATTTTCAGTTACTGCATTTTTATCTATGTGGATGAGCAATACTGCAACGGCTGCGATGATGTTACCGCTTGCAATGGGAATTTTGAGTAAGCTAGATAAAAACACAAACCATAATACCTATATATTCGTATTATTAGGAATTGCTTATAGTGCAAGTATCGGTGGAATGGGGACCCTTGTAGGTAGCCCTCCAAATGCAATTGTTGCTTCTCAGTTAAATTTGACTTTTGCAGATTGGTTAAAATATGGCTTACCAATCATGATTATTTTAATGCCGTTAATGATTGGTGTGCTTTATGTCATATTTAAACCAAAATTTAACGTGGACTTTGAACACAGCTTTGAAAAAATTGAATTAAATCGTGATCGTATTATCACATTAGCTATTTTTGCATTCATTGCATTTTGTTGGGTTTTCGGTGATAAAGTAAATTCGGCTCTTTCTGGACTGTTAGGAATAGAGGGCAAAATTGCCAGCTTTGATAGTATTGTTGCACTATTTGCTGCAGTCTTAATTTGTATTACCAGAGTTGCGACTTGGGAAGATATTCAAAACAATACCGAGTGGGGTGTATTAATGCTTTTCGGTGGCGGCTTAACTTTAAGTGCAGTATTAGGTAAAACTGGGGCAAGTAAAGTTATGGCTGATGGTATTGTCTTTATGATTGAAGGGGGACACTTTTACTTAATTGGTTTAATTGTGGCAGCCTTTATTATTTTTCTAACCGAATTTACATCAAATACAGCGAGTGCGGCACTATTAGTTCCTATCTTTATCTCTATTGCTCAAGCCTTAAATATGCCGCCAGTAGGGCTTGCATTAATCATCGGCTTAGGTGCATCTTGTGCCTTTATGTTACCAGTTGCAACACCACCAAATGCGATTGTATTTGGTACAGGGCAAATTAAACAAAGCGAGATGGTGAAAGCAGGTTTCTGGCTCAATATTATTTGTATCTTTGTGATTGCTACCGTAGGTTATTTATTCTGGTTGTAATCCCTATTTCTATGCATTACAAGCGGTCACTTTGTGGCTGCTTTTTGCATATTAAGGAAGAAATGATATTGGCTTGATGTGAATGTTTTTGAGAAGGTTATGTCAAAGAACATAATTACTTTATTTTATGAAGAAATTCATAAGATCAACGAATAATTTGATCTACATTACCCAAAATGTCATTGAAACTGATATAATCACCCTGTTTTTTATTTTTGAAAATCAAAAGAGGAACTAACTATGTCCGTAAAAAAAATGGCAGATCTTGACCTAGCAGGTAAACGCCTTTTCATTCGTGCAGACCTTAACGTGCCAGTTAAAGATGGCAAAGTCACATCAGACGCTCGTATCCGTGCAACAATCCCAACCTTAAAATTAGCCTTACAAAAAGGCGCTAAAGTGATGGTGACATCGCACTTAGGTCGTCCAACTGAAGGTGTGTTTGAAGAAGCAAACTCTTTACAGCCTGTTGTCGATTACTTAAATGCTTCAGATTTAGGTGTTCCTGTTCGCTTAGTACGTGATTACTTAGATGGCGTTGATGTCAAAGAAAACGAAATCGTGGTACTTGAAAACGTACGTATTAACAAAGGTGAGAAGAAAAATGATCCTGAGTTAGCGAAAAAATATGCAGCACTTTGTGATGTATTCGTAATGGACGCATTCGGTACGGCTCACCGTGCGGAAGGTTCGACTTACGGCGTAGCAGAATATGCACCAGTTGCTTGTGCAGGTCCATTACTTGCAGCAGAATTAGATGCATTAGGTAAAGCATTAAAAGAGCCACAACGTCCAATGTTAGCGATTGTAGGTGGTTCAAAAGTTTCAACTAAATTAACTGTATTAGACAGCTTATCAAAAATCGCTGACCAATTAATCGTAGGTGGCGGTATCGCAAATACATTCATTGCGGCAGAAGGCCACAATGTAGGTAAATCATTATACGAAGCAGATTTAATCCCTGAAGCACAACGTTTATCTAAAGCAACAAACATTCCTGTTCCAGTTGATGTGCGTGTGGGCTTAGAATTCTCTGACGCTGCAGCGGCAACGCATAAAGCTGTAAACGAAGTGTCTGCAGAGGAATCAATCTTTGACATCGGTGATAAATCAGCGGAAGAGTTAGCAGAAATTATCCGTAATGCAAAAACCATCCTTTGGAACGGTCCAGTAGGTGTATTTGAGTTCCCTAACTTCCGTAAAGGTACAGAAGTGGTTGCTCAAGCTATTGTTGATGCGACAGCAAACGGTGCATTCTCAATCGCTGGTGGTGGTGATACATTAGCAGCAATTGATATGTTTGGTATCGCAGATAAAATCTCTTACATCTCGACAGGTGGTGGTGCGTTCTTAGAATTTGTAGAAGGCAAAGTTTTACCAGCGGTTGAAATTTTAGAGAAACGTGCGAACGGTTAATTAAACGTTCTCGTAGGGACACACTGAGTGTGTCCGCTACTTAAATCCTGATGGACACACGCAGTGTGTCCCTACAAATTGTGAATTATTGAGGGTAAATCAAAATGGCAAAATTATTAGACATTGTAAAACCAGGCGTTGTAACAGGTGATGACGTACAAAAAATCTTTGCATATGCAAAAGAACACAACTTCGCACTTCCTGCGGTAAACTGCGTAGGTTCAGACTCTGTAAACGCAGTATTAGAAACTGCTGCACGTGTTAAAGCGCCAGTTATCGTGCAATTCTCAAACGGTGGAGCACAATTCTATGCAGGTAAAGGTATCAAACCAGCAAGCGGCGCTCGTGCAGATGTATTAGGTGCAATCGCAGGTGCAAAACACGTTCACGAATTAGCGAAAGAATACGGTGTGCCAGTAATTCTTCACACAGACCACGCTGCGAAAAAATTACTTCCGTGGATTGACGGTATGTTAGATGCTGGTGAAAAACACTTCGCTGAAACAGGTCGTCCATTATTCTCTTCACACATGATTGACCTTTCAGAAGAGCCAATCGAAGAAAATATGGAAATCTGTAAAAAATACCTAGAGCGTATGAGCAAAATTGGTATGACCCTTGAAATCGAAATCGGTATCACGGGTGGTGAAGAAGATGGCGTAGATAACAGCGATGTTGATGAGTCACGTTTATATACACAACCAGAAGATGTGTTATTCGTTTACGATTCATTAAACCCAGTTAGCCCACGTTTCACTGTTGCTGCAGCGTTCGGTAACGTACACGGTGTTTACAAACCAGGTAATGTAAAATTAAAACCATCTATCTTAGGTGCATCACAAGAGTTCGTTTCTAAAGAACGTGGCTTACCAGCGAAATCAATCGACTTCGTATTCCACGGCGGTTCAGGTTCTTCACAAGAAGAGATCCGTGAAGCAATCGGCTACGGTGCAATCAAAATGAATATCGACACAGATACACAATGGGCATCTTGGGCTGGTATCTTAGATTACTACAATGCAAACAAAGATTACTTACAAGGTCAATTAGGTAACCCAGAAGGTCCTGATTCACCAAACAAAAAATACTACGATCCACGTGTTTGGTTACGCAAAATGGAAGAGTCTATGTCTAAACGCTTAGAGCAATCTTTCATTGACTTAAACTGTGTAGATGTATTGTAATTTGCAAAAAATCTAACTAAAAAGACCGCTTGCAAAAGCGGTCTTTCTTTATAGATAAAGATTATGGCACTTCCACTTCTCGATATTCAGTCCGTCAGCAAACGCTTTACTGATCGCATTGGCATTTTCCGTAAGCAAGATTTTTATGCGGTAAAAAATGTTTCCTTTAGCTTATATCACCAAGAAACTCTTGCGATCATCGGGGCGAACGGAGCGGGGAAATCTACCTTAGCCAAAATGCTTGTCGGCATTACAGAACCGACATCGGGTAAAATGTTTTTAAAAGATCACGAATTGACCTACGGAGACTACGCTTTTCGAGCGAAGAAGATCCGAATGATTTTCCAAGATCCGAACGATGCCTTTGATCCCAATTACAATATCGGGCAGATTTTAGATTCGCCACTGAAACTTGCGACCAACCTTTCAGAAGAAAAACGTAATGAAAGGATTTTTCGTACCTTGAAATTAGTGGGGATGTATCCTGAGCATGCTTTAGTGCATATCAAAGAGACATCAAGTAGTCAAAAACAGCGTATTGCGCTGGCAAGAGCGTTGATCCTAAATCCTGAAGTGATCATCATTGATGACACCTTGAGTGCCTTAGATTTTTCGTTGAAAACACAGCTGACCAATTTGATGTTAACGTTACAAGAGCGACTAGGTCTGTCTTATATTTATGTTGGGCAAAATTTAGGGTTGATTAAACACATTGCAGATAAATTGATGGTGATGGATAAAGGTGAAGTTGTGGAGTATGGTAACACCAAAGAGATATTATTGAACCCGCAACATCCTATTACGATTCGATTAATTGAGAGCCATTTTGGGCAACGCCTAACGGAAGATGCTTGGGCAAGTTAAAAATAAATGGAGATACTATGCAACTGATTGATGCAATTAAACAACGTAAAACAATTAAAATGTTTCAAAGTGGTGTACAAATTCCTCGTGAAGAGATTCTTGAAATGTTGGAATTGGCACAGTTAGCACCGTCTAAAGCGAATTTACAGCCTTGGCGATTTGTCGTGATTGATGAAAATGAAAAGAAGAAACTGCTTCTAGATAAAGTCGCTTTTAATGGACCACCTTGTGAAAGTGCTTCAGCGATTATTTTTATTTTAGCGGACCTACATTATGAAAAATTGCTTGATGATATTTTAGAGAGTGCAATCACAAGCGGTTGTTTACATCCCAATTTTCGCGAAAATTCCTTTAATTTCCTCATGGGAGTTCATAATAGCTTAACACCACAGGAAATTCGTGATCAAATTTTTATTGATACCAGTTTGGCTGCCATGCAGCTTATGTTAGCAGTGAAAGAAAAAGGCTATGATAGCCATGCCATTGGTATTTTCGATCGCCATGCTGTATTGAATGTATTAGAAATTGATCCTGAACGTTATGCCCCTGTCATGTTACTCGCTGTTGGTAAAGCAGCAGTTCCTGCATTGCCAAGTGCAAGGCTTTCAACGGACTATACGGTCTCATGGAACAATGGACAGGGTTTTAAAAAATAAAACTTAGGATGATTCTATATTTTAAATATGTCAGCATATTGGTAATCAAAGCCAAGTTGCTGGCATATTTTATTTGCGGCAATAATCCTCTTCATCGGTTGATTATCAGGTAAAAAATGTGGGGGCGTTAATTGGAATTGCTTGGCTATTTCGCCATAGTATTCTGCTCGAGTTGGATGTAAAGGTGAGCATAAATGATAAATTCGTTGTTTTTGAGGTGTTTCCAAAAGTAGTTGAATAGCCCGAATACAATCATTAAGGTGAACTAAATTAACAGGTTGATTGGCGCCAGACAAATTGCTTTTTCCAGCTAAATAATAAATCGGATGTCGATTTTTCCCAATGAGTCCACCAAGTCTCAAAATATCGCAATGAATATCAAGGGCCAGTAGCCATTGTTCAACTTCAATGAGCTTTTGAGTTGTAGGGGATGTGATTTCTGTTGGACTTTCCTCATCAAATATGCCTTGAGTATTAGGAAAGACAGAGGTAGAACTTACGAAAATAACGTGTTCTAGATTTTGCAAAATCCCAAGAGAAACTAACCGCTTGATCCCGTTAACGTAGTGATCAGCCGATGTTGATGGTGGGATATTAATAATTAGCTTCGCACTTGTTGAGATTTCTGCTGGAATATGGCAAGAAGATAAATCAAATAACGAGCAGTCTAGCCCCAAATGATGCATTTGCTGCACGCCTTCGGATGTCTGCTTTGTTCCTCTTATGTTCCAGCCTAAGGTTTTTAAGTGTTGTGCAAGGGGTAATCCTAACCAGCCTAATCCAATAATAGAGATGGTATTCATGTTTTGTTTGTCTATATTCATCTATGGAATTGCTACATATTATCGAAAAAAGTTGATAGAATTCCACTATTTTTGAGTTCAATTTATTATAAAGGTGAATATGGATCCACAAACCAATCTTCAATTAAAGCAAAATATTTTTAGTAAAATTATTTTTGCTAGCCGTTGGTTGCAATTACCCATTTATTTAGGGTTAATTGTTGTGCAGGGAATTTACGCATATAAATTCTTAAAATCACTATGGAATTTGGTTGTTAACTTAGGCGTCATGGATGAAAATACGATTATGTTAGCAGTATTAAACCTGATTGATGTGGTGATGATTGCGAATTTATTGATCATGGTAGTGGTTGGTGGCTATGAGACTTTTGTCTCTCGCTTAAATGTCGATCATCATCCAGATCAGCCTGAATGGCTCGATCATGTAAATGCTTCTGTGTTGAAAGTGAAATTATCGATGGCAATTATCAGTATTTCATCAATTCATTTACTTCAAACCTTTATCAATGCCTCAAAACTAAGTCCTGAAACAATGATGTGGCAGTTATTAATTCATATTGGCTTTATTTTATCGGCTATTGGTGTCGCTTACACAGATAAATTATTAAATAGTGTTGCTCACGCTAAACACTAATTTTTGCAAAACATAGCGGTAATCTCACCGCTTGTATTTATGAAGGAATCTTTTTTATGACTAAACATTATGATTACATCGCCATCGGTGGCGGTAGTGGCGGTATTGCTTCAATTAACCGAGCAGCAAGTTATGGCAAAAAGTGTGCCATTATTGAAGTAAAACACTTAGGTGGAACTTGTGTAAATGTAGGCTGTGTGCCGAAAAAAGTGATGTTCTATGGCGCTCAAATTGCTGAAGCGATCAACAGCTATGCACCAGATTATGGCTTTGATGTGACGGTTAATCATTTTGATTACAGTAAGCTGGTTGAAAGCCGTCAAGCCTATATTGGACGTATTCATACCTCTTACAACAATGTATTGGCAAAGAATAATGTGGATGTTATTCGTGGGTTTGCGAAATTCGTGAATAAGAATACTGTTGAAGTTGCGTTGGCAGACGGTGGCGTAGAGCAAGTTACGGCTGATCATATTTTAATTGCAACGGGCGGTCGTCCAAGTCGTCCTGCGATTAAAGGGGCAGAGTATGGTATTGATTCCGATGGTGTATTTGCCTTAAATGATGTGCCAAAACGTGTGGCAGTTGTGGGGGCAGGTTACATTGCAGTGGAACTTGCCGGCGTATTAAACAGCTTAGGGGCTGAAACCCATTTATTTGTTCGCCAACACGCTCCTTTACGTAATTTCGATCCGCTGATTGTAGAAACCTTATTAGAAGTGATGAACCAAGATGGTATTCAACTTCATACTCACGCGATTCCGCAAGAAGTTGTTAAAAATGCGGACGGCTCTTTAACGTTAAAATTGGAAAATGGCGAAGAACAAAGCGTAGATTGTTTGGTATGGGCGATTGGTCGTGAACCGGCAACAGATGTGATTAACCTTGAAGCCGCAGGTGTGGCAACCAATGAACGTGGCTTTGTGAAGGTGGATAAATTCCAAAATACCAATGTCGAAGGCATCTATGCGGTAGGCGATATTATTGAAGGCGGAATTGAATTAACCCCTGTTGCCGTGGCGGCAGGTCGTCGTTTATCAGAGCGTTTATTCAATAACAAACCTAATGAATATTTAGATTACAACCTTGTTCCAACCGTGGTTTTCAGCCATCCGCCGATTGGTACTATTGGTTTAACAGAGCCAAAAGCGGTTGAGCAATATGGTGCGGAGAATGTGAAAGTCTATAAATCTTCTTTCACTCCAATGTACAGCGCAGTAACACAACATCGCCAACCTTGCCGAATGAAATTAGTTTGTGTCGGCAAAGAAGAAAAAATTGTCGGCTTACACGGCATTGGCTTTGGCGTGGATGAAATGATTCAAGGTTTTGCCGTTGCGATCAAAATGGGGGCAACTAAAGCTGATTTTGATAACACAGTCGCCATTCACCCAACTGGCTCGGAAGAGTTTGTGACAATGAGATAACAATCAAGATAATCAAGGGCGTGAATAGCGCCCTTTGTTTTAAGTTTATTGTTTACTAAAATAAAATAGTTAATTGATAAAATGTATATTTATCAATTTAATGGAGATAGTATAATGCACGCCATCAAGAGCGATGTGATAAATAACTCGCAATGTCTAACTAAGAACAAAAGGATAACAATATGAAAAAAGTCGCAAATGTTTATACCGCACCGGCAAAACACTGGGTGGGTAATGGTTTTCACGTACAATCTATGTTTACTTACAACGATACGGATAAAAATTTAGATCCGTTTTTAATGATGGACTACAACCCGTCTCGTCATTTTGACGGTGGACGTAAATCGGATTTCCGTGGTGTCGGCGAGCATCCGCATCGTGGTTTTGAAACCGTTACGATTGCGTATCAGGGCGAAGTGGCACATGCCGACTCTTATGGCGGTGGTGGTACCATTGGGACAGGTGATGTGCAATGGATGACTGCTGGTTCGGGCGTGATGCACGAAGAGTTTCACTCAGAACGTTTCTCAAGAGAAGGCGGAATGTTTGAGATGGTACAACTTTGGGTGAATTTGCCTAAAGCTCACAAAATGACAACACCAAAATATCAAGCGATTAAATCGGCAGATATTCCAGTCGTGCAACTTGGTGATAATGCTGGTATTGCTCGTATTATTGCGGGAGAACTGGCAAGTATATCCGGTGCAGCGAGTACATTCACACCGATTAATATGTGGGATGTCGTAATGAATGCTGGTAAAACGCACACTTTTGCCGTGCCGGAAAGCCATAATCTCGTGATTTTAGTATTAGACGGTACAGTGCAAATCAATGGTGAAGAGATTGCGTGCCGTGGTGAGTTGGTCACTTTTGAAAGAGGTGGAGCAGATGTCCGAATCGAGTCAAACAACGAATCAAAATTGTTGATTCTTACCGGCGAGCCGATCAATGAGCCGATTGTCGGATATGGTCCGTTCGTGATGAATACGGATTCTGAGATTCTTCAAGCTATGCGCGATGTTCAAGAAGGTAAATTTGGACAAATTGCTAAATAAGTTATGATACAAGCGGTGAGATCTTTAAAATATTTTGCAAATATAAAAGATCGCCACTTTTTGTATTTTATCCGCTCTTTTCGATCTTTATTTCATCAAAAGATCATTTTTTTCAAATTTTTTGCAAAAAGTACTTGCGTTGGATTGAGATTTCTCTATAATGCACCGCACACAACGACGCGCTGTTGTGAGTAGTTAAATTTGACAGTGCGTCGTTCTTTTTTGCTCTTTAACAATTTATCAGACAATCTGTGTGGGCACTTGTTGATTGACTTTGTTT
>NZ_CABFKH010000008.1 GCF_901764975.1 Actinobacillus indolicus | reverse complement strand
CCATTGATATGCTCGCCGAAAAGTTAATGATGAGCCGTAGCACCTTTACCCGTCATTTTCGCAAAGCAACGGGAATGGCATTAACGGAATGGCTGATTGAAGTGCGGTTACAAAAAGGACGAGAATTGTTAGAAAGCACCAAACTCAGCATTGAAGAAATTGCCCACCAAATCGGTTTTCATTCCGCAACCGCCTTTCGTCAGCACTTTAAAGCGAAACATCACATCAGCCCAAAACAGTGGCAAAAACGGCTTTGGGGTGGTTAAAAAATAAAGTGGTGGAATTTTCTAAATTTTTTGCAATTGCAAAATCCCCAAAACCCCAGAGAAGCATTGAGTTTTTTGTGTATCGGCGTAGCAATGTGTGTGCTGTTTGGCGTAACGCTCACGGTTTTAACCCTCAAACAAGGCGTTACCGCAGGGCATATTTATGCGGTGATTACTTATCTTTGGACCTTCGCCATCAGCCTTGATGACGCACCCAGATTGGTGGAAGAGTTGTCGAAGTTGAAGGATATTGGGAGAAGGGTGGAGGTAGAGTAAGGTAGATGCTCAGATAAGCAACTATGGTCAATAAGTGTAAAAATGGCATCATCAACTCAATGAATTTATGGACAAATATTATCTGTTGGGTATTTTATAGTAAATACATTGTGTAAAAATAAAATCTGAAATCTAGTCTTTTTATACTTTATTTTTACGTACCCATGCTTAAATCTGGGTAGGGCAGAATTTAATTAATTGATTTAAAAAGGTTTTATAATTTACATTTCCAAATGATATAGAAACAACCTTTCTAATTAGTGCAGAACAAAATCAACCCCAATGTAGATATACATTGGTTTTTTTGTTCCTAAAAACTATAAAATAGAGATAAATTTGAAAATTTCAGGTTAAAACAGACAGCTTGTATTTTAGTTGTTTAAACTGAAAATAGTAAAGATCAAATGGCACACTCGTTAGAAATGTGTGCCATTAGATAGGGAAGGGTAATGTACCTTTAATAATATAGTTCTGGCTTGATTTCTATAGATTAGCCATCAATCTCTTCGCCGGTTTCGTCCCATTTAAAATTTAATGCGACCGAATTGAGGCAAAAGCGCAATCCTGTTGGTGGTGGACCATCTTTAAACACATGCCCCATATGCGCATCACAATTACCACAACGAATTTCAATACGATGTCTACCTAAACTGTAATCATCTAAATAACGTAATGATGATTCGGAAATGGTTTCATAGAAACTTGGCCAGCCACAGCCAGCATCAAATTTTGTATCAGAACGGAACAGGGCATTGTGGCAACGCACACAACGATAAGTTCCCACTCTATCTTCATTGAGAAACTTACCTGTAAAAGGTTTTTCTGTTCCGCTATTCAAACAAATATCAATTTGTTCTTCGGTTAATTCGCTAATATCTTTAATCATATATTCCTTATGTAACATTTTGATTTAATTACCTTACATTCTATCTTGTTTTTCTTCTTAGCAAGAGTTATTTTTTAAAAATTTGACATAGATCACATAAAATTTATCTGTTATATTTCCCATTGTTCTTTCAGTTGTCAGAAAAGGTAAAGAGTATGCTATAATTAGCACGCCTTTCCAAAGTAATGGAAGGAACAAGTTTTGTTTAACTTTAATATAGGTAGAAAATCTATGGCAATTAAAATTGGTATTAACGGCTTTGGCCGTATTGGTCGTATCGTATTCCGTGCAGCACAAAAACGTGATGACATCGAAGTAGTTGGTATCAACGACTTAATCGATGTTGACTACATGGCTTACATGTTAAAATACGATTCAACTCACGGTCGTTTCGATGGTACTGTTGAAGTTAAAGATGGCCAATTAGTAGTTAACGGTAAAGCAATCCGTGTAACTTCTGAGCGTGATCCAACTAACTTAAAATGGGACGAAATCGGTGTTGATATCGCAGTTGAAGCAACAGGTTTATTCTTAGATGATGCAACAGCTCGTAAACACATCACTGCAGGTGCGAAAAAAGTTGTTTTAACAGGCCCATCTAAAGATGATACTCCGATGTTCGTAAACGGCGTAAACTTCGACAAATATGCAGGTCAAGACATCGTTTCTAACGCATCTTGTACAACAAACTGCTTAGCGCCATTAGCTAAAGTAATTCACCAAAAATTTGGTATCAAAGAAGGTTTAATGACAACTGTTCATGCAACAACAGCAACTCAAAAAACTGTTGACGGTCCATCAGCAAAAGACTGGCGTGGTGGTCGTGGTGCGGCACAAAACATCATCCCTTCATCAACAGGTGCTGCAAAAGCTGTAGGTAAGGTATTACCTGAGTTAAACGGCAAATTAACAGGTATGGCGTTCCGTGTTCCTACACCAAACGTATCTGTAGTTGACTTAACAGTGAACTTAGAAAAACCAGCAACTTATAAAGAAATCTGTGCAGAAATCAAACGTGCTTCAGAAAACGAAATGAAAGGTGTTTTAGGCTATACTGAAGATGCAGTAGTGTCTACTGACTTCAACGGTAGCACAGAAACATCTGTGTTTGATGCAGCAGCAGGTATCGCATTAACAGATACATTCGTTAAATTAGTATCTTGGTACGATAACGAAACTGGTTATTCAAACAAAGTATTAGACTTAGTTGCATTAGTTCACAACTATAAAGGCTAATTGATATAAGTTTAAATATCAGTTAGATGTTTATAAACCTCTAGGTAGTACCTAGAGGTTTTTTTATTTTTCTTTTACCTTTAATCAATAAAAAAACTCGTTGATCTATCATTAAATCAACGAGTATTCTTAATAAAATGTATCCATGATATGGATTAAGGTTGATGATTCCTTATTGAATAGCAGTTGTTACTTTGGTTTTCTTTACCTTAATCGGCTTAGTGGAATGTGGCACAATCTCAATCCCTTCAGGCGGATTTTGTAACGCAATTGCCAATACTTCATCAATGGTTTCCACAGCGTGAATGGCTAGAGCTTGTTTTGCATTTTCAGGGATTTCTTCCAAGTCTTTTTCATTCTCTTTTGGAATAATCACAGTCTTAATGCCACCACGATGTGCCGCTAACAATTTCTCTTTTAAGCCACCGATTGGCAAGACTTTACCACGCAAGGTAATTTCACCTGTCATTGCCACATCTGCACGCACTGGATTGCCCGTTAAGCTAGAGATTAACGCAGTACACATTGCAATACCTGCGCTTGGACCATCTTTCGGCGTTGCACCTTCAGGAACGTGAACATGAATATCACGTTTTTCGTGGAAATCACTCGCAATACCTAGTTTTTCAGCTCTTGCACGCACGACCATCATTGCCGCTTGGATGGACTCTTTCATCACATCACCAAGAGAACCTGTGTAAGAGAACTTCCCTTTACCAGCCACAGAAGCGGTTTCAATTGTCAATAAATCACCGCCGACTTCCGTCCACGCTAAACCAGTCACTTCGCCGATACGGTTCTGGCTATCCATTTTGCCGTAGTCAAAACGCTGTACGCCCAAGTAATCTTTTAAGTTTTCTTGGCTAACGGTGATCGATTTGAGTTTCTTATCCATCACTAACGCTTTTACTGCTTTACGACAGATTTTCGCAATCTCACGTTCAAGGCTACGCACCCCGGCTTCACGGGTGTAGTAACGAATAATGCCCAAAATTGCACTATCATCAATCACTAATTCACCTGCTTTCAAGCCGTTATTCTCTTGCTGTTTCGCAATTAAATGCTCTTTAGCAATGTGCATTTTTTCATCTTCCGTATAACCCGAAAGGCGAATAACTTCCATACGGTCTAACAATGCAGGCGGAATATGCATTGAGTTTGATGTTGCCACGAACATCACATCAGACAGATCGTAATCAACTTCTAAATAGTGATCGTTAAAGGCTTTATTTTGTTCAGGGTCAAGCACTTCAAGTAGAGCAGAAGCAGGGTCGCCACGCATATCTTGTGCCATTTTGTCGATTTCATCGAGTAAGAAAAGTGGGTTTTTAACGCCAACTTTTGCCATTTTCATCATCAACTGCCCCGGCATTGAACCGATGTAAGTACGGCGATGTCCACGGATTTCCGCTTCATCACGCACGCCACCTAATGCCATACGCACATATTTTCTGCCTGTCGCATTCGCAATCGACTGACCCAGTGACGTTTTACCCACACCCGGTGGTCCAACTAAGCAAAGGATCGGACCTTTGAGCTTGTTCAAACGGCTTTGTACCGCAAGATATTCCAAAATACGTTCTTTAACACGCTCTAATCCGTAGTGATCTTTATCCAACACTTCTTGAGCTTTTTGCAAATCTTTCTTCACAACAGACCGCTTGTGCCACGGCATTTGTAAAATCCAGTCGATATAGCTACGAACAACAGTGGCTTCCGCAGAACTTTGTGGCATTGCTTTTAGCTTATTAAACTCGCCGTCCACTTTTTCTTGCACTTCTTTCGGCAATTTCGCTTCAGCAATTTTCTCTTTGAGCTTATCTAACTCACTCTGTTCCGCTTCTTCTTCACCACCCAGCTCTTTACGAATTGCCTTAATTTGCTCGTTCAGATAATAATCACGCTGATTTTTTTCCATCTGCTGTTTAACACGATTACGGATACGGCTTTCTGTTTCCATTGTATCCATTTCCGTTGCCATCGCTAACAACAAGGCTTCAAAACGGGCAATAAGATTAGCTTCTTCCAACAACGTCTGTTTTTGTTTTACCGAAGCAATCAAATTCGCAGACATCGTATCTGCCAAGCGGTCTTCAAAGGTGATTTTTTGCAATTTTGGCAAAATTTCTGCAGGAACTTTTTTATTGCTTTTAACGTAATTTTCAAACTCGTTGAGTGCAGTTTTTGCAATCGCTTTTAATTCTTCGTTATCGTCTTGATAATCAGAAGGCATTGGGGAAACGCCAGCCCAAAAGCCACTTTCATCATCACGAATATGCTCAATTTTGCCACGCACTTGACCTTCCACCAGCACTTTCACCGTGCCGTCAGGAAGATTTAACATTTGGATTATATTTGCCATTACCCCGACATCATAAATATCATCTGCCGAAGGATCTTCTTTGTTTGGATCTTTTTGTGTCACTAAAAATAGTTGTTTGTTGGTATCCATCGCCGCACGCAAGGCTTGGACTGACTTTTCTCGCCCAACAAATAACGGCATTACCATATAAGGAAACACAACCACATCACGCAGTGGAAGTAATGGTAATTCAATAGGTTTCTTTTTTCTTGCCATTGGATTGCTCTCCTAAAATAGAATTAATACATTATGGGGGTAGATTTAGGAAATACAAGGGGAAAATGCAATAAAATAAAAGCGTTCAAAACTTACTGAAAAAATGCTATATTCCTTGCTAATTTTGTAAATTTTTTTCAAGAAAATGGCTCACTATCAAGATATTTCCATTGCATTAGCTGGCGTATGCCAGTCTGCAAGCCTTGTTCAACAATTTGCACATAAAGGCTTTGCAGATCGTGATGCATTTAGACACTCTCTTTCTAGCTTACTTATTACCCAACCTGACTCAACACTTGATGTTTTTGGGGGGGATTTAGCCCATTTGAAACAAGGGTTAGAAACCGCATTGGCTCAATTTGGTGGGGCGAATGGCAAGCTCGACACAGAAATTGGTCGCTATTGGATCAGCATCTTAGCGTTAAGCCAAAAGTTAGCTAAAAATCCCCAAGCAAAAACGAATTTAGCACAACGTTTGCAACAACTTGAACGCCAGCTTGCTCTCTATGATAACGATATTTTGCACGAACAGATGATTGCAAATATTGCGAGTATTTATAGCGATATTATCAGCCCTCTGGGTTCTCGCATTCACGTTTTAGGTATGCACGATTATCTCTCTCGCCCTGATATTCAAAATCGAGTAAGAGCGTCTCTACTGGCAGGTATTCGTGCAGGGATTTTATGGCAACAAGTCGGCGGTAGCCGTTGGCAATTTTTCTTTTCACGCCGTAAGTTGTTAGAACATACTCGACAGTTGTATAGATCCCTTTAAACAGCTTTATAACACATCAAAGTGCGGTTAAAATTTCTTGGATTTTAACCGCATTTTTGCTTTTAATTGGTAATCAATTTACTGGGAAGAATAAGCATAGCCGTGTAAAATCCCAAACCAACTTCATATAGCAAATTAAGGAATAACGATGGCATTACAAATTGGTATCGATCTGGGAACGACAAACAGCTTAATTGCACAATTTATTGACGGTGAAACACGTTTAATTCCCAATAAATTAGGGCATTTTCTAACCCCTTCAGTGGTGAGTTTAACGGATGATGAGCAAATCCTCGTGGGGCTTGCCGCAAGAGAACGGTTGACAACCGCTCCCAATAAAACGGTTGCTTCTTTTAAACGTTTTATGGGAACTAGTAAAACATTCCAGTTGGGCAAACGCCAATTTCGTGCGGAAGAATTATCTGCGTTAATATTGAAAAGCCTTAAAGCGGATGCGGAGAGTTTTTTAGGAGAAGAAATCCGTGATGTGGTAATTACCGTCCCAGCCTATTTTAATGCTATTCAACGCCAAGCAACCAAAAATGCCGCTGAGTTGGCGGGCTTAAACGCCATTCGTTTGTTAAACGAACCTACTGCGGCGGGGCTGGCTTATAATTTGCAAGAAAAACCGGATGATACACGCTATTTAATTTATGATTTAGGCGGCGGTACTTTTGATGTCTCCGTATTAGATTATTTTGACGGTGTGGTGCAAGTTTCCGCGAGTTCGGGGGATAACCATTTAGGGGGAGAAGATTTTGTATATGTTTTGCGACAATGTTTCCTACAAAAATGTCCTTCATTAAATCCACAAGTACGGTCAAAAATTGAGAAAAATAATGATTTATGGCAAGCCTTAGAAATAGCAAAACGTCAATTAAGCCGTGAGAAATCCGTGGAAATTAAAGTGAATATTGACGGTGAAGTTCATCGAGCAGAAATTACACAAAACGAATTTATTGACGCATCACAGACCCTATTGACAAGATTACGCCACCCTTTAGAACGTGCTTTACGCGATGCGAAACTTAATCCAAGTCAAATTGATGGCATTATTTTAGTGGGCGGTGCAACAAGAATGCCGATGATTAGAAGATCTATCAGCCAACTCTTTAAACGTATTCCCCAAGCCAGCAATCCAGATGAAATTATTGCTCGTGGCGCAGCGGTTCAAGCTGCATTAATTGCACGAAATCAACATCTTAAAGAAGTGGTTTTAACGGATGTGATGCCTTTTAGTTTGGGAACAGAAACTTCTCAAGAACTGAATGATGGGCGAATAATGGGGGGGCGGTTTTACCCGATTATTGAACGCAATATGCCTGTGCCAGTTTCCCGTGTGTCACGTTTTTTCACTGCACACAATCAACAAACACAACTTGTTATTGAAGTATTGCAAAGGGAATCCGCATTAGCTCGAGAGAATCTCAATTTAGGGGAAATCAGAGTTGATGTTCCGCCTAGACCGAAAGGCGAAATTGCCATTGATGTTCGTTTTAGCTATGACATTAACGGCTTGCTTGAAGTGGATGTGTCCAACAATGAATTAGCTATTCAAATTAGCCAAGTTTTTCATCAAAATGCACAAAATCTATCCCCTGAAGAAATTGAACAATCACATCAGAAACTGGCTGCATTAAAAATTCACCCGCGTGAACAGCAAGAAAATGTGTATTTATTAGAGAAAGCAAAACGGATTTTTATCGAGTATTTAGGGGATAATCGCCACATTATCAATGATGCAATGGCACATTTTGAAGCGGCATTAGAAACCCAAGATCCTATTACTATTCGCAAAGCACAAAAACAATTTGAAGAAATTTTACAACGCTATGATAGCGGTTGGTTTTTATAAGGAAAATATATGAATTGTTGGGATATTTTAGGCATTCAACCGACATCAGATGAGCGAGAAATTCGCCGCGTTTATGCCAAAAAGTTAAAAAATACACGACCAGAAGATGATGCGGAAGGTTATCAAGCTTTGCGTGCAGCCTTTGATCAGGCGCTTGAACTTGCCCCTTATCAACAAACTCAAGCACAAATATCAGATTGTAGTTGGGAAGAACAAACTGAAACACAAGAACAAAACGCCGTTATTTTGAACCGCACTTTAGATGAAATCATCGTGGAAATGACGCATTGCTATCAAGATCGTAAGCAATCTTTCAAAACATTTTATGCTCAACTTGACGGTTGGTTAGATGAAATTCAGTCATCCCAAAATGTAAACGTTCCTAGCGTGTTGTTAGATTTTTTGCGTCAAAATGATGTAAAAATCCCCTCTGTTTGGGTCAGTATAGATGAAAAATATGGGTTAAAAGACAGCGGATTACTGAATGAACAAGAAATCGATGCATTAGATGAATACCATTTTTTTGCTCCAATGCGTCAGCAAATAACAAAGGTGGCAACTTATTTTAATTACATTATTACACAAGAAAATGCCGCGGCGTATTTTTCCAACTTTTGGTATTACTTCCAATATGAAATGTCATTATTAACCCCTGCTCAATATAGAAAATTACGTCATTACATTGCACAGGTGATTAAAATTTATCCAAAAACCTTGCCTGAAGGCTTGTTTGAACATTGGGTCGAACGCTTTAATTTCAGCCCCGCACGATTTGAGCCAAAAACGACAGATGTCATTGACATTCGCTCTCCAGAACATTTTATTCGCTATTGTGAACGTCTTTGTTATCAAGGTTCTAGTGAAATTTTGGCACGAAATTGGCATAAATTACGCCCTTATATCAATCGTTTTGATTTTACTAGTCAACGAAAACTGCAGAATTATTTCCGTTTTTTAATTGATTATCGCCATTTGCCGAGTGAACTGGCTACGGAATTACAGCAATTTATTGACCAAGTTCAAAATAAATTGATTACGGAAACCTTAATAGATTCTACTGAATCACAAATTAATTCAGGTGATGTATTAGCATATATTCAAAAAAACTTTAAAGAACAAGGTGAACAAGGGTTAAATCAATCTTGGTCAGAAATTTCACATTTATTGACACTTCTGCCATTAGATGAAACGGAAGAGATTTCCCATAAATGTTATATTTTTCTTAAAGAAAATACCATTGAGAACCCACAGGTTTGGGCAAATTTTTCCAAGCATTTTGGTTGGCATAATGACTATCGTTTTGCCCATTATTTCAACGTAGATGAAATTGAGCAATTACAAGAAAAATTAAAGCTAGCGGAAACCTTTTCTAGCATAGAAGAGCAATATCCTATTGCTCAAAAAGTTATTCAGCGGTCAAAACAGTCAGCAGGACAAAAATGGATGATGTATCTCTATTTACTACTAATCTATCCCTTTGCCCGCTATGAATTACCGACAGACAAAGAAGATCAGCTTTATCGATTAGTGCCGAATCTGCCCAATATTTATGCTCGTGTAGGGGCTATTCGTTGGGGATTTAATGCTGTGCTTTGGATGCTGTTTCTTAGTTTTACGGTTTACAACCCAGTGGGCAAACCTATTATTCAATCTTTCATCTTATTTGCCGCATCCTTTTTTGTGTTATTCATCCTTAGTACCATATTTATGGTCATCCGAAATTGGATTACTCGGAAAACACCTGAAAGATCCCTGCTTTTCTATCTTTTTTCAGGCATCATTTTGCCAATTTTATTGGGCATTAATTTATTTACACACACGATAAATATTCAGATCAACACATACTTGTTGGTATATTCATTTATCACCTTTATCCTTGTACACAGCAAGCAATCCTTAGTTTATGCCGCTTGTACCTTTGGGCTATTTTTAGCTGCAAATATTTTGCCGGAAGAATACGCCAGTGCACCAACGTTATTTCTCGTTTTTACCCTTGCAGTTTTATGGATCAATATCAATCTTGCCACCCTATACCTCACTAATAAATGGACTCGGATTCTCGTGTACATTAGTATGATCTTTAAACTCGAGGCCGGTGGTTTAAAAGGTTTGCGAACAGCGCCTTTATTAACCCTACAGTCTTGTCTCTTATGGTTTATTTTCCTGCCTAATTTAGCGATAACCTTTCTCGCACGCACACAAAGCCTATGGTTGCTCAGCGAATTTTTATTAGGCGGTTTGCTCCTACTAAGCCCATTTCAGGATGATCCAATGAGCCTACTCTTCTTTTATCCGGCCGTTTTCACCGCTTATCTTATCCAACTTACGGTTAAAAAATGGGTAATGGGAAAATTGTAGATGTCTATTAAATGGTCGTTATTTGCTTTAGTTGTACTAACCCATGGCAACAACTAAAATTTACTACCACAATATCCGTCCGTTATATAAATTAATAGATTTTGTGATGCAGAAGATGAAAAGAATGTCGTCTTCTGCATTTTATTACGAGAAACTAATGAAATTCCTTTTAAAAAATGCTACATTTCTCAGGTTGATTTTTATTTATGTACGGAGAAATCTGAATGGAACTGACCGCTTTAACAGCGTTATCCCCTATTGATGGTCGTTATCAAGATAAAGCGACTGCACTTCGCCCAATTTTCAGTGAATTTGGCTTACTTAAATTTCGTGTTACCGTAGAAGTTCGTTGGTTACAAAAACTGGCTTCTCACGCACAAATCAACGAAGTTTCAGTTTTATCTAAAGACGCAAACGATTACTTAAATCAGATTGTCGAACATTTTTCGATTGAAGATGCTGAGCGTATTAAAACCATTGAGCGTACCACGAACCACGATGTCAAAGCCGTTGAGTATTTCTTAAAAGAGAAGTGTGAAGCCTTGCCTGAACTACAAAAAATCAATGAATTTATTCACTTTGCTTGTACTTCTGAAGACATTAACAATACTTCTCACGCCTTGATGCTCAAGACAGCTCGTGAAGAAGTTTTGTTACCTGAGTGGAAAAAAGTGATTGATGCCGTTGTGGAATTGGCTCATCGTTACAAAGATATTCCGTTACTTTCTCGCACGCACGGTCAGCCAGCCAGCCCAACTACAATTGGTAAAGAGATGGCGAATGTCGCATATCGTTTAAAACGTCAATATAAACAATTAGAAAACTTAGAGATTTTGGCAAAAATTAACGGTGCGGTTGGAAATTATAATGCTCATCTATCCGCTTACCCTGAAGTTGATTGGCATACCTTTAGCCAAGAGTTTATTCAATCTTTAGGGGTAACTTGGAACCCATACACCACTCAAATTGAACCACACGATTACATTGCGGAATTTTTTGATTGTGTCGCTCGCTTTAATACGATTGTGATTGATTTCGACCGTGATATGTGGGGCTATATTGCGTTAAATCACTTTAAACAATGTACGATTGCAGGTGAAATTGGCTCTTCAACAATGCCACATAAAGTTAATCCAATTGACTTTGAAAATTCAGAAGGCAACTTGGGTTTAGCCAATGCGGTAATGAACCACTTAGGACAAAAACTACCGATTTCTCGTTGGCAACGTGATTTAACCGACTCGACCGTATTGCGTAATTTGGGCGTAGGTTTAGGTTATGCGTTAATTGCTTATGCTTCTACGCTAAAAGGGATCAGTAAATTAGAAGTTAATGAACAACATCTGCGAGATGAATTGGATCAAAACTGGGAAGTATTAGCCGAGCCAATTCAAACGGTGATGCGTCGTTATGGTATTGAAAAACCGTATGAAAAACTCAAAGAGCTAACCCGTGGTAAACGTGTAGATGGCGAGGCGATGCGTCAATTTATTGATGGATTGACATTGCCACAAGCAGAGAAAGATCGCTTAAAACAGATGACCCCTGCAAGCTATATCGGCTATGCGGTGGAACTTGTTGAAAAGCTGTAAAGTTTTGCTGAAAAGCGACCGCTTGTATTGTTCAAGCGGTCGCTTTTAGGAAAAATTTTGCAAACGTGAATTGGGAGAATAAAAATGAAACAGTCCATTCGCCATAATAAAATTATCGAATTGGTTAATCAGTTAGGTTATGTCAGCACGGAAGAGCTTGTCGCTCAATTGAATGTGAGCTCTCAAACAATCCGGCGCGATCTGAATGAACTTGCTGAAAATAACTTAATTCGCCGACATCACGGCGGTGCAGGAGCGCCTTCAACCAGTGAAAATAGTGATTACATTGAACGTAAACAGTTCTTCTCTCAACAAAAAGAATGTATTGGAATGAAAGTTGCTGAGATGATCCCTGACGGTGCCTCACTGTTTATTGATATTGGCACTACGCCTGAAGCAGTTGCCTTTGCACTCCTTTCCCATAAAAATCTTCGGATTGTCACCAATAATTTAAACGCCGCTCATATCCTTAAAGAAAAAGAAGATTTTCAAATTACAATTGCAGGTGGTGGTTTACGCACCGATGGCGGTATTATTGGCGAAGCAACCGTCAATTTCATCAATCAATTTCGTTTAGATTACTGCATTTTAGGCATTAGTGCGGTAGAATCTGATGGTTCAATGATGGATTATGATTACCACGAAGTGCAAGTTAAACGTGCGTTAATGCGAAATGCTCGCAATGTGGTTCTTGTTACCGATCATTCCAAATTTGCTCGCAATGCGATAGTCCATTTAGGTAATGTAAAAGAAGTCAATTACCTCTTTACTGATCGTCCATTACCGATAGAATTACAAAACCATTTGATTCATAGTGATGTTACTATCCATATTTGTAACGAAAAATAATAATGAAACACTATTTTAGTAAAGATAAATGCTTGGCTTATATACACTTAATGCGCTTAGAAAAGCCAATCGGTACTTTCTTATTGCTATGGCCAACGCTATGGGCGTTATTTTCGGTCTCAAAAGGTTTTCCCCCGTTCCCCATATTGATTGTTTTTATATTGGGTGTAATTGTCATGCGAGCTGCTGGTTGTGTGATTAATGATTATGCAGATCGCCATTTTGATGGGAATGTTAAACGTACATCGCAACGTCCGCTAGCAACAGGCAGAATAACAGAAAAAGAAGCTAAGATACTTTTTGCAATATTAATTTTTATTGCCTTTTTATTAGTATTACAACTAAATCTTTATACTATCGGCTTATCTGTAATTGCAGCTGGCCTAGCAACAGTTTACCCTTTTATGAAACGTTACACCCATTTGCCTCAATTTGTACTTGGAATGGCCTTTGGTTGGTCAATTCCAATGGCATATGGAGCGGTGAGTGAAGCACTTCCTTTAGAATGTTGGTTACTCTTTTTTGCTAACCTCGCTTGGACAGTTGCCTACGACACACAATATGCCATGGTGGATAGAGATGATGATTTGAGAATAGGCGTAAAATCAACTGCGATTTTATTTGCTCAATACGACAATAAAATTATTGCTTTACTGCAAGCTACAGCATTAATTTTACTTACTATTTTTGGAAAAATAAGCCATTATCCAACCGCTTATTTTATTGCATTAGGTCTAACAGCTACTTTATTTATCTATCAATGCAAACTCACCAAACAACGAGAAAGAGAAGCCTGTTTTAAAGCCTTTCTAAATAATCATTATGTCGGAATGGGAATCTTCATTGCGATTTTAATTGGTATTTATACCACTTAGTGTTGAAAATAAAAACAACTGATTGAAATCACTTGATTTTTGCTTGCAACCCTAATAGAAGCCACCTATAATGCACCTATTCAGCTTGCCAGTGTGGCGAAATCGGTAGACGCAGCGGATTCAAAATCCGCCGCCCATAAAGCGTGTCGGTTCGAGTCCGACCACTGGCACCAATATTCAATTAAACCGCTTTTTAGCGGTTTTTTTATTTCTTATTTTTTCGTTCATTTTAATACACTATCACCATATACCACAAGGCTTTAAGCCACTTTCTAATTTCTCTATTCTTTCGCATTCGTTCATATTTATACATTTACAACCGCCAATTTTAGGGGTACATTTAGGGGTACAAAATTCACTTTATACCCTTAAATCTCTTTTTTGGGGGGAACGTACCCCTAAAAACACGTTAAAGCTAGGTAGAACGTATGGCAAGACCTACTAAAGAGCTTCACAAAACCACAATACAAAATGCAAAACCAGCCGAAAGCGATTACAAGCTTATGGACGGAAAGGGGCTATTTCTATTAGTGAAAAAGAATGGCTCTAAAATATGGCGGTTTAGATATGTTCGCCCTAATACAGGCAAGCAGACCGATTTAAGCTTAGGCGAGCTTAAAAACCTATCACTAGCACAAGCAAGAGCCTTGAGAGATGAATATCGCTTGCTTATTTCCAAAGGGATTGACCCACAAATTCACCGAAAAGAACAAGAGCAAGCGAAACAGCTACAACAAGAAAACAGCTTTTTTAATGTTTGCGAACGTTGGTTTAGAGATATTTACCCTTTAAAAGCTCACAAGGAAGAAACAAGGCGTAAGAATTGGGAGCGGTTAGAAAAGCACGTTTTTCCTATCATTGGTGATTTACCACTTGAAGAAATCAAGCCTCGATTGTTGGTTAGTCTTTATTCTCAAATTGGGGCAAGTAATACGCTAGATAAATTGCACCGCTTGATTAAAGCCACAATGGATCACGGTATTAAATTGGGCATTATAGAAAGCCATAATTGCAACATTGCTAAAGATGACTTTGTTGCACCGTTAGCAAAAAATCACCCAGCGATTATGCCCGATGAATTACCTGAGCTATTAACGACAATGAATAACGCTTATTTAAGCAAGAAAATTAAGCCTAATACGTTACTTGCTTTTAATTTGACTATGCTAACAGGTTTAAGACAAACCGAGCTTACAAGGCTTGAATGGCGGTTTATTGATGAAAGCGAGCAGTATTTAATTATTCCAGCCGAGCGAATGAAGCAATCTAGGAAGATGAAAGAGCAACCGATAGATCACATTATCCCAATTTCTTCACAAATGGCACGACTACTAGCCACAATCCGCCAAAGATACGGTTACAGCCGTTATCTATTCCCGAGTACTGAAAGCAATAGCGGAACCATTGGGAAGGATACCATAGCAAAAGCATTAAGAGAAAACGGCTACGAGGACAAGCAAGACGCTCACGGCATTAGATCAATATTTAGAACCTATTTAACAAGCATACCCACTACAGAAATCACATCAGAAAGCCATTCTGTACGCTCTGATAGCAGTTCGCCTGTACGCATTTAATTACTGCTGTCATTTGTTACCTCGTTAGCGTAGTAGCGTTCATCGCCTTTCAGTATTTCGATCACTGCTTCAATGATTTCCGTTTGTGTCAGTGGCTCGCCTTCGCTACCTAATACCCCACCATAGATACAGGCTTCTAATAATTTAATTGCTTCGTTGATTTGCTCTTGTTGCTCAGTGAGCAGATTTTTATTTACTCGCATTCTTCCCCCTTAAACTGTGCTAAATAGCGTTGTGTTTCGTACTCGTCCAACATTGATAAACCGCATTTAACACGCTCACCATTTAGCAAGGTGATAGCTTTTAATGCCTCTTTTGCGTTGGGTAAGCTGTAAATCGTGTAAGTACCTGTTCCGTATTGGTTTGGTCTTTCGGTTTTGTGAATGGCGATATTGTGTAATCTTGGTAATTCCGTCACCTCATTACGTCCGCTATTGATGAAGTATTGAAAATCAATCTCTCGCCCGCTTATGCCGTCAGGGTGTTGAAGCAGGGCGGTGATAGCTTTCGCTTTTCGGGTTGGGTAGATAGGTTGTTTCATAAGATTTCGCCTCGTGAATGTGCCTTAGCTGTTTACATATTCCATAATGTCCGCCAATCTCCAACGGGTAGAACGCCCGCATTTTTTCGGCTGTGGGAAAATGCCTTGCTTAACGTATTTGTAAATGGTGGTGACTGAATGCCCTGTGATAGCTTTCACTTCTTGAACATCAATCAATTGTTTTTGGTAGGTGGTTTGGGTTGGGTTTAATGTTTCCATTTTTTTACGCTCCTTTGCGTTGTAGTTTTTGCATTCGGGGCGTATTGTGTTTTGGTGGGGTAAAAACTTCATCGCACGCGAAAAAGATTTTTTCGTTGCGAAAATAACAGGTTGATTTGAAAGGATTTTGGGGAATAAAAAACGCCCTTTTGCTGGGCGTTGATGGGATTATTTGGCTTTAAAAAGTTTATTAGCAGTGCTGAAGTATTCTTCTATTTTTCGCTGTTCTAAACCGCTTCTTTGCTCCCCTTGTCGTTGAGTTAGAATTTCATCAATGATAGTGGATTGTGTCCACTTCTTATTCTTGGATTTTACCGCATTGATTACTTCGCCTAGTAAATAAAGGGTGTCATTCAAATTAACTTCTCTATTATCCTCGTTGATAAACTTTAATAAATCATCTTTAAATATGAGCAAATCATTGATTGAAATTTTATTATATTGAGCTTTTTCATATTCTTCATCATCTAAATGATCACACTTATCCATATTGAGTTCAAACGAGAGAAATGCTTTAATTTCACTATTTGGAAATTCAACACTGTCAAAACTCAATCTATCAAACACAAGATTTGCCACATTTTCATCAAGTTGAGCGAATGTTTTTAGTTGATTTAATAGATAAGGCTGAAGATAAACAAACCCTTTGAAATTTAGTTTTCCATATGATAACCACGATATTTTTTCATACTTATCATCGTTGGAATCTTTTGTATTAAATATCACTTCTTTTTCAGGCTTTAGTGATTGTAATTCACCATTTTTTAAATTCTCTATAAGAGAATCTATATCATTCTCTAATGATTTATAATCTTCATCTGTAAAAGCAATTGCATTACATTCTTGATTCTCATTCATAAATAATAAATTAGCATCTATATCAACAAATCCATCACAAAATCTCGCTATCTGCTTATGTAAAAATGATTTTGGATTTGCCCATTCAGGATATTTATTAGAATGAAGAATAGGACTGTCAAAATGTCTTAATTCCAAATTTTGGCAGTCATTTGATCCTATCTTACTTAAGGTGTCGCAAAAAACATCAATAAAAATACCTATTTTTAAATGCCCTGTAATTGCATATTCTAAGAGATCTTCCTTAGTTAGCTGTTCACCTGTTCTATTTTTAATAAAATTTATAGCTTGGTTTAAGCTATAACGTTCTAATAATGGAAGTGCCATAATCGCCCCTTGCCCTATTAGTGAAAGGAAAGAACAACAAAAAGCAAATAGGGCGTTAATGCTTTCTTTCAGGGTGGTTAATTACTCCGCCCCTAGTTGTTCTTTGTTCGTTACAAGCGGTCAATTTCCGCCAAAAATCTGTTATTTACTCAATCTCAAACATCATTCCGCATTGTTCGCAATAATCGCCAACGGCTTGTAATGCTTGCTTGCGTTCTTCCATAAATTGCCAACGGTCATAGACTGCTTGCGTTTTCTCTTTGCCTATTGAATGGTGAGCTAGAGCAAGCTCAGCAACTACAACAGGCACGCCTATAGATACTTGGTAAGAATACCGCACAAAATAGACCTTAAGCGCAATAGATGTTATCTAGCTTTCCCACTTGTTGAGAGTTATGAAGCATAAAAACCATAACAAACCATAACATTAAGTGTTTTTGTAGTATGTATGCTACATTGATAATTAAAGAGCTTTCCAGAAATGGTTGGCTCTTTTTTTACCTTTGCAAAAAAAATTTTTTCCATACGCGTAGTTTTTTAGTAGTCCAATTAGTCCAAAACACCTATTTAAAAAATAATATCTTTATTTATCAATATATTACATAAAATTCATTGGACTAATTTTTCTTTTTTTGGACTAATTTTGGGGCATTTTGGACTAATTTTGGGGTGTTTTGGACTACTCAAAAAATGAACAGAAAGAGTTTTGGGTTAGTTTTGGACTAATTTTGGACTACATTGGACTACTCAATTAGTCCAAAAAACGCCACTTAAGTATTTGATTTTAAAGGATTGGACTAATTGGACTAATTGGACTACTGTTTTTTACTAAATATAAAAAAAATTTTTTTGAAAACGTAAAAGTGGCGGATGGGTGGCGTTTTAGTTTCTGCGGATAATATCCCTTTTTATGCTACACATTTTTGGACTTTCGGGATCAGTACGCGCGCGCGAGGAGTAACGCAAGTAAGTCCGTTTTGACTGAATGAATGGAAAGCTACTATTAACTACTACTAACTACTCAATACTAACAACGCTGATAAAAATTTAATAAAGTTCTCTTTGCCTCTCTTTACAAAAAAATAAAAGAATGTTTAACTACCGCAATTTTTAAAAACTGCGTTAGAAAATATGAAAGTATCTAAACCTAAATCATTATCTGAATTAATGTCTTTGTTTATGAACATAACCCCTGAACAATGGACTCTTGCATCTAACTTTAAAGCAACAGATGAAAAGGGTAGATATTTACATTGGGATAAATTCAAGCGTGTTTATCCTAAAGATACTGAATTATCTTGGTTATTTACTAAGATGAGTAGACAAAGTTTAATGAATAATGTTGATATTGGAGGACAATCATTTTCTTTTTGTGTACCTGATTCATTACAAGCATTGTTGCATTTCATTGATAAAAATAGTGGCGGTAGTGTTGGGATCTCAAGTTTAGCAGGATTGAGCAAAACAGAACAAAATCAATTTTTGCTTAAGTCTTTAGTTATGGAAGAGGCTATCACATCCGCTCAATTAGAGGGGGCTGTAACTACTCGTAAAGTAGCAAAAGAAATGCTAGAAACAGAGCGGAAGCCTAAAACTAAAGATGAGATGATGATATTAAATAACTATTACTTGATGAAACAAGCCATTAAGTTAAAAGATAAACCGCTCACATTAGAAACGATTTTATCTCTACACAAAACAGCAACAAATCAAGCAATTGAAAATAATGCTGTGTCGGGAGAGTTTAGAAAAGATGATGAAATACATATTGCAGATTATGACGGGAATATCATTCATCAACCGCCATCATTTAAGCAACTTGAAAAGCTAATGACAGCCTATTGTGAATTTGCTAATACTGAACACAATGGAGACGTGAACACTTTTATTCACCCTGTTATTAAAGCGATTATTCTTCATTTCCTAATAGGATATATCCATCCATTTGGAGATGGTAACGGTAGAACCGCCAGAGCGTTGTTTTATTGGTTTATGCTGAAAAATGGCTATTGGCTGTTTGAATACATTTCTATTAGCCGTTTACTCAAAGAAGCACCTGTTAAGTATGCTAGTTCTTATCTATATACAGAAACTGATGAGCTAGATATGACCTATTTTATTTACTATCAAGCAGAAGTCATCAAAAGGGCTATATACGATTTAGAACGCTATATTTGCGATAAACAAAACAGATTTAAGGAATTTATTTCTATCATTGCAAGCTACACACAGACTATTTCGCCGAAATTATCTGCTAGACAAATTCAGATTTTACAAAAAGCAGTGAAAGAAAATGGGCATATCTTTACTGCTAAAGAGGTTAGTAATGAATTTAATATCTCAGAAAATACTGCAAGAAAAGATTTGAACCGTTTGCTAGAACTCAATCTATTAGGACAGATAAAACTAGGACAAACTCTAGGATATATCTCACCAAATGATTTAATAGAGAGGCTTAAAGTAAAAGAGAGATAAAACACTATGAAGCAATATAATCATCTAACTGATTTTGACGGGGAGAATAGGTTTTACTTGCTCCGGTAAAAAAGGTACTCCCGACGGGGTGGGGCTTTCCACGGGGTTGCTGTGGCGTGGTTTTCGGCAATTTTTCGGGGTTCTAGCCATCATCATCTTTTGATTAAAAGTGAATAATTATGCCTAGAATGATGGCGGTAGATGTTGAATTTGCTGATACTGGTTTTCTTCAGCCTCTTAAAATTGCAAGGTGAGTTATTTTAAGTAAATGGATTATCCTAAAATTAAATCGTTTCCTCAATTTTGAGGAGATAACACCTAAAGCATAGTTATATCACCATAGTAAAAAGTGAACTTTCTTCACCTGATCCGCCAATTTTAAAAACAACCTTATACAAGTGATAAACTTCAAAATGCCGTATTGTTTAGCCACTAAAAAATTGATTAAATAATAATCTATTCTAGGGGTGGCATTTTGTTTTAGTTATACGTTTAGTTATACCAAAATTGCATAACCTTAAAAAATTCTTTATATATCATCAGGTTATCTATTTTAAATGTGTCCGACCACTGCACCAACACACAATTAAACCGCTTTTTAGCGGTTTTTTTATTTCTTAAGTTGCAGTACAGACTTTAAGTACAAAATAAATTAAATTAGTTATGTAGAAAAAGAAAAGGGAAAGATTTTTCTTTCCCCTAGTATTTTTCATTACTCTGGTCGAATACCCAATGTATGACAAATTGCATAACTTAATTCGGAACGGTTTAAGGTATATAAGTGGAAATCTTTAACCCCTTCTTTTGATAAAATTTTTACCATATCCATCGCAATACTTGCACCCACAAGGTTACGAGTCGTTTGATCATCATCTAAGCCTTGATACATTTTGGTCATCCAACTTGGGATTTTGACATTGGTGATTTTCGCCATTTTTTCTAATTGTTTGAAATTCGAAACAGGGAGAATACCAGGCACGATTTCAACATCAATTCCCACCGTCGCACAACGATCACGGAAGCGTAGATAGCTATCAATATCAAAGAAAAATTGAGTAATAGCACGACTTGCGCCGGCATCAATTTTTTGTTTTAAATAAAGCAAGTCAGATTGTGCGGATTTTGCTTCTGGGTGAACTTCAGGATAGGCTGCAACAGAAATCTCAAAGTCTGCAACATCTTTTAATAATGTGACTAAATCCGAAGCATAAAAAGGTTTTTTGGTATAACCTGGTGGCTCATCTCCGCGTAATGCGACGATATGGCGAATACCGCTGTCCCAATAATCTTTAGCAATCGCTCTCAATTCATCGGGTGTGGCATCAATCCCAGTTAAATGGGGGGCTGCAATAATGCCTGTTTCTTGTTGAATCGTTTTGACAATAGAGTGTGTACGATCACGTTCACCTGAGTTAGCTCCATAAGTGACAGAAACAAATTTAGGCTTTAATACTTTAAGTCTATGAATAGAGTCCCAAAGCATCGTTTCCATTTTTTCATTTTTAGGTGGAAAAAATTCAAAAGATACGTTGATTTTGCCGTTTAGATCAGCAACGCTTTGATTTAGAAGGTCAATTTCTCTTGCATAACTCATATCATACTCCTGATGAGAGTTTTGGGTTTGTATAATGTTTAATTTGCATACTGCACGCCTTTTTATTATCTCTTTTAGACGTTTAGATGGCTAAATTCTAAAGGCCATGCTTTATTATGTCAATTTTATTATTTTCATTTAATGATGAAGTAAATTCATAAAATGAAGAATTAGATGCATATCTCATCAAAATGTAAATTTTTTGTAAAATTAGTGGTAAAGTATTATGATCGTATTGTTCATTAAAGAGACAAAAATTGCTCTTTAATTATTAGTTTTAATATTGAGAGGATATTTATGTCACATCAAGTAAAAAGTATAGTCTCAGGAGAGCCAATTACATTAAATAGTGATGGATCATTAAATGTGCCAAATCATCCGATTATTCCGTTTATTGAGGGGGATGGAATTGGCGTTGATGTTACGCCTGCAATGCAAGCTGTGATTGATGCCGCTGTTCAAAAGGCTTATGGTGGCGAGAGAAAAATCGAATGGTTAGAAATTTATGCGGGAGAAAAAGCGAATAAACACTATGGTAAAGATATTTGGCTTCCTGATGAGACTATTGAATTAATTAAAAAATATCACGTTGCGATTAAAGGCCCATTGATGACACCAGTGGGTGGTGGGATTCGTTCGCTTAATGTGGCGATGCGTCAGGGGTTAGATCTTTATAATTGCTTACGTCCAATTCGTTACTACGAAGGTACACCAAGCCCAGTTAAATATCCAGAACTTGTCGATATGGTTATTTTCCGTGAAAACTCTGAAGATATTTATGCGGGGGTAGAGTGGGTGGCAGGTTCTCCAGAAGCCGATAAAGTGATCGCTTTTTTACAAAATGAAATGGGAGTGACGAAAATCCGATTTACTCAAGATTGTGGCATTGGGATTAAACTGGTTTCTAAAGAGGGTACACAGCGCTTAGTTCGAGCTGCGTTACAGTATGTGATTGATAATGATCGTGATTCTTTGACCTTGGTACATAAAGGGAACATCATGAAATTCACGGAAGGTGCTTTTAAAGAGTGGGGCTACCAAGTAGCAAAAGAGTTTGGTGCTGAGCCGATCGATAATGGCCCTTGGCATAAATTAACCAATCCAAAAACAGGCCGTGAAATTATCATTAAAGACACTATTGCAGATGCGTTTTTACAGGAAATCTTATTACATCCAACGGATTATGATGTGATTGCAACTTTAAACTTAAATGGTGATTACATTTCAGATGCGCTAGCAGCACAAGTGGGAGGAATTGGTATTTCGCCTGGAGCAAATATTGGTTCTGAAGCGGCTATTTTTGAAGCTACGCATGGAACAGCGCCAAAAATTGCAGGGCAAAATAAAGCAAATCCTGGTTCAATTATTTTAAGTGGTGAAATGATGTTACGTCATTTAGGTTGGGTTGAAGCTGCAGATTTAGTTGTTAATGCTGTGTCTAAAACTATTGCGAATAAAACTGTGACTTTTGATTTTGCGGAAACATTAGAAGGAGCAACATTGCGTTCAACTTCAGAATTTGCGAATGATATTATTGCAAATATGTAATTTGTAAAGTATTGTTTGAATGTGACCGCTTGTAATGAATTATTCACCTTTTATTTTGGAAATAAACGGTTTAGTAGGGATAGTTATACAGTAAATTGTGACTTTGTTAACAAAATGTAAAAATTGTTAAGAATGAGCTTGTTGTTTTTTTTCTCTCTGCTATGATTATCTCATCTCTTGTTTGTACCTATTTTTGAAGTGGAGATCTTTTATGTCGTCTTTTCTAACAGAGTACCAAGCTCATGTTGCTGAGCGCGCTTCTCAAGGCGTAGTGCCTTTACCTTTAAATGCAGAACAAACTGCACAACTTATTGAACTCCTTAAGTCCCCACCTGCATCTGAAACAGAATTTTTACTAGATTTATTTGAAAATCGTATTCCTGCTGGGGTAGATGAAGCAGCTTACGTAAAAGCCAGTTTTTTAGCTGCAGTAGCAAAAGGTGATGTATCGTCACCGCTAATTACACCACAAAAAGCAGTAAAACTGCTTGGTACTATGCAAGGTGGTTATAATATTGAACCTTTGCTTCATGCCCTTGATGATCCAAACCTTGCCCCTCTTGCTGTTGATGCACTTTCCTATACTTTATTAATGTTTGATAACTTCCATGATGTCGCTGAAAAAGCAAAAAATGGTAATATTTTTGCAAAACAAATTTTGACGTCTTGGGCAAATGCAGATTGGTTCTTATCTCGTCCAAAACTCGCAGAAAAATTAACGTTAACCGTTTTCAAAGTCACAGGTGAAACCAATACAGACGATCTTTCCCCCGCACAAGATGCTTGGTCTCGCCCAGATATTCCATTGCATGCATTAGCGATGTTAAAAAATGAACGTGATGGCATTATTCCTGATGAAGCAGGCGTAATTGGCCCAATGAAACAGATCGAGAGCTTGAAAGAAAAAGGTTTTCCTCTCGTTTATGTTGGGGATGTTGTGGGTACAGGTTCTTCCCGTAAATCTGCAACAAACTCAGTGTTGTGGTTAATGGGAGATGATATTCCTTATATCCCAAATAAACGTGGTGGTGGCGTGGTTTTAGGTGGAAAAATTGCACCTATTTTCTTCAATACAATGGAAGATGCAGGTTCATTACCAATTGAAGTGGATGTGAGTAAGCTGAATATGGGGGATGTTATCGATCTTTACCCATACGCAGGAAAAATTTGTAAACATAATAGTGATGAAGTCTTAGCCGAGTTCAGTTTAAAAACCGATGTGCTTTTAGATGAAGTCCGTGCAGGTGGTCGTATTCCATTAATTATTGGACGTGGCTTAACACATAAAGCCCGTGTGGAATTAGGTTTACCAGAAAGTGATGTCTTTGTTAAACCACAAACGGCTTCGGCGAATAACAAAGGCTATACCCTTGCACAAAAAATGGTGGGTCGAGCTTGTGGTGTAGAAGGGATCAGAGCTGGGCAGTATTGTGAGCCAAGAATGACAAGTGTCGGTTCTCAAGATACAACAGGTCCAATGACACGTGATGAATTAAAAGATCTAGCTTGTTTAGGCTTCTCGGCTGATTTAGTTATGCAATCTTTCTGTCATACAGCAGCCTATCCGAAGCCTGTTGATGTTGTGACTCATCACACTTTACCAGATTTCATCATGAATCGTGGCGGTGTTTCGTTACGTCCGGGCGATGGCGTTATTCATTCATGGCTAAACCGTATGTTATTGCCTGATACCGTTGGAACAGGTGGCGACTCTCATACCCGTTTCCCTATTGGTATTTCATTCCCTGCTGGTTCTGGATTAGTTGCCTTTGCGGCTGCGACAGGTGTGATGCCATTAGATATGCCTGAATCGGTTTTAGTCCGTTTTAAAGGTGAACTTCAACCCGGTATTACACTTCGAGATCTTGTACATGCCATTCCATATTATGCGATTCAGCAAGGTTTATTGACCGTAGAAAAAGCAGGTAAGAAAAATATTTTCTCTGGTCGTATTTTAGAAATTGAAGGTTTAGAGCATCTCAAAGTAGAACAAGCCTTTGAACTTTCGGATGCTTCTGCGGAGCGTTCAGCGGCTGCATGTACGATTAAATTAGATAAAGAGCCTATCATTGAGTATCTCAATTCGAATATTGTGTTATTGAAATGGATGATTGCAGAAGGCTATGGCGACAGACGTACTTTAGAAAGACGTGTCAAAGCGATGGAAGCTTGGATTGCTGATCCACAATTGATGGAAGCCGATGCAGATGCTGAATATGCGGCGATCATTGAGATTGATTTAAACGAAATTAAAGAGCCGATCCTTTGTGCACCAAACGATCCTGATGATGCGAGAAAATTATCAGAGGTACAGGGCGATAAAGTAGATGAGGTCTTTATTGGTTCTTGTATGACAAATATCGGTCACTTCCGAGCAGCGGGTAAATTGTTAAATCAGCATCAAGGCATGATTCCAACTCGTTTATGGATTGCACCACCAACAAGAATGGATGCAGCACTATTAACAGAAGAAGGTTATTACAGTATTTACGGTAAGAGCGGAGCACGAATTGAAATTCCAGGTTGCTCTCTCTGTATGGGTAACCAAGCACGTGTTGCCGATGGTTCAACCGTAATTTCAACGTCAACTCGTAACTTCCCTAATCGTATGGGTAAAGGTTCCTTTGTTTATCTTGCTTCTGCGGAGCTTTCCGCAGTATGTGCCTTGCTAGGTCGAATTCCGACAGTAGAAGAGTACTTGCAATATGTGCAAAGCCTAGAGGGTGATAAAGCGGATACCTATCGCTATATGAATTTTGACCAAATTAATAGCTATACCAAAAAAGCCGATGGACTCATTTTCCAGTCAGCTGTATAGCAATGTAATCTATGTCTTATTTACTCTCTCCTCAATTTATTGGGGAGAGTAGGATAAAAGAATGAAAAATATAACAGGAGAATAATATGCCAAAACTACATCCAACGTTGACTGCGGAACTTCATTTAAACGATGGTCGTAAAATTCCTTTGCCGGTGTATCAAAGTAATTTAGGCTTTGATGCGATTGGGGTAGAAGCGTTACAAAAACATCATCTTTTTACTTATGACCAAGGTTTAACATCTACAGCACTTTGTGAATCAAGTATTACTTATATTGATGGTGAGCAAGGGATCTTATTACATCGTGGTTATCCGATTGATGAGTTGGCCAGAAAGAAAACTTATCTTGATGTAGCATATTTATTGCTTAAAGGTGAATTACCTAACCCAGAAGAACGAGCTGCATTTAAGAAAGAAATTACTTCTTACTATATGGTAAATGAACAATTTACCCGTTTATTCCAAGGTTTTCGCCGAGATTCTCATCCAATGGCAATCATGGCCGCAGCAAGTAGTGCGTTAGCTGCATTCTATAATGACCTTGATTGTGATAACGAAGAGCATCGTAATAGAACTGCATTACGTTTATTAGCAAAAATGCCAACACTTGCAGCGATGTGCTACAAATATAATATCGGTCGTCCGTTTATGTATCCGCAAAATAATCTGACTTATGCGGGTAACTTTTTACATATGATGTTTGCAACACCGTGCGAGCCTTATGTCGTTAATCCTGTGTTAGAAAGAGCAATGGATAGAATTTTCACATTACATGCAGACCATGAGCAAAACGCTTCAACATCTGCGGTTCGTGGTGTCGCATCTTCTGGACCAAATCCATTTGCATGTATTGCAGCTGGCATTGCATCTCTTTGGGGGCCTGCACATGGTGGAGCGAACGAAGCTTGTATTAAAATGTTGGAAGAAATCGGTACTGTAGATCGTATTCCAGAGTTTATTGCTCGTGCAAAAGACAAAAATGACCCATTCCGTTTAATGGGCTTTGGTCACCGAGTCTATAAAAACTATGATCCTCGCGCGAAAGTAATGCGTGAAACTTGCCATGAGGTGTTACAAGAGCTTGGTGTATCAACGCCATTACTTGAAGTTGCGATGGAATTAGAAAGAATTGCATTGAGTGACCCGTATTTCATTGAGCGCAAACTTTACCCGAATGTAGATTTCTATTCTGGTATTATTTTACAAGCGATTGGTATTCCAACATCTATGTTTACGGTTATCTTTGCATTAGCCCGTACAGTAGGTTGGATTGCAAACTGGAAAGAAATGTATGAAGAAAGTCTGAAAATTGTTCGTCCAAGACAAATTTATACGGGACATACAGAACGCCATATTGAAGATTAGCATTCTCTAACAAGCGGTAAGATTCGCTTAATATTTTACAAATAGTATGCAGAGCGCATTAATCAAAAAAAGAATAATGCGCTCTTTTTAATTAATGTTCAGAAAGTAATAAGCGATGTGTTCCCGAATAGATCGTTGCTTTCCCCTTACGAGCAAAAGCAAGCAATGTAAACGCATTCTCGTTGGCCATTTTTACTGCCATTTCCGTTGTTGCTGAAATCGCACAAAGCATCTCAATACCACAGGCTAAACATTTTTGTACCATTTCAAAACTGGCTCGGCTCGTGACAAAAACAAAGCCTAAAGGTGAATCATTTTTGGCATACCAGCCCAATAATTTATCTAAGGCAACATGTCTGCCTACATCTTCTCGAATGGCTAACAGATTTCCATTGGGGGTAAAAAATGCAGCTGCATGGCTTGCGCCAGTTAATTTTGAGAGTGATTGAGCTTGTTCTAATTGTATCAATGCATCTTCAAGTATCATAGGATTAACTTGTTGCAAGCGGTGAGATCGTGGGAAATTTTTACAATTTTGTTGTACTTGCTCTAATTGCTCTACGCCACAAATACCGCATCCCGTTCTTCCTGCCATAGAACGTCGTTTTTCTTTCAATGCAATGAATCGTCGTGTTGAAATTTCTAAGTGCACTTCAATACCATTACAGCTTTCAATAATCTCAATATCATAAATTTCTTGTTTATGTTGAACGATATTTTCAGCTAATGAAAAACCAATAGCAAAATCTTCTAAATTTTCAGGAGTACACATCATCACGGTATGGGAAATTCCATTATAAATGAGGGCAACAGGTTCTTCTTTAATCAGATTATCCTCTCTATTTTCAATGTATAAAGAACCATTCTCAATAACTAAGCGGTTTACATTAAATTTTGTGATCTTGTTCACGATATTCCTTAAAAAATTATGCGAATAGCATAGTTTATTTTGTTAAAAAATTGTATCATTTGCAGAATTTTGGCTTATATCAAATAAGATAATATTAATTCATGAAAATGTCACAATGTATGTCAAATAAGTGAAATAATATCATTAATTATTTTGTTAAATAGGCAAAATTTTATCTTTTGTTAATAAATACCACAAATGTGGTTTTAGGAGTGATTTATGCAGGTCAGTAGAAGGAAGTTCTTCAAGATCTGTGCAGGTGGTATGGCAGGAACCTCTGCTGCTGTGTTGGGCTTTGCACCAGCAACAGCATTAGCGGCGCCTCGCGAATACAAACTTTTACGTGCAAGAGAAACACGTAACACCTGTACATACTGTGCCGTAGGCTGTGGTATGTTGCTATATAGCCTTGGCGATGGCGCAATGAATAGCAAAGGGAAACTTATCCATATCGAGGGTGACCCAGACCATCCAGTAAGCCGTGGAGCTTTATGTCCGAAAGGGGCGGGTGCGTTAGACTATGTTAATAGTGATCGCCGTGTTCGTTACCCTGAAGTGCGTGAGCCAGGTTCAAAAGAGTGGAAACGTATTTCATGGCATGAAGCGATTGAACGTATTGCACGCCACATGAAAGATGACCGTGATGCAAACTTCGTTGAGAAAAATGAAGCAGGCGATACGGTTAACCGTTGGATGACAGCGGGTTTCTTAGCGGGTTCTGCATGTAGTAATGAAACGGGTATTCTGACTCAGAAATTTGTTCGTTCTCTCGGTATTGTTTTTACAGATAACCAAGCGAGTATCTGACACGGACCAACGGTAGCAAGTCTTGCTCCATCATTTGGTCGCGGTGCGATGACCAACCACTGGGTTGATATTAAAAACTCCGATCTTGTTATTGTCATGGGCGGTAACGCTGCAGAGGCACACCCTGTAGGTTTCCGTTGGGCAATTGAAGCGAAAAAACAAAACGGTGCGAAGTTAATGGTGGTTGACCCACGCTTTAACCGTTCTGCCGCTGTTGCAGATATTTATATGCCACTTCGTGCTGGTACGGACATTGCGTTCTTATCAGGCGTGATTCGCTATTTGCTCAAAAATGACAAAATCCAACACGAATATGTCAAACACTATACGAACTCGACTTTCTTAGTGAATGAGAACTTCAAGTTTGAAGATGGTCTATTCTCTGGTTATAACCCAGAGACGCGTACTTATGATCGTTCAACTTGGGGTTATCAATTCGATGAAGAAGGTCAGCCAATTCGTGATATGACTTTACAGCACCCACGTTGTGTTCTCAATATGTTAAGAGATCATGTGGAACGCTATACACCAGAAATGGTTGAACGTATTACCGGTACACCACAAAAAGATTTCCAAATTTTCTGTGAAGAGATTGCAAAAACCTCTGCGCCAGATAAAGCGGCAACTTTCTTATATGCATTAGGTTGGACTCAACATACTGTTGGTTCACAAAACATTCGTTCTATGGCAATTATCCAATTACTTTTAGGTAACATTGGTGTTGCAGGTGGCGGTGTGAATGCATTACGTGGACACTCAAACGTTCAAGGTATTACTGACTTAGGTTTATTCCCTAACCGTTTACCAGCTTACTTACCACTGCCTGGTGAAGCAGATACTTCATTAGAAAAATTCTTAGGTCGTATCACGCCGAAACAGATGATGAAAGATCAGGTGAACTATTGGGCGAATACACCGAAATTCATGGTAAGTATGCTGAAATCGTTCTATGGCGATAAAGCAACGAAAGATAATGAATTTGGATATCACTATTTACCAAAACTGCCAAAAGGTGGTATGGATCATCTGAAATATATTGAGCAGATGTATCAAGGTAAAGTGAATGGCTATTTCTGCCAAGGTATGAACCCGATTGCTTCTTATCCAGATTCACAAAAAATTATTAAAGCATTAAGTAATTTAAAATACCTCGTCATTTTTGACCCATTAATCACCGATACTTCAGAGTTCTGGAAAAACTACGGTGAATTCAATGATGTGAAAACTGAAGAGATTCAAACAGAAGTCTTCCGTTTACCAACCACTTGTTTCGTTGAAGAAGATGGTTCAATCGCTAACTCAGGCCGCTGGTTACAATGGCACTGGAAAGGTGCAGAGCCACCAGGTGAAGCGAAGACAGACGGTGAAATTCTGTCTGAAATTCGTGCAGAGTTAATCCACCTCTATCATAAAGAAGGCGGAAAAGCACCGCTTGAACCATTAGAGGCGATGAGCTGGAATTATGCTAACCCACTTGAGCCGAAAGCTGAAGAAGTGGCGAAAGAAAATAACGGCTATGCGTTAGAAGATTTACTTGATGCAGATGGTAACGTGATCCTCAAAAAAGGTCAGTTACTTTCAAGCTTCGCACAAATGCGTGATGATGGTACAACTTCAGGTGCATGTTGGATCTATACAGGTCAGTGGACTGAAAAAGGTAACCAGATGGCTAACCGTGATAACTCAGACCCATCGAACTTAGGTAATACGCTAGGCTGGGGCTTTGCATGGCCAATGAACCGCCGTATTATTTATAACCGTGCATCAGCAGATTTATCAGGTAAACCATGGAACCCTAAACGTCAATTAGTGAAATGGAATGGTAAAAACTGGAACTATGTGGATGTCGCAGACTTCGGTACTGCACCACCAGATAGCCCGACATTACCATTTATCATGCAACCTGAAGGTGTGAGTGGCTTATTTGTTCGTGAGCGTATGACTGATGGTCCGTTCCCAGAGCATTATGAACCAATGGAAACGCCAATTGGTACGAACCCACTACATCCTAATGTGGTTTCAAGCCCAGTTGCACGTATGTTTGATAGCGATAAAGCACAATTAGGTACTTCAGCAGAGTTCCCTTATGTTGCGACAACTTATCGTTTAACAGAACACTTCCACTATTGGACGAAAAACGTATTACTCAACGTTATCGCTCAACCAGAGCAATTCGTTGAAATTGGTGAGGCGCTTGCTAAAGAGAAAGGCATCAATAACGGTGATACGGTGAAAGTCAGTTCTAAACGTGGACATATTAAAGCGGTTGCAGTTGTGACGAAACGTATTCGTTCTTTAGTATCTGATGGTAAAACAATTCACACAATTGGTGTTCCAATTCACTGGGGATTTGCAGCAACAACAGGTGCGAAGAAAGGTTACTTTGCAAATAACTTAACGGTTCGTGCAGGGGATGCGAATACATTTACACCTGAATCGAAATGTATGTTAGTCAATATTGAAAAAGTGGGGGCATAATATGGGTGCAGTACAATCACAAAACATTATTAAAGCCTCTGCGACATCCTTTTTGACTCCTGCACCACATGCACGTGATCATCAAGTTGAAGTAGCAAAACTTATTGACGTAACAACCTGTATCGGTTGTAAAGCGTGTCAGGTAGGCTGTTCTGAATGGAATGACATTCGCTCAACACCAGAAGAGTGTGTTGGTGTATATGACAACCCGATTGACTTAAATGCGAAAGCATGGACGGTGATGAAATTCAACGAAGTTGAAGAGAATGATCGTTTAGAATGGTTAATCCGTAAAGACGGTTGTATGCACTGCTCTGAACCTGGTTGTTTGAAAGCGTGTCCAGCACCAGGTGCAATTATTCAGTATGCTAACGGTATTGTTGACTTCCAGTCAGACAAATGTATCGGTTGCGGTTACTGTATTGCAGGATGTCCATTTAACATTCCACGTATGAATCCAGAAGATCATCGTGTGTATAAATGTACGCTTTGCGTGGATCGTGTCACAGTAGGCCAAGAGCCAGCGTGTGTGAAAACTTGTCCAACAGGGGCTATTCGTTTTGGTAGCAAAGAAGAGATGAAAGAATATGCGTCTAAACGTATTGAAGATTTGAAATCTCGAGGTTACGAAAATGCGGGCTTATACGATCCTGAAGGTGTTGGTGGTACTCATGTTATGTATGTATTACACCATGCAGATAAACCAGAGCTTTATTCGGGATTACCAAAAGATCCGAAGATTGATCCAACAGTCACGTTGTGGAAAGATGTGCTTAAACCAGTTGCAGCAGTTGCAATGGGTGGTTTAGTACTTTCTGAAATTGCACACTATATTGCGGTTGGACCAAATACAGAGGAACTAGATGAGCACGAAGATGAAGAGCATCATAAAGGAGGCAAAGATGAGTAAGGTTCAAATCCCTAATGATTACAAAATCGTACGTCATAAATTGCCAGCTCGTTTAAGTCACTGGTTGCTTGTAATCTGTTTCTTTGTAACAGGCTTATCAGGGTTAGCGTTTTTCTTCCCTGATTTTGCATGGTTAGTGGATATTCTAGGTACGCCACAATTAGCGCGAATGATTCACCCATTTACCGGGATTATTATGTTCCTTGCTTTTGTAAATATGGTTCGTATTTATTGGCATCATAATATTCCGGAGAAAAATGACTGGGTATGGTTGAAAAACATCGTTGAAGTGTTAAAAGGTAATGAACACGCAGTTTCGGACAATGGTAAATATAACCTTGGACAAAAATTGCTGTTTTGGACATTGATTCTTGCAATGTTCACTTTACTCATCACAGGTATTATTATGTGGCGTCAATACTTCGCCCATAACTTCTCAATTCCTGTGGTGCGTATTGCGATTCTTTTCCACTCAGCTTGTGCTTTCTTGCTATTTACAGGCATTATGGTGCATATGTATATGGCATTCTGGGTGAAAGGTTCAATTCGAGGAATGGTAGAGGGTTGGGTGACAGTCCGCTGGGCGAAAAAACATCACCCACGTTGGTATCGTGAAGATGTATTACCTGAACTTGAAAAAGAGCTAGCAGAAAAAGCGAAAAAATAAAATAAAATGCGACCGAAAGGTCGCATTTTTTATAAGTTCATTTTTATCATATTGATAATTTACTGCTATTTTTCCACTTTCTTACATGAGTGTTCAGCCATTTTACGACGAATTTCGCGGCGTTCTTTTGATAACTCAGCATTACGGATCATATAATCATCAACACGGTTTTCATAGTCATCGCGCATATTTTGAATAATTGCTCGAATTTCTTCGATAGACATTGTATCAGTAATGTATTGGTTTAGGTTTTCTAAAAGCAATACTCGCTTTTGGTTGTCGCGAATTTTTCTGTCATTGTCAGCTGTTTCACGTAGCAACTTATTCTTTAAACGATAAAGGTGCACATAATCCAACATATCTTGGAATGATTGTTTTTTATTACTGTCCATTTAAATTTCCTCATAATAGATAAAATTAAGTATGTAAATCCTAGACTTTTTATCATCTATCGTCAAAAGTTTTATGATGATTCATTGATAAAATTTAAAGGAGTAGTAGGCATCTTACTTGATAGAAAAAATAGCACTATGCCCACTATAGTGAACTATGCTAGAATGGGAAGATTAGATTTATAAAGAATTTTATGGGAGAAATAAATGACAAGTGCGAATAAACGTTCTGTGCCAACGCTTTTTTCATCAAAAACAGATATTTACAGTCATCAGGTGCGTATCGTTTTAGCAGAAAAAGGCGTTGCTTATGAGATTGAAAATATAGCACCGGGCGTTATCTCTGAGGATCTTGTTGAAGTTAATCCAAGAGGTACTATCCCAACCTTAGTTGATCGTGAATTGGTCTTATCTAATGCACGTATTATTATGGAATATTTGGATGAGCGTTTCCCTCATCCGCCATTAATGCCAGTTTATCCTATATTACGAGCACAGTGTCGTTTAAATATGCATCGAATCCAAAATGATTGGTATACATTGATGGATTTAGTCGATCGTGACCCAACAACGCCAGAAGCACAAAAAGTATTAAATCAATTACGTGAAGAAGTATTAGCATTAGGACCTGTATTTGCAGACTCTACATATTTTTTAAGTGAAGATTTTAGTTTAGTTGATTGCTATGTTGCCCCATTACTGTGGAAAATGAGTAGCTTAGGTGTTGAATTTAGTGGTGCTGGTGCAAAAGCGGTTAAAGCCTATATGAATCGAGTCTTTAAGCGTGATAGTTTTGTGCAATCAATCGGTGGAAGTGCACCTAAAAACTTAATGGATGATAAAGACTAATGAAAGCATTGCGTCCTTATCTTTATCATGCCTACTACAACTGGATCATTGATAACGATAATACTCCCTATCTTTTAGTGAATGCAGAATATCCAGATGTAGATGTGCCACTAGAATTTGTTAGAGATGGCAAAATTATTTTAAATATATCGCCTCGCTCTATTGGGCAATATATCGTCAATGATGAATTCATCAGTTTTAGTGCACGCTTCCAAGGTATGCTACGTGATATCTATATCCCATTTGGTGCTGCAGAAGCGATTTATGCTCAAGAAAATGGAGATGGGGTTATGTTTCAAGAAGAACCTTATTACACGGCTGAGAGCTATTTGGCACGAACAGAAACCAAACAGGCGAGCGTAGAAAAGAAAGCGCCAGCGAAGAAAAAAAGTTCACACTTAAAACTAGTTAAATAAGTAAAATACTAAAATCCTCTGATTTAGAAAAAATCAGAGGATTTTTGTTTAAGATAAAAACTTCTGAATGGCTCGAATGACTGCATCAGGTTTTTCTGCATGGACCCAATGATCTGCATTACTGACGACAAAAGATCGAGCTTGTGGAAATTGCGCTAATATTGTTTGTGTATCTTTATCTTGTAAATAATCTGACAGTGCCCCTTTGATAAAGAGAGTCGGCTTATCGACAAAAACCGATTGCCAGCCCATTAAGTTGGCATAGTTTTGTTTTAGTCCTGATAAATTAAACTTAAAAGATTCAGTGCTTTGTGGGTCAAAGGATTTCAACATAAACTGCTGAATACCCTCATCGGTAATCCCTTTCGCTATCGCTGATTTCGCCTCTTGACGATTCGATGGTTTCTCTGCTTTAACAGCAAATAACCCCGCAAAAATATCATCATGACGATGGAGGTGATAAGCCACGGGGGCAATATCAATCACAACTAATTTATCAACCAATTCAGGAGCAATATGTGCAAGCGTCATCGCTGTTTTTCCGCCCATGGAGTGTCCCACGAGAACGACATTTTGGAGCTGCAAATGAATAAGGAGATCTCGCAGATCTTCTGCCATCACGGTATAGTTCATTTCATCGGAATGAAAGGATTGTCCGTGGTTACGTAAATCCACTCTTAGAATATTAAATTGCTCTGCAAAAGCCCTCGCAATCACACCTAAGTTATTGAGATCACCAAATAAACCATGAATAAATACCATGGTTTGTGCTTGATTATCTTGTGGAAATATCGCTTTTTGAAATTGATGATGAAGAAACATTTTTTCAGCCATAATTTATCTAAATTTTATCCAAATATCGTGTTTAGATCCTGTCAAAAAGATCGGAAATGCGTATAATGCCAAGAACTTTTCTGGAATCAAGTTATTTAGGGGACAAGATGAAAACAATCGAAGTTGATGATGAATTATACCACTATATTGCAAGTAGAACTCAGTCTATTGGTGAAAGTGCGTCAGATATTTTACGTCGTTTATTACGTTTACCTGCATCACCACAGCCATTTGTACTTGTGCAAGAAAATATGCTTAATGAGTTAAAAGATCTTGCGAAATTACCAAAGAAAAAACAGCCACTTAACCAGCAAGAGAAGATCGTAAAACAAATTGAGTTTGTTTTAGCCTCAAGTGCTTTTATTAATGAGACAAAAGGCGTGAGTCGTTTCTTGCAGTTGCTTGCTGCGATTTATCGAGCTGATCCTGAAGGTTTTTCGCATGCAACAGAAAATGTGCAAGGCAGCGAACGTATTTATTTTGCTCGCGACGAAGAAACTATTTTAGCGACAGGATCGAGCGTTAAAGCAAAACAAATTCCCGATTCACCATTCTGGGTTATTACTAATAATAATACTGAACGTAAAGGGATTATCCTTTGTGCGCTCATGAATGCTATGGAGTTACCGGAGGAACTAGTAACTCGCGTTAAAACTCAATTTAACTAATTACAAAGGCTTATGGCAGAATTTCCTTTTTTTCCGATTTATTATTGGGCAGAAAAACAGCCTCAAGAAATTGCACTTAACTGGGATAAAGGAAATTTGCCCTATTTCTCAAATCTTCCCTCATCGCTTTCTTGGCGAGAGTTGGCTTCATTAATTGAACAAGCGGTCGTTTTTATTGATTTTTTTGCAGGTAAACAATCGATCGTTGCTTATTCAGGGACGCATCGTTTAGTGGGATTACTCTGTTATTGTGCGGCATTAGCGAGTGGAAGACAGATTTTAATGTTAAATCCCGCAATGACAGAAATACAACGTTGTCAAATTTTGCAAGATAATCAAATTCATAGCCTGATTACGGATCAGGATTTTGCAAATTTTTCAGCAGATCTTACCGCTTGTATAACGGAATTTCCCTCTTCTTTCTCTTTGATTGAGCCTGCAACGTTGACATTAACATCGGGGTCTTCAGGTAAACCTAAGGCAGTTGTCCATTCTATTGCTCAGCATATTTCGAGTGCAGAAAGTGTCTGTGATTTTATGCAGTTTACAAGGGAAAACGCATGGTTACTGAGCTTGCCTTTGTTTCATGTTTCAGGGCAAGGTATTGTCTGGCGATGGTTATCGAAAGGAGCAACGCTCTATATTACAGAAAGTAAAGAAAATCTGTGGCAAATTCTCTCTCAGGTTAGTCATGCATCTCTTGTTCCAACCCAATTACAACGTTATCTCTCTTGGTTAGGAGATTGTCATGTAGATCAACATATTTTACTTGGAGGTGCTGTTATTCCTAAAGATTTGATTGTCTCAGCACAACAACGAGGAATAACCACCTATGCTGGCTATGGTATGACAGAAATGGCATCTACCATTTGTGCTGTAAAAAATGATGTAGATAATGTTGGAAAACCACTCATAAATAGAGAGGTCAAAATTGTTGAGGGCGAAATTTGGGTGAGGGGAGCTAGCCTTGCGTTAGGTTATTGGGATAGGGGAGTTATCATTCCATTAACTAATCAAGAAGGGTGGTTTGCAACAAAAGATCGCGGGCAATGGAATCATCAGGGGAAATTAGAAGTTTTAGGTCGCTTAGATAATATGTTTATTTCAGGAGGAGAAAATATTCAGCCTGAGGAAATTGAGCGAACCTTATTTAAAAGCCTACAGCTTAAGCAAATCTTTATTGTACCTGCTTATGATGACGAATTTGGCGAACGTCCTGTCGCTATTGTAGAATTTCACGAACCTTTTAATTTACAAGCGGTCAGTTTATTACAACATTTTGCAACACAGCATTTAGAAAAATTTAAACAACCGATCCGGTATTTTCCTCTGACGGATTCCATAAAACAGGGAAGTGGGATTAAAATCTCCCGAAAAAAACTCAAAGAATATGTCGCACAACGAATAAGAGAGCACCATGTTTAAGAAATCATTTTGGTTAGCGCTATGTTTATCTTTTTTTTCAGTTACAGTACAGTCTGTACCTGAAAATTTTATTTCTGCTGATGATCTCAAACTACAGCTTGACTCGGTTAAAGCCGATACGTCAGGAGAATATGCACAACTCGCCAAAAATTTAGAAGGTGCGTTAGCTTTTATTGAAAAAACTAAAAAGCAAGAGCAAGATTTAGAGTCACTACAAAATAAAGTCACGAATGCGCCTAAATTCCTTGAATCTTATCAGCAAAGTATTGCTAATTTAACAACGGAATTGAAGGATGAAATCAATAATTTTGCTCAATTTAATAGTGCAACATTAGAAAAAAAACAAGACAGCATTCATCAAGAATTAAATACATTACAAACGGCATTAAACGAAGTTAATGCGAGTTTAACCAACTATCGCTCAGCAACAGAGCAGACTCGTAAACAAATTGCGGACAATAATCAACAGGCGGAAAAATTAACGCGTTGGAAATATAACAGCAAAGCCAGTAAATCTTTGATTGATAAATATAACGCAGAGCTTAAATTTATTGAGGCGAATAATAAATACAATCTCTACCTTGGACAAAATGTGGATTTATTGTTATCCGTAGATGAGGCGAAGCGTTCAGAGCTAACATTAAAGCAACAACTATTGCAAAAGCAGCTGACAGATCTACAAGATGTTTTAAATACGAATCGTCTAAAAGCATATGAAGCTCAAGCAAAGCAAGCAGAGGAGCTTAAAGCCAATAATAAAGTTGAAAATCCGGTGATACACGAGGAGCTTTCGATCAACACCGATCTCAGCCAATTTTTAGTAGAACAAACCCAAAAGTCGAATTCTCTCTCTCGGGATAATTTACGTGCAAAGAATGTGTTGGATAGTTTAACCCAAACCCAGCGTAATATTGAAGAACAGATTAGTGCACTTCAAGGTACGCTTGTGCTTTCTCGCATTATCAACCAGCAAAAGCAAGCTTTACCGACAGACAGCCTCATCAAAGGATTAGCAAATGACATTGCAAATCTTCGGGTTGAAATTTTTGATTTATCACAGAAACGAGATGAGCTATACAACATTAATAATGTGATTATCAAATTAGAAACAACGAACAAAATTTTATTTGATGAGAGCGAGAAAAAAACACTCACGAGTATTCTGACTGAACGTGAGAAAATCATTGTTGATCTGATTAAAACATTAAACTTACAGCTAAATCTTTCTAATGAAATCGAGGCAACACAACGTCAAATTATCACCATCAGCGATAATTTACAAAGCCAGCTTCAGCAGCAAAGCTTCTGGGTACAAAGTAATAATCCCATTGATCTTTCTTGGGTAGAAACCTTCCCTAAACAAGCCATTGCTGAAGTGGCAATGCTTACACGTTATCTAGGATTTGAGAATTTAGGACAAAATCTACCTTCAACGCTGGCTTTTATTGCAGTATTACTATTAATTTATAGTGTTATTGTTTGGAAAAAGCCTGCAATTAAAGCACGATTAGCAACCTTAGGTAGCCAAATTAATACGTTAAAAAACGACAGCCATTGGCATTCGCCTGAAGCGATGTTTTGGACGATTATCCTTGCGTTACCTAGTGGGCTGATGTTCTTATCTGTGGCAACCGTAGTGCTTTATCTCTTTTTCCCAGATCCGCTTGCGGCATCTGTTTGGGTAACTAAAGCCTTTGGTTATTGGCTCTTCTTTGCAACAGTATTATCTTTATTACGTCCAAATGGATTAGCTTATCGCCATTTTGGTATGCCACAAACCAGTAACGAGATTTTCCAACGCATTATCAAGCAATCCGTATGGATTGTGGTTTTGCTCCTTGTGTCCTCGATCTTCTCTCAAATTGAAGTAATAGGGTTTACTAATGATGTGATAGGACAAGTGGTTACTATTGTAGCGTTAGCTTTATGTACCTTTGTGGTTCGACCATTATTAGATCGTGGTATTCAAGAGTACGAAAATGCCAAAACAGAAGATGGCAAAAAGCGTAGTGTCAGCTTGTTCAAACTTTTGCGTTTTGTCCTCTTTATCGTACCGCTTACATTGATTGTCTTAATCATTTTAGGCTACTACTACACCGCTGTTTATCTGATAGAACATATTATCAAAACCTATTTAGTGGCATTAGTCTGGGTATTTGGACGTTATTTTGCCTACCGCTCTTTAACCATCTCATCACGTCGTATGGCATACCGTCGCTTACAGAAAAAACGTGAAAAATTAAGAGAGCAGAATTTAGAGCAAAATAAAGATGAGAGCAAAGAACAGCCTGAGGATGTGATTAAAATCTCAACGGTGAATGAACAAATTTTCCGTATGGCAGATTTAATTGGTTGGGTTGTGCTTTTCGCTTCATTATATGCGATCTGGTCAGATTTAATCAGTATTGCATATTATCTCAACAACGTTATTTTGTGGGAACAAGTTGAAACAACTTCAAAAGGGACTGTTGTTGAGTCGGTGACTTTACTGAATATTTTACGTTCAGTACTTTATGTGACTGTGACCTATGTGTTGGTAAAAAACATCAAAGGGATATTAGAAGTGACCTTCTTCTCCCGAATTAAACTATCAAAAGGTACACCACATACCATTACCGCCGTATTAACGTACTTTATTGTTTGTTTTGGTAGTATCTCTGCTTTCACCTCGCTAGGCATCTCATGGAGTAAAATCCAATGGGTATTTACTGCACTATCTGTCGGTTTGGGTTTCGGGGTTAGAGAAATCTTTGGTAGCTTTGTTTCTGGGACTATTTTATTATTTGAACGCCCAATTCGTGTGGGTGATAAAGTGACCGTTGGGAATTTTACTGGGGTTATTACACGGATTCGTTTAAGATCAACGACTTTAGTCGATGATGAACATAAAGAAGTGGTATTACCAAACCAAGCATTTGTGACAGACCGCTTTATTAACTGGACTTATAATAATACGATTACCCGTTTACAAATTATTATTAAGATCAGCACCGATGCAAATTTAGAATTAGTCCGCTCCTTGTTATATCAAGCAGCAAGTGAAGCACCTAAAGTGATGGAAGAACCCTCACCAAATGTCAATCTAATGGGCTTTGGCGATGGCTGGATTGAACATGATTTTACCGTGTATGTCCCAGAACTTGATGATCGAAGTGCGACACGTAATTTCCTCTATAAAAGAATTACGGAATTATTTAACCAACATCACATTAAAATTGCCTTTAATCAAATGGATGTGCATCTGCACCAACCACAAGAAAAAAGAAGGCTTATTAAATCATTTAAATAAGGAAACGAATAAATGGCAGGCAACAGCATTGGACAACTTTTTAAAGTCACGACATTTGGCGAATCACACGGTATCGCCTTAGGTTGTATCGTAGATGGCGTTCCACCTAATATGGAATTAAGCGAAGCGGATTTACAACCCGATTTAGACCGTCGCAAACCAGGTACCTCTCGTTACACGACACCGCGCCGTGAAGATGACGAAGTTCAAATCCTCTCAGGTGTTTTTGAAGGGAAAACGACGGGCACGAGCATCGGATTAATCATCAAAAATGGTGACCAACGTTCACAAGATTATGGCGATATTATGCATAAATACCGCCCAGGCCATGCCGATTACACCTATCAACAAAAATATGGCATCCGTGATTATCGTGGTGGTGGGCGTTCATCTGCACGTGAAACAGCAATGCGAGTGGCGGCAGGGGCGATTGCCAAAAAATATTTGAGAGAGCAATTTGGCATTGAAGTCCGTGGTTATTTATCACAAATTGGCTCCGTCAAAATTGATCCAAATACCGTTGCAGACATTGAAAAGATTGATTGGCAACAAGTCAATAGCAATCCATTTTTCTGCCCAGATCCTGTTGCTGTTGAAAAATTTGATGAACTTATTCGAGAATTAAAAAAAGAAGGCAATTCTATCGGGGCAAAATTAACCGTCATTGCAGAACAGGTGCCAGTCGGTTTAGGCGAACCTGTTTTTGATCGTTTAGATGCAGATCTTGCTCATGCGCTTATGTCGATTAATGCAGTAAAAGGCGTTGAAATTGGCGATGGCTTTGATGTGGTAGAACAGAAGGGCAGTGAGCATCGAGATGAAATGACACCTGAAGGATTCTGCTCAAACCACGCCGGTGGTATTTTAGGCGGTATCAGCTCAGGGCAGCCAATTATTGCGCATATTGCGCTAAAACCAACCTCGAGCATCACTGTACCTGGTAAAAGTGTCGATATTCACAATCAGCCAGTGGAAGTGGTTACTAAAGGAAGACACGATCCTTGTGTCGGTATTCGTGCCGTACCTATTGCTGAAGCAATGATGGCTATCGTATTACTAGATCATCTTCTACGCTTTAAAGCACAATGTGCATCTAATTGCTAATCACAATATTGATTATTCCAGTTGGCACTTGCAATTCAAACAAGTGCCACATACAACACAGAAAGTGTTTAGTCATATTTTCAATGTTCAATCATACATTTTGCAAATTTTTCAAAGAAAGTGACCGCTTGTTTTCTACCAAAATCTTCCAAAATCGCTTATAATCTCGCCCTTTCAAACTTAAATGAATTAAACCGAATTTATTTTTAAAAATCTTAAGGTAATACAATGTCAGAAGTCGAAAACCAAGAATTAGATCTGAATGGCGAAATGATCGCTCGCCGTGAAAAATTAGCTCAATTACGTGAGCGTGGTAATCCGTTCCCGAACACATTCCGTCGTGAAGATAAAGCTGAAGATCTTCACGCAAAATATGATGAAGTCGATGGTGAAGAACTCAAAGCTAAAGAAATTCCTGCGGTAGTTGCAGGGCGTATTATGCTACGTCGTGTGATGGGTAAGGCGACATTTGTTACTATCCAAGATGTCAGCGGTCAGATCCAGCTTTATGTTGCACGTGATAATTTGCCTGAGGGTGAATATGAAAATACGGTGGGTTTATTAGATTTAGGCGATATTATCGGTGTAAAAGGCACACTATTTAAAACCAAAACAGGTGAATTAACCGTTCGTGCATCTGAATTACAGCTGCTAACCAAAGCACTTCGTCCGTTACCAAATAAACATAAAGGCTTAACTGACCAAGAAACTCGCTATCGTCAGCGTTATTTAGATCTTATTGCGAATGAAGAATCTCGCCGTGCCTTTGTTATCCGCTCAAAAGTGGTGTCAGGTATCCGTCAATTCTTCTTAGAGAAAGATTTTATCGAAGTGGAAACCCCGATGTTGCAGGTGATCCCAGGTGGTGCAGCCGCGAAACCGTTTATTACCCACCATAACGCCTTAGATGTGGATATGTATCTGCGTATTGCTCCAGAGCTTTACTTAAAACGCCTTGTAGTTGGCGGTTTTGAGCGTGTATTTGAGTTAAATCGTAACTTCCGTAATGAAGGGGTTTCTGTTCGTCACAATCCTGAATTTACCATGATTGAATACTACCAAGCTTATGCGGATTACCACGATTTAATGGATAACACTGAAGAATTATTACGCAAATTAGCGTTAGATATTCTTGGGACAACCACCGTACCTTACGGCGAATATGTGTTTGATTTCGGCAAACCGTTTGAACGTATCACCATGCACGAAGCGATTGTGAAATATGGCAACGGTATTTCAATGGACGATCTACACGATTTCGACAAAGCAGTAGCGATTGCCAAAGGCTTAAATATCGAAATTCAAAAATCATGGGGTTTAGGTTCAATCGTCAATGCCATTTTTGAAGAAGTGGCGGAACATCAATTAATTCAGCCGACTTTCTTAATGGCACACCCTGCAGAAATCTCACCGCTTGCACGCCGTAATGATGAAAATCCAGAAGTGACAGACCGCTTTGAGTTATTTATCGGCGGACGTGAAATCGGTAACGGCTTCTCAGAATTAAACGACGCTGAAGATCAAGCAGAACGTTTCCAAGCACAAGTTGCAGCAAAAGAAGCAGGTGATGATGAAGCGATGTTCTACGATGATGATTTCGTTGTCGCCCTTGAACACGGTTTACCACCAACAGCAGGCGAAGGCTTAGGTATCGACCGTTTAGCGATGATTTTCGCAAACGCACCATCAATCCGTGATGTGATCCTATTCCCAGCGATGCGTCAAAAATAATTTATCATTACTATTCGGGGCGTTTTATACGCCCTGAATTTTTTCTACAAGCGGTCAGATTTTTATAAAATTTTGCAAATTTTAGAGAGGCAATTATGACGGAACAAACCAATTATCGCGCGTTAGGATGGACGGGCGCTACAGCCTTTTTCATGTTGATGCTTGATTCCACGATTTTAAATACTGCTTTACCAGCGATTTCAGAAAGCCTAAATGAATCTCCTCTTGAAATGCAGTTGGCGATCATTAGTTATGCATTAAGTGTTGCCACTTTTATTCCATTAACAGCATGGCTATCTGATCGAATGGGATCATTAACACTCTTCCGTTTTTCTGTCGTGCTTTTTGTCTTAGGATCTATTGCTTGTGCATTATCTAATTCTCTCACCATGTTGGTGCTATCTCGTATAGTGCAGGGGATTGGTGGGGCGTTTATGATGCCAGTAGCTCGATTAGCGATTTTGCGTGTTGTACCGAAGTCTGAATTATTGCCAATTTGGAATCTGATTGCGATGGCTGGGCTAATTGGGCCGGTACTGGGGCCAATTGTTGGTGGTTGGATGGTTACTCATGCCTCTTGGCGTTGGATCTTCTGGGTTAATGTACCAATGGGGATTGTTGGTATTTGGGCTGCGACTCGATTTATGCCAAATATTAAAGGGGAGCCAAAGTCATTAGATATTGTCGGGTTTATATTACTAGCCTTTGGATTAGTGGCATTTACCTATGGATTAGAGCGGCTCTCTATAAGTCTGGAAAATGTGACCTTGGCTTTAATGATTATTCTCGTTGGAATCATGGCGACATGGGGATACGTAATTTATGCTAAAAAAGCACAACCGCCTCTTTTCCCCTTGGAAATGTTTCAAATTCGTACATTCCGAATTGGACTAATTTCAAATTTATTATTCCGTTTAGTGAGCTTTTCTGTACCATTTTTATTGCCTATTATGCTACAGGTTTCTTTCCATTATAGTGCAGAAATGGCAGGTTGGATGTTAGCACCTCTTGCCATTGGTTCCATTTTCATGAAGGCCTTAGCAACGCCTATCTTAAACCGTTTTGGTTATAAAAATACATTACTAGTTGCTTCCCTAGTGACAGGATTATCGACTGCGACGATGGGATTACTTAGCGAAGAGAATTCTATTTCATTAACCATCTTTGCAATTATGGCTTATGGCGTTGTCACCTCATTGATGTTTACTTCTATTAACACGCTGTGTATTGGAGATTTAAGTCAAGAAAACTCAGGCTCAGGAGCGACTATGTTAAGTATGGTTCAGCAAGTCGGTAGTGGTATTGGTATAGCGGCGGCAGCCATTTTGTTGAGCCTTTATCGATATCATTTGGGAGACTCTTCGCCAGAACAATTACAAAATGCCTTTAGTTATACATTTTTTAGCACAGCGCTATTTTGTATTTTTTTAATCTGGTCTGTTAGCCGTTTACATCAACAAGATGGCGAAAATTTAAGACGACATTAGTTCAGTAGGATGTTAGTTTTAGAAATCATATTTTCATATTGTTACTAATTCTTTTAATTGCTGCGATTTCTTGTTCAACAGTATTTGAATATTGTTCAGAAGTTTTTTTCAATTCTGTTCTTGCTTTTGGCATAAACAACGAAACAAGAATGATAAATGGATAAAAAATAAAATTAATTGCAGAAACCTATCAAGGCAATAAACAACGCAAAACCCATAAATGCGTGAGCCAAAATAACTAGGATAAAAGAGCCAACGATAAAATAAGCTAATAAGTCCATACTTATCTCCATTAAGGTTTCTTTTTAAGCTAATTTTTCGAAAGAAAAAGGCGGTTAGATCGCTTTAGGAGTGATATTTTTCAATGAGTTTTTCATTATCTTTATATTTAATGCCTTTTTTAGCGAGATCATCTTTTACAGCTTCATCATCGGCTGCAAACCACGCCACAATAAAGAAAATGATAAATCCAACTAATACAACAACAAAGCCAGTAGTTGGTAGCAAAAAGTAGAGAGATACCAAAATAAGAGCAAGAGATAATCCAATAAAATTTGAGAAAAAACTCAGTATGGCAACTAAAATCATCCCTAGAATTGTCACCGCTCCTAAAGCGATTGAAATTCCCAAACCTAAGAAAGCACCAAAACAAATTAATGCTATTGGAATAAGTAATAGTTCCATAAACGCCCCCTTGTTTTTGTGGATTATTGAGCGAAAACGGATCTATTGTCAATAAAAAGAGAAAAAATGATGAGCAATTTGAAATTAAAAGTGTAGCAGAGTTCAATAAATAAATTTTTAGAAAGAGAAAGTCAGGTAGACCGCCTTAAAGGTTTCTGAAGAAATCAATAGAATCTGCAATTAGAGTAAAGATACAAGCAATAATAAAAAACCAACCAAAAATTTCGATTAATAGGGTAAGCATATTTTACTCCTTTAGTTTTTCTTTACGCTCTAAAAAATGACTTACGACAGACGCAATCGCTGTAATTGCGATAGAACAGGGAACGCTTAAAATTAGGAATAGTAAGCCACCAAAGAATAATGTAAGCATTAATGGAACAAAAAAGCCATCAATCATATTAAAGAGTTCATAGGCAACATAACCAAAAACAGCTACAGCGAACCCAACGAATAAAATAGTCAGGATATTTGCAAAATAGTTGTTTTCCATTTTTAAAGCCATATTCCACCTGCCTTTTCTGATATTTTGTACTTGATAAAAGAGATGTGTACTTGATGGAAGAAAAATCAAGTACATTTGATTTGCTGTTAGATGATAAAATATGCTCTGAAATGATACAAGAAAAAAGGCTAGAACCTTGTAAATTCTAGCCTTTTGAGATTATATGACAATCTATGATTAGATTAAATGGTGCTCTGGGCGAGCAACTTTATTTATTGAAAATCAATTAGTTTTGTTGGAATGGTGTAATTTTGGTGTGGCTTGGAAAATTTGGTTATGAGGCGAGATTTGGCAGAAAAAGATAAAAAATATCACTAAATTCTATTCTTTTTTTGCTTGTATTTGGAAAAGTAAGAAAGCACTTCTTTTTTTACATATAGTTTTTTTGGCTTTGCTCCATCTTTACCTGGTATGTCAACAGGGGCAGGAAAGCGAGGGTCTGTTACGATGTTCTCATAAACGTGACCATACGATAAATCCATGTAGCTAGCAACATCTTTAATGCTCCATAAACCTTTTTCTATTTGAGGGTTAAGTAACAATTCTTCGATAGCACATAGTTTTTCAAATACTTGTTCATTAGTTACGATGTTTTGTGTTTCCATTTTTCCTCCAATAAAAAACCTAGCTTTCGCTAGGCTTGTTCGTTGATCCATTCTCTTAGGGTTTTCCACGTTCGGTAGTCACAATCGTGACCTAAGTAGCGATATTCTCTACCATCTCTTACATCATCTTCATGTGACTCCAACCCAGTATCTAAATCTCTGATGATAATGTTTTTTGTATTTTGACTGAAATCTTGCCAATGTTGGCGAATGAAATCAGCACAATCGCTGACTGCGTAGGTCATTCGCCCCATACAGTAGCGTAATGACTGTATGGCGAGCGTTTGAAATGTTCTGCAATCGACCGAGATTTGTTCGTTCATTTTTAATCACCTCAATACAACATTTCGCTATAAAGCTCTTCAGGCTCATAACCGATATTAAATCTAATTTGATTATTAGCTTTTGCTATTTCTAAAGCTTCTTTTCGCCTAACAAAGCGACTAAAGTTTGTGAGAAAGCCTTGCTCAACTTCTTTTAATTCATACTCTTCTGAATAGGGGTGAAGAGCCTCTAACATCTCACGTCCGTCAGGTGAGTAATGACGGACCATAGGGATAACATATTCAACACCACATCGATTTAAGTTTATATCCTTTTGGTCTCGCTTGATGAATTTAATCGCAGCACATACGATTAGCTCTGGATGCTTTTCATCTGATTTCATAAATCTTCCTCTTTGACAAACACGCCATCTATTAGCTTACCTTTTCGGTCTTTGATTTGGTCGTAGGCGTATTGGATGCAGTCTTTTAAATCCATATTTAATTCAATAGATAACATGGTTAGGCTTGCAATAACTCTGTATAAAACAGTATCAATGTCATCACTGATTGTCGCTAAAGCTCTTGATAAGTCACCAAGAGATGAAATAACTAATAACTGATCTACATTTAACATTTCATCAAATGAATGGTCTGATTCTTCTTTGGTTTTGCAACCTATCGTAATGGCTTCATAAACTGAAAAATCGTAGAATATCTGATTGCTCATAATCACCAAAACCACAAAACAATCCCCGATACTATCCTTGATTACTTCAGGTTTATTTTTAGCAATCCCTCCGCAGAGTTCGCCAAACTCTTCCATCAGTTTTAGCATTTGTTTTTGTGGCGTTGAGCCTTTAATTAAGTTGCGGTCTTCCGCCCATTGTTCGATTTGTTGGATAAGTTGTTTCATTTGGTTTGCTCCATAAAATAAAACCGCCCATAAAGAGCGGTTGGTTGTGGTTAAAAGTTTGCTAATCGTTGTTGATTAAGCTGGGGTAGGGCTTGTTCAATGAATGGGTCAAGCCATACGTTAAACTCGTGTGCGATGTCGTATGCTTTCCCTGCGATGTCATTTCTAACATAACGAGGAATGCCTAAATCTTCGTACAGTTTACGATGGAAAACCTCTACTTCTTTTGCAAAGGCTCTGGCTCTTACAAGGTATTTGGCAATTTGTTCTGCATCTAAACCTGTAATGGTGATGTCTTTTTTACTGCGGTCAATCGGGCGGTATTGATTGCCGAGTGTGTTTAAGAAGTTGATAACGTGTTCAAACATTGTTTGCGGTAGTTGGTCATACTTCGCTACGTTAAAAGTGCTTTTGAGCCGAGAGTAGATTTCTTGCCAGTGCAATCCTGTTCGATAGTGAGCCTGTTGTACCGCTTCTTGTATAGCTCGTTGTTGCTCTGGGGTAATTGTAAGCGGTGCGATTTGTTGTTCATTTTGCGAAATCTCACGGTCGAGAATGTCCAGCACCCATTTGCGGAACTCTTTGGCGACTTTGGTGCGGGCGAACATTGCGATGAGGTGAGCTCCACGCAAAGAGAAGACGCGAACTTGTTGTTTTCCGCCTGCGGTTTGCAGTTCGATAAGTGCGGTCATTTCTGCGGTAAATTCGTCTGCGTTGCTGTTGTAGAGATTTGTTACTGATTGCAACGGTTTTGAATATCCTAATGCCGTACCTAAGTCATTTGATGTTAAGAATGAGTGGTTGTTTTTGTTGATAACCGAAAGAGTTGTGTTTTGAAAAGTTAAAGTTGTCATAATAGACTCCGCTCAAATAAGTTTTTAAAACTCATCACAAGCAACGCCAATTACTGGTGATGAACTGATCAAGGTTGGCGTACCGTAGAGCGGTGTCACGGCGGATCTTTCGATCCCCTCAATCAGCCCATCATTGACAACTTTTAAAGGGTTCATCGTTTCGATGATACCTTTGAAAGGTTTGATTTTTCTGATTTTCGGCTATAAAAAAAGCCGCTTTGTGCGACTATCATTATTTCCGCACCACTCTAATTCAGGACGCCAATCCCGACTTTCTGTTGAAAGTGGGGTTATCTTAATCCGAGGGGAGCGGTTTGTCAATCATAATGAAATCCTCTCTATCTAGTGATAAGATTATTGCGATCAAACTTTAATCTGTCACATTAACAAAGAGGACTTTATTATGAATCCAGAATATTATCCTATTATTAGTGGAGCCGTTGGTGGTGCAGCAGCTGCTGGTGCTTTCAAAGGACCCATAGAAACCTTAACACAAATTTGGTACTTAACGTTAGGTCGTTTTACAGATGATGCCTTTCAAAAATATAAAGTTCAGCAGGCTATTAATATAGAAAGGTTTAGAAAAAACCTAGAAGAAAATATTGATAATATTTCAGAAGAAAATATAAAAGAACCTGAGATAAGTGTTGTAGGTCCTGCGCTTGAAGCCTCTAAATTTTATATGGGGGAAAATGAAATCAGAAGCATGTTCGCTAAGCTAATTGCTTCATCAATGGATAAAACTCAATCAGATAATATTCACCCATCTTTTGTTGAGATGATTAAAATGCTTAGTCCGTTAGATGCACAGAATTTGTATTATCTTTACCACAATAATGATGGGACGATTTCAACACTAAGAACGACTGTGAGTGATACTGGTGCTTACACTGATCATCATAAACACTTTTTCCTAGGAAACCCAGAATGTCAAGATATTAGCTTAATTGAACCATCTATTGATAATTTAGTTCGATTAAAGCTTGTTGATGTTAATTATGATGCTTGGAAATCGGATGATTCTCTTTACAATAAGTACAGGGAAAGCCCAGTTTTTTTAAAATTTGAGTCAGAAATTGAAGCTCAGCGAATAACTTTAAAAGCCTCTTTAGAATATCTAACTAATGGTGGGGAATTAACTGGGGTATCATCAGATAAAAAATTAGCTGCCATTGAAGATATGAAACAAGCTAGTAAAGCTACAGCTGGTATTCACAAAGGAATTATTAAGCTCACTGCTTTTGGGAGAAATTTCTGTAAAGTCTGTTTATAATTTTCGCTGATTAACAATTTCTTTTATATCATCAGCATATTTTTCCATTATCTGATTTTGTTCAGAAAAGAATTTATCAAACCATTTCGTTACTTGTGTAATGGTAAACCAATGCACAAGTAATGAAACAATAAATGAAGTAAATGCTGAAGTGATGATGATTGTTTCCATTTTGTAATCCTTATGAAAAAGCCCACTTTTGTGGGCTATTCTTCTTCAACACACAAATTCAATCGCCCACCCAAATGAGCATAGTTAGCCAAATCAATCCAATGGTCAGGAAAGTGACTATTACCACCTAAAATGCGTGTGATTTTTGCCATTATCATTGTGAGGGCATAGTATTGATTGTTATCGAGTGGGCGATTTTGATGGGATATTTCAACAGGCTTCATTAATTGTGCAAAGATTTCCGCACCTTGAATAAAATCGCCATGAGTGGCGGATCGTTCTGCAATAAGTTCAGTTGTCATTTGTTACCTAGTTTTTCTTTTCTGCTTTTTGATACATGCGCCACAGCTTGCGGTAGATGTAATTCACTAAGCTGAATAATACGATTGTCTTTTTCGATTATTTCCTTACGCAATTTAGAAAGCTGTGTTTCAAACGATTTTTTCTCTTTGCGTAACTCTTCAATTTGCTTTAACTGACTTGACATACGTTTTACTAAGTCAGTATTACGCGATTCAAGCTCTCTATAACGGCGTAGGTGGTAGAGTGGGTTTAGGTTCATAATTTGTTGCCTCCATTAATTAAATCATCTCCGCATGATTTTGATGTTTATCGAAGTAATTCAGCGCTTTGATCCTGTCGCCGATGCAGAGTTCGTACTGGATATAACTTGGGACATCGCTCTTGTGTTCTATGACAATTCTTTTAAATGCGTTTATGATCTGTTCGCAACGCTTTTCAGCCACACCTTTGAACTTGCTGACTGTCTCTAAACCTTGCTTTCTGATGTCTGCAAAGCTTGTTACATTGTTTTTATTTAGGATGTTGATCAACTGCTTGTCTAAGTATTGCGACAACTCAATGCCAGCAAGCTCTTGCATTGCTGTTTGGTAGAGGTTATCTGTCTCGTAGCGTGTTTTAAGTCGGTAAACATCTTTCCAGCGCATTAATCGACCTAAATCATCATCGCAGAATTCATAACCTTCTGGTGAGGCAACAAAGAAAGTAGATAAGATATGATCTTTGTTCACTCGTCCCATTTGGTTATCTAACTCTTGGGAAATAAAGTCGTCCAAATCAGGAAAGCAAATATGATTACGGGTTTTTACAAAATCGTAACTTAGGTAAGTGTTACCATTTGGTGAACGGCAAACAGTACCTAAAGTCAAACCCCAAGGCCTAGGTTTCGTGAAAGCGCCTGAAGATTTAGAGGTTGGCGATAAATTACGTGTGTTCTTAAACCCAAATCACGCAGATGTAAAATCTGTGTTTTTTGATTTCCGTAAACCTATTGCAGGTTTTCAATTTGATTTAGTGTCAGAAAATGGTACTGATTTAAGCGGAAAAGTGCGTAAAGCAACCTACGCAGAAAATGGCGGAGTAGAAACGACTGAAACTGCCGAAGCCTTTGATTCTGCTGAAACAGCACAAGTTGAAGAACGTACACAATGGGTTGTCCAGCCTACAGACGGTTACAATGCAAAAGTAGATGTAATCACCCTTGAAATCAAAGCCTTACCAAAAGACAAAACAGCATTAAAAGATGCTGTAATGTTGATTGCACGTCGCTTTGAGCAAGAAGGTTACATGATGTAAACCATCAAAAATTTGACCGCACTTTGAAGCAATTCGGGTGCGGTTATTTTTTTTATAACGTTCAAAAGGAACTTTTAATATGAAACAGCAACCAGAGGTTTTTATCTCAGCCATCAACGGAATCAAATTCGATGTCCAAAATCCATTAACGGCAAGTTTGTTATCTAAGAATGAGAAAAAAGAAATCATTCACAAAGTAAAAACAGAAGTGCCTAAAACAGGAAAGGGCAAAAAAGACAAACTTGCCGAAGTGTCAGATGATAACGAACAGGAAATTAGCTAATGAAGACCGCAGATTTTATTCTGCGTGTTCGGTTTGATTACAATGATATTGATGCTGACCGCATTGAAGATCCGTTGATTATAGACTATCTCAATGAAGCTGTAGATGAGTTGTTTAAACTTAATCCTGCGAAATTCATCAAGCCTGTAGTAACAAGGCTGGACGACTCTGATTTACAACAACCTTGTTGTTGTGATTTGTTATATTCGGTGGATGCTATCACAGATGCGCACGGAAATTTTATTGCTGACTTCAAAGAAGTAGATGATGAAGCTCAAACGGCTTCCCAACCTATTCCATTGGGAAGGTGCGTATCTATTGTGCGGTAACTCAATTAGATTATGGCGATCCTAAAGCGGAATACGATGCTCATTTCTTACTGGTGGATGAAATAGAGTTCGGCACAGGAAGCCACGTGCATCAACCGCATACGGTCTATGGTGAAGAGTGTTTGACCGAAGAATACGAACCGCCCCACCAATGTATGACCGATCTGCAATACTGCGGAAACGGACAAATCGGCGGATTAGTGGGGACAGAATTATGGTTAAGCGAACCGCTCAAACCGCACGCCTTTCCTGAAGCGTATCGCTACGGACGTTTCAACGGCAAGCCAATCCGCTTTTTATGTGGCGAACGAGCAGGGTATATCTTAACGGACGAATATCCAGCTGTGATTGAAATGGAAAGCCCGTGCCAATCAAAAGGTTGCCGAGCGGTTACACAATTAGAAGAACCGCACCCGATTATCTCGTATCAATCCGCTTGCTTATACAACGGCGCTTGTTTTCACGCCACCAAAGACGGCATTGTCATGCTTGCTGGCAATCAATCTAAAGTGATTACCACCGCACTTTATACCCAAGACCAATGGCAAGCCCTTGCCCCTTGGACAATGATTGGCGTAGTTCACGACGGCTACTATTTCGGCTTTACTGAAACCCACAGTATCCGCTTTAAAGTGCCAGACAGCATTCACGAAGACGCACAAATTGAAACGCTTACCACGCTAACCATTAAACCCAAAGCGGTGTATCGGAGCGATCAAGACAATCTATTTTTTGCAACAGATGACGGCATATACCAATGGAACGCAGGCGACAGCTGGAAACGCTTTAAATGGCAAGGAAGGCTCAACACCTTACCAGGTTACACCGCAATGACCGCCTATAAATTGGTACAAGATTTTGCAGAAACCCAAGTCAAACACACCGCTTACAAACGACACCGAAGTGAACTGGTGCGAGAGCCTGTTATCTTAGGCGACAAAACCGTCATCGACAGCAGACCGCACCGATTAAAAGCAGGGTACTCAACCTTGCAATTTGACGTAGAAATCACGGGTACAGGGGAAGTGTTTGAATATCATATCGCAACATCTGTGGCAGAATTAGGAGCAGAATAATGAACTACCAAACCGAACGTATTGAAAACATTGCCCAATCCCAACAGCTTATTGCAGACTTATTTGGCTACATCGGCGAACATTTCCCCGATAAAAACGCCCAACTTAGATCAGATTGGCAACACTTTTTCCAAATTTGGGCAGGGCAATTACCCTACACCAAAATCAAAGTCTTTACCGCACGAGATGAGAAAAACAACATTCACGGTTGTGTCATGGCGTTAGTATTGGATAATCCATTGTTTATTGCCAAACCATTTATTCAGCGATTTGTGGATATAACGAATGGTGACAAGGCTTTTGATGAATATGTGAATGTGGTATTAAATAGCTTATAAATCAGCTTGACAAGACTGATAAAAAGAGCGATAAATAGCACTAAAAAAGGGGTGCTATTATGCCAAGTATCATTTTAACCAATACCGTTGCGAGTATTACTGAGCTCAAGACAAACCCAATGGCAACATTCAATGCGGCAGGTGGTGAGCCAATTGCCATTTTAAACCGAAATGAACCTGCTTTTTATTGTGTGCCACCGCACATTTATGAATATCTCATTGAGCTTGCTGATGATGCAGAGTTAGCAAAATTAGTGGAAGAACGCCAACACGAAAAAAGTTACAAAGTCGATTTGGCGGATTTATTAAAATGAGTTATGACATTGAATTTATCCCATCAGCCGAAAAAGAGTTTCGCAAATTGAGCTTAGATTTAAGAAAGCAATTTGTTGAAAAACTTAAAGAAAGGTCTGAAAATCCGCGTGTAGAAAGTGCAAAACTTCGTGGAATGAAAGATTGTTACAAAATCAAATTGAGAAGTTCCGGCTATCGCTTGGTTTATCAAGTGATTGATGAACGCATTGTGATTAAAGTGGTTGCATTGGGAAAAAGGGAACGCAACGAAGTTTACCAAAAAGCTCAATTACGTTTATAGGTAGGAAGATATGAAACGAATTTTAACCTTACTTTGTTTAAGCTTAATTACAACCACCGCAATAGCAAAGCCTGTAAAGAATATCGACCAAGCAATAGATTTGGTTGAGAGATCGATTGTAAAAAACAAACTTACAATGTTAAAGCCAGAATGTTTATCGTATTCTTATGGTGGTAATGACATCTATTATGAGATTGATGTCAGAGAAAACCATAATGAAATTTGTGGGGGCGATCCACAGACTGCACCACGTCTTATGACTTACCAAGTTCATAAAAAAACAGCAAAACTTTGTACCGATAGTATAGCGTGGGCAGAAAAGTTAAAGGCAGAAGATCCATATGATTTTGAATGTCGACCAATTAAATAATTTTGATTAATAATGAAAAGCCTACGAGAAATCGTGGGCTTTTTTTATGGAGCAATTATGGCTACACAAGAACAAAAAGCTCGTTTTATGGAAATTTATAATGCAGCAGTAAAGGCAGGTGAACCGCACCCTGAAGTTGTTGCAGCTCAATGGGCAATAGAGTCTGGTTGGGGAGCTAAGCAATCTGGGAAAAATAACTTTTTCGGTATTAAAGCTACACAAGGCGAAAAAGGCTCGATGGTTAATACTCACGAAGTCATTAATGGTCAAAGAGTTTCTATGCCAGACAGATTTAAAGATTATGAATCTTTAGAAGAAGGAATTGCAGATAGAGTAAACTTCACGCAGAGAAATCCGAGATATAGAAAAGCTGGATATTTTGAAGCAACCTCTCCTGCGGAAGCTGCATTATCTTTGCAAAAAGCTGGATATGCAACTGATCCTAATTATGCAAAAAGTTTAATTTCGGTGATAAAAAGTGCAGGGTTAGATCCGTATAACGGACAAAGATACGACTACAGCACAACCAAACCACTGCCTGTTGCACAAAATGCACTGCAACCACAAGCTATAGCCAGTTTTTCTTCACCGTTTACACCGATAGTACCGAATACAACTGAGACAGTAGGGCAAACACAAACCGATTTCACTAATTCATTTACTGATGCGTTTTATCAAACAAACGGAGAGTTAGAGCCGCTACAAGATATTCCAAAACAAAGCAATCGACAAAAATACCAACAACAATTAGCTCAAGCCTTTGGTGTTCAGCCTGAAGTGAATAACGGATTACTGAAACGACAGCAGATGTTGAAAACTGGCGAAGTGATGAGTCAAAAATGCGTGCATTACAAGCCAGCGATGCAATGGCACAAGCAAAAGCGAATGGAGAGTTAGGTTTTACACAAGTTTTTGAAAATGCCGCAGAAAATCCATTAGAAACGTTAGGACAATTTGTAGAAAGTGCATTGCCAACCATAGCAGCTACAACTGCTGGGGTGGCGGCTGCTCCTTTTACGGCTGGTGCAAGTCTAGCATTGCCATACGCTGTACATGGCATTCAAGCTTCTGGTAGTAAACGTAATGAAATTTACGATCACATCAAAGCAATGCCACAAGAACAATTAAACCAAGCCCCTGAATATCAGGCTTTACTTGCAAAAGGACTTTCATCAGAACAAGCCAGAGAGGAATTGGCGAGCTCTCTTGTAGAGCATGGTGGTGAAATTCTTGCTGCTGGTCTAAGTAGTGCGATATTAAATCGTTTGGGTGGACTAGGTAGAATTGGTCAAGTTGGGAAAGGTGCATTAGGCTCAACCGCTGGCAAATTTACTTCTGAGCTACTTACAGAGCCAGCAGATGAAGTATTCCAACAATACATGGGAAATAGTGCTATTCATGATATTGACGCAACACATTCATTAACAGATGGCTTAGGCGAGGCGGCAGCAGGTGGTTTATTATTTGGTGCGGCAGGCGGTGCAGTTGCAGCAGCAGACAATGCCTATCGAACCCCAAACGAAGCACAAGTTCAAGCTAATAATGACCAAGCGATTGACGATGTTGTGAACGTGCAATCTGAACCACAACAAGCACCAACTGAACAAACCGTTCAGACAAAAGCACAGGTCAATGGCAATGTTTTAGAAAGTGTCTTAGGCGGTAGCGATACCATTGTTTATCCGTCTTTAGAAATGACGGCGGACACGGTGACTTTTATGTGGGACGATGCACTTTACAACGCACGTTCAGGGCGTTATCAAGGCATTATCCGCATAGACGGTTGCCAACCATTCTGTGTACCAATTCATCTTGGTTGCAAATGTAATATGGGCAGTAGCTCAAATGGCTACTTTACTTCAAGCGAATGTGTGGGGTGTAAATAATGGCAACAAAATACAAATGGCTTAACGGCTATTCAACCAGTTTAAACGCAAAACTATCATCAACAGATGGTCTTTTACCGATTGATGATGCAGCAACATTAGCAACGAAACTTGATGCAGACCACACTTATTTGGTTATCAATGACGGCACAGGTGCGGAAATTGTTAAAGCGATTGCATTTGGTAATCAAGTAAAAATCGAACGTGGAAAAGACGGCACGGAAGCAAAAACCTTTCCGGCAGGAAGTTGTGTAAAATGGGAAGTAACAAAACAAGGAATCACTGAAACAGTAATGGATTACTTTTTAAGAACTCCCATTTAATTGCTTGTGAAACAACGGCAGATAAACTAACTCTTTCTCGCAGAACACTTAAAACAGATACTTCGGTCAATCTTTTATTTTGCCATTTTTCAAAGTGCTCTTTGCCTAAATCTTCTAACTCAATACATCCTAAAGGCGTTTTAGCGATTCGATTTAATCTAAGGCTTTCTTCTCTTGCTCCACCTTTATTTATAGTCACTTCTGAAACATATTTGTCAATTAATTCTGCAAAGGTCATTTTAGGAATAGGGCTATATTCACCAGCTTCAATTTGTGATTCAACGCTCATTGCCCATTTGCTCGCTTCAACCTTTGTTGAAAAGGTGGCATTTTTACGAATACCTTTTTTATTAATTTGTACTCGCCACTTATCTCCTCTTTTGATAATTGTAGCCATATACTTGCATAACCTCTGGTGTAATTTGTGGTGTAAATTTGGTGTAATAGAAGTATAAACTAGAATAAAAAAGAATAAAATAGATACAAGTCACTATATATAAAATCATACTGTATATTGCTGTATGATTTTCATAACTACTTGAAAAGTAATGATTTTTGGGAAACAAAAAAGCCTAGTCGTTAAACTAGGCTTTTACTTAATGGTGCTCTGGGCGAGACTCGAACTCGCACATCCTCTGGACACTACCCCCTCAAGATAGCGTGTCTACCAATTCCACCACCAGAGCGTAAATTCTATTTTTATTGAGGAATATCGCTATTTTCTGTTTTAGCTGGAGCAACTTCTTGTTTTTGCTCTACATTACTTAAATCTTCAAATTGGCTTTTTTGTGCAACATTGTGAGAGTTTAAGTTACCAATTACTAAGCTTACGCTAAAGAAGATAATAGCTAAAACTGCTGTTGTTCTTGATAAGAAGTTTGCAGAACCTGCTGAACCAAATACTGTTCCAGCTGCACCAGCACCGAATGAAGCACCAGCATCTGCACCTTTACCTTGTTGCATTAAAATAAAGCCAACAAGTAAGATTGCAACAACAAGATAGACAATCGTTAGTACATTAATTAACATCGTTTTCTCTTTAATCTGTTCAAAATAAAATTCCGCAGGTTGCGGAATTGACTTTCGATGGCGTGAATAATAGCTATCTTTACTTTTCCTTGCAAGTGGATTTTATCAATTTCTGTGTATTCGATTTATTTTTCAACATTTTGCGAAGATTTACGGGCATAGCGAGATTTAGAACTCGTTACAAGCGGTGTGATCTTTGCTAAATTTTGCAAAATTTGCTGGTTTGGCGAACGTAATAAACTTGGTAAACGCAGGTTTAAATCTGCCATAAATTGTTGATAACTGGCTTGTTTTTTACTGATGTCTGTTAGCTGCATTTCCCAGTGGGCTGTCATATCAGGCTGTGTCGCCACATCGGGCAAGGCACTAATTAGGGTTCGCCCTGCTTCTGTGCTATGAATATTTCTGCCTTTTTTGATTAAAAAGCCACGTTTGAATAACAATTCAATAATGCCGGCTCGAGTTGCTTCTGTCCCTAAACCGTCGGTTTCTCTCAACACTTTTTTGAGCTGTTTATCCTGTACAAAACGAGCAATGCCCGTCATTGCGGATAATAAGGTCGCATCAGTAAAATGGCGTGGAGGCTGTGTTTTTTTACTGACGATCTCACCGCTTTCACACCATAACTGCTGATCTTTTTTAACCACAGGTAGCAAAGGTTCAACGATTTCATCATTATCTTCCTTGCCTAACAAGGACTTCCAACCTGCAACAACAAGGTTTCTGGCTTGTGCGACAAAAGTTCCCCCCGCGATATTTAACACAATTTTTCCTTTACGATATTCTGCATCAGGGCAAAACTGCATTAAATATTGTCGAGCAATAAGTTGATAAATCCGCTGTTCATTTTGGGTTAAGTGAACTTGCCCTTGACGTGCTGTTGGGATAATGGCGTGGTGGGCTTCTACCTTACTGTCATTCCAACAACGGTTTTTCTTATTCGGATCAACGGCATCAGGCTTTTGAGCATACTCAGGCAGGTGATGTGCAATCGCCGCCATCACTTTTAGGCGATCAGCAAAATGTTCATTCGGCAAATAGCGGTTATCGGAACGGGGATAAGTGATCAATTTATGGGCTTCATACAGCCGTTGGCAAACATCAAGCACATCTTGCGCAGATAAACCAAAACGGCGAGCCGCATCAATTTGCAAGGTGGAGAGTGAATAGGGGAGTGGTGCTGCTTCACTTTCCATTTTATCTTGATATTCGGCAACACAAGCGGGTTGATCGGCGATACGTTTTACCACATTTTCAGCAAGTGGACGAGAAAGTACTCGTCCATCTTCATCTTGATAATCTTCGCAAGCTTTACTGGGTTGCCATTGTGCTTGAAAACGTTCTTGGGTTTCAGGAACAACTACATTTGCCAACACTTCAAAATAATCTTTTGGGATAAAATTTTCGATCTCAAGATCCCGTCGAACAATCAAGCCCAACACTGGCGTTTGTACACGCCCAACGGAAAGCACGCCTTTATAACCTGCCCAACGCCCTTGTAACGTATAGGCTCTAGTCATATTGATTCCATATAGCCAGTCAGCCCTTGCCCGAGCTAAAGCCGACGTAGCAAGCGGTACGAAATCTCGGTTAAATTGCAATTTTTCAATCGCTTTTTTGACGGCATTAGGGTTGAGATCGCTTATCAAACACCGCTGAATTTGGGATTTACGCTCAGGGGATAAATTTAAGTAGCCAAAAACTTCGTCCACCAACAGTTGCCCTTCACGATCAGGGTCGCCTGCATTGACTAAAATATCCGCTTGTTTAATTAAACGCTCTACCACTTTAAACTGCTTGAGCGTCTCTTTTTTGGGGATCAGTTTCCACTGTTCAGGGATAATTGGCAAATGTTCCATTCGCCATATTTTGAAACGTTCATCATAAGCATCAGGTTCGGCTTGTTCTAATAAGTGACCGATACACCAAGTTACCATGTTGTCTTCGCCACACTGAATAAAGCCATCCCCACGGGTATGGGGTTTCGGCAATACATCAGCAATCGCACGCCCTAAACTTGGCTTTTCTGCAATGAATAAACGCATAAGTCGCTTATAGACCTTGTGATGATAAGATCATTTGGCAAAGCTGTGGCGGTTGTGGAATAGTTTTTGCTTTTGGCGTTGCTGATGGCGGAGCAGGCTCAAACCAAGAATAAAGTTCTTCGCCACAGCCATCACCAGCAGGTACTGGCGCTTGATTTTCACAGTTCGCCGCATCTGCTGGGCAAGTTAAACGAACATGAAAATGCGAGTCGTGGGCATACCACGGGCGAATTTTGCGTAGCCAGTTGCGATCAGTGCCAGCGGTATTACAGAGTTTTACTTTAATCGCTGGGTTGACAAAGATACGATCCACCCTTGGATCTGACGCTGCGAGTTTGAGTAGTTTCGTATGGTTTGCTGTCCATAAACGTTCATCTACCACGTTAGTATTACGGTCAACCATGATGGTCGCTAAACCTGCTGGATTGCGAGCGGTTTCATCGTCCATCGGACCAAAACGAAGCCAAATATCTGCATCTAACCCTGTTTGATGACTGGCGTGTCCAGATGAAAAACGCCCCCCAGCAGGCATCCCCATATCCCCAATTAAAATCGGTGGAATACCTGACGCTTTGGCATTTTTTGCTAAGGTTTGTAGGTAGCTTAATAATTGTGGGTGTCCATAGTAACGGTTTTTGACAGAACGAATAACTTGGTAGCCTTCGCCTTTTAATGCGAGCGGTTGAGCGCCGATAATACAGCCGTTGCTATATCCGCCGATAGGTTGTGCTTGCCCTACAACAGGCGTGCGAATTTGTTCCCATTGGGTTGAAAAAGCATTCGCTGATAATACAGCGAGACTTGAAATAAATACGGTTTTGATTAGTTTCATTTTTACTTCTTAATAATGAATAAGGTAATCTGATCATCAGATGATCGCTGTATTTTTATCTCACAGCTCATCTCTTGACATAAGAGATGAAAATCTTGCAGAGCAATGTCTTTATGTAACAATACAGTAAGGACATCACCTGTTTGCAAGGTTACCGTTGCCTTTTTCGTCGCTAAAAGTGGAATAGGGCAACGATAAGCGGTGAGATCAAGAGAATAATTCACCATTAAACTCGGCGGCGATCAGCCATAATTTTCCCGATTGAGTTGAGTTCTTCTTGACTTAGATGCTCTCGCCCTAATTCAAAAAGCGGCTCTTCAATCGCAATATGTTGATCGTAACCAGCCACAAAACGCTTGATTAACTCGCGGTCAATTTGCTGAATTTCTCCATGGAGTAAGGCAACTAATTGGGTGGAAAGTTCGTCCCAATTACGATGTAATTCAATATGCTGTGCTTCGAGTAAATCCACTTCTGTTTGCGCTTCTGGACGTTGCTTAATCAATGCAGGGAAGAAGTCTTTTTCTTCATCATCGTGATGCAATGGCGCAGATTGATTGAAGTAATTCAAAATCTGTTGCACATCATTTTTAACAGCTTGGTTAACGCCATTTTTATCGAGATAGTCAGGCAGTAATTGAAGTTGTCGACAAAAATTTTTTACTTTTCCATGGCAAGCATAGAGCATATCAATGGGTTCATCCCAAGTAACGAAATTTTGTGGTTCTAAATTAAGCATTTTCACCCTCTTTAGCTAATTGTAACGGCGGTATTTCTTTGCCGATGCGTTGATAAAATTCGACAACAAAATCATCAAAGCGATCTTCGTCAATCGCTTGGCGGATTTCTGCCATTAAACGTTGGTAATAACGTAAATTGTGAATGGTGTTCAATCTTGCCCCTAAAATTTCACCGCATTTATCAAGGTGATATAGGTAGGCTTTGGTGTAGTTTTTACAGGTGTAGCAGTCACACTCAGGGTCAAGCGGTGAGATGTCATTGCGATATTTCGCATTACGGATTTTAACAATACCGTTGGTGACGAATAAGTGTCCATTACGAGCGTTGCGGGTTGGCATGACACAGTCGAACATATCGATCCCACGGCGAACGCCTTCCACCAGATCCTCAGGTTTACCTACGCCCATTAAGTAGCGCGGTTTATCCGCAGGGATTTGTGGGCAAACATATTCTAAAATTCGGTGCATATCTTCTTTCGGCTCGCCAACGGCTAAACCGCCCACCGCATAGCCGTCAAAGCCGATTTCAACCAGTTTTTCTACGGAAACTTTACGCAATTCTTCATAAACACCCCCTTGAATAATGCCAAATAAGGCATTTGGGTTTTGCAGTTCGTCAAAGCGATCACGACTGCGTTTTGCCCAACGTAGTGACATTTCCATGGATTGTTTCGCATAGTCAAAGGTCGCTGGGTATGGGGTACATTCATCGAAAATCATCACAATATCCGAGCCAAGATCGTATTGAATTTCCATAGATTTTTCTGGGGATAAAAAGACTTTTTCGCCACTAATTGGGTTTTGAAAATAAACGCCTTCTTCTTTGATTTTGCGTAATTTGCCTAAACTAAAGACTTGGAAACCGCCAGAGTCCGTAAGAATTGGGCCGTGCCATTGCATAAAATCATGTAAGTCGCCGTGCTGACGCATAATCTCTTGCCCTGGGCGTAACCATAGATGGAATGTGTTGCCAAGCAGAATTTGAGCGCCTGTTTGCGCCACTTCTTCAGGGGTCATCCCTTTAACCGTGCCGTAAGTCCCCACAGGCATAAATGCAGGGGTTTCAACGTGATATTCGCCCTTTGGACGAGAAAAGGTTAAGCGACCACGGCGAGCGTTGCCATTTGTTTTTTTAAGTTCGTATTTCATTAAATCCTCGAATAAACAGTTCAAGTGTTGTAAAAACGCTATTTTAACTGATTTTACATGAGAAACCCATTTGAAAATCGTTAGCTACGATTATTCTTCAAATTTTGCTTGCATTTCCATAAAGAATTCGTTAATTTACACCTGTGTACTATTTCAATAGTACAAAAATACAGTTTTACTTACAAAAGGATATGAGTATGAAATTCAGCAAAACCTTACTTTTTACTGCACTCACAACACTTTCATTAAATAGCATTGCACAAGATAGTATTCGTAATGTAGCGATTACTGCTATTGTAGAACACCCAGCATTAGATACCATTCGACAAGGTGTCATCGAAGAATTGGCTCGCGAAGGTTTTGTTGAAGGCAAAAACATTAAAATTGATTTCCAATCAGCACAAGGAAGCACGGCAACGGCAGCACAAATCGCGCGTAAATTTGTGGGGGATAAAGCAGACATCATTATTCCGATTACGACGCCAAGCGCACAACCTGTGGTTGCGGCAACACGTTCTATTCCAATCGTGTTCTCAGGTGTCACTGATCCTGTTGCGGCAAAATTAGTGAAATCTTGGGAGCCGAGTGGTACAAATGTAACAGGGATTTCAGATCATAAGCCGATTGAACCGCAGTTAAAATTAATTCAAACCTTAGTGCCAGAGTTAAAATCAGTTGGTTATGTATATAGTGCGGGTGAAGTGAATTCAACCATCGTATTAGAAGAGTTACAAGCTGCGGCAAAACAGGCGAATGTGAAAGTCGTTCCTGTCGCCGTTCAACGTAGCGCAGATATCGGTACTGCGGCACGTAGCTTAAATGGTAAAGTACAAGCGATCTATATTTCTGAAGATAATGCGGTAGTGTCAGCTTATGAAGCTTTGCATAAAGCGGCAGTAGAAGCAAAAATCCCAGTGATTGCAGCGGATAGAGATACCGTAAAACGTGGGGCATTAGCTGCTTATGCAGTAAATCAATATGATATTGGGGCTGAAACAGGTAAAGTGGCTGCGCGTATTTTACGTGGTGAAAAAGCGGGGAGTATTGCAACTCATGATGTGAGCAAAATGGAGCTTTCTATTAATCAACAAACCGCGAAAGCGTTAGGAATTAATGTACCAGAAAGTTTAGTTAAAGAAGCGAAAGAGTTGTTTTAGTCATTAAAACAAGCGGGTAGATTTGATAAATATTTTGCAAATTGTTTCTCAAATCTACCCGCTTGCTATTTATATTATGCCCAGCCGCTATTGCGTTTACGACGTGGTAAGAGAACTGGAATTAATAATCCTAATAATAATCCCACCCCAAGAACAGAACCGCCGTAGATAAAATATTGAATCATAATTTCACGAGATGAAGCATCTTGGATTGCTTCTAAATCACGATTTTTATTTTTTAGAATCTCTAACTCGCGTTTTAATTGTGCATTTTGCTCTAATAATTCACTACTTTGCTGATCAGATTGTTGAGTCCGTCGTTGCATTTCCGCTGTACGCTGTTGCCAGTCTTTATCTATATTGTTTAACTTCGTTGTTAATTCTTGGACTTTTTGTTGCAGTTGTGGCGTTAATTCCTTTGAACTTGGCGTGGAAGTTAACTCACTATTAAGAATCCATGCTTCACGGTTTTTACTGTCACGCACAAGAGAGTAACGTTCTTTTTTATCAATAAGCGTCACTTTTTCTCCTGCTTGAATTGCACCAGAAATTTTGAATTGATCACCTGGCCCTTTTCTCAAATAGGTACTAAGATTTTCTGTGACATATTGGGTTTGAGCAAAAGTTGGAAGTGATACACTAAAAAGTAAAGTTGCAAGTAATGCCGAAAGTCGTTTTTGCATAAAGATCCTCATAAAATAAATAAAAGAAAAGTGCGAAATACGCACTTTTCTTTAGTTTAACAAAAATTAATAGAAAATAGCACTTAAAACGTAGTAGATAATAATCGAGAAAAATGCACCTGCTGGTAGAGTAACTACCCATGAAGCGACGATATTACGGATTACATTTAAGTTTAATGCCGCGATACCACGAGCAAAACCAACACCTAATACTGCACCAACTAAGGTTTGAGTAGTTGAAATTGGTAAACCAGTACCAGATGCCACAACAACAGTCATTGCTGTCGCAAATTCAGCAGAGAAACCACGGCTTGGCGTTAAGTCTGTAATACCTGTACCGATAGTCCCCATTACTTTATAACCCATTACCGCTAATCCTACAACAATACCTGTAGCACCTAATGGAAGAATCCAAGGAGCAATGGTAGATTTTGCCTGAATTACGCCACCATTTTCAATCACTGAAACTACTGCAGATAATGGCCCAATCGCATTAGCCACATCGTTTGAACCGTGAGCGAATGCCATTGAACAAGCGGTGAGTAACATTAGAATACTGAACACTTTTTCTACGCCACCGAAAGCACCACCTTGCACGCGATTAGCAAAAGATTGGCTACGGAAGTAAAAGAAACAAAGAACAATAGAAATAACTGAAATGGTAGATGAAATCATGAAGGTTTCAGCCGTTGTTAAATGTAAACCAACGTGTTTCAAACCTTTGGTCATCGTTACGATACTGAGAATGAAGGTAGTTAATCCCATATAGAATGGACCATATTTTTGGGCATTCTGCATTGGGTTATCTGTATCGAAAATTAATTTTTGTGTGCTGGTGAAAATAGCATAGGCAATAATACCCGAAACGACAGGCGTTACAAACCAGCTGCCTACAATACCTGATAAATCTCCCCAATGCACGGCTTCTGAACCAATAGTAACTAATGCAAAGCCGATAATTGCACCGATGATCGAGTGGGTGGTTGATACCGGCCAGCCCATTCTAGATGCAATAAGTAGCCAAGTCCCTGCAGAAAAAAGTGCAGACATCATACCCAAAACTAAGGTATCTGGTCTGCCAGAGAATTGATGAATATCGATAATACCACTTTTAATAGTTTCAGTTACTTCTCCACCAGCAAGATAAGCTCCAGCAAATTCAAATACCATGGCGACAAGAATAGCTTGTTTTGCAGTAATAGTACCAGAACCTACGGATGTACCCATTGCATTAGATACGTCATTAGCACCAATACCAAAAGCCATAAAGAAGCCAAAGATAGCTGTGATAATAATAATTACCGAACCATATTGTTGAATCAGTTCCATTATTTAAATCCTCTATGAACGAGCCAGCATCAACTCAATACGTGAGCCGATACGTTGTGCTTGATCTGCAAGAACACCGACCCATTCAATAATTTTATATAAAAATATAATATCAATAGGATTGTATTGATCTTCAATACTTAGCATGGCTTTACGTAATACGATTTGAAGTTGATCCGTATCATCTTCAATAGTATCCAACTCTAAAATCATGTTATTCACGAAATTTAATTCGCGACCACGGAAACCTGTTTCAAGTAAGTGATCCATTTCGTTAATTACTTTGTCAACATGAATTGTCGCATCTAAGCTTCGACTTAAGAATTGTTGGAATACCCCTTGGACTTCAGTTGGGATAATTAATTGGCGGCCAATGATTCTGCCAGAAATGTCTTTTGAATAGTTTGCTAATTTATCTAATTGAGTAACCAATTCAAGTAAATCTGTACGCTCGACAGGCATAAATAAACCACGTGGTGATTTTAAACGGATTTCACGTTTTAACGTATCAGCACGGTGTTCTAAGTCAATGATTTTACGACGAATTTCTTCTGCTTCATCCCATTTATCTTTGAAAGTCGCTTCAAAAAAGGGAACAAGTAATCCACAACATTCAGTCACCTTTTTTGAGTGCTGTTGTAGTGGTTTGAGTGGCGATTGTGCGAATAATCCTAAAATATTATTCATTGCCATAGTGTATCTCTCCAAAAAAATTTAACATAAATGACTTGCCTATTTGCAAACCGACACGAATTCTACAGGATGTTTTTAAGAAGATCACGGATTAATCTCTTACAAGCGGTAAGATTTAATGGTTTTTTTGCAAATAATGAACAAACTTAACGATTATTTAACGTCTAACATATGGAAATCAATAAGTTAATCTGATTTTAGTCACACTTTTAAATTTACAAGATTTCTTATACATATTATTATTCGAAACACTTTGTCCATATGAAATTGGACGTTATTTTGACTATACATTTTTAGAGGGTAGGTATGCAAAACCTAGAAAATATCGTTGCTGAAGCATTGCAAGCGGTTGAAAAAGCCAATGATGTTGCAAGTCTTGAAGCGTTGCGTGTAGAGTATTTTGGTAAGAAAGGACATTTTACCTTGTTAATGCAAGGCTTGCGTGATGTGCCGGCAGATGAACGTCCTGCGGTGGGTGCAAAAATTAACGAAGCAAAACAGAAAGCACAAGATGCGTTAAATGGGAAAAAAGAGCAGTTAGAAACAGAAGAACTCAATGCTAAATTAGCCAGCGAGAGTATTGATGTCAGTTTACCAGGTCGTAAAACAGAGTTAGGTGGTTTACACCCTGTGTCAATCACGATTGAACGTGTGGTGAAATTTTTCTCAGAACTTGGCTTTAGTGTAGAGAAAGGCCCTGAAATTGAAACGGATTATTATAACTTTGATGCGTTAAATATCCCTGCACATCACCCAGCTCGTGCAGATCACGATACATTCTGGTTTGATGCAGAGCGTTTGTTGCGTACCCAGACATCAGGCGTTCAAATTCGTACGATGGAAAAAATGCAACCGCCTATTCGCATTATGGCACCAGGTCGTGTTTATCGTAACGACTATGATCAAACACATACGCCAATGTTCCACCAAATTGAACTACTTTATGTGGATAAAAAAGCGAACTTCACTGAGTTAAAAGGCTTATTGCACGATTTCTTAAGAGCTTTCTTTGAAGAAGATCTACAAGTGCGTTTCCGTCCGTCTTATTTCCCATTTACAGAGCCGTCAGCGGAAGTCGATGTAATGGGTAAAAACGGCAAATGGCTTGAGGTGTTAGGTTGCGGAATGGTTCACCCAAATGTACTTCGCAATGTGGGCATTGATCCTGATGAATACACAGGTTTTGCGGTGGGAATGGGCGTTGAGCGTTTAACGATGTTGCGTTATAACGTGACCGATTTACGTTCATTCTTTGAAAATGATCTGCGTTTCTTAAAGCAGTTTAAGTAATCTAATCATTTTGCGGATATACGCAGTTTGCGGACACTCGCAGTTGCGGACACACGCAGTGTGTCCCTACTATATTAATGGCTTATTTTCTCTTGTAGGGACACACTGCGTGTGTCCATCATAACAAGCGGTAAAATTTGTAGAAAACGTTACAAATATAGGGTAGAAATAATGAAATTCAGCGAAAGTTGGTTGCGTGAGTGGGTTAATCCAGCGATTACCACCGAACAATTATGTGACCAAATTACTATGTTAGGTTTAGAAGTCGATGCCGTTGAAGCGGTTGCAGGTGAATTTAACGGTGTGGTTATCGGCGAGGTGGTTGAGTGTGCTCAACACCCTGATGCCGATAAATTGCGTGTCACCAAAGTGAATGTGGGGGGCGAACGTTTATTAGACATTGTTTGTGGCGCACCAAACTGCCGTCAAGGTTTAAAAGTAGCTTGTGCAACAGAAGGGGCGGTGCTACCGGGTGATTTTAAAATTAAGAAAACCAAATTGCGTGGTCAGCCGTCAGAGGGAATGCTTTGTTCATTCTCAGAATTAGGGATTAAAGAAGATCATAGCGGTATTATTGAGTTACCTGCGGACGCGCCAGTAGGGGTAGATTTCCGTGACTATCTCAAATTAAACGACCGTGCGATTGAAATCAGCTTAACGCCTAACCGTGCAGACTGTTTAAGCATTGCAGGGATCGCTCGTGAAGTTGGGGTGGTTAATCAATTAGCAGTAAATGAACCTGAAATTCAAGCTGTGCCTGCAACTATTTCAGATAAAGTAGCGATTGAACTTCAAGCCCCTGAAGCTTGCCCACGCTATTTAGGTCGAGTGGTGAAAAATGTGAATGTCAAAGCACAATCACCATTATGGTTACAAGAAAAATTACGCCGTTGCGGTATTCGTTCTATCGATCCGATTGTGGATATTACCAATCTGAGCTTACTTGAACTTGGTCAGCCAATGCACGCCTTTGATGCGGCAAAAATTAACGGTGCAATCCAAGTGCGTATGGCAAAAGAGGGTGAAGAACTCGTGTTACTTGATGGCACGACGGCAAAACTTCAGCCAAATACGTTGTTAATTGCAGATCAAAACGGACCGCTTGCAATGGCGGGTATTTTTGGTGGCGAAGCGAGTGGCGTAAGTGCTGAGACTAAAGATGTGGTGTTGGAAGCTGCATTCTTTGCACCGCTTGCAATTACAGGGCGTGCAAGACAATATGGCTTACACACAGACGCATCGCACCGCTTTGAGCGTGGCGTTGATCCAGAATTAACGCGTAAAGCAATGGAAAGAGCAACAGCGTTATTGCTTGAGATTTGTGGCGGTGAAGCAGGTGAAATCGTAGAAGCGGTAAGTTCAACTCATTTACCAACATCAAAACAAGTGGTTTTACGCCGTGGCAAATTAGATAGCTTACTCGGTCACCATATTGATACTGAAACCGTAACCGATATTTTAGCTCGCTTAGGTTTAAACCCAAGCTATGCAAACGAGAGCTGGACGGTTCAATCACCAAGCTGGCGTTTTGATATTGAGATCGAAGAAGATCTTGTAGAAGAAGTCGCACGTATTTACGGCTATAACAGCATTCCAAATAATGCACCACTTGCTCATTTACAAATGAAAGGTGTCCCAGAAAAAGTCTTGGAAGCAATTCGTGTCCGTACGGCATTGATTGATAGTGATTATCAAGAGGTTATCACTTATAGCTTTGTTGATCCTAAAATCCAAGAGTTGTTACACCCAAGCCAAGAAGCGTTAATTCTGCCAAATCCGATTTCAAGTGAAATGTCGGCAATGCGTCTATCGCTTTTAACTGGCTTGCTTGAAACTGTGGCGTATAACCAAAACCGCCAGCAAAATCGAGTGCGTATTTTTGAAAGCGGTTTACGTTTCATTCCAGATACCAATGCGGAAAATAGTGTTCGCCAAGAATTTGTAATTGGCGGTGTGATTGCAGGAGATAAACGCCCCGCTCATTGGGAACATAAAGCAGAAAATGTTGATTTCTTTGATTTAAAAGGGGATTTAGAGCGCGTTCTCTCTTTAACTCGTGTGAGAAATGATTTACGATTTGTCGCAAAAGCATTTCCTGCATTCCATCCGGGACAATCGGCTGCTATTATGTTAGATGGTAAAGAAATTGGCTTTATTGGTACAATTCACCCTAAAATCGTACAAAAACTCGGTCTTTCGGGTAAACCTGTGGCGTTTGAAATTTTGGCTTCTGCAATTTCTGAACGTCAAGTTCCAAATGCAAAAGAAATTTCACGCTTCCCTGCGAATAAACGTGATATCGCAATTGTTGTAGACAGCACAATTCCAGCTGGTGATGTATTAGATACTGTACGACAAGCTGGAGGTGTTGAACTTGTTGGAGTCAATTTATTTGATGTTTACCAAGGTACTAATTTAGCCGAAGGTAAGAAAAGTTTAGCCATCAGCTTAACGATTCAAGATACAGAAAAAACCCTTGAAGAAGAAGAGATTAATGCGGTGATTCAAGCTGTTTTAGAAGCACTTTCACAACGTTTTAATGCTTATCTAAGAGATTAGATGTAAGGATAAATTATGGCACTTACCAAAATTGAAATCGCAGAAAACCTAGTTGAAAAATTTGGGTTAGATAAACGTATTGCAAAGCAATTTGTTGAGGATTTTTTTGAAGAAATTCGCCAATCTCTTGAAAAAGGCGAAGAAGTAAAATTATCAGGGTTTGGTAATTTTACTGTTCGTGATAAGAAAGCCCGTCCAGGTCGTAATCCGAAAACAGGGGAAGATGTTGCAGTCTCTGCACGTCGAGTCGTTGTTTTTAAGCCAGGGCAAAAATTGCGTGAGCGTGTCGAAACTGCGAAGGTAAAAGCCTAACATAATTAAATATTCTGCCATTTTATGGCAGAATGTTTTTTAAGGAGTTAAAGATGTTTTCTATCAAACAGAAAAAACGATTACTATTTTGTTCGCTTTTGGCAAGTGCATTAGTTTTAACCGCTTGTAGTAGTTCTCCTGATGTAGATAAACCGAGAAAATCTCAGACATCAAAAATTTACAGAACAAATAAAGGAAGTCTTAATGATCCTATTTTTGTGATCAGTAGCCTTAGCGAGCATCAAAGAGAGTGGAAAGGAACACGCTATCGTTTAGGTGGAACAAGCCGTAGTGGTGTAGATTGTTCTGGATTTATGCAAATTACATTCCGAGATTTATTTGGAATCGATTTGCCAAGAACGACAATGGAACAATCAAAAGAAGGGACTCGAGTATCTAAAAGTGACTTACAAACGGGTGATTTAGTGTTTTTTAAAACAGGAAGAGGACCTAATGGAAAACACGTTGGTGTATATGTAAAAGATGGTCAGTTTTTACATGCTTCAACGAAGGGTGGGGTTATTTATTCTGATATGAACTCACCTTACTGGTCTAAAACGTTTTGGCAAGCACGCCGTTTATAAGAAAAATATGAAGTAGATCACAAAAATGAGATAAAGTTTACGTTTTTCTTTAAAAATATTTGAAAAGTTGACTTACTTGACGTAATCTACATACACCAAACAACAAGTGTTGTGTCCAACAACCAAATTCATAAATTTGCTTTCCGAGTAGCCCCTGATATAGGGGCTTTTTTTTATGCTTTTAGTTGGTTTTACGAGATTTTTTCCATTTCCAAAAAACGATGGCACCACCAATCAGTAAAATAACCCAAATAGCTATTTGCCCTTTCTGGATTTGCTGATGTAACCAATCTAAGTTTTTGGCGCCAAAATCACCCAGATAAACCCAAATAGGCACAGAAATGATGGCTGCAAAGAAATCAACCAAAACAAAGCGAGTAAAGGTAACACGGCGAGTAATACCAGAAACAAGATAAACGACAGCTCGAAGACCTGGTAAAAAACGAGCAACGAATAATAGTTTCCAACCTTGTTTTTCAAAACGTTCTTGAACTGTAGCAAAACGTTCAGGTGTAGCGACTCGTCTAATTAATGGAAATTGTAATATTCTTTCACCATAAATTCTCCCTAACCAATACATTGTACTGTCACCAATTAAGACTCCAAGCATACTGACGACAAGCATCCAATGGACATTAGTATAGCCAAGACCTGAAATTACACCACCAGACACGAGTGTAATATCTTCGGGGATAGGTAATCCAAACCCACAAGCAAGCAACACAAAAAATACGGCCCAATAGCCATAACTACTAAAGAATTCAATTAATAATTCCATTCATTCTCCTTATTATTGATTGAGATCACGCACAGAGCTACGAATAACAAGTTCAGGATAAAACTCAAGGACTTTAGGCGCATGAACTTTTTCTTCACTTTGAATACGTTCAAGTAACACATCAATCGCCATTTGACCTAAGCGAGTTTTTGATTGATGTACCGTCGTTAATGGGGGGGCATAAAAACGAGAGCTATGAATGTTATCATAACCGATTACCGAAATATCTTGTGGGACAGAGAGTCCTTTTTCAGTAATCACTGAAATCACACCTAATGCCATCGCATCACAGCCACAAATAACAGCAGTAGGTAACTTATCTTGTTTTAATAAGTTATTCATGCATTCATAACCGCCTTCAGGCTGAAAGTCTGTTTCAAAAATCCACTCTTTTCGAATTAATAATCCCGCTTCTGTCATCGCTTTTACAAAACCTTCGTAACGTGCTTTTGCGGTGGTTTTGTAAAGATATCCTGCAATAATGGCAATATCTCGATGGCCTTTTTCAATGAGGTGGCGAGTCGCCATATAACCGCCATCAAAGCTGTGATCTAAAATACGGTCACTCTTACCATCATTCGGGCCCCAGTCCATGACGACCATAGGGACATTTGTGCCATTGAATAATGCTAATGAGTTTTCGGTATATTCAGAACACATGACTAAAATACCATCAACACGTTTTTTAATTAACATATCTAAATGGTTTTGCACTTTTTCTGCTTCATTTTGTGTATTACATAAAAAAAGTGAATAGCCTTGGCGATAGCAGTATTCTTCTACGGCAAGCACAATTTCTGCGAAATAAGGGGCTTCACTGGTGGTAATGATCATACCGATTGATTTTGTCGTATTCACTTTTAAGCTACGTGCAACAGCACTCGGTGAATAATTTAACTCAGCAACAGCATCCCATACCGCTTTTGTTGTATCTTCTGCGACAAAACGTGTTTTATTAATAACATGAGAAACGGTTGTCGTAGAAACACCTGCTAATTTGGCAACATCTTTAATCGTAGCCATTTTTCTTCCTCGTGATAAAAAAATTACGCCATTATAGCGAAAAATTTGCAAAACTTTTAAATAAAATAACCGCTTGCATTGCATTTTTAGTAAATAGTTTTAGAATAACTAGACTTATTCTATTTAAGGAGCAGAAATATGGGTACTTTTGGCTATGCAATGATGACAGTAGTTGGGGCTTTAGGAATGATTGTACTTTTTGCCTACAACATCTTTTAATTAGTTTCTATTTTGTATAATGGTGAGCTAGGTAACTAACTCACCATTTTTATTTGGGGATAATTATGTCAAAAATTACCTTTGCTTCTTTAAATTTTAATCAATCCAATACCCCAGTTTCAGCACAGTTTGATGATATTTATTTTTCTACGCAAGATGGGCTGGCGGAGAGCCATTATGTCTTTCAAGAGGGTAATCAACTTTGGGAAAAATGGCAACGACACACCCGATCTTTCTTTGTGATTGCCGAAACAGGCTTTGGGACAGGGTTGAATTTTTTTGCTGTGGCAGAAAAATTTAGGGCATTTTTAGCGGAATATCCGACTTCACCACTTAAACGGCTCTATTTTATCTCTTTTGAAAAATTTCCGATAAAAGCCGAACAATTACAGCAAATTCACCAACATTATCTGCAATTTGCAGATTTTTCAGCAAAACTCACCGCTTGTTGGCAACCTAGACAGGTTGGGTGTCAGCGTTACCATTTTGAACAGATTTACCTTGATATTTGGTTTGGCGATCTATTAGAGAATTTGCCACAACTGGGCGATTATTATAACAACCTGATCGATTGCTGGTTTTTAGATGGTTTTTCGCCAGACAAAAATCCTGAAATGTGGAACGAAAGCCTTTATCAGCAAATGTTTCGCCTAACACAAGAGGGCGGATCTTTTGCGACTTTTACCGCATCAAGCAATGTCCGCCGTGGATTGCAAGCGGTCGGTTTTGAGGTGAAAAAACGCAAAGGTTTCGGCAAAAAACGTGAAATGCTTTGGGGCGAGAAGCCTGACAATCAAACAGAAAACCGCATCCGCTTTCCTTATTTTTATCAATCTAACCAAACAGAGAGCGATGATGTGGCGATTGTTGGTGGCGGTATTGCAAGCCTTGCTGTTGCTTTGTCTTTGCTAGAACGAGGCAAACAGGTCACGCTTTATTGTAAAGATGAATGGTTGGCAAAAAATGCATCTGGCAATTTACAGGGGGCGATTTACCCACAACTCAGCGACGATGATGAACGTAATGTCCGTTTTTATGTGCATAGTTTTGATTATGCGTTGCAACGTTTTAAGCAGTTGGCTCAAGCGGTCACATTTGAACACGATTTTTCAGGGGTGGCGTTGTATGCTTATAACGATAAGACCGCACACAAACTACAAAAAATGGCGGAGCAAGGTTGGGATAGCGAACTTTATCAACTCTGCTCAGCTCAAGATTTGAGCGAAAAAATAGGCTTAGCGGTGCAAAATGGTGGTGCTTTTATTGCTCAGGGCGGTTGGCTTTCGCCTGTGCAGTTTGTGCAAAATGCCTTTGCCTTATTGCAACAACGAGGCTTGAAGGTGGTGTTAAATCATCAGGTGGAAAATCCAGTATGGCTTGCAGGAAAATGGCAATGGCAACATCAAGGGCAAACCTTCGCCCATCAAACCTTAGTGCTGGCAAACGGGCATTTATTAACCGATTTTGCTCAGAGCTACGGCATTCCCCTTTATCCTGTGCGTGGGCAAGTCAGCCAAATCCCAACGACAGAAGCCTTGTCGAAGTTAAAATGCGTGGTTTGTTATGATGGCTATTTAACGCCGATCTCAGCTCAACAGACCCATTGTATCGGGGCGAGCCATTTAAGAGATAATGCCGATGAGCAGTTCAGTTTAGTGGAACACGAGCAAAACATTGCAAAACTTCAGCAGAATTTGACCGCTTGTGAATGGACGCAACAGATTGATTTTTCTGGAAATCTTGCCAAAGTCGGCATTCGGGCAGCATTTCGAGATCGTGTGCCGATGGTGGGGGCTGTGCCAGATTTTGAAGCACAAAAAATGCAATATGCTAACTTGTATAATCAACTTCGCCGTCGAGAGCCGATTGAAACTGCCAACTGCTATCCAAATCTCTACTTAGTTGCAGGGCTTGGCTCACGAGGTTTAACCACCGCCTTTTTATTGGGTGAGTTATTGGCGAGCCAAATTTGTGGCGAACCGCTTCCCCTTAGCCAAGATATTTTGCAAGGGTTAAGCACAAATCGAACGTGGATACGGAACTTATTGAAGGGAAGAGCGGTATAAAAAATCCCCGCAACAGCGGGGATCTTCATTAATTAGTTGAGTACCCAAACACGTCCGTAATGTTTCATATGTCCTGCTTGGTGACCTGCTTTATCGCCAATACCTTGGTAAAGGTCAAAGTGTTGTCCTTTTACTGCACCGCCGACATCAAGAGCAACCATTAAACGTAATTCGTGACGACCCGTCCAGTTTCCATTACTATCAATTAATGGCATTTCCACTAAAAGCGTACTTCCCGTCGGTACAATGCGTTTATCTGATGCAACAGAAGCAAGGGCAACTAAAGGCACGCCCGCAGAACCTTTCACATCTAAGGTTGGATCATGGCGGAAGTAAACGAAAGAGCGGTTGCGTTCAAGTAATGATTGTAAGCGGTGTGGATTTCTTGCTCCCCATTCGCGAATGGCTTGTACAGACATTTTTTCTTTCGGGATCTCGCCGTCTTCTACTAATAAACGCCCAACGCTGGTGTAGCTATATCCATTTTTATCACCATAGGCAAAATGGCGTAAATTACCACCGCCAATATCAACGAAGCCACTCCCTTGTACTTCCATTAAGAAGTTTTCTAACATGGAATTGGTATAAGCCAACTCTAAACCTTGTCCTGCTAATGCACCACGGTAAATTTCTGCACGCTCATATTTTTTATTGCCATTTGGAATCGCGTAAAGTGGATGACGGAATTCCCCTTGTGGTGTCATACGTGCTTGAATAACAGGAATGTAATATCCAGTCATCAATACGTTCTGATAGCCATCTTCACCACGCATTTGACGGGCGTTAATCCCATAGCGTGCTAAATCATTCACATTTCCGCCGTTAGCTAACCACGCTGAGAGTTTTCCATAAGTCCCTGCATAGCGATTCATTAAACCCGTTGAATAAGCACGAACATTGGAAACTTGTTGTAGAAAATCACGTTGATTCACGACTTTGCCATTCGCAGCAACACGCGGTGTGCTGATGAATTGCATATTGTAAGGAATAAACTGGCGATCTTTAAAAACAGCACCCAGTTTGGCTGTTTCAGGGTTATAGCCAGTTGTTTTTTTCGTTGTGGTAGTTGAACAGCTTGCTACAAGTACCGCAATACCAGTTAAAAGTGCAATTTTTTTATATGCTTTCCAAGACATAAGAGAGAATTCCTATTAAATTTAAGGGCTGATCTAAAGTTGCGTAGATTATCAAAAAATACTGAAAAGTAATAGTACAAAATAAGCGTTTGTTACATAAACGATATTCGCTTTTTTTATATGCTTTTTGAATGTTATTAAGGCAAACAAATAACTAAAAGGCATTTAAAGATTGCTTTTATTCAGCGAGATTGTATTATAGTTCCATCAGACGCGGGGTGGAGCAGCTTGGTAGCTCGTCGGGCTCATAACCCGAAGGTCGTCGGTTCAAATCCGGCCCCCGCAACCAATTTCCTTTCAAATAGTTTCTCAATAATTCTGTATATACCAATAGAAAATCGGTAACCCAATCACCCATATCAATGTAGATAAAATCACTGCAACGTGAAATTGCCAATGTTTAGTTTTGTGGCGACCATATTTCATAACAAGATAAGTGCCAATAAAACCGCCACAAAAGCAGAGAAAGAGCAGATTAGATTCAGGTTCTCTCCATGCTTTTTGAACAGCTTTTTGTTTATCTTTATACATTAAATATGCACTGAGCAAGTTAATGAAAATGAGATAAATAAGTAGATAAATCAGCATATTCTTTCCAAAAATAAAACCCCGAAAGCTCGGGGTTTGCCATATAAATAAGTCTAGATTATGGGTAAACTGGTAAACGTTTACAAATATCTAATACTTTCGCTTTCGTTGCTTCGATAACAGCTTCTTCGTTTTCTTTGCCGATGCTGTCTAACACATCACACATCCAGCCTGCAAGCTCTTTAACTTCTGCTTCTTTAAAGCCACGACGAGTTACTGCAGGTGTACCTACACGGATACCTGATGTGATAAATGGCTTTTGTGGATCATTCGGTACTGCGTTTTTGTTTACAGTAATATTTGCTTTACCTAAAGCTGCATCTGCTGCTTTACCGGTTAAACCGTGGCTAACTAAATCGACTAAGAATAAGTGGTTTTCTGTACCATTTGAAACAACGTTGTAACCACGTTGCTTGAATACTTCCACCATTGCTTTTGCATTTTTAACTACTTGTTGTTGGTAAACCTTATATTCAGGCTCTACTGCTTCTTTAAAGCAAACCGCTTTCGCTGCAATAATGTGAACTAATGGACCACCTTGTTCACGTGGGAATACCGCACTTTGTAGTTTCTTATAGATTTCTTCGTCTTTCGCATTGGAAAGAATTAAACCACCACGTGGACCAGCCAATGTTTTGTGCGTTGTGGTAGTCACAACGTGAGCGTGTGGAAGTGGGCTAGGATAAACACCTGCTGCAATTAAGCCTGCAACGTGAGCCATATCGACGAATAAATAAGCACCAACTTCATCTGCGATTTCACGCATTTTTGCCCAGTCAACGATTTGAGAGTAAGCAGAGAAACCGCCGACAATCATTTTTGGTTTTACTTCATGCGCTTGTTTACGAAGTGCATCATAGTCGATAACCCCTTCAGCAGTGATACCATACTGCTCTGCATGGTAAACTTTTCCTGAGAAACTAACTGATGCACCGTGAGTTAAGTGACCACCGTGTGCAAGACTCATACCTAAAATAGTATCACCTGGCGTCAATAATGCACCATAAACGGCCGCATTTGCTTGTGAGCCTGAATGTGGTTGCACGTTTGCGTAGTCTGCACCAAATAATTCTTTTGCACGATCGATCGCTAATTGCTCGACGATATCAGCATATTCACAACCGCCATAATAACGTTTACCCGGATAACCTTCCGCATATTTGTTAGTAAATTGTGAGCCTTGAGCTTGCATCACTCGTGGGCTTGCATAGTTTTCTGAAGCAATGAGCTCAATGTGCTCTTCTTGACGACGGTTTTCGTCTTGAATTGCTTGCCATAATACAGGATCGTAATCTGCGATATTCATATCACGTCTTAACATCGGTTTCTCCTATTAAGTAATCGTTTGCGTAGTTGATAGACCAAGCTATTTTACGCAGTTTTTAGTCGTTTAGATAGTGATTTTTTTCGGATTATTGCATTAAAAACTTTAATACAAAGAGAGTACATCATTAATTTGATGATAAATTCCCCAATGTAGCAACCATAACGGCTTTAATGGTATGCATACGGTTTTCCGCTTCATCAAAGACGATGGACGCTTCAGATTCAAAAACATCATCTGTCACTTCTAAGCCATTCATACCATATTTCTCTGCAATCTCTTTTCCAACGGTCGTTTGATCGTCATGGAATGCAGGCAAACAGTGTAAGAATTTAACGTGCGGATTTCCTGTGAGTTTCATCAGCTCCGCATTTACTTGATACGGTTTCATGAGATTAATACGCGCTTCCCAAGCAGATTCAGGTTCACCCATTGAAACCCATACATCCGTATAAACAAAATCTACATCTTTTACACCCTCGGCAACATTTTCGGTACAGGTAATTTTCGCACCGGTTTTTTCTGCCATGTCCGCAACTTCATCTAATAAACGCTGTTCTGGGAAGAAAGCTTTTGGTGCGACAAGGCGTAAATCAACGCCCATTAATGCTGCGCCCTCAACAAAAGAATTACCCATATTGTTACGAGCATCACCTAAGTAAGCGAGTTTGATTTGATTAAGGGGTTTATTGGAATGTTCGATCATCGTAAGGAAGTCGGCGAGAATTTGAGTTGGGTGGAATTCATCGGTTAAACCGTTCCAAACTGGCACGCCAGAGTGATTTGCTAAAATTTCAACGAGTTCTTGACCGTAACCACGATATTGAATGCCATCGTACATTCTGCCTAAAACGCGCGCAGTATCTTTCATGGATTCTTTATGCCCAATTTGAGAACCGCTTGGGCCAATATAGCTCACATTCGCCCCTTGATCGAAAGCCGCAACTTCAAAAGCACAGCGTGTCCGTGTCGAGCTTTTTTCGAAGATCAACGCAATATTTTTGCCTTTCATGGTTGGGATTTCTCGACCTGCTTTTTTGTCTGCTTTTAATTTTGCAGATAAATCTAGTAGGTATTGAATTTCAGTCGGGGTAAAATCCATAAGACGTAAGAAATGACGATTTTTAAGATTTGGAGTCGTGTTTGCTAGCATAATTATTTTCCTGATTTGAAATAAGCAAAGCCTTATTATAAATCCTTTCAATAAGAGAACAATGGGAATTTATATAGGTAACGGTTTTTAGTTGATAGTTCAACAATTCGCTTCAATCTAGCAAAAGAAACAGTTTGCTTTTTTCTTTTATTTATTTAGAATTTTGTGTCTCCAGTTTATATATAAATATCCGTGTTGTAAGGATTCTCGCCATAGGATCACTGAAATAGTTATCACACCATTAGTGTTACCAGCAGAAATACGTTAGTTTAATAAAAAAATACTTCAGGGAGTTTGTTATGAGTTTACTATTTATTAGTCATTCAAGCAAAGATAATGCGCAAACGATTGCTGTAAAACATTGGTTAGAAGAAAATGGTTGGAATGAACTCTTTTTAGATCTTGACCCACATCAAGGTATTCTAGCAGGAGAGCAATGGAAACAAGCACTAATAAGAGCGTCTAATTATTGTGAAGCGGTTATTTTATTGATTTCTGATAACTGGCTTAACTCAACCTTTTGTTGGAAAGAGTATGTATTAGCCAAACAACTGAACAAACGTATTTTCCCAATTATTATATCCACTCCTAAAGAAAAAAGTATTCCTTCTGAAATCAGTGATGAACTTCAAATTATTAATTTAGAGCTTGGTAAACAATTTGTTGTTCAGCGAGTTACTATGCCTGACGGCTCAAAACAAGATGTATTTTTATCCAAAGAAGGTTTATCTAATTTTAAAAATGGTTTAATTAAAGCAGGGCTTCACCCTGAGTTTTTTCAATGGCCACCACTTGAGCTGTACGACAATCCACCGTCACCTTATAAAGGTTTAAAACCGCTTGATGCAGAAGATGCAGGGATTTTCTTTGGCAGAGAGGCTGATATTAGTCGTTTAATGGAAGAACTATATTATCTGAAAGATAAACCTGTACCACGTTTTATGGCGGTTTTAGGTGCATCAGGATATGGTAAATCTTCATTTATTCGTGCGGGCATTTTACCAAGATTAGCGAGAGTTCCTGCTCATTTTCTAGTAATGCCTGTGATTCGACCAGACAGAGAAGTGATATCTGGAACAACAGGGCTTGTGAATGCTTTAGCCAAATTAAGCGAAGAAAAACAGCTAGGCTATACGAGAAAATCGTTATTGCTAGCAATGAATAATGTAAAAGATGCATTGTTACCGATTATTCAACAAATTTTAACCGTCTATACCTATGATGAGCATATTCCTGCTTTAGTATTAACAATAGACCAAGCAGAAGAGCTTTTTAATGCGAGTTGTATAGAAAGTGAAGCTTTTTTACAGCTACTTGCTATCTTATTGAAAGAACCAACGGTAAATTTAATAGTACTTTGTACTATTCGCTCAGATAGTTACGAAGCACTACAAACAGCACCTGCCCTTGCCCATATACCCCAACAGACGTTCAGTTTGCAGCCTATTTTACGCAATGCGTATTACAAAATCATTGAAGGTCCAGCACAGTTACTTGAAAAAACAAAAAAACCGTTAGATATTGATCCGCTTCTTATTGAAACTTTACTCAAAGATATAGAAGAAGGTGGGGGTAAAGACGCGTTACCTTTACTTGCGTTCACCCTAGAACGTTTATATCAAGATTATGGCAATGATGGACAATTAACGTTGAAAGAGTATACATCATTTTACGATACTGTCTCTAAACAACAATCGGGGTTAGGTGGGCTAAAAGGTGCAATCAACTCGGCAATCAATGAAGCACTAAATAAAGCTCAGCAAGATCCTCGTGTCCCAAAAGATCGCCAAGCGTGCCTTGCATTACTTCGTAGAGGATTTATTCCTTGGCTAGCAGGGATTGATGTTAAAACGAAGAAACCACGTCGTAAAGTTGCAGATTATGCTTCTATTCCAGAAGAAGCTCGCCCTTTAATAGATATCTTAGTAGATTGTCGATTATTAACCAAAGATTTAGACCATACACAAAAAATCACCACCATTGAGCCTGCTCACGAAAGTATTTTACGTCAATGGCAAGACTTAGATGGTTGGCTAAAAGAGAGTGAAGCAGAATTAATTTTAATTGAACTTTTAAAGGAAGAAGCAACCGCTTGGGAAGCCAATAAAATTAACGGTATCGCATCAAATGAATGGCTAAGATTAAGGGGAAGCCGATTATCTGATTTAGAAGCACTCTTACAGAATGAACAGTATCAAAAACATATTACAGCTTCCCAACAAAGTTATTTGATTGCTTGTCGTCAATTTGAAGATCAAAAACTGGCAGATGAATTATCTCAAGCAAAAGCATTAGCAGAAGCTCAAGCTACCGCCCTTGAACGCCAAAAACAAATCATCAAAAGAACTCGAATAGGGGCGGGGATAATGGCAATACTTCTAGCTATTTCTGTGGGGGCGGGTTACCAAACGTACCTTCATAAGAAACAAGCAGAAGAGTTACTAGGAGAGGTTCAACGGGTATCAACTTTTCTTAATTTTGAACTAAGAGATAACATCAAAGAAAGAGTACCTGTGCATATTTGGACCCCTGTGGTAGAACAAATAGAAAAGCTGGGAAAACTCTTAGAAAAGCATCAAAGTTCCTACCAACAGCAACGTCTAGTGATGGTTGGATATAGTGAAAAAGGAAATTTATTAGAGTCTCAAGGTAAATTAGATGATGCGTTAGACTATTATCAAAAAGCATTGGCGATAAATGAAAGTTTGGTTAAACAAGACCCGAATGATCAGCAAGCTCAGCGTGATTTATCTTTTTCATATGAGAATTTAGGTGATATCGCAGTGAAGCAGGGGAGCTTGGATAAAGCTTTAAACTACTATCAACGAGGATTAGAGATTTGCGAAAGTTTCGCTAAACAAGACCAGAGTGATCAAGATGCTCAGCGTGATTTATCTATTTCATATAACAAATTGGGTGATATTTTGGTGATGCAGGGAAACTTTGATAGAGCTTTAAGCTACTATCAACGAGGGTTAGAGATTCGAGAAAGTCTCGCTAAACAAGACCAGGGTGATCAAGATGCTCAGCTTGATGTATCTAGTTCATATGAGAGATTAAGTTATATCGCAGAAAAGCAGGGAAATTTGGATAAGGTTTTAAGTTACAATCAAAGAGAATTAGAGATTCTAGAAAATCTGACTAAACAAGATTCAAGTAATCAAAAAGCACAATTTATTTTATATAAGAGATTAAGTTATATTGCAGAGAAACAGGGAAACTTGGCTAAGGCTTTAAGCTATTACCAAAAAAGGTTGCAGATTAGTGAAAGTCTGTCTAAACAAGATCCGAGTAATCAAGAAATTCAGCGTGATTTATCTATTTCATATCATAAATTAGGCGATATTACGGCGGAACAGGGAAATTTAGATAAGGCTATAGACTACTATCAACGAGGGGTAGAGATTAGTGAAAGTTTGTCTAAACAAGATTCGAGTAATCAAGAAATTCAGCGTGGTTTATCTATTTCATATCAGATGCTAGGTGATATTCTGGCGAAGCAAGGAAACTTAGATAAGGCGTTAAGCTACTATCAACAGGGGTTAGAGATTCAAGAAAGTCTGGCTAAACAAGATCTGAGTAACCAACAAGCTCGGCGTGATTTATATATTTCATATTATTATTTAGGTGATATTGTAGAGATGCAAGGAAATTTAGACAGGGCATTGGACTACTATCAACAAGGATTTGAGATTAGTGAAAGTTTGGCTAAGCAAGATCTAGGTAATCAACAAGCTCAGCGTGATTTAGTTTTTGCATATTGGAAGTTAGGTAATATTACTGCGAAGCAGGGAAACCTAGATAAGGCGTTAGGCTACTATCAACGAGGATTCGAGATTAGTGAAAGTCTGGTTAAACAAAACCCGAGTAATCAACAAGCTCAGCGTGATTTTCTGGTTATGAAAGCATTATTAGAAAAACTGTCTAAAGATCAGAAATAAGTTTTTAGTTTAAATTTTGAGTATTACTCTTAGGTAACAATATGCATAAATCGTCGTCTTTAATTTCAACTAAAACAAAGGTACTCTATTTTTTAGCTATTATCGTCTTTATCATCGGGATAATGGGCTGGATGGATAAAGGAAACTCATTTTCTGATGCGATATACAAAACATTACGTTTTGTAGCATTAAATGGCGATGGAAATGAAATGGGCTGGGAGCTAGAAATTGCTCGCTTTGTCTTACCTGTCTTAACGCTTGGCGCTATTATTCAGCTTATTTATCACTGTTTTTCATTTCGAGTTTTATTATATAAGCTAAGATTACACCCAAAAGAGATCATTGTATTTGGGGCAGATAATGCGACTGCAAGAGCAGTTACTAAAATGAATGATCAAGCAAATAAGCTATTTATTTCACTATCTGAATTGAGCTCAATGGAGGTAACTGACATTAAAACAACCGTTATTCATTTTAATGAGTCTCAAGTTTCAGAGTTTATTCATAAAATCCCTTTTTGCAAAGCAAAAGAAATTTATATTTTAACACCAGATTTTACTCAAAATATCCGTCTTGCTAAAATACTAATTACTATATTAAATACATCAAAATATAAACCACATATTATTATCCAACTTAATGATAAAGAATTGTTAAGGATACTATCTAAAGAAGATGTTTTTTCTAGCTACAAAATAGCTGGTGGGAAGATTAGTTGGTATAATGAATATAGAGATACATCTAGAATTTTATTAAAAAATTATCCACCCTTATCAATAAGCTCATTAAATCATAAGGGAAAAATACATATAGGTCTTGCTGGGTTTAATGAGTTTAATCAAGAGTTGCTGATTAATCTCGCTATCCATATGGTTTATTTCAGTAAGAGTGAGATTATTATAAGTTTATTTAGTGACGATGTAGAGAAATTTAACCAATTCATAATGCGTCATCCTATTTTAAATTCAAATGGGTCTCCACTTTTTGGTGGACTGACGCTCAATTTCTCTGTAAAACACCATATGTTGTCTACCAATGCATCATCTATTGTTAATGCAATCAAAGAAGATGGTAATTTTACTGCGTTTTATCTTTCGGATAATAATGATTATGAGTTATTAAGAAACATCTTAAAAGTAAAACAAGGTTTAGCTGTAACCAATTGTTATTCAGATTGTTTACTTGTTGCGTGTTTACTTGGAAACCAACTTGATTTAAGCAACATTCAACATTTAACTGAGGAAAATGAAGTGTATAGAAATGTTCACTTTTTCCCAATTAGCGATAAAAATCTAGACATTGATTATAGAAATGTTATGGATCTCTTAGCGAAATCTGTCCATACAGCATATAAGATTCTTTATGAATATAATATGGATATTACATTTGATGCTGAATTATTTTCAACTAAATTCTTATTAGAGTTAAATAATATGGATGTGTGGGATTATGAAATTAGTGAAGATGATCGTTATTCAAGTCAATATTCAGCAGATCACTTTTTTGTTAAATTGAGAGAATTAGGGTATGAACTTGTTCAGATATCTAAGGAAAATAGAATCAATCTGAGTAAAAAATTAGTGTTATCTGACATTTATATTGAACAATTAAAATCGGATATTGAAAAAATATTGAACAATTAAATAAATTAGAACACCGACGTTTCTATCATGGGCGTTTTATGTCGGGATGGATATATGGGAAAATGAAAAATAAACCACTTTTAATTAATGAAACACTTGTACCATTTGATTGTTTATCTGAGAATGAAAAAAATAAAGATGAGATAATTATGAGAGTAATTCCTCTTATCCTATCTCATCCAAGTATTAAGCAGTTTTACTATCTTATGAAAAAAGAGAATTAAGCTTTTTTCCTTAATTGCAATATTGTGTAGGACGCCAATGGCGTCCTTATCATTCCCTTTTTTTATGAATGGTTATTTACTATATATCAAGACTGATAAATGTTGCTTTCATTAATAAATGATAAACGGTAGAATAGCCCGATTTTTTAAGCGTAAATATTCGTGAGAATCCGCTTGTTGCTTATTAGGAGAACACCATGTCTAAACATCTTACCGAACAACGTTTTATCGACTTTCCGATTCACGACAGCGTGTTAGCCGCTCTTGATAGTAAAGGCTTTGAATTTTGTACACCTATTCAGGCAAAAACTTTGCCTTATACCCTTGCAGGGCAAGATATTGCAGGGCAAGCTCAAACGGGAACGGGTAAAACCCTTGCCTTTTTGGTGGCGACCTTTCACCACTTATTAAGCCATGAAATTCCAACACAGAAAAATCAGCCAAGAGCATTAATCCTTGCACCAACTCGCGAATTAGCTGTTCAGATTGCATCGGATGCGTCTATGTTGACACAATATTCAGATTTACGTTTAGCTTTAGCTTATGGCGGTGATGGCTACGATAAACAGTTGCAAGAGATTGAACGTGGAGTGGATATTCTGATTGGCACAACAGGACGTGTGATTGATTATGTCAAACAGGGCGTGATTAATTTAGATAAAATTCAAGTGGTGGTGTTGGATGAAGCGGATCGGATGTTTGATCTCGGTTTTATCAAAGATATCCGTTATTTAATGCGTAAATGTCCAAAACCAGATGAACGTCTCACCATGCTTTTCTCGGCAACGCTTTCTCACCGTGTACGTGAATTAGCTTTTGAAGACATGCATAATGCGGAATATGTTGAAATTGAACCGTTACAACGTACTGGTCACCGCATTAAAGAAGAGCTTTTTTATCCATCTAATGAAGACAAAATGGCGCTGTTATTGACTTTAATGGAAGAAGAGTGGCCTGATCGTTGTATTGTCTTTGCAAATACCAAACATAAATGTGAAGAGATCTGGAGCTATCTCAGCGCTGATGGCCATCGTGTTGGCTTATTGACAGGGGATATTCCACAGAAAAAACGTTTAGCATTATTGGATAGCTTTACACAAGGTGAATTAGATATTTTAGTCGCAACAGATGTAGCAGCGCGTGGTTTACATATTCCCGATGTGACCCATGTATTTAACTATGATTTGCCTGACGATCGAGAAGATTACGTTCATCGTATTGGACGAACAGGGCGAGCAGGGGAAAGTGGTGTTTCGATCAGCTTTGCTTGTGAACGTTATGCGGTAAACCTTCCTGCGATTGAAGAATATATTGGACATCCAATTCCGGTGAGCCAATATGATAGTGGTGTGTTACTAGAGCCTCCAAAACCTTCTAAGACGAGAGGAAAAACCACTCAATATTATAAAAAGAATCGCAGACTTTAATTTTTAGCACAAGATTTTTAATCATTATAGAATCTCACTGAGATTCTAAAAGTAAGTTGTAATAAATTATACGAATTCGTATATTTTGGAGAAATTAATGAATTATACAATTGCACAGAGTAAATCAGGCAATCCAATTTCACTTACAGCCAAAATGGCAAACCGCCACGGTTTGATTGCAGGGGCGACGGGGACAGGTAAAACCGTTACCTTACGTAAATTAGCAGAAACCTTCAGTAATGACGGTGTACCTGTTTTTCTCGTAGATGTAAAAGGGGATTTATCAGGTTTAGTACAAGCGGGTAGTTTCCAAGGAAAAATTGCAGAACGTATTGAGCAATTCCAACTCGGTGGCGAAGCTTACTTAAATGGCTTCCCTGTCTCTTTCTGGGATGTATTTGGTGAGTCGGGTATCCCACTTCGTACAACGATTTCTGAAATGGGTCCGATGCTTTTAGCGCGTTTACTCAATTTAAACGATACTCAAGAAGGCTTATTAAATTTAGTGTTCCGTGTCGCAGATGATAAAGGTTTGTTGTTGATCGATCTGAAAGATCTTCGTGCAATGCTTAAATTTGTTGCAGAAAATGCGAAAACTTTCCAATTAGAGTACGGTAACGTTTCTGCAGCAAGTGTAGGGGCGATTCAACGTGCGCTTTTAGCCCTTGAAAATGAAGGCGCTACAAATTTATTTGGCGAGCCTGCGTTAGATTTACAAGATTGGATTCAAACACGTGATGGTCGTGGTGTCATTAATGTGCTTAACTCTGAGAAATTAATCAATTCTCCAAGAATGTATGGTGCATTTTTATTATGGTTTATGGCGGAATTGTTTGAACAGTTACCTGAAGTGGGCGATCCAGATAAACCGAAATTTGTCCTATTCTTTGACGAAGCGCATTTATTATTTGACGGTGCGCCGAAAGTACTTGTTGATAAAATTGAGCAAGTGGTGCGTTTAATTCGTTCTAAAGGTGTCGGTGTTTACTTTGTGACACAAAATCCATTAGATTTGCCAGAGTCTGTATTAGGTCAGTTAGGTAACCGTGTACAACACGCATTACGTGCGTTCACGCCAAAAGATCAAAAAGCCGTAAAATCTGCGGCAGAAACCTTCCGTGCAAATCCAGGTGTGAATGTGGTTGAAGCCATTACACAATTAGGGGTTGGGGAAGCATTAATTTCGGTATTAGATGAAAAAGGGATGCCAACGCCCGTTGAAATCGCTTATGTTTATCCACCACAAAGCCAACTTAAACCGATTTCTCAAGATGAGCGTTTAAGTTTGGTAAAACAAGATGATCTCTATTTGCATTATAGCCAATTTGTTGACAATGCTTCGGCATTTGAAACGTTAAATGCTCAAGCACAAGTTCAACAACATGCGGTAGAACAGGCTAAAGCGGAAGAAGAGAGCTTTTTAGGCGGTATGCTAGGCAGTATTTTTGGTACGAAGAAAAAAAGCGAACAATCTTTAGCTGAACAAGTCGTTGGTAGCGTTGCTCAATCTGTTGGACGAAACTTGCGAAATGAAGTGACTAAACAGATCATGCGTGGTCTTTTAGGCGCGATTACCAAGAAATAATCATTCAATACAAGCGGTGGCTTTGAGTAAAAAATTTACAAAAACCACCGTTTTTTCTTATTTGTGAATTACATCACAGTATTTCTTTCAAAATCCCGTTATATTGCATCCACTTTTATTCATAGAAGGATGGATGTAATGAAACTTAAAAAATTATCTTATTTACTTTCTACGTTACTTTTTGGTGCAACATTAGCTTCAACTGCGCAAGCAGAAGGACGTTTGGTCGTTTATTGTAGCTCAACTAACTTAATGTGTGAGCAAGAGACACAAGCTTTCGGTAAAAAGTATGACGTGAAAGTCTCTTTTATTCGTAATGGTTCAGGCAGTACCTTAGCGAAAGTAGAAGCAGAAAAAGGTAATCCACAAGCGGATGTTTGGTATGGCGGTACGCTAGATCCACAATCACAAGCAGGTGAAATGGGATTGCTTCAGCCGTATCAATCACCAAATCTCGCACAAATTGTGGAAAGATTCCGTGATCCAGCAAAAGTGAAAGGAAACTATACGTCTGCGATTTATATGGGAATTTTAGGTTTTGGTGTGAATTTAGATCGTCTTAAAAAATTAGGCATTGAAAAAGTCCCAACAACTTGGGCAGATCTTCTTGATCCACGCTTAGCAGGTGAAATTCAAATTGCAGACCCACAAAGTTCAGGTACAGCATATACTGCGATTGCAACCTTTGTTCAACTTTGGGGTGAAGAAAAAGCCTTTGAATATTTCAAACAGCTTCATAAAAATATTTCACAATATACTAAATCAGGCATCACTCCATCTCGTAACGCAGCGCGTGGTGAAACGGCTATCGGTATCGGCTTCTTACATGACTATGCCACCGAGAAGAAAAATGGTGCTAACTTAGAAATTGTTGCACCAACGGATGGTACAGGTTATGAGTTAGGTGGTGTGAGTATTTTAAATGGTGCGCGTAACTTGGATAATGCAAAATTATTTGTGGATTGGGCATTATCTAAAGAAGCACAAGAGCTTTCATGGCAGAAAGGTGAAGCTTTCCAAGTGTTAACTAATACCACAGCAGAACGTTCGCCATATTCACTTGACCCAGATAAATTAAATTTAATCAATTATGACTTTGAAAAATATGGTTCAAATGATGAACGTAAACGTCTGATTGATAAATGGGTTAATGAAGTTAAATTAGCGAAGTAATCTATCTCAATAAAACTCCCTCTAATTTTAGGGGGAGTTTTCTTTTTGCTACAAATTTTTAACAAATGTTTGTGAAATTGCGGTAAAATTCTCACTAATTTATTCACGATTAAAGAGAACTATTATGAGTATCCGAATTCTCCCACAAGATGAAATTCAAAAAGTGGCAAGTTCATTTCAGCATCCTGATTTGTTATATGCTAACCCTAAAAATTTATATGCTCGTCGAGCAAAACGCTTACGCCAATTAGCTCAAAATAACCCATTTGGCGATTATCTTGAATTTGTGGCAAATATTGTGGAAGTTCAGCTTGATCTTCTTCAAAATCAGCCAATTGCAAATATGTCAAAGGAACTGACCGCTTACTTAGAAGCAAATCAAGGTATTAAGCCTTTAGATGTTAAACATTTTAAACGTTCAGATGAATGGCAAAAATTGCTGTTAGCCTTTATTGAAAAATTTAAACCTTATGCTTCAGATACCGTTTTGGCGACATTAGAGTGGTTAGAAAAAGCCTCTAGCTCAGAGTTAGAAACCCTTGCAGATCATCTACTCAATGAACGCTATGAAGAAGTGGGGGCGGATAAAGCCGTATTCCTTTGGGCTGTTTTATCGCTTTACTGGGTACAATTAACTCAGCAATTACCACGTAATACCCGAGCGGAAGGTGAAGAGCGTCACACTTGCCCTGTATGTAATTCAGCGCCTATTGCAAGTGTAATTCATTTTGGTGAAGCACAAGGCTTACGCTATTTACACTGTTCATTATGTGAAAGTGAATGGAATATGGTGCGAGCGAAATGCAGTAACTGTGAGCAAACAGGTAAATTAGATTATTGGAGCTTAGATAGCATGGATGCTGCAGTAAAAGCAGAAAGCTGTGGTGACTGTGAAAGTTATCTTAAAGTGATGTACCAAGATAAAGATCCACACGTTGAACCGATTGCAGATGATTTAGGTACGCTATTCCTTGATGCTGAAATGGAACAAAAAGGCTTAGCACGTAGTGCGATTAATCCTTTCTTATTTCAAGTAGAGTAGTTGTATTTTTAAAAAATCCACCTTTCAATGTGTAATCTGCACTTCAAGAGGTGGGTTTTTACTTATAGGCATTGGTTATTTCTTTTCATTGTTAGGTGCAAAATAACCCATTACATCTCCCTGATAGAGCGTATATCCACGACAAGTCGAGTTTTCCCCATATTGAAATCCTACCGTATTTAATAATAGTAGCCCGCCATTTGTTGTGGGTACATTAAGGAATCTATCTCGTTCTTGACGAATTTTATCTACTTGTTCATTGGTTAATGGACGAGTGATATCAATACCTAACTCGGTCATCTGTTGTTTAAAATAACGTTCTTCAACTACGATATGATTCGTTGATGAAGCTTGATTTATAAGCCCTAGTTTACGATTATCACTACACAGATTTTGTTCATTATTTGTGGAATTCTCTTCAGATTGATATTCAATAGACCCGCGTATTTGTGTGAACGTTTTATATGGGCTAACATCAATAGGGGGAGTATTAGCATAGAGATCATCATTGCGATAAAGATAATAATAGCCATGTGTTTGCTGTTCTGCTTCATGAGAATCGGAATTTCCAGACATACTTGCAAGTTTGGCTAATGTTTCTTCACCATAAAGCTCAACAAATTCAGGATTGTTTTTGACATCAGATAAAGTTAATAAACTATAAAGTTCTCTTAGATTTTTTTGATCAGATTCTTTAGAGAATGGCTGATTAAGGCGCTCCACATTGATTTTCTGATTTTCATCGAGCAAACCTAATTCGGTTGTGATTTTTACAAAACGAGCATATTGGCTATGTTGCTCAATTTTTTCAGGTGATAGGATGATGGTGACACAGGCAATCATCGCAATAGTTAATGCACTGAATAATCGGTATTGCAATAGACGTTGGCTAAAAGAACAGAGCACAAAGAGTGAGATTAAAGTTGCAATCGCCACTAAATAAACACGAGCTTCTGTGAAGCCATATTGTTGAATTCGTTCAAAGATACCTACCCACACTAAACCCAAGGGTATTAAGGCAAAATAGTTAAAATAGCGATAGAAGAATGTCCATCTCGGCTTTTCTAATAGGTGGCGTAACGCAATACAGAAGATTCCTAACGAGAGATAAGATAAAACAATAAAACTCAATTCGCCTTTAGGCAGTTCAAAGAGAGCGACTATTTTAGCAATGTAAAGATAGACAATAATGGTATAAAGAATAACGACTGGCGAAAGGATAAAATTAATCAGGACTTCGCCTACAAGCAGTAGCCGTCCTTCTCTTTCAGGATTATTTTTTATCTCACGATCTTCAAAAAAGATAAAAAAGAGCGAAGTAAAAATCAAAAATATGGCGGCATGAATAGGCTCTTCAATATAATAAATGCTAGTTTCAGGGCTAAGTAGTAGATAGGAAATACTGGATAACAAGATTTGTATCATGAAAATAATGATACCAGCTAATGCAAATGAGATCGCCAGATGTGCGGAAGTCATCAGAATGCTATATATCATTTGGCGATTATTAAATCGGAAATCTTTAATAAGCAGTAGGATTAAATGAATGAATAGCACTCCCCAATAAGCCGGACTTGTTAAATAAGACTCAAGGTGAAATCCCCAAAAAAACGTCATTAATCCCAATGTGATAACGATATACAATAGGCTACACCAGTAAAATCGGGTTGGGCGTAATAAATAGGTTAAGCTAAAAAAGAGTGGGAAGAAGAGAAAAATTCCCCCGATATTATTATCATTACTCGTATAAAAGAGCTTTTCAGTGGGAACACCAATCAGTGAAAAACCAAATACAAGGATCAAGAGTAATTCAATCGGATGGCTTTTCATCGACTGGCGAAGAAATGATAAAAATGAATGTAAGATAGACATAAACCTAGGAATCCTTTAAATTGCCTGTGATTACACTATCTTAATTCAAAAAGAAAACCTAATCTAGTATGACCATTTAGCTAACTAGATTAGGTTTTTCCATCTCTATCTATTTTTCAACAAACTGATTGCTTTGTTGAATGAGCTGTAAAAAGAGCGCTAAAGGCGGGCGGCTCATCTGTTTTTCGCCTTGCACATCGTAATGTTCAAAATCACCTTTACGGTTGACGTGATATTGTTCACCGTCTGGCATAATGGCAACATTCCATTGATAGTTAGATGCTAATAGCCATTTGCGATCATTTTCCGAGGCTAAGTTAATGCCTTGTGCATAGTCATTGACAGAAGATGTTGCACCAAAAAATTGATTGAGTAGCGTTGGTACAATATCTAAATGGCTAGATAAGCCAGTATAAAGACTTTTATCCCCTTGCCAGTACATCAACATAGGCACTTGCGTCCGCTCTTTTGCAAAAGATTGGACTGAACTGACCGCTTGTTCTGCAATATCTGCGGTAATAATGATAAGCGTACTTTTAGTTAACCCTTGTTGCTCTAAGGCTTGCCATACATCTGCAAATTGCCAATCTAGGATTTTGGTTTGCTGTGTGTAATCCACCCCTTGCGGTAGATTAAGCTCTAAATAGCTGAAAAACGCTTGATCTTTTCGTTGAGTTAACCATTTTTTCCATTGGGCAATCGCATCTAGATTTCCTTTCGATTTGGGCAATTTAAAATCGGCAAATAAGGCTCGATGATAAAGGGGTTCTGCAAAGCCATTATAGGAAAACAATCCAAATTGATAGTGAAGTTGTTGTAAACGTGAAATCAATACAGATTGTGCTTTTTCATTCAAAATGGCATCTAAATAACGTCCACTTAACCCATAAAATAACCCAACAATGCTACTACTTTGTGTGTCGCCACTGCTGTAATGTTGAGAGAATCGACGGCTTTGTTGGCTAACCTGATAAAGCGCAAGCATCGTTTCTTCAATGATTGCCTGATTTTTTAGACCAGACAGATTAATCAACAGTACGTTAGGTTTATATTGTGGTTCGGTAAATTGAACAGCTTTTTTCGGATAGTTAAGATAGAAGGTATCTAACCGACCTGTTTCTTCGATTTGTTGTTCTAATTCCGCACGATCAATCAGCCCGTGTTTTTCAAGAAAACTCCGAGCCGTCATCGGGTAGGCTAAGGGATAATTTGCTTTCTGTGCGGTAATTGGGCGATAAAGTGACATATCAGCCCATGCGTAAAGTAAATGTGTTGCAGTAAAACAGCTCAAAAAGAGCATCGCAACATACTTGCCCCATTTCTGACGATTAAAACTCCGTAATTTATTCCAGCACCAACGGGAATAGAGCATTTCTAGTAATAAAATCAATGGCATAGGCACAAAAAGAAGTTGCCATTGACGTGTTAATTCCCCGTCATCATTAGGATTGACGAGCAGATCCCACACTAAAGGGGAAAGGTGGAGATAAAATCGTTTGAAGACTTCCGTATCAAGCAATAATACCGTCATGCCCGCTGTGGCAAAAATCACAGAAATACTTCGGAAGGCTCTGTTATTTTTGATAATAAAACTGAGTGGAAAGAGTAGCAGTAAGTAAAGGGCAAAAACGACAAAGCTGAAATGCCCAAACAAACTAATAAAGAAATAGAGTTTTCCAAAAAGGGTATTTGGCCAATCTGCATTAAAGGCATAACGAGAAGAGATCAATAACGCCACAACAATATTAAAAAGTGCGAACCAATGTCCCCAGCTGATACGTTGGGAAACTTCTTCTCGGTATTGGCGAGAATTTTCAGGGAGTAAGTGGCGTAGTGAACTCAACATAGTTATTTAGCAGACATCAAAGAATTTTTTAATGCAGAACTAAAGGCATCTGCTAACACTTCACGTTGTTGTGGATTTTGTACGTTAGTGACTAAAATGTTGGTGACCATATTGCCTAATGCCATTAAGGAAAGATCCACTGGTGCTTTGTGTTTTTCAAGTGTGATAATTAAATCATTTAAAAGTGCATCGAGTTGTTTGTCTTGATATTTAGATTTGCTTGCCATAATAGTCTATATGAATAATAAAATTGGGTGGAATATAGCATAAAAGCCTAATCAAGCGGTGAGATTTACGCAAATTTTTGCAAATTTTGCCTGAAATCTCACCGCTTGTGTTATTTGATTGCAATCATTGAACCAAAGTTAAAGCATTGAAACCAAAGCTCAATTTGAGAAAAACCTGCTTGTGTTAAGCGTGCTTTGTGCGTTTCAATGCTGTCCGTTAGCATCACATTTTCAAGCGCCGTCCGTTTTTGGCTGACTTCCAGTTCGCTGTAACCATTTGCACGTTTGAAAGTATGATGTAGGTCGATCAGCAATTCGTTCATCGTCTGATTTTCAAAGGTAAATTTTTCAGAAAGCACTAAAATTCCGTTAGGATTCAACCCCTGATAAATTTTACTGAGCAATGCCAGACGATCTTCTCGTGGTAAAAATTGTAATGTGAAGTTTAACACCACCATAGATGCATTCTGGATGTCGATTTGGCGAATATCATCACATAAAATATCCACAGGAATATCAGAATGATAGGCATCTAAGTGGCGACGACAACGTTCAACCATCGGCTCAGAGTTATCGACACCGATAATTTGTACCCCTGATTTATCGACATTTCGGCGGATCGACAAGATCCCTGCTCCACGAGAACAGCCCAAGTCATAGACATTTGAGTGATGTGTTACAAAACGTGATGCAAGCATTCCAATCGCCGTAATGATATTGGAATAACCTGGAACAGAGCGTTGGATCATGTCGGGGAACACTTCAGCCACAGATTCATCGAAAGTGAAATCACCTAATTTTTCAATCGGTGCGGAGAATAAGGTATCTTTTGACATAGCAGTTTAAGTCTAATTTAAAAGTCACTATTGTACTCCTAAATCAATAATTTGGGGGTAAAAATCAACGTAATATTCCTTTTTCCTAAAATCCCTTTTTCTGATATAATCTCGCCCAATTTTTACGGTCTATTTTGTAGCCGTGGTTAATATAAATGAAATAGGAATAACGATGTCAGAACAAGAACAAAAGCAACCAGCAAGCTATGATTCTTCCAGCATTAAAGTCTTACGAGGTCTTGATGCGGTACGTAAACGTCCAGGGATGTATATCGGTGATACTGATGATGGTACAGGCTTACACCACATGGTTTTTGAAGTGGTGGATAATGCGATTGATGAAGCCTTAGCAGGTTATTGTAGTGACATTGTCGTGACAATTCATTCAGATAATTCCGTGTCGGTTCAAGATGATGGACGTGGTATTCCTGTCGGTATTCACCCAGAAGAAGGGGTTTCTGCCGCAGAAGTAATTATGACGGTATTACACGCAGGCGGTAAGTTTGACGATAATTCCTACAAAGTGTCAGGCGGTCTGCACGGGGTTGGGGTGTCGGTCGTAAATGCACTCTCTTCTAAGTTACAGCTAACAATTCGTCGTGAAGGTCATGTTCACGAACAATTTTATAGTTTGGGGGATCCTGATGCGCCTTTAGCGGTCATTGGTGAAACAGAAAAAACAGGGACGACCGTTCGTTTCTGGCCAAGTTACGATATTTTCAAAAATAAAACGGAATTTGAATATGCCATTCTCTCTAAACGTTTACGTGAACTTTCTTTCTTAAATTCAGGGGTTTCGATTCGTTTAGTCGATGAGCGTAATGACAAAGAAGAACATTTCAAATATGAAGGCGGTATCCGTGCTTATGTAGAATATTTGAATGAAGGTAAAAATGTGATTCACCCAACGCCATTCTATCTTTCAACGGAAAAAGATGGAATCGGTATTGAAGTGTCAATGCAGTGGAACGATAGCTTTAATGAAAATGTTTACTGCTTTACCAATAACATTCCACAACGTGATGGCGGTACGCACTTAGCAGGTTTCCGTGGCGCATTAACTCGTGCTTTGAAAAACTATATGGAAACTGGGGCAAAACTGAAAAAAGAAGATGCCAAAATTGATGCATCGGGTGATGATGCCCGTGAAGGTTTGGTGGCGGTTATTTCAGTGAAAGTGCCTGATCCAAAATTCTCTTCTCAAACAAAAGATAAATTGGTTTCTTCAGAAGTGAGAAATCCATTAGAAAGCTCAATGAATGAAGCATTACAGGAATACTTATTAGAAAATCCAAATGATGCTCAAAATATTGTAACGAAAATTATTGATGCAGCTCGCGCTCGTGAAGCAGCACGTAAAGCCCGTGAAATGACACGCCGTAAAGGTGCATTAGATTTAGGCGGATTACCAGGTAAATTGGCAGACTGCCAAGAAAAAGATCCTGCGTTATCTGAACTTTACTTAGTGGAAGGGGACTCTGCGGGTGGTTCAGCAAAATCAGGGCGTGATCGTAAAAACCAAGCGATTTTACCGTTAAAAGGAAAAATCCTAAACGTAGAAAAAGCCCGTTTTGATAAAATGCTCTCTTCACAAGAAGTCGCAACCTTAATTACTGCATTGGGTGCGGGTATCGGACGTGACGAATACAACATTGAGAAATTACGTTATCACAAAATCATCATCATGACCGATGCGGACGTCGATGGTGCACACATTCGTACCTTGCTTTTGACTTTCTTCTATCGTCAAATGCCAGAATTAATCGAACGTGGTTATGTCTATATTGCGCAACCACCACTCTATAAAGTGAAAAAAGGTAAGCAAGAGAAATATATCCAAGATAACGCAGAAATGGAGCAGTATGAATTAGCGTTAGCTTTAGACGGTGCATCGCTTTATGTGAGTGATAAAGCTCCAGCGCTAAGTGGTTTAGCCCTTGAAAAATTAATTGCTGAATATAATGATGTACAGAAATTATTTGAGCGTTTAGCGCGCCGTTATCCTGTTTCATTACTCAATGAATTGATTTACCAACCAGCATTGACCGCAGAATTTGTAAAAAATGAAGCGGAAGTGACCGCTTGGAATCATAAAATTGTTGAAATTTTAACGGTAAAAGAGACCAGTGGCAGTACTTACGTTGCGGAGACTTTCTATAATGCAGAGCGTCATATTTACGAGCCGCAAATCGTTGTGACAACTCACGGAATCAGCACAACCTACCGTTTGGATTTTAACTTTATTACGAGCAATGAATACGCACGTATCACGAAGCTAGGTGCTCAGGTTAGCGATTTACTTGAGCCGACCGCTTATGTTCAGCGTGGTGAGCGTCAACAGCAGATCGAAAATGTGGCAGAAGCGATTGATTGGTTAGTCAAAGAATCTCGTAAAGGTTTAACGATTCAACGTTATAAAGGATTAGGCGAGATGAACCCAGAACAACTTTGGGAAACAACGATGGATCCTGTTGCGCGTAAAATGTTACAAGTCACCATTACCGATGCGATTGCTGCGGATAAACTCTTTACAACCCTAATGGGCGACGAAGTTGAACCACGTCGAGAGTTTATTGAAAGTAATGCGTTGTACGCAAACTTAGATATCTAATAGTACTAAAGGCTCAGAGATTTCTGAGCCTTTTACGTTATTATGCAGGATTATCAATATCAATAAATTCGACATCTAATCCATACTCTTTTGCCAGCCATTCACCTAAGGCTTTCACGCCATCTCTTTCGGTTGCGTGGTGTCCACAAGCAAAATAGTAAATCCCTTGTTCTCTTGCCGAATGGGTCGTTTGCTCTGAAATCTCGCCGCTAATAAAGGCATCAATCTGCTTACTTGCGGCTAAATCAATGTAACCTTGTCCACCACCGGTACAGATAGCCACGGTCTTAATTAATTTTTGTGGAAAATCTGCAATAAATTCATCACATAAAATCGGTTTACGATTAAGGGCTCTCTCTAGTCTGTTCGCTAACGCTTGTGCTGAAATGGCTTCATCTAATTCGCCATAGACAGGAATAGAAAGCACCTTATCTTCCAAGCCTTGTAAGTTTTTAACCCCAATATGCTTTGCTAATTGAGCGTTATTGCCTAATTCAGCGTGCATATCAAGGGGAAGATGATAGCCAAATAGATTGATGTCGTTGACGAGCAGTTGTTTAATCCGTTTGCCTTTCATACCACGAATACAAGGGTTTTCGCTTTTCCAAAAATAGCCGTGATGAACAAGGATTGCATCAGCTTTTTTCGCAATAGCCTGTTCAATTAAGGGTAAACTGGCGGTGACACCTGTGATAATTTTGCGAATTTCACGGCGACCTTCAACCTGTAAGCCATTGGGCGCATAATCTGCAATCGCTTTACTGTTAAGCTTTTCATCAAGAATTTGTTCAAGTTGTATATTTGTAAGCATTTTTTATCCTTTGTTATTTATTTCACTAATCTGACCGCTTGTTATTCCTGTGCCAATGCAGTAATTGGGTTTAAGCGAGATGCATTTCTTGCAGGAATATAGCCAAAAATGACACCAATTAAGGTAGAGCATAGCACTGCAACGACAACGGACGAGGTGGAGAGTACCATTTTGAAGTCCGATCCCCAATAGTTAAAACTTAAAATAATGGCGGTAGCAAGCAGGATACCAATAATTCCGCCTAATAGACAGATTAAGATCGCTTCGATCAAAAATTGTTGGAGAATATTCCCTTGTTTTGCACCAATCGCCATTCGGACACCAATTTCTTTGGTTCTTTCAGTCACTGAAACCAGCATAATATTCATCACACCAATACCGCCGACAATCAATGAAATTAGAGCAATCGATGAAATAAGAAGTGTCATTGTGTTAGTGGTGCTTTCAATCGTCTGTTTAATGGTATCAGTATTCATCACAAAGAAATCTTTCTTACCATGACGCGCAGTTAATAGCTCCGTTAAGCTTTTTTCAGCCGTTTGGCTTTCAATCTCTGCTTTGATTTTCACAGTAATTGAGTCAATTTTTTTCTCCCCTGAAATGCGTTGCATTAGGGTAGTATAAGGCGTCCATAGATTTAGGTTTGTGGATTGTTGCATATTATTTTGTTTAGCTATCCCAATGATTTCAAGGGGCTTTTTATCCACTAAAATAATTTGCCCTAATGGATTTTCTAAGCCCAATCCTTTTTGAGTATTGGGATCAATCACAACCACTTGAGCAGATTCTTTGACTTCCTGTTCATTAAATAATCTGCCTGAAATTAATGAAATTCCCCTAACATCAAAATATTGTTCCCCTACGCCATTAATTTGTCCTGTCACAGCGGTATTCGCAAAAATTAACGTGCCACTGTAAGAGCTATTTGGAGTGGCACTTTCAATGTAGTTTTGATTTCCAAGCGCGGTTACATCTGCAATGGTTAAATTTTTGGTTAAATTGGCACGCCGATCCCCAAATCCTGTTCCGTTATAGATACTCATGGTATTTGTGCCTAAGTTATTGATATTAGAAAGAATCTGCTCTTGTGATCCCTTACCTAATGCCACCACGGAAATAACAGAAGTGATACCAATAATAATGCCGAGCATGGTTAGCAAAGCACGCAGTTTATGTGCCATAATGGCACTTGTTGCCATTTTAAAGGATTCATAAAGTTGATCGAGAAAGCGTGGTGAGCCACTTTCACGTTTATGGGAATGAGTTGGGCTATGTGGCGGTTGTTGTCGCTCATCACGAATAATCTCGCCATCTTTAATTTCAATAATACGTTGCGCATGAGAGGCAATGTTCGGATCGTGTGTCACAAGAATTAATGTATGACCTTCTTTGTGTAATTCTTGCAAAATCTCCATCACTGTTTCGCCACTGTGAGAGTCAAGCGCTCCAGTGGGTTCATCAGCAAGAATGATTTCGCCGCCATTCATAAGCGCACGAGCAATACTGACACGTTGCTGTTGTCCGCCTGAAAGTTGATTTGGACGGTTGACTGTTTTATCAGATAAGCCTAGCTTCCCAAGAAGCTCTTTAGCGCGAGCCGAACGAGCAGAAGAATCTATGCCAGCATAGATTGCGGGTAAAGCAACGTTTTCTTCTGCGGTTAAGCTAGACAGCAAGTTATAGCGTTGGAAGATAAAGCCAAATTTACGTTGGCGTAGGTTAGAGAGCTGATCGGAACTTAAGCTTTGTGTCTCTTTTCCATCAATTTTATAAGAACCTGAACTGGCAGTATCTAAACAGCCTAAAATATTCATTAAGGTGGATTTTCCTGATCCTGATGCGCCAATAATAGCAACAAAATCCCCTTGTTCAATGGTTAAGTTGACATTTTTAAGGATATGCGCTGGAGATTCTGGGTTTCCCACATATTTGTTGAGATTGGTGATTTCGATGAGTTTCATATATTCCGAGTAAAAAGATATTTTGACTATGGACAAGTGTAAGAATAGATTGGTTCAACAAGCGGTAGGATTTGTAAAATATTTTGCAAATCTCACCGCTTGTCGTTTATATGAAAGAGATTATCCAAACCAAAGTGGTAATTGTATTCGGACTCTTAAACCACCCAAAGAGCTTTTTTCTGCTTTTACAGAGCCGTGATGTTGTTGCATCGCATTGGCGACAATCGATAGTCCAAGCCCAGTTCCACCTGTTTGACGAGCTCTATCTTCTTGCACTCGATAAAATGGTCGGAAGATCTCTTCATATTGGTCTTCTGGAACACCTTCACCATCATCATCGACTAAAAGGTAGAGACTATTAGAATCAATATAACACATAATTTTAACGGTGGATGTTGCATATTTTTTCGCATTGCGAATAACATTTTCAATCGCACTGGAGAGCAAGGTGACACTCCCATTAATAAAATAACGTTCAGGATGCAAAATACGTTGACTAACCACAAGTTCGAGACCATTTTGTTCCAATTCAAATTTAGCATCTTCAAAGACTTCATCCCAAATTTTGTGAATAGGAAAGACTTCACGTTTTAGATGGTGATCACTTTCCTTTCTTGATAATGCGAGTAGGTCATGAATCATCGTGTCTAATTTTTGGATTTCACCTTCAATACGGGTAATTTCGCTAGATTCTCCATTTCTACGGCGGAGTAGGGAGAGAGATAATTGCATACGGGTTAAAGGCGTTTTTAATTCATGAGAAATATCTGAAATAAGCCGTTGCTGATAACTGCTTAAACGTTCTAAGGCAATGATCATTCGGTTAAAACTTGTGCCAACTTGGCGGAGTTCCATAATGCCTTCCGTTTCAAGTTTGGGATTTACCGATAAATTTCCTCGAGCAACAGCATCCGCTGCAAGACGTAAGGCTTTCACTGGTTTTGCAATTCGGTGAGACAGCCATAACATAATCGGAGTACTAACTAATAACAGAAGTAAAACCATTAGCCAAGGTGAATCATACATATTATTAATGACCTCACGCTGTGGATTTACTTGTTTCATAAAATATAAATTATAGTTTCGGCTATTGGATTTTGCTAAAAATGGTCCGTAAAATTCCAATGTTCCAAAACGTCTTTGTAATGGGCTATAGTAATTTTTAGCCTTATACATAAATACATGAAAGGCATCAGAATTTGACGGTTTTATTCCTGCAATATTCATTGTTAATGGGTCGAATAAAATAATTTCAAATCCATTAACCGAAGTGACAGATAAGTTACGACGTGAGATTTCATCTAAATTATATTCTTGTTCAACGTAACGAGTTTCTTGCAATAAATAATCAAGTTGGAAATCCTCAACTTTCTTAAAGATTCGGGCATCTAAATTAGGAAGGAGTAATGCCAATGTCAGCACAATGGCAATAATGATCATAAAGGACGCAAATATTTGATAGGCAAGATAAGTTCTAAAATTTCGGAGTTTTAACATAATATACCTCGCTAAATAATAAATCCCTCAACAATGCAAGCAGAGTGAGGGATTTCATGTTTAGTGCTATTTATTTTTCTGTAACAAGTAAATATCCACGTCCACGTAAGGTTTTAAACCAAGGTAAGTCATCATTACGCTCAGGAAGTTTTTTACGTAAATTAGAAATATGCATATCAATAGCTCGATCGTAAGGTGTTAAGCGTTTCCCTAAGATTTCTAAACTGAGTAATTCACGCGAAAGAATCTGTCCAGGGTTACGCATTAAAATTTGTAATAGAGCAAATTCGGTACCAGTAAGGTCGAGATCTTTACCCTCAAAAATTGCTTGTTGACGACCAGGGTGTAATTCAACGCCACCAAATTGAAGATGTTTACGATCATCTTCATTATTATGATCAATAAAACCATCTGAAATATTTGTAGCTGGTTTCATTGTAGTAGCTCTGCGTAAGATCGCTTTAATACGAGCCACTAATTCACGATCATTAAATGGTTTTGGCAAATAATCATCTGCACCTAACTCTAACCCAAGTACACGATCGATTTCGTCGTCTCTTGCACTTAACATTAAGACAGGCGTAGAGTATTTTTGTCTGATTTGTTTTAACGTTTCAATACCATTAAGTATTGGCATCATGACATCAAGAAGAATTAAATCATAGGTTTGGAGTTCTAACTCGTCTAATGCATCTTGGCCGTTATGGACGGTGTGAATATCAAAGCCTTCAAGAGATAATAATTCTGCAAGCAACTCTGTTAAATCAATGTCATCATCAACAAGTAAAATTTTTGGCATAGCGCAATTTCCTATTCCATCTAATATTATATTTATCAGTTTATGGTTATTTCTTTACACAAACTAATCTAACCCGACACTTTACCGAATTTTGTCAATTTATTCCACTTTTTTTATTTGATTCCAAATAAAATCTAATTCTGTTAAAGTACATTGTTCAGGTTTTTTGCCTTGTTGTATAAGGCATTGTTCCACTTTTCTAAATCTGTTTTCAAATTTTACATTCGCGTTGCGAAGAGCAGTTTCTGCGTCAATTTTGTGATGGCGACATAAATTGACCGTTGCTAATAATAAATCGCCTAATTCTTCCGCTAATTTTTCAGGTTGCTGTTGTTGAATTTCTTCTTGCACTTCAGCCAGTTCTTCTTCCACTTTGGCAAAGACATCTTGCGGATTATCCCAGTCAAAACCGACTTTGGCACAACGCTTTTGCAGTTTGTCTGCACGAGTAAGGGCAGGCAGAGCAAAAGGAAGATCATCTAATATAGACATTTGCTGTTTCGCTTCTTTCTCTTTGGCTTTTTGTGCTTCCCAGTTTTGTAGCGCTTCTTCACTGTTAGTGGCAGTGATGTCCCCGAAAACGTGTGGGTGGCGATAAATTAATTTATCGTGAATATCGTTTAGAACATCTTGAAAGCTAAAGGTCCCTTCTTCTTTGGCTAATTGGCTAAGAAATACCACTTGTAGCAACAGATCGCCTAATTCTTCACGCAAAGCGGTACGATTTTTCGTATGAATTGCTTCTGCGACTTCATAGGTTTCTTCCAATAGATTCGGTAACATTGTGTCAAAGGTCTGTTTTATATCCCAAGGACAGCCTGTTTCTTTATCGCGTAAACGCTCAACGATGTCTAAAAATTGCTGAATGGTTGCCATAGTGTTCCCCCAAATGAAACTATTTTCTGCTTATGTCAACAAAATGTCTATAACATTTGTCAATTTCAGTGAAGATAGGTATGCTTACAATGTTCAAAAATCAATTTTAAGGAATGGTTATGGATCTTGCCTATTTACAAAAACTCCCCCAAGAAGAATTTCACACTCGTCGCCAGCGTTTGTTTGAACAAATGCAAGACAACTCAACCTTGATTGTCTTTACCGAAACAGAAAAACGTCGCAATAACGACTGCGACTATTTATTCCGCCCAGACAGCTATTTTTGGTATCTCACGGGATTTGCTGAACCCAAATCAGCCTTAGTGTTGCTGAAAAAAGCAGGGCAGTGTGAGAGCTTGATTTTTTTACGCAAGAAAGATCCGCTAATGGAAACTTGGAACGGTCGCCGTTTAGGTATTGAAGTCGCACCACAGACATTAAATGTTGATCAAGCCTATGACATCGACGATATTCAAACCATTCTTGCAGAAAAATGGACGGATCTGACCGCTTGTTACTACGCAAGAAATGTGCAAACGTGGGGCGATCAGATTGTTTTTGCAACCCTTGATGCCATCACTGCAAGCAGTAAAAAAGCCCCAACAACCTTGATTGATTGGCAACCGATACTTTCTGAAATGCGATTGTTCAAGTCTGAAGCCGAAATAGCCTTATTACAACAAGCCTGTCAAATTTCAGCTTTTGGACATTTACGAGCAATGAAACAAACTCGCCCAAATCGTTACGAAATGGAAATCGAAGGGGAGATCCAACACGAATTTTCTCGTTTTGGCTCTCGCTTTGCGTCCTACAATCAAATTATTGCAGGGGGCGATAATGCGTGCATTTTGCACTACAACGAGAACGATCAAGTATTAAAAGACGGTGATTTACTGTTAATTGATGCAGGGGCAGAGTTTGCAATGTATGCAGGCGACATCACTCGAACAATTCCTATCAATGGCAAATTTTCCACGGCTCAGAAAGAAGTGTATGAAATTGTTTTGGAAGCCTTAAAAGAAGCGACCAAACTGCTTGTACCGCAAAGTTCGATCAAACTGGCTAACGACAAAGCAGTGCGTATTATGACAGAAGGAATGGTGCGTTTAGGCATATTAAAAGGCAATGTAGATGAATTAATTGAGAATAAAGCCTATCGACAATTTTATATGCACGGCTTAGGGCATTGGTTAGGCTTAGATGTCCACGATGTCGGCGACTACGGCAATGAACGAGATCGACCGCTTGAAATCGGTATGGTGCTTACCGTTGAACCGGGATTATATATCCCGAAAGATGCCGATGTGCCAGAGCAATATAAAGGCATTGGTATCCGCATTGAAGATAATCTCTTGATCACCGAATATGGCAATAAAAATCTCACGTCGGGCGTGCCGAAAGAGATTACAGAGATCGAAGAGATCATGGCAAAGGCGTGAATTTTTTGACACTCTCAGCATTTCCGCTAGAATGCAAAACACTATTTTTACAAGAGGCAAACACAATGACACAAGTTTATAATTTCAGCGCAGGCCCGGCGATGATGCCGACTGCCGTACTAGAAAAAGCACAAGTAGAATTGTTGAATTGGCAAAATCAACAGACTTCAGTAATGGAAGTCAGCCACCGTGGTAAGTTGTTTATGGAAATGATTAATGAATCTATCGTTGATTTCCGTAAACTTTATAACATTCCAGAAAACTACAAAATCTTATTCCTACAAGGCGGTGCGAGAGGGCAGTTTGCGGCAATTCCGATGAACTTAATCGGCGAAAAAGGCAAAGCGCTTTACTTAACTAGCGGACACTGGTCGGCGACAGCGGCAAAAGAGGCTCGCAATTTCTGTGAAATTGATGAAATTAATATTTTAGAGCAGGGTGATGAACTCAAAGTAGGCAACCTTGATTTTAGCGAGATTGCAGAGCAGTACGACTATGTTCATTACTGCCCGAACGAAACCATTAGCGGTGTAGAAATTTTTGAGGAGCCGAAAGTAGGCAATGCGGTGTTAGTAGCGGATATGTCGTCTAACATTTTGGCTCGCCGTATTGACATCAGCAAATACGGTATCATTTATGCAGGCGCACAAAAGAATTTAGGCCCTGCGGGAATCACGATTGTGATCGTGCGTGAAGACTTGATTGGCAAGGCTCGCAAAGCAACGCCATCTATTTGGAATTACGAAACCCAAGCGAATAACGACTCCATGATCAACACCCCACCAACATTTGCTTGGTATCTCTGTTCATTGGTCTTTAAACATCTGCTTGAGTTAGGCGGTTTAGCTGAAATGGAAAAACGCAATCAAGCCAAAGCAGAATTACTTTATCGCTATCTTGATAACAGCAATTTCTATCGCAACACCGTCGCTAAAGCGAACCGCTCTTTAATGAATGTTACCTTTACCACAGGCAACGACGAACTCAATGCAAAATTTGTGGCGGAAGCGACCGCTTGCGGATTACAAGCCTTAAAAGGTCACAAAGTGTTAGGCGGTATGCGTGCGTCAATCTATAACGCAATGCCAATTGAAGGTGTACAAGCGTTGATTGCGTTTATGCAGAAGTTTGAACAAGAAAATCAATAATGATTGAATCTATTTAGGAAAGAATTATGCAATTTATCAACATCGCCAACGAGGGCGTGAAAACCCTTGCCCCTTATCAAGCGGGGAAGCCGATTGAAGAACTTGAGCGTGAGCTTGGGATTTCAAATATTGTGAAACTTGCCTCGAATGAAAACCCCTTCGGTTTTCCTGAAAGTGCGAAACAAGCGATTTTAAAACAGTTGAATGATTTAACTCGCTATCCTGATGCCAATGGTTTTGAGCTGAAAGCGACCATTGCGAAAAAGTTTGGGGTTCAGCCTAATCAAATTACCTTAGGAAATGGCTCAAATGATCTGCTTGAGCTGTTTGCCCATACGTTTGCAAGCGATAAAGATGAGATTATTTATTCGCAATATGCCTTTATTGTCTATCCGCTTGTGACTAAAGCGATTAATGCGGTAGCGCGTGAAATTCCTGCAAAAGATTGGGGACACGATTTGAGTGCCTTTGAGCAGGCGATTAATGACAAAACCAAGTTGATTTATATCGCGAATCCAAATAATCCGACGGGGAATTTTTTATCTCAGCAGGAAATCGAACGCTTTTTAGACAAGGTGCCTGTAAATGTGATTGTGGTGTTGGACGAGGCTTATACGGAATTTACCGATCCTGCCGAGCGGTTAGATTCTTTTGCGTTAGTGCAGAAATATCCGAATTTGATCGTCTCTCGTTCGCTGTCCAAAGCTTATGGTTTGGCTGGTTTGCGTATTGGTTATGCGGTTTCTCACCCTGAAATTGCGGATTTATTAAATCGTGTGCGTCAGCCATTTAACTGTAATAGTCTTGCGTTAGCAGCGGCAATTGCGGTGATGCAAGATGATGATTTTATTGCGAAAGTGGCAGAAAATAATCGTAATGAAATGCAGCGTTATGAGGCGTTTTTTAAGGCAAATCAGTTGGAATATATTCCATCGAAAGGCAATTTTATTACGGTAGATTTGAAACAGCCTGCACAACCGATTTATCAGGCATTGTTGCACGAAGGGGTAATCGTTCGTCCGATTGCCGGTTATGGTATGCCAAATCATTTGCGTGTTAGTATCGGGTTGCCAAAAGAGAATGACCGATTCTTTGAGGCTTTAGTTAAAGTCTTAAAATAGACCAACATCCAGAAAACAAGCGGTCACTTTGTGCGTAGAATTTGCAAATTTCTATCCTAAATTGACCGCTTGTGTTGTTTAAATTTCTGTTTTTTCTTTATATTCACATAAATCTTCAATGATACAAGAGCCACAACGAGGTTTGCGAGCGATGCAGGTGTAGCGACCGTGTAAAATCAACCAATGATGAACATCCACCTTAAATTCATCAGGCACCACTTTCAGTAACTTTTCTTCCACCTTAACCACATCTTTCCCTGGGGCAAAATTAGTACGGTTAGAAACACGGAATATATGCGTATCAACGGCAATAGTCGGCTGTCCAAAGGCGGTATTTAGCACTACGTTTGCCGTTTTACGCCCTACACCTGCAAGTGCTTCTAATTCTTCACGTGTTTGAGGAACTTCGCCATTATGCTTTTCAATTAAATCACGGCAAGTTTTGATGATGTTTTCCGCTTTGCTGTTATAAAGCCCAATGGTTTTAATATACTCTTTTAGCCCATCAAGCCCTAAATCTAAAATCGCTTGAGGCGTATTTGCTACAGGATAAAGTTTTGCCGTAGCTTTATTAACTCCTACATCCGTCGCTTGAGCGGATAAAATCACCGCAATCAATAATTCAAAAGGGTTAGAGTAATTGAGTTCTGTGGTTGGGTGAGGGTTCTCATTGCGTAAACGGGTTAAGATTTCAATACGTTTTTCTTTGTTCATTTATTATCCTAAAAAAGCGAAGTAGCCTTGATCCCATAACATTTTAGCAACCATAGTAAAGGACATCACCACAATTAATGGGCGAATAATTTTTTTCCCTTTGGTGACAACCATCCTTGCCCCAAGAGATGCGCCAATAAATTGGCCGATCATCATAAGAAATCCTACTTTCCACAAGATTGCACCACCGATCATAAAGAAGATCAGAGAAGCAATATTGGAGGTGAAATTCAAAACTTTAGCATGGGCAACACTTTGAGTCAGGTTAAATCCAAGAAGCAAAACAAAAGCGAGGGTAAAAAATGAGCCTGTAGCAGGGCCGAATAAGCCGTCATAAAAACCGATACTCATAGCGGCAGTACAGGCAAACATTGGGTAGCTCATACGCTGGCGACGTTGTTCATCGCCTAAACTTGGGCTTAATAGAAAGTAAAATCCGATAATTAAAATAAGAAAAGGCAAAACGACTTTAAGGGCGTTGACATCAATAAGTTGGACTAAAATTGTGCCAATCGCTGCACCAATAAATGTGAGTAGAATTAAGAGCCAAATCTCTTTTAAATTAACCGCTTTTTTACGCACAAAATAGAGTGAAGCAGAAAAGGATCCACCACAAGCTTGCAATTTATTGGTTCCAAGTGCCATAGCAGGTGGAATCCCCACAGAGAGTAGAGCTGGGATAGTAATTAATCCTCCTCCGCCAGCAATGGCATCAATAAAACCAGCCACGAAAGCCGCAACAAATAAGATGACGATAAGATCAACTCCAAGTTCCATATTTTCTCCATTTTGTATAGTGGGTAATCCCTACTTATCTTTTAATAATGCACTACCATTTCATCTCGGTGGAATACTACTGAGCCAAATTCATAACCAAGGATAGCTTCAATTTCTGTGGATTTTTTACCTTTAATTAACACAAGGGCATCACTGTTATAACGACTAATGCCAAGAGCAAGCACTTTTCCGTCAAGGTTACAAATTTTTGCCACTTCACCACGTGCAAATTGCCCTTCGATTTTGGCAATACCAGCAGGTAAGAGCGATTTATGCTGTTCCACTAACGCTTTTTCTGCCCCTTGATCGATATAAATTGTGCCAGCAGGCGGTGCGCCAAAGAGCCACTGTTTGCGACCTTCGATTTTGTCGTGTTGAGCTAAGAAGCGTGTGCCAATTTCCTCTCCTTGTGCCACTTCAAAAATCACATTCGGGCGTTCGCCAGAAGCAATCGCTGTTTCAACACCAGAACGGGTTGCAATATCGGCTGCGGTAATTTTGGTACTCATACCGCCTGTGCCTAAGGTTGTGCCACTCCCCCCTGCCATTTGGCGAATTTCAGGGGTGATTTTTTCAACCACAGGAATGCGTTTGGCATTTGGATTTGAACGTGGATCGCTGTCGTATAACCCTTCTTGATCGGTGAGCAAAATCAATAACTCTGCTTGAGCTAAAATCGCCACGAGTGCCGATAAATTATCGTTATCGCCGATACGAAACTCTGCTGTTGCTACCGCATCATTTTCATTGATAATCGGGATAATTTGTTGATCGAGCAAGGCGGTGAGCGTATCTCTTGCGTTTAAAAAGTGGTCTTTATTTTCAATATCTGCACGGGTTAAAAGCATTTGTCCGATTTTGATGTTATAAATGGAAAAGAGGCTTTCCCACACTTGAATAAGCTGGCTTTGTCCGACGGCGGCTAGAAGCTGTTTGGTTGCCAAGGTTTTTGGCAATTCACGATGCCCTAAGTAGTCACGCCCAGCGGCAACTGCCCCAGAGGTAACCAAAATAACACGGTAGCCTTGTTCATGTAATTGTGCGATCTGTTTAACAATTTCTAGCATATGTGGACGGCTTAGACTTTTAGTGCCGTGGGTTAAGGTGCTAGTGCCTAATTTTACTACGATTGTTTTTGCCATAATGATTTGTAAAAAGAAAAGAAACTGTTTGCTATTATCTGCTAAAATCTTTTTTATTTCAAAAGAGTTATGTCGCTATGATTCAAATTAGTTTAATTGTTGCCCGAACCTTAAATAAAGTGATTGGCAAAGATAATACAATGCCTTGGCATTTACCTGTTGATCTTGCATGGTTTAGAGCAAATACCGTAGGTAAACCGGTTATTATGGGACGAAAGACCTATGAATCTATCGGCAGATTGTTGCCAAAACGCCCGAATATTATCCTTTCTCGCTCTGGTTTCTCCGTTGATAGTGCTTATTCTGCGACAAGCCTTGAACAAGCGGTCACTTTAGCGAAAAGTTTTGCAAATATAGATGAGATTATGATTCTTGGTGGTGGAGAGCTATTTAAACAAGCCATGCCGTTAGCGAATAAACTTTATCTTACGGAAATTCAAGCAGAGATTGATGGTGATACGTTTTTTGAGTTTGATGAGACTCAATGGAAAATAGTTGAAGAAAAATGGTCGGAGATTGATGAGCAAAATCCGTTTCGTTGTCGATTTATGGTATTAGAAAGGAGATAGTAAGCTGATAAGATTTGCAAAATAAGGTGTCAATCTTACCGCTTGTTTTTCATTTTACTTATATTGTGGGGATATTATGAACGTGAACTTTTATGTGACTTGCCTTGCAGATGTACTTAAAGCGAGTATTGCCAAAAACAGTGTATTACTGTTAGAAAAACTAGGCTGTAAAATCACTTTCCTTGAAAAACAAGGGTGTTGCGGACAGCCTGCAATTAACAGTGGTTATACAAAACAAGCCCTTGAGGGAATGAAAAAGTTAGTGGAAACTTTTGAAGTCAATGATTATCCAATTGTTGCCCCTGCAGGTTCTTGTGTTTATGCAATTAAAACCTATCCTGACCATTTTGAACGCTTTGGCGAACCAGAATGGGCGGCTCGTGCGAAAAAAGTCGCTGACCGTTTTCACGATTTAACAGATTTTATCGTCAATAAACTGGGTGTTACCAATGTTGGCGCAACCTTAACAGGTAAAGCTGTTTATCACCCATCTTGCAGCCTATCTCGTAAATTAGGTATTGTGAATGAACCAATCACCTTATTACAAAACGTCAAAGGCTTAGAGCTGTTACCAATTCAAAATCAACAAACCTGTTGCGGTTTCGGCGGGACTTTCTCGGTCAAAATGGCGGAAATTTCAGGCGAAATGGTTAAAGAAAAAGTAGAGCATATTGCCGATGCTGAGCCAGAGTATTTGATCGGGGCAGATGTGAGCTGTTTGATGAACATCGGCGGACGTTTAAGCCGTGAAGGGAAAAATATTAAGGTAATGCACATTGCCGAAGTATTAATGCAGGAGGGCAAATAAGATGTCATTAAAAACTAGCAATCTTGCCTTTAAAAAACGAGTGGACGATCAAATTCACAACGCAATGATGCGTAAAGCGGTAGTGAAAGCCCAAGAAACTATCGGGGCGAACCGTCAAAGAATGGTGGACGAACTGGGTCACTGGGAAGAGTGGCGTGATGCGGCAAAACAGATCCGTAACCACGTTCTTGCCAATTTAGATGCTTATCTCTACCAATTAAGCGAAAAAGTGCAACAAAACGGCGGTAAAGTCTTTTTTGCAGAAACTGCCGAAGAAGCGACCGCTTATATTCGTCAAATCGCCTTAGAAAAAAATGCTAAGAAGATTGTTAAATCCAAATCAATGGTGACGGAAGAGATCGGCTTAAACCACGTCCTTGAAAATGAAGGTATTAAAGTGGTTGAAACGGACTTAGGCGAATATTTACTGCAAATCGTTGGCGATAAGCCATCTCACATCGTTGTACCTGCAATTCACAAAGATCGCTATAAAATCCGTCAAGAGTTACACGAACAGCTAGGCTATAACGGCTCAGAAACGCCAGAAGAAATGACCGCCTTTGTGCGTCAAGTGATCCGCAAAGATTTCTTAGAGGCAGACATCGGTATTAGTGGTTGTAACTTTGCCGTAGCGGAAACGGGTTCTGTCTGTTTAGTCACCAACGAAGGTAACTTACGTTTAGCGACAACGGTGCCGAAAACTCATATCGCCGTAATGGGTATGGAACGTTTAGCCCCAACCTTCCAAGAAGTTGATGTGTTAATCACAATGCTAGCAAGAAGTGCGGTTGGTGCAAAACTCACTGCCTATAACACTTGGCTAACAGGACCACGTCTTGAAGGCGAAACGGACGGGCCAGAAGAGTTCCACTTAGTTATCGTGGATAACGGACGTTCAAAAATCCTTGAAAGTGAATTTAAAGAAGTTTTACGTTGTATCCGTTGCGGTGCGTGTTTGAACACTTGCCCTGCGTATCGTCAAATCGGTGGACACGGCTACGGCTCGATCTATCCAGGTCCAATCGGCTCGGTGATCTCGCCATTACTTGGTGGCTATGAAGAATTTAAAGAACTGCCTTATGCTTGTTCGCTTTGTACCGCTTGTAACTTCGTTTGCCCAGTGAAAATTCCACTGGCACAGCTGATCTTAAAACACCGTGAACATATCGCTCAAAATGGTATGACACCAACGGCAGAGCGTTTATCGATTTTCGGTTTCAACTTTGCTAACTCGCACCCAACTTTATGGAAAGTCGGGGTGAATATCGGGGCAAAAGTGGCAGGTAAATTCATTAAAAACGGCAAAGCACCAATTCAAGTAGGCGCACTTGCAGAATGGACAAAAGCCCGTGATTTACCGTCAGCCGAAGGCGAAAGTTTCCGTGAATGGTTCAACAATAGAGGATAAGAGAATGGATTTACAAAACCGTGAAAATTTTCTAAATAAACTGGCGGAAAGAATGGGCAGACCACGTCAGCTCGTGCCTGAACCAATGCCGAAATTAGTCAATGATTATCCAACGACACGCTTAACGGATCGCACTCAAGCTCAATTAGTCGAGGAATTTGTTAGCTTTGCTAAAGTGATGATGACCGATGTGGCGGTGGTGAAAGAAGAAAATCTGATCGCAGAAGTGACCGCACTTTGTGATAAATATGGCGGTGGCTCGGTGATTATTAATAACGACAGCCGTTTAGTTGATTTAGGCATTACGCCAGCATTGCAAGCTAAATACGACAGCTATGTTTGGGATCACAATGCAGATGGTAGTGTGAATATCGACAAAGCGGAAAAAGCCAATATCGGCGTGGTTTACGGCGAATACGGCTTAACGGAATCTGGCGGTATTGTACTGTTTTCAGATAAAGAATTTGGACGTTCAGTCAGCCTGTTACCTGAAAAATCCATTGTCGTCTTGCGTGCCAGCACCGTGTTACCCCGTGTGGCACAGTTAGCTAAAATCCTACACGACAAAGCCCAACAAGGCGAAAGAATGCCATCTTGTGTAAACATTATTTCAGGGCCAAGTGCTACGGCAGATATTGAGTTAATCAAAGTTGTCGGCGTACACGGACCTGTGAATAAGGTTTATGTGGTCATTGATGATCTATAATTTACTTTTATCCTAGTACGCCTATCCGTACTAGGATAAATTTTTATAGCTTAATTCCTTTCACTAATTGATGAATTAATGCAGGGCCTTGATAAACCATAGCAGAGTAGAGTTGTAATAGACTTGCTCCAGCATCAATTTTAGCTTGCCCTGATTCTACCGAATGAATACCACCGCTTCCAATAATTGGAATTTGCCCTTTTAATTCCTGTGAGAGTTGATGAATGACTTGGGTGCTTAAGTGATGTAGCGGCTTACCACTCAATCCACCTTGTTGATCGGCAAAAGGAAGTCCAGCAACCGTATCTCGTGAGAGTGTAGTGTTTCCAGCAATCACGCCATCAATTTGATGACGGATTAAACTGTCTGCCACAGAAGCGATCTCTTCATGGGTTAAATCTGGCGCAATCTTTAATACAAGCGGTCGGTAAACGGCAAATTTTTGCGAAAGTTCCGCTTGCTCCGCTTTGAGTGCTCGTAGTAAATCATCTAAAGCTTCGCCATATTGTAATGTGCGAAGGTTTTTAGTGTTTGGTGATGAAATATTGACCGTGATATAGCTGGCGTGTGGATAGACCTTACGTAAACAGATTTGATAGTCATCCAAACTCTTTTCAATCGGCGTTGTGGCATTTTTACCGATATTGATACCGAGTACGCCATCATATTTTGCCTGTTTTACATTCTCAATAAGCACATCAACACCAAGATTGTTAAAGCCATTGCGGTTAATAATGCCTTCCGCTTCAAGAATACGGAATTGACGTGGACGTGGATTGCCATCTTGTGCAACAGGGGTAACAGTTCCAACTTCAATAAAGCCGAAGCCTAATTTCGCAAATCCATCAATCGCTTCGCCATTTTTATCTGCCCCAGCTGCAAGACCAATCGGATTTTTAAAGCGTAAGCCCATGACTTCTACTGGATTGTCAGGTAAAGAACAGCTAGAAAAGGGTGTTTTCCCTAATAGTTTTAACGATTGAATTGCAAATTGATGGGCATTTTCCGCATCAAGTTGGAAAAGAAATTTTTTAATCAGTGAATACATAAAATGATATATGAAAAAGCCCAACCTTTCGGCTGGGCTTTAAATTAATGACTAAACATAGCAGAAATAGATTCTTCGTTGCTAATACGACGAATCGCTTCTGCAAGCATACCTGATAAGGTTAATACGCGGACTTTATTTAATGCACGAATTTCAGCAGATAATGGGATAGTATCTGTAACGATCACTTCATCTAATGCTTCATTGGCAAGGTTTTTCGCTGCACTTCCAGAGAATACGGCGTGAGTTGCATAAGCAAATACACGACGAGCACCACGCTCTTTTAATGCTTCTGCTGCTTTAACTAAAGTACCACCCGTGTCGATCATATCATCGACAAGAATACAGTCACGACCAGCAACATCACCGATAATATGCATTACTTGAGCCACATTAGCTTTTGGACGACGTTTATCAATGATTGCCATATCAGAATCGTTTAATAATTTTGCAATCGCACGTGCACGTACTACACCGCCAATATCTGGAGAAACTACAATTGGGTTAACAAGATCTGCTTTCTTTAAGATATCTTCAATTAACACCGGTGAACCGAATACGTTATCTACTGGAACATCAAAGAAACCTTGGATCTGTTCTGCATGAAGGTCACAAGTTAATACACGGTCAACACCTACGCTAGATAAGAAGTCTGCAACAACTTTCGCTGTAATAGGCACACGAGCAGAACGTACACGACGATCTTGACGAGCATAACCGAAGTAAGGAATTACAGCGGTAATACGACCTGCTGATGCACGACGAAGGGCATCAACCATCACGATTAATTCCATTAAGTTATCGTTTGTTGGTGCACAGGTTGATTGCACAATAAAAATGTCACCACCACGTACATTTTCATTGATTTGTACTTGAATCTCACCGTCGCTGAAACGACCTACTGTTGCATCACCGAGAGAAATATAGAGACGTTCAGCAATTCGTTTTGCTAATTCAGGGGTTGCGTTTCCAGCGAAGAGTTTAATATCAGGCATTTTGGATAAACCTCAAGTATAGATTAGGGAGATAAATTAAGGGTTTGATGTAAAGGTGAAACGTTTTTGCCTTGAGCTACAAAGCCTTCAACATCAGCTGGTTTTAGCGCAAAAACACGACGAGCCTCTTCTTCACAATCAAATTCGGCAAATACACAAGCACCAGTGCCTGTTAGCCGAGACGGTGCATATTGTACCAACCAATTAAGCAGATCATCAACCTTTGAATAATGATCTCGGACAACTTTTTCGCAATCGTTTGCCCAAGTTGAGTCTAATAATTGATCTAGAGTACGTTTTGGGGTATTTCGTGGTAGAGCTGGATGTTTGAAAATGAGTGCCGTAGAGATAGATTCATCGGGTTTTAATACCAAATACCATTTTTCAGTTGGTTTACAAGGAGTGAGTTTTTCACCAACACCTTCAGCAAAAGCGGACATTCCACGCACGAAAATCGGCACATCTGCACCTAAACTTAATCCCATCTCAGCGAGTTGGATTAAGGAAAGCCCTGTTTGCCAAAGGTGATTAAGTGCAACTAAAACTGTTGCTGCATTGGATGAACCACCACCTACACCACCGCCCATGGGTAAGCGTTTAGTGATGCTGATGTTAGCACCGAGTTTACAAGCGGTCTGATCTTGCAATAATTTTGCAGCACGATAAACCAGGTTTTGTTCCGTAGGCACGCCTTCAATCTGATTAAGCAAGGTGATTGTTGGATCTTCGGTGATCTCAATCTCGATTTCATCACCGAAATCCAAAAACTGAAAGAGCGTTTGCAATTCATGGTAGCCATCTGCCCGCTTGTTTGTGATATATAAAAATAAGTTTAGCTTGGCAGGGCTTGGAAACGTAAATTTAGCCATTAGTAAGCCCAGTTATCAATACGAATTTTTAAGGTTTGAGCACCGTTTTCAAGAACAATTAATTTCGGCAGATTTGGGGTACGATCTTCATGATATTCTACAAAACTTGCCTTCCAAACTGTTCCATTCACAGCATAATCAAATTGTGACAGTTGGCGTTTTTCATTAACGATATAGTTAGCATTTTTTTCAGGTTGGCCTTTTACCCAATAAGCAAATTGATCAATAGGGAAAGAAACACCAATAATTTCTTCCATTAATGCTGCAACATCGGCTTCTGTGCGAGAACGTCCTTCACTGTCTGAAATGGTCATACCGTAACTATTACGTTGTAATTTCAAAGATTTGCTTGAAAGATTTGATGACATGGTTAAACCGAAATTTGTCGGCGTTTTATATTGCCAATCAAAATGAGATGAAAAGCGTTCTTCAGGGGAAATATATCCAAATTGTCCTTTAGCTGAATAAGCTTTGATTTGGGCTAATTGTGCAAGATGTTGTTGCCATTGTGCATCATTATGGGGAATTTCTACCGTTGGCTTAGCCACTTCCGTAGGCGCATTCAGGACAGAATTACAGCCTGTCAGGGCAAGTAATGTGGCAAGAGAGAGTAGTTTAACAATTTTTTTCATTGTAATCCTTAAGGTTAAATCGAAATTAAATCTATAAAAAGTATAACATATTCAGCCGTACATCTATTCAAGTTCTGTGATTAAACGTGCTTTTAATGCACTTTTTTCATCATCAGACAGCGATAATCCTTGCTGATTGCTTACCACAAAGAAGTCTTCTACTCGTTCACCAATAGTTGTAATTTTAGCATTGAGCAGGTTTAATTTTAGCTCACCAAAAATATAACTGATATGGGCTAATAATCCTTCCCTATCTAGCGTAAATAGCTCAAAAGCGGTCTGATTTGGCTGAGAATTTGCTAAAAAACGGAGCTTCGTTTTACGTTTAAAGGATTGGTGTTTTACCGGTTTTTTGTGAGAACTAAAGCTTTTAGTCGATGCTTGCGTTAATGCGTTCATCAATGCCGTATGAATTTGTGCACTACGCTCATCATCCAACGGTTGCCCATGGGTTTCACTGATAATAAAGCTATCCATAACAAGCCCATTTTCGCTCGTGAGAATTTGCGCATCATGAATAGATACTTTCTTTTGACTAAGCGTTTGGGCAATACGGGCAAAAAGTTGAGCTTGGTCTTGGCAATAAATAAAGATCTCCGTTGCGCCACGGGCATATTGATTGCTAATCAGTACCATAGGTAGCTGTGGATTTTGCACATAGTGCAAGGCATGCCAATAGAGCTGGGTTGGGCTGTGGCGGATAAAATAGCTATCAGGGCAATTTTGCCAAAATTGCGTTAATAAGTCGTGATGTTCTGCTGAAATGACTTGCATTAATTGTTCAAAAGCCTGTTGGCGATGTTCTTCGCTTAGCTTTTGTTGGTCGAGAGCTTGCTCGTCACCCAGTTGTAATTGCTGTTCGGTAAACTGAAAGAGTTTGATAAAAAGCGAACGCTTCCAGTCATTCCAAAGAGTTTCATTGGTTGCACAAATATCTGCCACTGTGAGACAGGTGAGCGCAGATAAAGCGGTCGGATTTCCGACAATTTTTGCAAAGGTTTTGACGATATCGGGATCGTGAATATCACGGCGTTGAGCAGTAATTGACATGGTTAAGTGTTCTGCTACCAGCCATGACATATAATCGGTCTCTGCTTGGTTAAAACCGTGTTGTTCAGCAAAGGCTCTCATATCTACTGCACCGACTGTCGCATGATCGCCTTCTCTGCCTTTGGCGATGTCGTGAAAAAGGGCAGATAAATAGAGTAATGGGCGATTTGGCAGTAAAGGGAAAATCTTACAACAGAGCGGATGTTGTTCCGCATTCTCTGCTTGTAAAAAACTTTCCAGTTTTAGCATCACTCGGATAGTGTGTTCATCGACGGTATAAATATGGAACAGATCAAACTGCATCAACCCTTGAATCCCTTTCCATTGTGGCAAATAGGCAGTGAGTACGCCAAGTTGGTGCATAGGGACAATCGCTCGTTTCACAACTTGTGGTTGGGAAAAGAGCTGAATAAAGCGCGTTCTAGCCTGTGGAAGTTCACAAAGGGGCTGAGAAATACTTTGTAATGCCAAGCGGAGCTGACGTAATGTGGTGGTTTCTGCAACGGCTTGAGTGTGCTCTGTTAAATGGAAAAAGAGATCTAAAATTGACTCTGGCTGTTGTTTGAATAGTTGCGGGTTACTACAAATTAGGGTATTTCCCTGAAGATAAAAGTGGCGATCAAGCGGTTGCTTTGGCTCATTTTTTTGCAAAGGTCGTAAGGTTTCTTGTTCAAAATGATCAAGAAGCAGTTGGGTTAAGATGGAGATAGATTGTGTCGCTTGGAAGAAGGCTTTCATCATCGTTTCAACTGCTCGATTGCTTTCTCCTTGGTAACCTAGCTGTTCGCTTAATTGCAGTTGGCGATCAAAGCGCAGACGGTTATCGTAGCGTTTAAGTTGCAGATGTAAGGCAAAACGCATACGAAATAGTGTCTGTTGTGCACGTTGTAATTCAAAATATTCTTCGGGATAGAGTAATCCTTTTTCAAAGAGACTTTCTAAACTGTGAAGTCCATAATGGCGTAGCATAATCCAAGAGAGTAGATGTAGATCTCGTAATCCACCTGGGCTATGTTTTAAATCGGGTTCAAGGTTATAGCTGGTATTGTGATAACGAGCGTAGCGTTCATTTTTTTCTTCGACTTTCGCGGTGAAAAAATTTTGAATCGGCCAAAAATCTGAATGGAATAGGCGCTCCATAAGCTGTTGCCAAAGTTGTTCATTGCCGATAAGAAAACGGCTTTCAAACATATTGGTTGCCACGGAAATTTCCGCTTTGCCAACTTCGATACACTCTTCTAATGTTCGAATACTTGCCCCTAATTGCAACTTGCTATCCCAAAGTAAATTAAACAGCGTATTGAGTTGATATTGTGTCTGTTCATCCAACGGGACTTCACTTAACACTAAAATATCAAGATCAGAGAGCGGAAACATCTCTTGTCTGCCATAGCCACCGACAGCGACTAAGGCGAGATCCGCCCGATCACTAAAACCAAATTGATGCCATAGCTTGAGTAGCAAGGCATCGTAAAAGTCACTACGTTGTTTAAGTAAATCAAGGACATTTTGGCTCGTAAAATGTTGTTTTTGTTGAAGTGTGAATTCGGTAAGCTCGGTTTTAAGTGTTTGGCTGTCGATCATAGCGGTGAGTTTTAGGTGAAATTTTACAAAAAGAGAAACGGTACGTTTTGCAAAATTTAAGACAAAACGTACCGCTTGTAAGTTATTTGAAGATCACATCATTTTTTGGATCATATTTTGACGCATCAATCGGTGAATTCTCTTCAAAGTATTTTTTCAACATTTCAGCATCAATAAAGCCTGTATTCACATAGCTTGGGTGTTTTTTCAGGATTGGATAACCGTCACCACCTGCCGCACAGTAATCTGGTACAGACACTTTATATTTTTTGTTGAGATCGAGGGGGTTACCACCAATTTTCACCTCTGAAACTTGTTTTGCAGTACGGTCAACGACCATTGAAACACCTGCAAATTGTGGATACGCACCCATATCAACATCTTTTAGTGCAACAACATTTAAGTAATCGAGTAACTCTTGACCAGTAAGATCAACAGTTGCAATCATATTACCGAAAGGTTGAACCGTTAAAATATCTTTATAAGTGACATCGCCCTCGTTAATTGAAGCACGAATACCACCAGAGTTCATGATACCAATATCTGCTTTGACACGTTCCATTTGTGACTGTGCAATTAAGCGACCTAAGTTAGTTTGGTGGAAACGGATCACTTTACGATCACCTTCTAGTTTTCCGCCTTTCACTTCACCCACTTTCACGCCTAAGAGTTTATCGCCTTCATCTTGATATTTTTTCAAGTGATCGAATACGGCTTTATTTTCTGGGATTTCAGCTTGGTAGAGTTTATATTCGCTCTTACCGTCTTCTAACTTAATTTTTTGTTTTAGGTTGATTGGGATAAGTTCATATTTAACTAATTTTGTTTCGCCATTTTTAAATTCAAAGTCAGCACGACCTAAGAATTTACCCCATTCACCCGCTTGAACAATCCAAGTACCGTTTTGGAAGTCAGGTTTACACTCTTCACCTGGGGTATATTTAGCTTTAAATACGCCTTTTTCATCAACACAAACGGTGTCGTGAGTATGTCCACCCACAATCACATCAAATGCGCCTTTATCTAATGTACGAGCTAAGGTCACATCACCTGGTGCATTCATACCGTGTTGTGCATCGTAATAATAGCCCATGTGTGTTAATGCAATGCGTACATCTGGTTTTTCTTGGCTATTAACTTCTGCTAAGGTTGCTTTAGCGGTTTTAATCGGATCGTTAAATGTCACATTGTCTGTTACATCTGGGTTACCTAATTTTGCAGTATCTTCGGTGGTTAAACCTAGAACAGCAATTTTTAATCCAGATTTATCAAAGGTCACATAAGGTTTAACCAAGTGTTTGTTGGTTTTCTTATTGATCACGTTTGCTGAAATAAATGGGAATTTAGCCCATTTTTCTTGCATATCAAGAATTTGTAATGGATAGTCGAATTCGTGGTTACCAAGTACGGCAACATCCACACCCAGCATATTTAAGCCTTCAATGTCTGGTTTTGCATTTTGCATATCAGACTCAGGTACGCCTGTATTGAAATCGCCAGCGTGAACTAAAAGTACTTCACCGCCTTTTTCAGCGACCTCTTTGCGAATATTTTCAATCGCTGTTTTTTGGGCTGCAAAACCATACTCATCTTTATCATTTTTCCAGAAATGGCCATGGGTATCATTTAAGTGTAAAACGGTGAACTTATAGGTTTTATCCGTTTCATAAGCCATCGCAGTGGAGCTTACTAAGGCAAGAGAGAGTAATGTTTTGTTAAATTTCATAGTGTTTCCTTTTATTGAGCAATAAAATAAGTAAAAACTAGCTAAATAGAATGAGTAACCAAGTTAATCCTGTGATGAGCATAGCAACAAAGACTGCAGCTGAACCAATATCTTTCGCACGACCAGATAATTCGTGATACTCAGGGCCAATGCGGTCAACCACAGATTCCACTGCGCTATTGAGCAATTCAGCTACTAGAACTAATAGTACAGAACCAACCAATAAAATCTTCTCAATTGATCCATTTCCTAAATAGAATCCTAGCGGAATCATAAAAAAAGAAAGCCACACTTCTTGACGAAATGCAGCTTCATGGATGTATGCACTCTTCAGACCTTTCATTGAATAGCCTGTTGCACGAATAATACGCTGAAAATCTGCTTTATTTTCGGGTTTCATTAAATTCTCGTGATAAATGTAAAAAATTGCGAACATTTTACCTGAAATAAAGACGTATCGGAAACAGATTATTGATGTATTTGCTGAAATATTGAATATAAATCTTGTATAGGATATTTTTAAAAAAGTTCCATCTTTGCAAAAATCTTTACAAAAATTACCGCTTGTCTATTCCATTCTGACATTTTTTCCGCTAATCTCACAAACTCCTTTATTTTAGGTGAATAGACGGCTAGCCGTTTATTTTATTTTTGTCTTACAGGAAATTTTATGAGTAATTCGTTATCTTCCAAAATCTTAGGCGGTAATTTAGTTTTACGTATCGCTATTTTTCTTGTACTCGGTATTTTACTCGCTGTAGTTAATCCTGAGTGGGCGAAAAGTGTTGGTGTATTAGGCCAATTCTTCGTTAAATCATTACGTGCGATCGCACCAATCCTTGTTTTTGCATTAGTTATTTCGGCGATTGCAAATAAAGAGATCGGTACAGATGGTCGTCTAAAACCTATTTTAGTTATGTATGTGTTAGGTACCTTTATTGCAGCTGTGACCGCAGTTGTATTAAGCTATCTTTTCCCAACAACATTAGAATTAGTTGCAAGCCCAGATGGTCTAGCGCCACCGCAAGGTGTAGGTGAAGTGTTAAAAACCGTTATTTTTAACTTAGTGGATAACCCATTAGGTGCAATTACTAACGGTAACTTTATCGGTATTCTTGCATGGTCTATTGGTTTAGGTATTGCATTACGTCATGCTGCGCCAAGTACAAAAGTGTTCTTAAATGATATTGCCGATGCAGTTTCATTTGTAGTTAAAGTGGTTATTGCTTTTGCACCAATCGGTGTATTCGGCTTAGTGGCTGAAACTATGGCAACGAATGGTGCCGATGCCTTTGTGGGCTATGCTCGTTTACTCGCGGTCTTACTTGGTGCAATGGCGATTGTGGCATTTATCCTCAACCCATTATTAGTTTATTGGAAAATTCGTCGCAATCCATATCCACTAACTTTCACTTGCTTACGTGAAAGTGGTGTAACAGCATTCTTTACCCGTAGTTCTGCGGCAAACATCCCTGTAAACATGGGATTAGCAAAACGTTTAGGTTTAAAAGAAGAGATCTATTCAGTTTCTATTCCACTTGGTGCAACCATTAACATGGCGGGTGCAGCAATCACCATTACCGTATTAACGCTTGCAGCGGCTTATACACAAGGTATTACACCAGATCTTTGGACTGCAATTTTATTAAGCTTTGTCGCTTCAATCTGTGCATGTGGTGCATCGGGTGTGGCTGGTGGTTCATTATTGTTAATTCCACTTGCGTGTAGCTTATTCAACATTCCAAATGATATTGCAGCACAAGTAATCGGTGTTGGTTTCATCATTGGTGTTATCCAAGATTCAGCTGAAACAGCACTTAACTCATCAACGGACGTACTATTTACCGCAGCGGTAAGTATGGCGGATGAGAATAAATAAAATTTATTCTGATGAAATAAAGGGGCAATAGCCTCTTTATTTATTTTTGTGATCCCCGTCGAAAAACATTATTTTTCTACTTTTCTCTCTTTTCATCATTGGCATACTGTGATCTCTTTGATTAGGTATGTTGATGATGTCTATTGATCGTGTCTGTTTAATGCTCTTTTTCGGTTTATTGCCGTTGATTGTTCTGCCTGCTTCGTGGCTTGGCTATGTGGTGGTATTTTCTCTTGCCCTTGCATTATGGGGAGTATGGCGTGGGAAATTGGGGATCTTGCTGTTGGGTGGTGTGTTAGCGGTGAGTTACGCCCAGATTATGCAACTTGCAAAAAAACATCAGGAACAGACTGCTGTTAAGGTGCAAGAGCGGGTGTTAGTGAAGCAAATTTTAAAACAGCAAGAGTATCAAACTGCCATTGTAGAGCGTGCTAATGGGGACTATGTTTATGTCAATTGGCAAGCAAATACGCCATTGATACTGGAAGCAAATTATAACACAGAACTGGCATTGAAGCCTTTGTCCGCTCGCTTAAATGATGGCAATTTTGATCGACTAAAATGGTATGTGGCTCAGCATATTTCAGCAACAGCCACGATCAAAAAAGCAGTAAAAGTAGGTGAACAACAAGGCTGGCGTGCAACTTGGCTTGAACATATGCGAGAGCAGACAGCCCCTTTTGCAACACAAGGGTTACTGCTCGCCCTTGCTTTTGGTGAACGGGCGTGGTTAAGTCAAAGTCATTGGGCGATCTTTCAACAAACAACAACCGCACATCTGATTGCAATTTCAGGCTCACATATTGTTCTGGTGTATCTGTTAGCTTTTTGGGTGGCGAAAGCTGGGCAGTGGCTATTGTTGCGGTTTCGTTGCCTGAAAGCGGTAGGATTGTCCTTGTATTTCGCAAGGGGAGTAGGGTGGTGTGTGGCGTTGGGATATAGCTTTTTGGCAGGCTTTCAAATTCCAACGGTACGGGCAATGGTGGCGATTTCATTGGTTTTGCTGGTGCAATATGCTCGTCGCCATTATACACCGTGGCAGTTATGGCTTCGGGGCGTGGTGTTGTTGGCTGTTTTTGATCCGCTGACGTTACTGTCCGATAGTTTTTGGCTCTCTGTTTTGGCTGTTGCTAGTCTAATTATTTGGTATCAGGCTTTTCCACTCAAGCGGTTTGATTTTGTCAAAAATATGCAAAATCGAGTAATGAAGTTGCTGTTAGAGCTGTTTCATTTGCAGCTAGGCATTTGGCTGGTGTTTTCGCCGATCCAACTCAGTTTTTTTGATGGCACATCGCCTTTTGCTTTGCTAGCCAATCTTATCATTGTTCCACTTTATAGCTTTATTCTTATCCCATTGATTTTATTTAGTTTATTAACAGATAACCTATTTCAAACTTGGTGGCTCTGCCATCAAATTGCAAAGTGGGGAATAGCGTGGATTGAGCCATTTTCCCACCATTGGCTCTATTTAAGTGTCGCTCAACAATGGGGATTAATCTGCCTTAATTTATTGATTTTAATGGGATTATATGGTGCTGTTCAGCAACGTTTTTCTATCCGTTATGGGTTGGCAACCGTAGCATTGCCTTTAGGATTGTGGATCGGATTTCATTTTGTAAAAGATACACTTAAACCACCGCTTGTAAAATGGGTGAATTTCGATGTGGGGCAAGGGTTGGCAATGGGATTGATTTATCAACATCAAGGCAAACAGAAAGCTATTCTTTATGATACAGGCGTTGCGTGGCAAGGTGGCACAATGGCGGAATTGGAAATACTGCCCTATTTACGCCGTGAAGGGATAGTGGTCGAAGCTATTTTTGTTAGCCACGATGATAACGATCACGCAGGGGGCGTTTTGCCATTACTGCAAGCCTACCCAAATGCACGTTTGATCCTTTCAGGTAAAAATCATTATAGTCGCCAAGTCGCAGAGCCTTGTGTGGCAGGCAATCAGTGGCAATTCGGCACAATGCACCTTGAGGCGATTTATCCTTTGCAACTCAGTGAGCGAGCTAAAAATGAACACTCTTGTGTATTACGAGTGTCGATAGGGCAATATAGATTGCTTCTTACTGGGGATAGTGGGATTGCGGAAGAACGACAATATGCAAGCCAGATCGGTAAGATCGATTTTCTTCAAGTAGGGCACCACGGCAGTAAAACCAGTACCAGCCAAACTTTGTTAGCTCACACCCAACCCACTTGGGCGATTATTTCGGCTGGGCGTTGGAACCCGTGGAAAATGCCAAATAGTCAAGTTATTCAACGGCTTGAGCAGTATCAAGTGAAGTGGCTTAATACTGCTCAAGTGGGAATGATCCAAGTCGATTTCTATTCAGATAATTACAACATTTCCACCGCAAGAAACCGCTTTAGTCCTTGGTATCAGGGGATAGGGGTAAATGAATAAGTTGAGTTTTGTAGCCAAACGATTACAATATAACACTAGGAAGTATATTTTAACAAATGATAGTGACAAAGTAGGGGCGGACCGATGTGTCCGCCCTTATTCGTATTGTCTGGGCGGACACATCGGT
>NZ_CABFKH010000007.1 GCF_901764975.1 Actinobacillus indolicus | reverse complement strand
TCGGCTTGGTAGGCCTTTACCCCACCAACTACCTAATCCCACTTGGGCTCATCTTATGGCATGTGGCCTTACGGTCCCACACTTTCATCTTCCGATACTACGCGGTATTAGCTACAGTTTCCCGTAGTTATCCCCCTCCATAAGCCAGATTCCCAAGCATTACTCACCCGTCCGCCACTCGTCAGCAAGAAAGCAAGCTTTCTCCTGCTACCGTTCGACTTGCATGTGTTAAGCCTGCCGCCAGCGTTCAATCTGAGCCATGATCAAACTCTTCAATTCAAAAAGTTTAATCGCTCAATATGCACTGACTATAAAAAATCACTTAATATGAATTTCAAGTTAAGCACTTATCAAGACTCAAGTTTTAAAATTAATTTTTTTCAAACAAAGTCAATCAACAAGTGCCCACACAGATTGTCTGATATATTGTTAAAGAGCAAAAAAGAACGACGCACTGTCTATCTAATACTTCACAACAGCGCGTCGTTGTGTGGTGCGCATTATAGAGAAATTCAAAACCAACGCAAGTACTTTTTTAAAGTTTTTTTCTAAATGTTTTGTTTTTCACCAAAAACTAAAAACCATAAGATATAACCCATTGATTTTAAACAAAATTATTTTTCGTCAAAATTCAGTACATTTAAGCGTTTAAATCCCCAATTCTGCATTACCTTTTCTCTTTTTAGGAAGTCTTCACTGTTTTGCGTACAAAATGCCTGATTTTCTTTGTTTTCGTTATCCACTTTAATCTTCACATCTTGCAACAAGCTCACCACACGGTTCGCAATCCCATTGCCTGGATCAACAAAAAAACTCACCCGTGGTAATAGTTGTTGCAACTCTTCTTTGACTAATGGGAAATGTGTACAACCTAAAATCACCGTGTCTAATGTCGGGTTTGATTGCCATTCTGCAACAACTTTTTGCAATCGTTGCATATCCACCGAACCCGTTTGCTGTTTTTCTTCGACAATTTCCACCAAGTCCGTTGAACCAATACGTTCTACCACACACTCTTTTGCATAGCGTTCAATCAACTCATCAACATAAGGGCGTGTTACCGTGCCTTTGGTTGCAAGCAAGCCAATGGTTTTAGTTTGGGAAATTTGGGCAGCAGGTTTAATCGCAGGCACAGTCCCGACAATCGGCATTGCAAACCGTTCTCGCAAGGCTGGTAGCACCACCGTACTGGCAGTGTTACAAGCGACAACCACCATATCAAGCGGATAGTTTTCTGCAATTTTTTGCACAATACTCACCGCTCGTTCGATCAGCACTGCTTCTGATTTTTCAGAATAAGGGAAATACGCATTGTCAAAACAGTAGAGATAATGGGCATCTGGCAGACTTTCACGAATGGCATCGTAAATAGTCAAACCACCCATTCCTGAGTCGTAAAGAAGAATTGTTGGTTTCATTATATTTCGTACTTAAAGAAATTCGGACGAATGCTACGCCTTTCTTGATGTGGTTTCAAATGAAAATTGTGGCAAAAACAGTTCTCGAATTTCTAACGGATAACCTTTGAGTAGTAAAGTTGAACGGCGAGCATATAAGCCTGTCTGTTTGTCTTGACACCATTCCAAAGTTAAACGCTGTGGATTTTGCGGGAACAGCCACAAACCAATGGGATTATCCCCTAGGGTTAAAACAGCTTGTGCCACATTCTTAATCGTTTCTTCCGCTAATAACGTTTGAGCAAAAATCCACGCTTTATCATCACCGCTTAACACCACTTCTCGCACCCACATTTTGGCAAAATGTTGCTCAAAACCGACCGCTTGCCAGCCCTGTTGCACCACATCAACTTCTAGCCTTTGGCAAATTTGTTGCAACTTTTCAGTTAAAGAGTTCGTATGTAACAGCCATTCTGCAACTTGGCTTGGCAAACCCGTTTCCGCCGTTTGCCAAGCAGATGTGGCTAATAAGGTTCGATACTGCTCGAAATCCTGCATTTAAGCCCCTAGCTGTTTGAGCAAAATCTGCTCTAACACATCATAGCCTTGCTGAGTAAAGTGCAATCCGTCGTGACACAGATTTAAGTCCAATTTGCCTTCTTCGTTGGCAAAAGCATTCCACGTTTTCACATAACGAATATCGGCAGGGCAATGTGCTTCAAGGTATTGATTTAATGCCAAAATCGCAGGATTGTCCGTGGTCGCAATGTTATTCACTGGGGTTGCTTCTAATAAATAGTAGCGAGATGTTGGGGCTAATGTTTTAAAGGCTGACACAATCTCGTTAATCCAATCTAATACTTGCTTCGGCGAATAGTCGGGTTCTTTTACAATGTCATTCACCCCTAAAAAGATAAATACATCTTCGCCTAACTGTTTGATTAAATTACCTTTAACAATCACATCAAGGTATTGACGGGTGCTAGTGCCAGACAACCCCAAATTTGCCACCGTTTTACCTGCAATATTCGGCGTGCCTTGTTCCATATCTGACCACATATCAAATAGCGAGTGACCAACAAGGGTGATTTGAGCAGTTTTATCAAACTCAGCCTGTTTGCTTAATGCTCTGTCTAAAATGTCTTGATCTGTTTTCATCGTTTCTCCTTTTTGCAAAAAAATATGTGGATCTCACCGCTTACGCATTACTATAAATCGTCTTTTCATCAAGCCAACGGCGAATTAGCTGTTTAGCTGTATCGGGATATTTTAACGTTAGCTGTTTAGCGTAGCTCTGCACCAACGGGATCATCTTACGATCTCGCATTAAATTTGCAATCTTGAACTCTGCCATTCCCGTCTGTTTTGTGCCTAGCACTTCGCCTGGCCCACGAATTTCTAAATCTTTTTCAGCAATCACAAAACCGTCTTGGCTATCTCTCAGCACCTGTAACCGCTTAGATGAAATTTTACCCAATGGGGCTTTGTACATCAAGACACAATGGGAAGCCGTCGCCCCACGCCCGACACGCCCACGCAGTTGGTGCAACTGTGCCAGCCCCAAACGTTCAGAATTTTCGATAATCATCAAACTGGCATTCGGCACATCTACACCCACTTCAATCACCGTTGTTGCCACCAACAGATCAATATCTGCCGCCTTAAATTCCGCCATAATCGCTTGTTTTTCTTGCGGTTTCATTCGCCCGTGAACCAAACCAATCAGCAAATCGGGCAAGGCTCGTTGCAAATCTTCGGCAATCGCCGCCGCCGCTTGTGCTTCCAATACTTCCGACTCATCAATCAGCGTACAAACCCAATAGGCTTGGCGTTTTTCATTTTTACAGGCTTGATAAACACGGCGAACCACTTCATCTCTGCGATCTTCTGAAATCGCCACCGTCGTAATCGGCGTTCGCCCTGGGGGTAGTTCATCAATAATGGACGTATCCAAATCCGCATAGACAGTCATCGCTAAGGTGCGTGGAATAGGCGTTGCGGTCATAATCAACTGGTGCGGATAGACATCGCCCTTCGCCCCTTTTTCTCGTAAGGTTAAACGCTGATGTACGCCGAAGCGGTGTTGTTCATCAATAATCACCAACGCCAAATTATTGAACTCGACCTGATCTTGAAACAGGGCGTGCGTGCCGATAATCATCTGCACATCGCCGTTTTTAATCGCTTCCAACTGAGCGGTTCTCGCTTTGCCTTTCACCTTGCCGGCTAACCAGCCCACTTCGATCCCAAAAGGTCGTAGCCAGTTGGCAAAATTATGGGCGTGTTGCTCGGCAAGAATTTCGGTCGGTGCCATCAACGCCACCTGTTTACCATTGTCAATCGCCAGCAGCGCTGCCAATGCCGCCACAAGGGTTTTGCCTGAACCCACATCGCCTTGCACCAGTCGCATCATCGGGAAAGGTTTCGCCAAATCCTGTTCAATCTCTGCGGTTACACGGCTTTGAGCGTTAGTCGGCTGAAACGGCAAAGTCGCCAAAAAGCGTTGTTTCAAATCGGTTTGATAACGTAGCGGTTCGGCAAAATGTTGTTGCACACCCATTCGCACCTGTTGCATCGCCAAATTATGTGCCAACAACTCTTCAAAAATCAGCCGTTTTTGTGCAGGGTGTTCGCCTTTATCTAACAATTCGGACGACACACTCGGCGGCGGTCGATGCAACAACTGCAAGGCTTCTTTCAGACTATATTTATGTGGATTAAATTCATCGGGAAGTAACTCTGCCACTTGCACACGCTCAAGTAACGCTAAGGCTTGATCGGTTAATTTACGCAAAGAGGCTTGCTTCAAGCCTTCGGTCGTCGGATAAATCGGTGTCAATGTTTCCGCCAGTTCAAGCGGTTGGTTTCCCCGAATAATTTGATATTCAGGGTGATGAATTTCTGCCATAAAGCGACCACGTTTAATCTCACCAAAGGCTTTGACCCTTACGCCAGTCGCCAGACTGTTTTTCATTCCCGCATTGAAATTAAAGAATTTCAGGGTAATTTTGCTCGTGCCGTCAGAAATCGTGGTACTTAAAATCGGCCGACGACCGAATTGTACTTCCGTCAGTTGCACAAAGCCTTCAACCGTCGCAAAACTTTCAGGACGAACATCGGCAATCGGCGTGATCCGAGAACGATCTTCATACCGCATCGGCAAATGGAACAGCAGATCTTGCACATTATTAATGCCGATCCGACTGAGTTTCTCTGAAATCGCCGCCCCAACACCCGAAAGGGCGGTTAGCGGTACACCGTCTAATAGTTGTTGGCTCATTGCAAAATTTTTGTAAGAAATGACCGCTTGATTGTATAAAAGAACAAAGGGGACTGCAAATTTTGCAATCCCCTTTTATTATGTCTCATTTAGAAAGATTTACTTACATCCAATAATATTTGTGATTTATCATAAGAATAAATAGGAATGTTACTGTCTATTTTTGTGTAGTTAAATGTAATTCTTGGCGTTAACCCCATAAAATGTACATCTTTATGCCATAAAGACACTCCTGCAGAATATTCGGTATTTTTCTGCTTACTACCAAAGAACGTCATTCCTCTATAATTTCTCTTCGCTATACCCAATGTTGTAGAAGTAGAAAAACCGTAAGGCCATTCTTGTCCCCAAGTCAATCTTGAGCCGATTCTATTATAAGCATTTGTTTTGTCTTGAGCATATTTTTTATTTAAATCTAACGCCAAAGACCAGTATTGTGTTGGTTTTGGAATATATAGAATTGCATTTACAACTCCATGAGATGCACCACGATACTGGTTATTATTGCTTACTTTATTGTACATATCATACCCATAATTATAATTAAATGAGTATTTAAATTTCTGAGATAGCCAATAACTTAAAGACAAATCCGCACCGTAAGTATCGGAATATTGCTTAAGTGCTTTACCCGAATTTAACCCGCCTGCATACCAACGTTTACTAATGTTAGGAGTAAATTCAATATTAAAGCGAGCATCAGCATAACCAATTCCTAAACCAACGCTTGCATTTACATCATTGTAGCTTTTATTATTCCAATAATATTTGCTCGATAAGCTTGATTTAAAAGCTAAATACTTCTTACCACTCAAACGCCATTGTTTATCTGCCGATAACCAAGCAGAGATCCCTTGGCCTTTTTGTCTTTCTGAATTATAAGTAACAGAAGAACCATTAGGAAATACAATTTTAGTACCTGGTTTAGCCGAATTGCCTAAATTTTTATCATTTAAAAATGTTGCGCCAAAAGCAAAATTCCAATCTTCTTTACCGTTGATCGCCTCAATATATCCATCAAATACAATACGATCTTGATCTGATAAGCTAGAAACACTTCTTAATTTTTCAAATTGGCTTTTAGCAGCCTCATATTCTTGGTTATAAAATAAAGTTTCAGCAAGTTGGTAGCGAATATAATTATTATCTGGGAAGTTAGTTAACAAGTTACGATAAGCCCCTACGGATTCATCTAAATCTTGTTCTCTTAATAAAATAGCATTCGCCCAATCAATTAGTGATTGGTCTTTTGTTGGCACCAACTTATATAATTTAACATAAATAGGTAAAATATCTTTATTTGGGGTAACTAATGCTTTGAGAAAAAGATCTTCTAAAATTTCTGGTGATTCAACTAATTGTGTACCAGTATATTGAAGAACATAGCCCTCTTTTTCTTGTTGCCCAGTAGAAATCGCTTGCTGTCTTAACGCACCTAATTTGACATCTGCTGAATCAACTACCGATGTGGCTTTCACTTCTGTTTGAGAGGGGTCTCTCTCCGCTAACGTATTTGAAAATACCGTTAATGGCATAACTCCTAAAACTAGCGGGTAAAATATTACTCTTTTCATATGATTCCTTATCTAATTTACGACAAATGTAAGTATATCTAAAATCATATAAAGATTACCTATTTTAATATTTATCGCATTTTTTATTATCTATACTAAAAAAAATAGTCCAAAAACTTGGACTATTTTTTCTTAAGAACTGTTCAACAATTAGTTTGTTGCGTCAGTTTGAACACCCCAACGTGAAGGTTTCGCTTCAGGTTCTACTGGAGCTTGATATGGAGTTTCTTGTACTTGTGCACCAAATACCGCACCCCAGCTCTTAGCAGCATCAGTTGCTTTACTTGCTAACGCACCACCTAACTCTTGAGCTTGTGAGCCGAATAAGTTACCGTTAAATGTACCTGCAGCCTTATCTTGTACACGGGTAGATGTACCAGCAATCGTACCGTTATTTGCTAACGTACCAGTAAAGGTAGCAATATCTTGGTTAGATTTCTGGTTGTTTACAGACCATACATCATATAGGTTACCTGTTACAGATTTGCTTGCTAAATCAATAGTAGCGTGTGCGTGTGTACCGCTTACTAAATGTGCCTGAACGGTTGGTTTTTGACCAACAGCATTTGGAACATCTGCAACTTTATTTCCTGCATCAGGAGCTACGTGAGTGAAACCATAAGTTACCGCGTGACCTTGATAGGTTAATTTACCCTCAGCAGCATCTTTGTTGTAATACGCTTTTGATAATTTAGCTGTTAAGTTTGCATCATACGCAGTATCATTCACACCACGATAGAAGTAGCTATTTTCAGAACCTTTAGTGTTGTAATCTGCATAACTTACTACGCTTGTACCACGTTCACCAACATTTACACCTTTTTTGACAGACGCAGGATCTACGTCGTGTAATTTAGATGTCACACGGCCGTATTGAACGAATTCTAACTGACCATCTGCATAGTTACCATTTGATTGTTTTGTTAAGAATGGAGCGTTATTCGCTACAACATCTGCACCAAAATCTTTCATATATGCCGCTTGTTTACCTGCATCGTTACCAGCAACTGAATTACCAGCTACAAACGTTCTATGGCCATAAACTTCAGCAACGGTGTTTGAACGATCACGGAAAGTGTCACTTGCTGTGAAACCTTCTTTACCAGATACAACTTTATCATCTGTTGGGATGTAGTTAGTACGGCCTTTTTGGTAAACTAACACGTTACCTTGTTGTTGACCCATAGTGTCAGTTTTTGTCGTATCGTTGTGAGCACCACGTGCTGCACCAGAAGTTGTTGCACCATTAGCTGTTTTATAAATGTGATTTAAAGTATGTGCACCACGTGTGTTATCTGTGTTGCCACGGAAATCAAAGTCTTCAACATAGCCGATTGGAGCTTTGGTATTTACTGATCCATCTGAGTTATATGGAACAGATACAACAACAGTATCTAAGCTTTTATATAATTCCACAGCCATATTATCTGAACGACCAGTTGAACGTGATGAAGTCGCAGTTCGTGACTCACCATTTCTTAAGATAAAATTTGACTCTGTTTTTTTCACTAATTTGTGACCAACAGATTGTGCTGCTGCTACTTTTGCTTCTGCTGCTTTAGCTGCTGCTTCTGCTTTAGCTTTTGCCTCTGCTTCTGCTTTAGCTTTTGCTGCTGCCTCTGCTGCTTGTTGTTGCTGAGCTGCTTGTTGTTTTGCTGCATCATTATTTGCTGCATCATTATTTGATGAACCACCGCTTGAACACGCTGCTAATACTGCTGCAGAGACTAACGTCAAACTAAATTTTACAAGTGAATGTTTGTTCATAGTTTCATAACCTTATATAAGATGAATGAGTGTAATTGTTACTCAAGTCTTTTGAGATATTCAGCTATGATGAATATCTCCCCTTTTGTATACAAAAGGCCAAATTTCAAGCCTTTCTTGCGCATTTATAGATCGATTAGATCAAATTGTCAACAATATAAAAAACAAAACATTACATTTAACACTGTTAACATACATAAAATATTAAAGTTTACTTAAAAATATAAATGATATAATGCGCAAAAACAGTACATAAAACAATCACTTATTGTTGATTCTGCCATTAAAAACATTGAAGAATATGTCGAGTACAAAAAACAACCAAACAAACTATTCAGTAGATAAAAGAAGGGGTAAAGATTAATATTTAAACAAATATAGATTAAAAATATTATTAATATGGATATGCGTCTATAAAGCCAAATAAATATAACTATTTGGCTTTTATTTTATAGATATAAATAACTACGCTCTCACCGCTTGTACTACACCAGTGAGATGGCTGAGCTTAGCTAAAATGCCATTGAGATGGGCTTTATCTTTTACACTTACTAGCAATTTCACTTGATACACACCACCTTCTCGCTGTTGGCTGTGAATATCAAGGATATTGCTGTTCATTTTGGCAATCGCAGAAGTAATCCCTGCTAGAATGCCTTGTTGATTGAGAATATCGACCACGATTTCCGCTTCAAATTCAACGGATTTATCTTTGGCAATTTCCCAACTTACAGGCATATAGTAACGATGATCGGTGACGGCATCTTTTACATTTTTGCAGGTTAAACAGTGAACCATTAGCCCTTTGCCCGAACTGATATGAGCGATGATTTCATCCCCCGGCACAGGCAAACAGCATTTCGCAAAGCTAATCAAACCGCTATCTACACCCTGAATTGCAAGGGGTTGATTATTTTCAGGGTTGCCGTCCGTATCAATCTCTAGGGTTTTACCTGATAAACGTTGAGCCACCACGCCACTAATCTGATTGCCCAAACCGATTTCGGCTAACAGATCATCAAACTGCTCTAACTTCAAATCTGTCAGTACATTTTCTATTACAAGCGGGTCGATTTGCTCAAAACTTTGCAAATTGAGTGACAATAATAATTGTCGTCTGCCAAGCGAAATAGCTTCGGTACGTTGCTGGCGTTTTAAGGTATTACGAATACAAGATCGTGCTTTTGCCGTCACTACAAAGTTCAGCCACAACGCATTTAAACGTGGACTTTCTGCCGTTTGAATTTCAATGGTTTGCCCGGATTGCAACGGTTGAGAAAGTGGATACGGCTGATGATCGACCACTGCACCAATACAGCGGTCACCCACATCAGTATGTACCGCATAGGCGAAATCCACCGCCGTCGCATTGGCGGGAAGCTGTACGATACGACCTTTCGGAGTAAAGACGTAGATGTCGCTTGAGAACAGATCAGATTTAACGTTTTCGATAAATTCCGCTGAGTTGCCTGCACTTTGTTGCATTTCCACGATACTTTTGAGCCATTGTTGCGCACGGACTTGTACACTCATATTGGCTTGCTCTTGATAACCCCAGAAAGCCGCCACACCAAGACGTGCAGCCTGATCCATCTCTTCTGTACGAATTAATACATCCACAGGCACGCCTTTAGGGCCAATCATAGAGGTATGCAACGATTGGTAGCCATTGGTTTTCGGCACCGCAATATAATCTTTGACTTGGAACGGGCGTGGTTTATACAAACTATGCATTTGCCCTAAAACACGGTAGCAGTTGTCAATGCTATCCACGACCACTCGGAATGAGTAAATATCTAAAATAGAATTAAAACGTTGTGCTTTTTGGCGCATACGTTCGTAAAGATAGTAGAGATGGCGCTCTTTACCATAAACTCGCGCTTTGATTCCAACCTCTCCCAAGCGAGCCTGAATTTCTTCAGAAATGCGCTGAATCATCGCTTGGTTTGATCCCCTTGCTGTATCAACTGCCATTTTTAACACACGATAACGGTGGGGATACATCGCTTCAAGACAGAGATCTTCTAATTGATTTTTTAAATGTTCAATACCCAAACGGTGAGCCAATGGTGTGTAAATTTCGAGGGTTTCTTTCGCAATGCGTTGGCGTTTATCAGGACGCAACGCCCCAAGGGTTTGCATATTGTGGGTACGGTCGGCGAGTTTGATTAAAACGACACGAACATCTTTGGTCATCGCCAAGATCATCTTACGGAAGTTTTCGACCTGCGCTTCTTGGCGAGTACGGAATTTTAATTTATCTAGTTTTGATACGCCTTGGACAATTTCAGCAGTACTTGTGCCAAATTCTGCGGCAAGTTGCTCTTCCGTGTAAGGTGTATCTTCGATTACGTCGTGCAGAAGTGCCGCCATTACCGCTTCGTGATCAAGTTTCATCTCAGCAATGATGCACGCCACAGCAACAGGGTGAGTAATGTAAGGTTCACCACTGGAACGAAATTGCCCTTCGTGTGCATGTTTTGCTACCACAAAAGCACGTTTAACCATTTCTATTTGATCAGCGGGTAAATACCCTTGAATCACACGATCAAGACTTTCAAACAGTTCCACTTTATACTCCACCACAATGACAACTTAGATATTAAAGATAGATAATGTATAACGAAAAATGGACAATGAAAAGGGTAAATCCCCCATTTCATTGTCCATTTTTAACTTAACTTGATCTAATTATGAATTCGCTTGCACATCTGCAAGGAAAGAAATCGCTTCTTTTTCTGCAACTTCTTGAGTAATCGCATCAAATTTTTCTTGTTGATCCATAATTTGATTGTTGATTAAGCCTTCTTCGATCTCACGTAATGCAATCACCGTTGGCTTATCACCTTCTTCTGGGACTAACGGTTCACGTGTGTGAAGCTGTAATTGTCTTGCACGGCGAGCTGCCGTTAAAATCAAATCAAATCGGTTGCCAACTTTCTCTACTGCATCTTGTACGGTTACACGAGCCATGCTTTACTCCAAATTTTGCAAAATTCTGAACTTATAAAAGGTTGGAGATTATACAGAAGTTGTCTGATTGTCGCAATCAAATTACACCTTAACAAAAAAATTAACTTTTTAAAAAAATTTTTTATTTCTTAAGCTTTTTTTAAGATTTGCTTGGTTTAATACACATCAACGAAGGGCAACCGCCTTTCGCTATAAACATCATAACTATTTAAAATACACATTGGAGTAATCTATGAAAAAAGCAATTATCTTAACTACTTTATTAGCCGTTTCTACTGTAACTATGGCAAAAGGCGATGGCGACGATCGTCACCGTGGTGGATACCATGATGGCAAAGGTCAAACCCAACAAGGTTTCTTTGATGAAAGCCTTGCGGTAAAAACCGTTGCTGATGCCTTAAAAGCAAGTGATGACACCCCTGCATTATTAGAAGGTCAAATCGTTAAACAGCTTGATAAAGATGAATTCACCTTTAAAGATGCAACAGGCGAAATCACCATTGATGTCAGCAAACGTGCATGGCAAGGCCAAAATATCACCCCACAAGATACCATTCAAATTCGCGGTAAAGTCGATAGTGAATGGGGTAAAACAGAAGTGGATGTAAAACAAATTACGAAGAAGTAATTTTCTTCAATACAACCGGTCGGATTTGTGGAGAAATTTGCAAATCCGACTTTTTATTTATTACAAATAATTCTCAAAGATAAAAAAACATTTATACGTCAAATAATAAAATTTTATGTAAAGAGTTGAACATAAATAAAAAACTTTTCTCTAAGCAGTGCAGTATTTCATTTTATAAGGCTTATTTATGCTCTCTTTTCTTCCTAAATGGAAATTATCCTCAACAACACTCAACCTACTTGTTTCGTTTTATTTTACCCTTGCATTAAATATTGGGTTTTACGAACAAGTCTTAGTCGCTCAACCCTTTACTGGACAGCCAGAAAGTTATTTTCTATTAACGATACCTCTCGTTTATTTCGTTGCGCTCAATATTATTTTAAATATTTTATCTATTCCTGTACTACATAAAATTATTATTCCGCTTTTAATTTTAATTAGTGCAGCAATCAGTTATAACTCGCTCTTTTTTAATATCTACTTTGATGTAGATATGCTAAACAATGTATTACAGACTAATTTTGCAGAAAGCTCTCGAACATTAACACCATCCTTTTTATTATGGTTATTTTGTTTAGGTGTTATTCCAACTTTATTATATTTAGCGGTAAAAATTGAATATAAACCTTGGTGGAAAGAATTATTATCTCGTTTAGCGAGCATTATGATTTCTGTTATTGTTATTCTCAGTGTTGCTAAATTTTATTATCAAGATTACGCTTCTTTTTTCCGTAATAATAAAAGTTTGCCACATTTAATTACTCCATCTAACTTTGTCGCATCGAGTATTAAGAAAATTCGCCATCATTACCGTGATAATTTACCATATACTCAACTTGGGCTTGATGCGAAATTAGACAAACCAGATGATTATCGCCATGTTTCAATCCTTGTTGTAGGCGAAACCACGCGTGCACAAAACTGGGGATTAAATGGCTATGCTCGTCAAACAACACCTAAACTGGCTGCTCGTGGCAATGAAGTGATCAACTTTACCAATGTGAACAGCTGTGGTACTGCAACCGCTGTTTCTGTTCCTTGTATGTTCTCTGCATTAACCCAAGAAGAATTCAGTAATGCAAAAGCTTATAAACAGGACAATTTATTAGATATTCTGCAACGAGCTGGCATGGATGTAGTATGGCTAAATAATAACAGTGACTGTAAAGGTGTCTGTGAACGTGTGCCAACGAAAAATATTATTGAATTAAATTTACCGGAATTTTGTCGTGATGGGGAATGTTTAGATAATATTTTATTACCTGAAATTGATAAAGCATTACAAGAATCTACTAATAAAGATATTGTAATTGTTGTTCATACCATGGGAAGCCACGGCCCAACTTATTATGAACGTTATACAGATAAAGAAAAAATCTTTACGCCAACCTGTGATACTAATGAAATTAGTCGCTGTACCAACGAAGAATTAGTTAATACTTACGATAATGGTATTGTTTATTTAGATCAATTCTTAGATAACATTATTTCTATGTTAGAAAAACATGAAAAATGGGAAAGTGCCTTATTTTATGTTTCAGATCACGGTGAGTCTTTAGGGGAAAATGGTTTATATTTACATGGTGCGCCTTACTCTATTGCGCCTGAATATCAAACAAAAGTCCCTATGATTATGTGGTTCTCAAAAGAGTGGGTAAAAAATGAACCTTTCGATTTAAATTGTGTGAGAGAAAATGCAAAAACCAAAACCTATTCTCACGATAATTTCTTCCATTCGGTGATTGGTTCAACAGATGTCAATTTATCGCTCTCAACTTATCGTAAAGAGTTAGATATTTTAGGTCAATGCCGTAAATAGTGCGGTGATTTAAAAAGACAAGCGGTCGGTTCTTGCAATTATTTTGCAAATACCGACCGTTTTTTTATGATGTGATTAAGCTCTCTTCACGCCCGTAATGCGACACCACTCTTCTTTCTCTACCACAGGATCAAGCACAAAGGCATCTTGATAAGCTTCGCAAACCGATTCCGCTTGTGTAGCCAAAATCCCCGAAAGCCCTAAATCTCCTTCAGGTTTAACAAGCGTGATAATTTGTGGCGCAAGCTCTTTTAATGGGCCAGCCAAAATATTCGCGACCACCACATCCGCAATTAAATCTTTCGGCTGATCTTTTGCAAGAAATAGCTGTAATCTATCCGCTACCCCATTTGCTTCAGCATTATTTTGGCTGGCTAAAATTGCCTGCGGATCGATGTCGATACCAATTGCCTGTTTTGCTCCTAATTTAAGGGCTGCAATCGCTAAAATCCCTGAACCACAACCGAAGTCAATCACAGTTTTACCCGTTAAGTCTAAACCGTCTAACCACGCTAAACAGAGTGCGGTGGTCGGGTGCGTTCCTGTACCAAACGCCAAACCAGGGTCTAACATCACATTGACGGCATTCGGATCAGGCACTTCACGCCAACTTGGGCAGATCCACAAACGTTTTCCGAATTGCATCGGGTGGAAATTATCCATCCATTCCCGTTCCCAATCCTTATCTTCGATTTGCTCAATTTTATGTGCAAAATCAACTGTCACCAGTTTGCTTTCCACCAATGCCGATACAATCGCTTTCATATCGGTTTCAGCATCAAATAATGCGACCACATCAGTATTGCCCCAAAGACGAGTTTCCCCTGGTAACGGTTCAAAAATCGGCGTATCTTGGCTGTCCATAAACGTCACGGACACCGCCCCAATTTCTTCTAAAAAATCACTGATCTTCTCAGCTTCTCTATCTGTACTATTTAAACGAATTTGTACCCAAGCCATTTTGTTTTTCCTTTGTATTTGAATTGGGGCTTATTATAGCCTTGCACGGCATAGGCGTACAGGATTAAACATTGATACTGCTTTTTACTCTAGATATCTCTCTCAAAAAACTTTTCGTTAATCTCTATGCCACTCTCAATCATTAATACTTTAACTTCATCAAGGAAATCCTGTGTTTTATGATGTGCCTTTTGTTTCTTAATGTAATTAATGATCTGCATTTTATCTCGTTCACTATATGTCAAAGCACAATAGCCAACCGACCAAGCAGTAAAAAGTGGAAATTCTTCTTTATGACGTTCAACTAAAAGGTGTGTGGCATTTTTTAATTGCTGAACAAATGCGGATACAGAAATGGTTGGATGTAAATCGACAAGTAAATGAATATGATCGGGCATCCCATTCACATGATATAAAACAGATTTTCTCTCTTTTATAAACTTACAAATAAATGTATATAAAATTTTTTCGTATTTTTCTGTAATTGCAGGTATGCCCGATTTGGTACGAAAAATAATGTGATAAATTGCTTTGGTATAACTCATTTAGCCTCCGACAAATACCCTGCACGGCATAGCCGTACAGAGTTACGCATAAATCAGTTCCGCTGGGACTGCCATACTTCCAGAATCACAGAGTGACTCACTTATGCTTAACCTTGTACGCTTTAGCGTGTCAGGACCTTATACCCTGCACGGCATAGCCGTACAGGGTTACACATAAATCAGTCCCACTGGGACTGCCATACTTCCAGAGTCACGGAGTGACTCACTTATGCTTAACCTTGTACGCTTTAGCGTGCAAGGCATCAAGTAGATATTTTTTATTTGTCGAGAAGGATCACAAAATTAGCGTAGAGCACCATTATTAGTTGCCCTATATCGTGAGTTTGAGAAAAGATGTCGGATTATCAACCCTGCACGGCACAGCCGTACAGGGTTACTCATAAGTCAGTCCCGCTGGGACTGTCACACATCCAGAGTCACAGAGTGACTCACTTATGCTTAACCTTGTACGCTTTAGCGTGCAAGGACTTCATACCCTGCACGACACAGCTTACACATAAGCCAGTCCCGCTGGGACTGCATACTTCCAGAGTCACAGAGTGACTCACTTATGCTTAACCTTGTACGTTTTAGCGAGCAAGGCTACCCCCTTCCCCCCACAGTAATCTTATCCAACTTCACCGTAGGTTGCCCAACGCCAACAGGTACAGATTGCCCTTCTTTACCACAAGTGCCGATACCTAAATCCAGTTCCATTTTTTTGCCGACCATTGATACCTGTTGCATTGCTTCGATACCACTGCCGATTAAGGTGGCTCCTGTGACTGGTTTGGTGATTTTGCCTTTTTCGATTAAATAGGCTTCGGACGTTGAGAATACGAATTTGCCTGAGGTAATGTCCACTTGTCCGCCGCTGAAATGGGGAGCGTATAAACCAAAGTCCACAGATTCAATCATCTCGTCGAACTCGTGATTGCCTTCTGTCATATAGGTGTTGGTCATACGGGGCATTGGTAAGTGGGCATAAGACTCACGGCGGCCATTACCTGTTGGGGCAACGCCCATTAAACGAGCATTGAGCTTATCTTGCATATAGCCTTTTAAAATCCCGTTTTCAATCAATACATTACGTTGTGAAGGTACACCTTCATCATCAACGGTAATCGAACCTCGCATATTCGGCACAGTGCCATCATCGACAATGGTACAGAGTGGTGATGTCACAAGTTCGCCGATTCTGCCTGTGAACATTGACGATTCTTTGCGGTTAAAATCGCCTTCTAAACCGTGTCCGACCGCTTCATGCAGTAAGATCCCTGGCCAGCCAGCACCCAGAACAATCGGCATTGAGCCAGCAGGTGCAGCGACTGCACCTAAATTCACGACCGCTTGTCGTACGGCTTCTTTCGCAAGATAGACAGCACGGCTGTCGCCTGTGTGGTGTGGTGCTAAGAACCATTCCAAACCAAAACGTCCGCCAGCCCCTGCACTGCCTCGTTCGCGTTTACCGTTCTGTTCTACTAACACTGAAATAGATAAACGTACTAACGGACGAATATCCGCTGCCAACGTGCCGTCCGTTGCGGACACTAACATTTCTTCATACACGGCAGACAGATTCGCATTCACCTGAATTACACGGGGATCTTCGGCTCTCGCCACTTTATCGACTAAGTGTAATAGTTCAACTTTCTGCTCGCGACTTAAGGTATCAAGGGGATTGATCGAAGCATAACGTTTGATAGCAGTCGTTTCTTTGAAAGGTTTTACCAACAACCGACCGCTTTCTTGCGTAATACTACGAGCTGCCATTGCACACTGCTCAAGCTGGCTGAGCGAGATTTGATCGGCATAAGCAAAGCCCGTTTTTTCCCCTGACACCGCACGCACGCCGACACCACGGTCGATATAAAAGCCACCTTCTTTGATAATGCTGTCTTCTAGCGACCAACTCTCATCTTGGCTAAATTGAAAATAGAGATCTGCATAGTCAATTTGACGACTGGAAAAATGATCTAACACTTTCGTCAGATCGGATAATTGAAGTCCGCTTGGTAACAGCAAACTGTTTGAAACTTGGTTTAGCATTGGTTTTCTCTAAATAATGATAAGCGGTGAGATTTTAACGGATTTTTACAAATGATAGGGAAATTTTTAGGGGAAAGATGATTTGTGATATACTTCGCACGATTATCTGTTTTATCCAAGAAGTTTTACAATGCGAGATCCTCTTCAATATTATTTCCTTGAAATGCGAGAGCATTATCTAAATGTACCTTATCTCAACCAACAACGCCGAATCCGTGTGCTTTTACCCAAAGGGTATCGTGAAGAAGCAGGGCATTATCCTGTGTTATATATGCACGACGGACAAAATATTTTTTATAGCAAAGAATCTTATTCGGGACATTCTTGGAAAGTGATTCCGACGATCAAAAATCATAAAGAATTTCCAAAGATGATCATTGTTGGCATCGACAATGCAGGCCCTGATCGCCTTGATGAATACGGACCGTGGCGAACAGACACAGGCTCTACCCCTGAAACCCAAAATGCTGGGGGATATGGGATGGCGTACGGACGTTGGGTAGTTGAAACGGTTAAACCCTTTATTGATCAACATTACCGAACTAAACGTGATCGTGATCATACTCTACTTGCAGGTAGCTCAATGGGCGGTATTATCACAGCCTATATGGGCGCGGAATATTCCGAAGTATTCGGGCATTTAGGGGTATTTTCCCTTGCTTCGTGGTTTAGCGAACCTGCTTTTATGGAATTTATTCATACACACCCACTCAACCGCTCAAGCAAAGTGTTTATTCAAGTGGGAACAAATGAAGGCGATGAAGTGGATTCACATTTTATTTCAAATATGAATCAGGCTTATATTGATTGTACGCTGCATTATTACCAAGCATTAATTCGTACAGGACATCCTCTCGATAATATTCGTCTAAAAATTATGGCGAATGAAATCCACCACGAAATGCACTGGGCGGATCATTTTGTCGAGTTTTTACGGTTTTCATTGATGCACCAATAATGACAAGCGGTGAGATCTAAAAGAAAATTTGCAAAATTTCGTCCAAATTTGCAAAATTTTATTCAAATCTCACCGCTTGTAGCACATAAAAAAACACACCTTGCGGTGTGTTTTTTCTTAAATAATCCCTTGCTCTTCCAACTTCCCAAGGAAATAAGGCATTTGCAGACGCCATAAAGGCCAGTCGTGTGCCATATCGTGTCCCCAGTAGTCGAACCAGCCTTGAATACCTTTGCCATTAAAAGCATCTTGTAGGCGACGGGTGTCTTCAACATGTTGTGCTTCCCACGCACCTTGTCCTACGGCAACGATATAATGATTTTGACGATAACGATCTAAGAACCAGCTATCGTGTTGATTCCAAAGGTAATCAATCGGTGAATTGATATAAACTGCCATATCGCCGTGGAACTCTTTGGTAAAGAAACGAGCGTCGTAAACGCCACTTAAAGCAATCGCTGTATCAAAGAGATCTGGATGGCGTAATGCAAAGTTAATCGTATGGTAAGCGCCCATACTGCAACCAGTTGCAATCATTGCTCCGCCCCATTGAGATTCGTGGCGAATTAACGGGACAAATTCATTGATGATATAACGGTCGTAAGCGTTGTGAGCCTGCGCCATATCGTGTCCCGATTTCCATTCGGCAAGCCAAGATTCACTGTCGAAAGAGTCTGGGGTATAGAATTTAATTAAGCCACGATCAATAAAAGAACGGCAGGCTTCGATCATACCAAAATTGCCGTATTCATTTTGGTTTCCACCTGATGATGGGAATACGATAACAGGTTTGCCTGCGTGTCCATAGACGTTGAAATGCATTTCACGTCCTAATTCACCACTCCAGTGGCTACGTCTTTCAAAGTGCATTGATTGTTGTCCTTTTATATATCAGTAGGGACATACTGCGTGTGTCCGCTACTGTCAAGTTCTAAAAATGTAATGGACACACTCAGTGTGCCCCTACTTGATAATTTGCCTTAGGAAAGGAATTACTGCTTCTCTTGAGCAAAGCGGGTAATTTCGTGCATTTGCTCCATGGTTTCAGTACGTACCAAAATACCGTGTTCACCCATAATTTTAGCGAAAACACCTGGTACAGTTTGAACGCTGATAATATTACCTGCGTATTTTTGGCATACTTCATCAATAGTGTGTTTGTAGTTTTTATTCGCTTTACGTGCGATATAAACCACATTCCAAGGGTGTGTAATGTTTGAGTAGAATTTGTTCTCTTTAACGATATTCGCATACTCTCTGAATACGTCAAAATCGTTTGCATAGTTCCACATATCAATAGTTAAACCACCTGGTGGACGGCAGTTGATTTCAAGTGGCATTAATTCGCCCGTTTTTTTCACACGGAAGTATTCAAAGTGGAAAAAACGTTCACGGACTTTGAATGCATCGACACATTTCTGACCGAGTTTAACTAAATCTTCTTTGATTTCGCGTGGAATGTAGTAGAACATATCGTTATCTTTTTCGACTGTTTCTAATACTACTTCAGAATACTCAAGGCTTGAGTAAAACACGATATTGCCGTCTTTATCGGTTAATCCGTCAAAGGTAACGATATCGCCTTCGATAAACTCTTCCATAATGTATTCAACGTGGGCATTTTTATAACCAAAGAAAGCTTCTAATTCGTCTACAGATTTGATTTTGTAGGTATCGCTCGCCCCAACACCTGAGTTTGGTTTGATGATCACAGGGAATTTGAGTTCTTTAGCCAGTTTGCGTGCGTCTTCATCGTCTTTAAACACACGGCCTTTCGCCACTTTCAAGCCTGCTTTGCGAAACACTTCCTTCATCTGAGCTTTGGTTTTGATTGCCAACATATCTTCGTTTTTATAACCGAAGACATTGAAATCGGTACGCAATTTAGCATCAAGCTCCAGCCAGTATTCGTTGTGCGATTCTACGCGGTCAATACGACCGTATTTATGCGCAAAATAGCCGACTGCACGGTAAACTTGCTCATAGTCTTCCATATTATCGACACGATAATATTCGGTTAGCGAGTTGCGTAAGCCTTCGCTTAATTGCTCGTAAGGTGTGTCTGCAATTCCCAACGTATTAAACCCACTTTCACGCAATCTGACCGCAAAGGTTTCAAAATTGGTTGGAAAGTGAGGGGAAATCATCACAAAGTTCATTGGTTTGGACATAGTTCTTCCTCTAAATTTGAACAAATTATAATAAGAATGTGTAAGCGGTGAGATTCTAATCGAAATTTACGAAAATGAATACGGAAAAAACAAAAAGCGGTGAGGTTCAAAACAAAATTTGCAAATACTGTTTTAAGTCATCACATTTTTTACCGCAAGCTCCCACATGAATCTGACCAAACTTTGATCTGCTCCCCAAAAGTTGAACTGGTTAGCCATGCGAAGCAAATCATTCAATGCATGAATAGGGCATAATCTGCACCTCAAATTAGGAGTCCAAGTTTTGGGGTACAGATCAAAAATAAGAGAACACGAGCAATAAAAATTTTACTCCTTGCATCTAAGCCAATCAATTATCTTTGCTGTTTTCATCGCATAAAAAACAAAACTTTTCTGTTAGCTGTAATTGGATTAGATTATTCACTTTCATTACAACGTTATCTTGTTGAATTTATGATAAATTTTCAAATTATGGAATAGAATTGGGAAAGGAATAGCGGTGAAATGAGAAGAAAAATTTGCAAATTCTTAAACTAATCTCACCGCTTGTCTGTCAAGTAATAAGTTAATACTGCTTAATCTCAAACCCCTTCTGCAACGCTTCCACGTTCTCAACCTTCTCAAAGCCTTTTAGCTCTGCAACTTGGTTAATTTTTGGATTTTTACCAACGGCTTGGCTGGCAAAAACAAAACCTGTTTGGTCGATAATGGTCTGCTGATAGAAATCAAGAATATCTTGTTTCGTGAGTTGTTTAATCAGTTCAATCACTTTTGCTTTGCGGTCAAACCGCCCGTTGCCCCGTGCGAAATCGGTGGTAAATTCAGCAAATTCTTGATCTAAGGACTCCGGCTTATGTTGTAACACTTCAAGTAGGCTTGCTCGATATTTTTCAAACTCTTCGGCACTCATTGCGTTAAGTTTAGCCAAACTTTCTTTAAAGAAGCGTTCATTGTGTTGCATTATCTCTTTTGGTGAAGCGGTCGGGCTTTGTACCGAAAATTGCAAGCCTGATGTAGTGCCGATACGGGTGTTATAGGCGTAAACCACATAACCTAGCTGTTTATCTGTACGCAAATCATCAAAATACCAACGAGAGAGAATATCTTTTAATAAACTCACACGGCTTAATCCCTGTAACTCATCATAACCTTTTGGAAAATAGGCGATTGTTAAGGCGTTATCTTCGTGAGAAATCTGCTTGATATGATTTAGCTTGCGTTGGCTTTGATTAATGTCGAGATAACGTCCTAAATCAATCTGGCTATTTTGATTGCTAAAGACAGTTTCGACTTCCGTTGCAATCTGTTTCACTTGGCTATCTGAAAGATTTCCTACCGCAAGCACGCGTAATGATGTCGCTTTGTTCAGCAATTTTTCACGCATTTGCTGAATATCTGCCAAGCTGATCTGCTCGATCATTGCTCGTTGTTTTGCCATTTCAAAATAGGGATAACTGGAGAAACGAGTAATTACCGCATTTGCTTGGCGTAAAGCATTCTCTTTTTCTGCACGATCTAAGGCTTCAAGATAACGCTGTTTCGCTTGAGCTAAGGTATCTTCACTTAACGTAAATTGTTGGAATAACACCATCTTATCTTTCAGCAATTTTGCTAAATTTTGGGTGTAACCGTCCGCTTGTAATACAACGCCATTTTCTGTCATTGCTACGCTTGTGCCCATTCCTGCAACGGAGGCTTGGAAATCAATTTTGCTTTGGACTAAATCGCCCATATAGCCAAGCAACATTGCACTGACTGCTTGTTTGAGATCTTCTACTTTTGGCGTAATGCCTAGCACTAACGAGATTTTTGCTTTCGGTTCGTTACCAAAATAGTGGCTTGGCATTGCATAGATTTGCGTGCCTTGTTCTGCTTCAATCAGTTGCGGTTTTAAGCGAGATTTATCGCTTTCATTTAAGCTAAAATCCGTTGCAAAGTATGGGTTCAACGCAGGCAGTTTAAGCTCAGGATTTTGGCTAAAATCGAGCCATTTTGCCTTTTGTTGCTCGCTGATTTTATGCACGGCATAAGGGGCTTCAAAATATTTGGTTTTTTTATCTGTTTTCGCTTTATCATCAACGAGCAAAATACGCACGTTGGCTAAGGTCATCTCTGCCAGTTTTGCATTGATCGCCTGCGTATCCATTTGTTCAATGGCATAAGGCTGGTCGATGATATTTTCGAGCGGATAACTCATCATTTGGCTCACCAAATCGGCAACATAATTGCCACTTTTTTCCGTCTGAAGATGTTGAAACTCTTGGCTTAAGCTCTCTTTTAGCTCATCAAAATAGCTCTGTTGAATACCTGCCTTTTTAACCGCTTCAATTTGCTGGAAAACTAACGAGATAATTTTGTCTTGTTCCGCTAAACCTTTGTCAGTCAATTCAATATAAAAGGTAAAATCACCACGATTGCGACTAACATCATCATTCGCGACCGATTGAACACCGCTGTCAGACAGCCCTTGCTTAATCAAATAATCAGACAGCGTGCCATCGGTATTATTATTGAACACATAAGCGAGATACGCCCCTGTTTTATGCTTAAACTGTGCTTTATCTTCAGGCATATCAAAGGAAATCGCTAACATCTTGCTGGGTTTCACCGGTTTATAATGGATCATCACCGCTTTATCTTCCGCACGGAAAAATGGCATATCCACCGTCGGGGCAGTGAGCTTTTTATTCTCAACCTTGCCTAAGGTCTGTTCTGCAAGTTTTGCCAGTTTTTCAATCGGTTGATTAGAATAAAGCACCGCTTTCATCAAGTTTGCGGAATAGTATTGTTGATAAAATTTCACTAATTCATCTTGTAACTTACTCTCGGCTTTATCGGATAGGGTGACGTTATTCCCAACGGCAAATTTAGTAATCGGGTGGTTAGGGTTAGCGGTAGCAAGATTAACATCGTGCATTAAAAAGCCATCGTTGGATTTTGCTCGCACCATCTCCGCATTAACCGCATTCACTTCTTTCTTAGCATTCGTTTCGGACAATAGCGGTTGTGCAAAAGCATCAGCAAGGCGAGCCACCGCTTCATCAAAGGCGTTATTATTTACTTCAAGATAATAAACGGTACGATCTGACGCAGTAAAGGCATTATTGTAACCCCCGTTTTTCGTTAAAAAGCCATCTAAACTGTTAGTTTCAGGGAAGGCTTTCGAACCCATCAAAATCATATGTTCTAAATAGTGAGCCAAGCCTTGTTGCTGGATCGGATCTTCCATTGAACCGACAGGCAATCCGACAGACATTAGCGATTTATTTGCTTTGTCATCTGAAATCAGCAATACTTCCATTCCATTCGCAAGGCGAATACCTTGATAGATAGCTTTATCCGTTGGGCTTTTATTAATGGTTGTTTTGATTAGTTCAAAGCCTAACTGCTGTTGAGTATTTGTGATAGCAGTAGGTTGGGTTGCAGAATTTGCAAAAACAGGCAAGGAAGCTACCGCTCCTAAGCCTAAGATTAACGATAAACTGTAACTTAATAATGATTTTTTCATTTTTTCTCCTTTAATTATTCTTGTCGAATGTTATTGTGAATATTTTTTGTAGGGGCGGGGTTTATCCCCGCCCGTTCAAGCAAATACGGGTGGGGATAAACCCCACCCCTACAACATATTTTAAGACCCACAATACATACACATCTAATTTTCTTGCTCCGCCATACTTTCAATCATCACCCCAAACCATTTCTCTGTTCGTTGTGCAATGTCTTGGAAATCAAGAGTTTCCGTTTGTGTGATTACTCGCACTAAATAGGGATCTTCACTTAATTCAACGATATTTTGACAAAGATCGGCTGGGTTAGTTTCCGATTTTTTCGGATCTTTGAGTGATTTAAAATATTCTCGAATGTCCTTAGTAATCGCCCATTTTAATTCAGTTTGGCTTGCCAAATAATCTTGTAAATAAAGATTTAATATCTCCGTTGCTTCTGTTTGCGAAATATCATTAAAGGTTAAGCAATTTGCTTTTTCACCTTGTCGATAATAAAAACGTAGCGAAAGAATAGGGTGATTATTTGCTTTTAATAACAAATAATAAATCCACGCTTGAATAATATCTTTATCTCGTAATCCACCTACTCGCCATAATACCACTTCATTATTAAAGCAATTTGTAATATTACCCACAAGTTGATATTTTCTCTCTGCAAAGATAACAGGGTGATCTATTTCAATAACATTTTTCTCTTGCGATAAATAAGAAGATAACGTATTTTTTAAAAGCTGAATATCTTCAGTGAGTTTTGTTTTATTAATCTCTGCAAAATAACGAGCGGGTAGATTGCCTTTTAATTTTTCATTCTCAAAAAAGATTTCAATATCTTGTTCTTCGACTTGAATTAAATCATCAAGTAAATTATATCTTTCCAAGCCAGATAATTGGAAAATTTCACTTTCTTCAATTTTATCTTCATTCTGCTCAAAACGAACCCCTAATTGTTGTTGGAAGAAATATTTTATCGGTTCTTGAATATAATGAATAAACTGGGTCAGCGGAATATCTGACATTATATCTTCCTGCATTTTGGTTAATTTCTGCAAGAAATCTTTGCGTGGTAAAATATTATTTTTAACTTCCAGCCACTCTTTATCATAAGCTACTTTACCTTCCCTGAAATTATTTGGGCTAAATACGGTCATTGGGTGGACAGATAATAATTTAGCGTAGTCAGTTTCAGGCAGATTTTCCTTCAAATAATCAAATAACTGTGTCACCAACACTGATGGTAATTTATCTTGGCTACTTGTGAGCGACTGCCCGATATAACTGATATAGAGCATTTGTTGAGCCGAAAGCAAGGCTTCAAGGAAAAGATAACGATCATCATCTCGTCTTGAGCGGTCGCCTTTTTGTGGGGCGTACTGCATTAAATCAAAGCTGTTGATCGTCTGTTGGCGTGGAAACTCACCTTCATTCATACCCAACAAGCAGACCACTTTGAAAGGAATTGCTCTCATCGGTAATAACGTACAAAAATTCACCTTACCCACAAGGAAATTTAAGTGGCTACGCTGTTCGCTCAGCTGTTGAGTAAGTAGCTCAAGCATCACATCAATGCCTATCGCTTCTTCAAAATGGCTGTGCTGAATTTGTTCAATCACATCACGAATAGACTGCTGTAATGTCAAAATCGCATCAATACTTTGATCGTTTTCTTGATACGTCTGTGCCACAAGGGCAAACAGCTGTTCTTGCCAAGCAGATAGGCTCTGTGGCTGGCAAATAAAGGCGTGCCAAGCGGTGAGATTGTCGATAAATTTTGCCAAATTCCCCGTTAATTCAGAGATTAATCCATAGCTTTCATCAAAGGCTAAAATGTTCTGCCAACCATTATTTTCCGCTTTTAAACTTGTGCCTAATAATAATCGGTTTAGCCCGTTTTCCCACGAATTATAATTCTGCCACTCTGGGTTCTCTATTTTTAAGCCAGATCTAATACCAACAGATTTAATCCATTCTCTTAATGTATTAATGTTCTGTTCATTAAATTGGTATTTTTCCCGAATGGCTGAAATATCAAAGAGATCTAATATTTCTTCTGCTGAGAATTTATTTTCTTTAATCGACAATAATTGTAAAAAGCTCGCAATAATTGGATTAATATAACTAATTTTCTGATCTGATAAAGTAAATGGAATATATCTTTTCTCTTTTTCATAACGAGAAAATACTGCATTAATATAGGGTGCATAACTATCAATATCCGCAGACATCACAATAATATCTTTCGGGGATAAGTCAGGATAGGTTTCAAATAAATATAATAATTGATTATATAATACTTCTACTTCACGCATTTTGCTGTGACAAGCGTGAAGCTGAATGGAATTATCTTGTTGACCTAAACGAAATGTTGAGCGATATTCTGAATATAAAATAGATTTTTTAATTTGAGTTAATAATGTTGGATTTTCATCTTCAAAATAATTATAAAACGATATATCTTGAATACTTGTTTCGGTTAATAAATTTAAAAATTCTTTACCTTGTTTCCCCCAAGCTGTTAATAATGGATTTCCTTGTTTTTCAAATAACTCAGCTAATTCTGCTTCAGATAAATTATCTTTTAACGCTAATTTTTCTAACACCTTATCTTCACGATCATTTGCCCAGTATTCCATACTTGGATTAGTAAAAAAGAGATGAACATTGCAATGCTCACTCAATTTTTTCAATACTGCGAGTTGAGAATGGGGAAGGGAAGAAATGCCAAACACAAAAATCCGTTTCGGTAAGCGAGCTTTTTCGGTGGCGGTTAAATTATCAAGTTTATCGAAATAACGCTGTTGCAAATAGGCACGGTGTGAAGTATTAAAAATCGCTTCATCGCTATCCTGCTTTATATCGGCAACCAACGCATTCCAAAGGATACTTTGCCACGCCACATTCGTTGCAATCTCTTTTGCATTTTTTTGCTTAAAAGAGACCGCTTGCATAATCTCATCAACCACCACTTGCGATTTCCCCTTTTCCCATAGCACCAGCCATTGCGGACGATACACGAGATATTGGTCAAACAGATCGGCGATTTTCTCGGCTAACTGATACTGTTTTAGCTGATCGCTTTGGCTTAAATAGGACGCAAGTGCTTCAAAGGCAGGCTGTTCAAGGAACTGCGGAATTATTCGCATTAAACGCCACAACATTGACTGGCGATCAAAGCTATTCTCTTTCGGCAAATCCGGAAAAAGCACACGATATTGTTGCCATAAAAAACTGGTTGGGTAAGGAAATTGCACATTACCAGACACCCCGATTTCTTGAGCAATCTGCATTTGCAACCATTGTGCCATACCTAAACTTTGTACCAGCACAATCTCTTGGCTAAATGGATCGGGGTTTGGATCTTTCGCTAAGATCGCCGTCAATAGATTTTTCTGTTCGGTTATTTGGTTTGAATAATATACTCTAAACATAGCAATTCCCCTTCGTGAGCAAGCTATTTTAGCGAGTTTGGGGGGAATGATCTATTTTCCTTTTTCAAACACAATCTCACCGCTTGCAAAGCTGACTTTAAGTGTATTACTGCGACATTCTACCTTAAATATCTGTTCATTTTGGCGGATTTCGTTTTCGCAGGGTTTTCCAGCCATTAGCAATGCAATCTGATTTTCGGCAATTTGTAAGGCTTGCTGTTGCTGAAAAATAAGCGTGCTTTGCTTATTTTGTATATGTTGCCAACGGCTATAACCTAAATATATCACTAAAAAAATCAGCATAACCACCATTAATGATGTCAGACTTTCTGCCTTAATAAGTTTATTCATTTGCTAATATATTCCGTGAATAAGGCAAATAGTGCCAAGATGAAAATTTATTTTCCAGATGTTGAATAACTTCTTTTTTATAACTGAGATTTCTTTCTTCTCGTAAATTATCATAGGTGGAATAAAGTGTGCCATACATTCTTTTGCTTCCTGTAAGATCAAATAAATAATCGGTAATGACAATGCCGTAAAAATCTTTTTCTAACTTTTCATTAATATCTTGTAATGCAATCACAATTTTAGGGTTCTCTAGACTACTTTCTGGCAACTCCGCTAAATGATTGATTTTATATATCTCCGATTGATAAGGTAATAAATTTAACCAGTTTTCAATTTTATCCACTTGAATATATTTTTCTTTAGTTGGTTTAAAAGGTGCAAAAATAGATGAAAATTGACAATGAAAACTGTATTTCATTACCTTAAACTCAAAAATAACATTTGTCTTTTTTTGTTTTTGACACTCTATTTCAGGATCTATTGCTAACTTTTCAATAAGTTGATATTTATCGGTAAGATATTGCTGATAATAGAATAAGCTCACTTTTTCTTGTTTTAATAAGCTATCTTTATTGAGAAAAATGACTGCAAACAGACTGCTTAATAATATCAAGGTGATTAATAAACTACTGGCTGAATAATAACGTTTCATTTATCACTTCCATTTAATAGGTAACTATAAGCGGTAGCTTTATATCTTAGTTGGTTATCTTTGCTAGACGAGAGAGCCAGTTCTATTTTCAATAATCTATTCTGCTCAAGCCACTCAAAAGATAAATTTTCGACATTATAATCAGACATATCTGACATTTTCCGCCAGTTTCCTTTTTGACAATTTCTTAAAATCTGCTCACAGTCTGCTTGGTGACAAAACTGAATTTGACTATCTTCATAAATAAAAATCGCTTTATTCTCCAATTTAAATCCCAAAATTTCTTGGCTTACCTCTTTGGTATTATTTACACCATTTATTTCGCAGGCTTGAGTCTTATTTCGATTGCCTACGCAACCATCACCACTTAAATCATAGAAAAACATTAGACAATTTGGATTGTTCAGTGAGTAACGCTTATTATTATTTTCAAATAAATGATAATTTGTTTCTTTTCTATTTTGTCCTTGATAATTAAAATGTTGAATATGTTGTTGAAAATATTCAAGTAATTGGTGAGTATGTTTTTGTAAATTCAATAATTCCCGTTGTTTGATTTGATTGCGATAGCTATCACTATAAAAAGAAGATAAACTCCATAAAATAATGCAACCTAGAAATAAAGATAATAATATTTCAACCAAACTAAATGCGTGATTAACAACTGGTGCGTTTGCCTTTTTGAATAACATTAATCACTCCATTTTGTTCCACTTGTAATATTTCATAGATTTTATTTACCGTAACCCTTAAGCACTTCGACTCTAATCGCCCAGACTTTCCATCAACATTAATAAAAACTTTAGGATATAAACTATTATTTTTGACTACGGCGTTTTCTGTTTGATAGAGATAATAGCTTTTTTGAATATCACAACTTGCGATATTTAAACAGTTACAAGCGATCTGTTTATCACTGACTTTTTCAATTGCGACCATACACCATTTTTTATCTGCTAAATTCTGGCTGATAGAAATAGAATAATTCTGTTTTTGATAACGTGCTTTAGCTTGAATTTGATAAATAAAAGACTTTATCTGATCGATTTCATTATTTAAAACGATATGATCTTGTAAATAAAATAAGGTAGGTGAAAAGAAATAGAGTGCGATTGCCATTATGCTCATCGCAAATAAAGTTTCAATAATAGTGATCGCACGAAACATAATATCTCTCCCAAAGTGAGAGAGATATTAGATGTTGAAAGGATTTTGTAAATCGGCAATTTTTATTTTTTCGACATAGATCGAAAAATTAGAAAGATGTTGTATCTTGGAATAGACCTACTTTTAAGTCTGTGGCAGTATAGATAATTCTACCATCAACTTCGACTTCACCATCAGCAAGTCCCATCACGAGCTTACGGTTGATCACTCGTTTCATATTGATACGATAAATCACTTTTTTGGCAGTCGGTAGAATTTGCCCCGTAAATTTCACTTCGCCAACCCCTAAGGCTCTGCCCTTGCCTTTACCGCCGACCCAGCCTAAGTAAAAGCCAACCAGTTGCCACATTGCATCTAAGCCTAAGCAACCAGGCATTACAGGATCGCCGATAAAGTGGCAGCCAAAGAAAGGCAGATCTTGGTTAATATCTAATTCCGCTTCAATATACCCTTTCTCAAACAGACCTTCTTTGTCGGTGATTTTGGTAATTCTGTCCATCATCAACATTGACGGTGCTGGCAGTTGTGGACCTTCGCTACCAAAAAGTTCGCCTCGTCCTGACGCTAAAAGATCGTTGTAATCATAACTTGGTTTGATGTTAGGTGTACAAGTGTTCATTATTTTGTTCCTGTAATAAAGTGGAAAAGTCCGTTATTGACGGTTTATGTTGAGTTTGCTTGATAAACACATCTTAACAGACTTTTAAAATAGCGAACAGTTGTAAGCTGACTTGTCGGATCAGTGACCCTTTAACAGTTTGCGAATTTTGTGGAAAATCGAACCGCTTGCGTCTTCATTTTCATTCTGTTCGATCCCTTGATGAACTAACGCGAAAAGAGATTTTTTCTCACTGTTTTCAGGTAGATCTTCATCATAAAACGGATGCTGTAACAGAATTTGTAAGGCTTCAAAGACATCTTCGACCGCCCAAATATGAAATTTTCCTGCTTCAATCGCCGATAATACGGCAGGTTTTAAGCTCAAATGGGAAACGCATACCGCAGGAATAATCACCCCTTGTTTCCCTGTTAATTCCCTTGCTTCACAAACATTGAAGAAGCCTTCAATTTTCTGATTAACACCGCCCACGCTTAACACATTCCCAAATTGGTCAATCGCCCCTGTCACTGCAAGGGATTGTGGCAATGGCAATTTGGTTAAGGCACTGATAAGCACGCAGAAAATGGCTAACGATGAGCTATCACCATCAATTTCACCATAAGATTGTTCAAAGGCAACGGACGCTGAAAACGGAAGCTGTGTCGGTAATTCCAGTAAATTTGCCAAACAAGATTGAGCGATAATAATCCCTTTAGAGTGAATATTGCCCCCCAGCTCGACTTTGCGTTCAATATCGTGAATTTCTCCATCGCCATATTGCACGTTACAGCTAATGCGTAATGGCTCACCAAAACTATGGGGAACACCATCAAACTCGACCACAGATAAGCCGTTAATCTGCCCGATAGTTTCTTCTTCCGTTTCAATATAAAGCTGATGATTTAAAATATCATTTAAAACAAATTTATTTAACACGCCCGACTGTTTTTCTAAATAATCAAAATAATCTTGGATATGGTTAAATTGGGTTTGTTTTGGATAAAAATGTTGTAATCCTAATAAATGTTTTTTTAATAATGTCGGTGAAATAGAAATTAATGTCTGGTTTTCACTTTCACGAATATAATAATGTAAAAGCTGATTTAAACCCGTTTTAGAAAAGGTTCTATTGAGATATTTTTTAGCTGAAGATTGGATATAGCTTCCCCATTGTTCGCTATTTTCTTCATCAATATTCAAATACGACTCGATTTCAGCATATTGGCAAAATTGATATAAATCTTCATCATAGTTATGCAACGTTGCAATATCATCTCGACTACCTACTAATATCAATTTGAATTGAGATTGAATAGGCATAATCGCTTCAGGTAATTTACCCGCAATAATCGGATCAAACTGCCCAAATAACAGAGCTTGTTTTAATTTATCCCATTGCACAATATCCAATAATAATGCACTCACATTTAAAATAAGAATACCCTGATGAGCTTGCTCAATCGCCCCTGCCACCGTTTTAATCTGATTTTCTTTTTCTAAATAAAGGCTATATCCAAATAAACTTTGGCGATTAAATTCTGTTTTTAGCACCGTTTGGCAATGTAAATTTTCAAAATAATCCGTGATTTCATTTAAAAATTCGGGAAATAATTCCGTTTTCAAAATGAGTGCCGAACCAAATTCACTTAAGGCAAATTGTTGCATTGCCTGCAGTGTATTTGGTTGAAAATCCAAAAATCTCACCGCTTGATCGGTCTGTTTAAAAGGATAGTGAATGCTTAATGATTGCAACGATAATGGGGATACTTGCACAAATTTGCCTCTTCATAGAAATTTGCCCCATTATACCTATAATTACGCTATACTTCACAAATAATTCGGAGGCGACATGAGATACCAAAAATTAGAAATTCAAGAAGCGAATTGGAAATGGAAGTATTTATTAAAAAAATATCGAGAAGGGGAAAATATTACAAAACATGAAGAAGCAAGCCTTGTCGAGTTAAAAATTCAATTATTGACTACATTACAAAATTCACCTGAAGAGATTGAGGCTTGGATAAAATCAGAAATGACTTCCGAACAACGCAAGAAAATGCGTCAATCTATTCGAGCAAGACGCAAGCGTTTTTTCAATGCCGAAAAGCAATCGACCCGTAAAAAATCCATTGATTTAGACTACGCCAGCTGGCAACGCCTTTCCAAGCAAGCCACAGAAATGGATCTGACCTTGTCTGAAACCATTCATTATTTGATTGATGAATTAGAGAAGAAACAGATTTATGCCGAACAAGTGGATAAAATGAAAGCAAATTTAAAAGCATTGTTAAAGTAGAAAGTAAAATGCCCGCATCAAGCGGGCATTTTCTTTAAGTTTTTTGCAAGAAGCAATTACATAGAAACTTCTTTTGAACCTTGAACTTGGATCTCAACACGACGATCTGGTGCTAAGCAAGCGATTAATGCTTTACGACCTTTAACTGCGTCACATGTGTTGCCAGTTACTGGGTTTGCTTCACCGTAACCTACTGCTGTTACGTTCGCTGGGTTTACACCTTTAGAAACGATGTAGTTTGCTACTGTTTCTGCACGACGTTGTGAAAGTTTTAAGTTTGAAGCGTCTTTACCGATACGGTCTGTGTAACCATTTACTTGTACCGCTGGGTTTGCTAAACCTAAACCATTGATTTCAGTGTGCGCTGCGTCTAACGCTTGAGCTGCTGCTGGTTTCAAGTTTGCTTTACCGAAGTCAAATAATACATCTGAGCTGAATGCGAAGTTTTTAGTTACAACTTCTGGTGCTGCTACTGGTGCTGCACCTTGACCGAAGCGGTATGTTAAACCTGCAGATACTGAATGGATATCTGGGCTGTAAGTGGTATTATCATCCCATCCTGCTTTTACAGCTGCTTTTGTATAGTTACCAACTCGATTTAACCATTGATATTCAACTCTAAACGCTAATTCAGGAAGAATTGCATACTCAACACCCGCACCTAATAGTAAAGATGTTTTTAAATTATGAGCTTTTTCTTTAGTGTCATAGAATTTGTAGTCACTACGAACTAATGCTGCACCTACTTTACCATAAACATCTAAGCCATTTAATACTTCATAGCTTGGTTTTAAACTTAAGTGAGCTCCGTGTGCAGAATGCTTGAATACTCGGACATCATCTTCGTTACCACGAACACGACCAAAATAATCATAACCTAATTCAACGGCTAAATTATCAACGATCTGATAACCACCAAATACACCATAAGTTACAGAGTTACGATTGATACCAAAACCAACACCATCATTTGCTGTTTCATAACGAGCATCGCCTGCATATTTAGAATCAAGCTGGTTAATATCATTATGAAATGTTGCCCAACCTGCTTTTGCCCCTACATAGAAAGTATTTGCTTGTGGAGCTGCGTTTGCTACTGAAGCAATGGCTAAACTGGATACTGCTAATGCAACTAAAGATTTTTTCATTTTTTGATAATCCTCATCTGAACATCATAAAATAACAATACGTAATTGATCACTTACGTATCCACAACTCACGTTAATAAAACGTGAGTATGTGAATAGATTATAGCAATAAAATAAATAAAAAAAATTATTTCTTATTAGAGAAAGCAAAATGCCCGCATTAAGCGGGCATTTTATTAAGCTTTTCGGCTTAAGAAGTCATTACATAGAAACTTCTTTTGAACCTTGAACTTGGATTTCAACACGACGATCTGGTGCTAAGCAAGCGATTAATGCTTTACGACCTTTAACTGCGTCACATGTGTTGCCAGTTACTGGGTTTGCTTCACCGTAACCTACTGCTGTTACGTTCGCTGGGTTTACACCTTTAGAAACGATGTAGTTTGCTACTGTTTCTGCACGACGTTGTGAAAGTTTTAAGTTTGAAGCATCTTTACCGATACGGTCTGTGTAACCATTTACTTGTACCGCTGGGTTCGCTAAACCTAAACCAGAAATTTCAGTATGAGCTGCGTCTAACGCTTGAGCTGCTGCTGGTTTTAAGTTCGCTTTACCGAAGTCAAATAATACATCTGAGCTGAATGCGAAGTTTTTAGTTACAACTTCAGGAGCAACTGGTGCTGCACCTTGACCAAAGCGGTATGTTAAACCTGCAGATACAGAGCTGATATCTGGACGGTAGTCTGAAGCGCCTGCTGCTGCAAGAATTGGAGCACCTGCTTTACCTGCATTGTTTAACCATTGGTATTCAACACGTGCAGCTAATTCTGGAGTAATAGCATATTCAACACCAGCACCTAAAAGTAATGATGTTTGGAAACGGTGATCTTTAGTACGATCTGATTTAGCTACTGAGTTTTGAACGTAATAGTCGTTACGAACTAACGCTAAACCAACTTTAGCATAAGTATCTAAACCATCGATGATTGCATAGTTACCTTTTAATGCTAAGTTAGCACCGTGTGCTGTGTGTTTGAACGTGTTTTTATCTTCGTTACCGAATTTTTCAGTACCACGAACACGACCATAGTAGTCATAACCTAACTCAACAGCTAAGTTATCAATGATTTGGTAACCACCAAATACACCGTAAGTTACAGAGTTTTTGTTGATACCGAATTTACCGCCGTGTTTAGCATCTAATTGTTGGATACCATCGTGGAATGAAGCCCAACCTGCTTTCGCACCTGCGTAGAAAGTGTTTGCTTGTGGAGCTGCGTTTGCAACTGAAGCTAATGCTAAGCCTGAAACAGCTAAAGCGATTACTGATTTTTTCATTTGATGATCCTCTTGATTATCGTCATCGAGATTAAAACAAACTTCCTATACCTAAAAGATAAGTATAGGTCTTAAATTTTCAATTCTCTACACCCACAAAAAGTGAGAGCATGAAATTCGGGATATATTTTAACTAGGAAAATTCCTAAAAACAAGTGAACTTTTATTTAAAAGTTCTGTCATAGCAAAAATGCTATATTCTAGTCTTTAAGCTACCACTACCCCTAAAGCCAAGAATTTCTAAATTATCCTTATAAATTTTGCTAAAATCAATCATAAGTTCCATTAAATTTGTAATTAAGTGTAAATAAGCACAATTTAAATTTATTTTTGTCAAAAAAATAGGAAACATTTCATTCATTGAAAATTTTGCTAATATTTAACTAAAGCTCTTAATAATTTCATAACAATGACTATGATCCCACGCCTTGCAAACATACCCCAACTTAATCCGTTAGTTCAGCAATATCTAGCTGAACTTAAACAGCAACACTTCAGCGGTGATATTGCGTCCAATTATGCTGATCGCCTTTCCCTTGCCACGGATAACAGCGTCTATCAGCAACTGCCCCAAGCGATTTTGTTTCCGAAATCCGTTGCCGATGTGGTGATTTTAACCAAACTGGCACAGAAAACCGCATTCCAAGCCTTAACCTTTACGCCGCGTGGTGGTGGTACCGGTACAAACGGGCAGTCACTGAACAACAACATTATTGTTGATCTCTCTCGCCATTTAACTCAAATTTTGGAACTGAATGTGCAAGAGCGTTGGGTGCGAGTGCAAGCTGGCGTGGTGAAAGATCAGCTTAATCAATTTCTCAAACCGCACGGGCTATTCTTTTCCCCTGAGCTTTCAACCAGCAACCGAGCCACCTTAGGCGGAATGATCAACACGGACGCTTCAGGACAAGGTTCGTTGCAATACGGCAAAACGTCCGATCATATCTTGGCGATTAAAGCGGTGTTGATGAACGGCGATATTTTGGAAACACAAGCGGTCAAAACCGACGATTTTTTTGCAAACCTCGAAAAGCTCAATCTCACGGCAAATGGCAAAAAATTGCACAGCGAGATCTTCGAGCGTTGCCAAGCATTACGCCCGACCGTGCTAAAAGAACTACCGCAACTGAACCGCTTTTTGACGGGCTATGATCTGAAAAATGTGTTTAACGACGATCTCTCCGAATTTAATTTAACCCGTATTCTCACCGGTTCTGAAGGTTCGCTTGCCTTTATTTGCGAAGCCAAACTCAATCTGCTACCACTTCCTGAATACCGCACGCTGATTAACATTAAATATAATTCCTTTGATGCGGCGTTACGTTCCGCCCCGTTTATGTTGCAAGCCCAAGCCTTATCGGTGGAAACGGTGGACTTAAAAGTGCTGAACCTTGCCAAACAAGATATTGTGTGGCATTCGGTGTCGGATTTGCTCAGCGAAGATGAACACAATCCGATTTTAGGAATTAACATTGTTGAGTATGCTTCCAATGATAAGGCTCAGAATGAAGAGCGGATCACCAAGCTGTGCCAAGCTCTAGATAAAAAAATCCAAGACGGCACAAGCGGTATCATCGGCTACCAACTTTGCAACGATCTGGCTTCGATTGAAAAAATTTATGCAATGCGGAAAAAAGCGGTGGGTCTGCTGGGCAATGCAAAAGGTTGGGCAAAACCTATCGCTTTCGTGGAAGACACCTGCGTACCGCCTGAACATCTGGCAGATTATATTGTGGAATTTCGCCGACTGCTCGACGATCACGGCTTAGATTACGGTATGTTCGGACACGTTGATGCAGGGGTTCTACACGTTCGCCCAGCCCTTGATTTATGCGACAAAGCACAGGTTGCCAAATTTAAAGCAATTTCCGACCAAGTGGTTGAATTGACGGCAAAATACGGCGGTTTGATTTGGGGCGAACACGGCAAAGGTATGCGTTCTGCCTATGGCGAACGGTTCTTCGGCGAAACCTTATGGAAAGAGTTGCGTTACATCAAACAGCTTTTCGATCCGCAAAACCGCTTAAACCCGGGCAAAATCTGTACGCCGTTAGACAGCCAAGCCAGCCTTTATCCAATTGACTCGCAAATGCGTGCCGATCTCGACAGACAAATTCCTATTCAAGTGCGAGAATCCTTTAAAGGGGCAATGAATTGCAACGGCAACGGTTTGTGTTTCAATTTTGATGTACACAGTACAATGTGTCCGTCAATGAAAGTGTCGGGCAACCGCCTATTTTCACCGAAAGGGCGAGCGACGTTAGTGCGTGAATGGCTACGTTTACTGGCGGAGCAAAATGTTTCCCCTGATGAACTGATCTTTGAAAAACAGCAAACCTCGGCGAAATTAGTCGATTTTGCGAAGAAAATCCGAAATCAGTGGCGAAAATCGCAAGAGTATGATTTTTCCCACGAAGTGAAATCGGCAATGGATACTTGCCTTGCTTGTAAAGCCTGTACCAGCCAATGCCCGATAAAAATTGATGTGCCGACGTTCCGCTCACAATTTAACGAACTCTATCATCGCCGTTATCTGCGTCCGCTGAAAGATTATGTGGTGGCAAATCTCGAATTTGTCGCACCGCTAATGGCAAAACAGCCGAAGTTGTTTAACTTCTTCAGTGCCAACAAACTGGCTGAAACCGTTGCAAGCAAAACCATCGGAATGGTCGATCTGCCAGCGTTATCCGTGCCGACCTTACAGCAACAGTTAGTTGAAATCGGCTATCAAGGCAAAACCTTAGAAGAGCTGGAACAGCTTGCGACAAGCGGTCAGTTAGACACAGAAATTTGCAAATATGTCCTTGTGGTGCAAGATCCGTTTACCTCTTATTATGATGCCAAAGTGGTGGCGGATTTTGTTCAGCTTGCCCAAAAACTCGGTTTCAAAGCAATTGTGTTGCCGTTTAACCCAACGGGTAAAGCGCAACATATCAAAGGCTTTTTGCACAAGTTTGCCAACACCGCTCGCACGCAAGCCGAATTGTTAAACCGTGTTGCCAAATTAGGCATTGCAATGGTTGGCGTTGATCCTGCCTTAACCTTGATTTACCGTGAAGAATACCGCCAAATTTTAAAAGACGACTGTGGCGAATTTAAGGTGTTGCTGGCTCACGAATGGCTGTTGGCTCAACTGAAAAACGGCACTCTCGACCATTGCAAAAAATCAGCCGAAACCGACCGCTTACCGTGGCATTTATTTGCACACTGTACCGAAAGCACCTCGCTGCCAAACAGCTTGAAAGAGTGGCAACAGATTTTTGCCCATTTCGGCGAAATCTTAACGGCGGAAAATATCGGCTGTTGCGGAATGGCTGGCACATTCGGACACGAAACCAAGCACCTTGCGATGTCAAAAGGGATTTACGCACAATCTTGGCAAGTGAAGTTACAAGGCAAAACCTTATCCCGTTGCCTTGCCACTGGCTACTCTTGCCGTAGCCAAGTGAAACGAATGGAACATCAGCTACTCAAACACCCTGTACAAGCATTGTTGGAAGTGATTTGACCTAGATAAAAAATAGGCATAAAATAAAAACAAGGAGCGATTGCCGTCGCCCCTCGCCAGCGTTATCTGCTACATTATTCCAGTTGTGTCACCTTTGAGCAACAAGCACAGTAGAATAACGACGAGAAATAAAAATAACTTCTTCATAGTTTTTATCCTATGTTGAATAAACTTAGGATCTACATTAACAGCCCGTCAGGTGCGAACTGGCGGACTGTCTAGCAGATCCGCCTCTGTTTTATTATGTTCAAACAATAAAACATTGGAAAAATTATACATAAAGCCTGTTTATTTGAACAGGCTTTTGTTTTATCTATATACGGAAAATAAAAATGATTTGGAAAAAAAGCACAACGATTGAGCAACTTAATCAGCTCTGCCAACACTCCGCCATTTCTCATTTGAGCATTGAATTTACCGCTCAACAGAACGATAGCCTAGAAGCGACCGTGCCTGTCGATCACCGCACAACCCAACCCTTCGGCTTATTACACGGTGGTATTTCTGCGACTTTAGCAGAAACTTTAGGATCTGCAGCTGCATTACTTTGCTGTGAAGAAAACCAAATACCAGTCGGTACAGAGTTGAATATCAGCCATTTAAAAGCGATAAAAAGCGGCAAAGTCACTGGCAGAGCAACGCCGTTACATTTAGGCAAAGAGAGCCAAGTGTGGCAAGTGGGAATTCGAGATGATGCACAACAGTTATGTGCCGTGGCAAGATTAAGTATTAAGCTACTTTCCCAAAGATAAAACAAAGCCCCAAACCTTTCGATTTGGGGCTTTTTCATTTCTAATGGTGGGGGAAATCCCCACCTATAAGTGATTACTCTTCATCACCATCAAACCCTGCATTTAGTAATGCTGCAAGGTTTTGGGTTGCTTCGTCATTAACAAAGCTTTGGGTTTCAGCTTCGATGTCTTCTGCGGTTGCAAAAGAAGAAGCAGAAACAGCCGCTTGTGCTACGCTGATTTCTTCATCTAGGCTACGGCGTTTTGCACGTTCTTTGTGATATGCAAAACCTGTACCTGCTGGGATTAAACGACCGACGATAACGTTCTCTTTTAAGCCGCGTAATTCGTCACGTTTACCTGCCACAGCTGCTTCGGTAAGCACACGGGTTGTTTCTTGGAACGATGCCGCAGAAATGAAGGATTCTGTTGCAAGTGATGCTTTGGTGATACCAAGCAATTCACGTTCAAATTCCACTTCTGGTTTACCTTCAGCAACACGTTTACGGTTAGCAATTTTCACACGAGCTACCTCTACTTGTTCACCTTCTAAGAACTCAGAGTCGTAAGCATTGGTGATCACGGCTTTACGCAACATTTGACGCACGATAACTTCGATGTGCTTGTCGTTAATTTTTACCCCTTGTAAGCGGTAAACTTCTTGCACTTCGTTTACGATGTAATCAGTTACTGCGTGAACACCTCGTAAGCGTAAGATGTCGTGTGGCGTTTCCGCACCGTCAGAGATCACATCACCACGTTGTACCATTTCGCCTTCAAACACGTTGAGCTGACGCCATTTCGGAATCATTTCTTCGTGTGTTTCGCCCTCTGCTGGAGTGATTAACAAGCGGCGTTTTCCTTTGGTTTCTTTACCAAATGAAACGATACCTGAAATTTCCGCAAGGATTGCCGGCTCTTTCGGTTTACGTGCTTCAAATAAGTCTGCAACGCGTGGAAGACCACCCGTAATATCCTTAGTTGCTGTGGATTCTTGTGGAATACGCGCTAATGCCTCACCCACAGAGATTTCTGCACCGTCGTTTAAAGTAACAATCGCTTTACCTGGTAAGAAGTATTGTGCTGCAACATCAGTACCTGCGATTAAGATGTCATTGCCTTGTGCATCGACTAATTTTAATGCTGGACGTAAATCTTTACCTGCTGTTGCACGCTCACCCACATCTTGTACCACCACAGATGAAAGACCTGTGAGTTCATCCGTTTGACGTGTTACGGTTAAGCCATCGACAATATCGCTGAACTTGATGAAACCGCTCACTTCAGAGATGATTGGCATTGTATGTGGATCCCAGTTAGCAACCACTTCGCCTGCATTCACTTCTGCACCATCTGCTTTTGAAAGCACCGCACCGTAAGGCACTTTATAGTTCTCTTTAGTACGACCGAACGCATCAACCACGGTCAATTCAGTGTTACGAGAAGTTAATACTAACTTGCCGTCTTTGTTTGTGACCGATTTCGCATTGGTGAGTTTGATCGTTCCTGCATTTTTCACTTGAATGCTAGATTCTTTTGCTGCCGCAGATGCCGCACCACCAATATGGAACGTACGCATCGTTAACTGTGTACCCGGTTCACCGATTGATTGTGCTGCAATAACACCGATTGCTTCACCTTGGTTGATTAAGTGACCACGAGCAAGGTCACGACCGTAACATTTCGCACACACGCCGAAGTCTGTGTTACAGGTTACGACTGAGCGTACTTTGATCACATCAACAGATTCACGGTCAATCACATCACACCATTTTTCATCAATTAAGGTGTTGCGTGGGATTAACACTTCTTCTGAACCTGGTTTTAATACATCTTCAGCTACCACACGACCTAATACACGATCACGCAATGCTTCTTTTACGTCACCACCTTCGATAAGTGGGGTCATCACGATACCTTCGTGTGTACCACAGTCATCTTCGATGATCACTAAGTCTTGTGCCACATCAACTAAACGACGGGTTAAATAACCTGAGTTTGCTGTTTTTAATGCGGTATCCGCAAGACCTTTACGCGCACCGTGGGTTGAAATAAAGTATTGAAGAACGTTCAAACCTTCACGGAAGTTTGCGGTAATTGGGGTTTCGATGATCGAACCATCCGGACGAGCCATCAAGCCACGCATACCTGCTAACTGACGAATCTGAGCTGCAGAACCACGCGCACCAGAGTCTGCCATCATAAAGATGCTGTTAAATGATGCTTGTTTTTCTGGATTACCTTCACGGTTTAATACTTCTTCCGTTGATAAGTTTTCCATCATCGCTTTCGCAACACGTTCGTTTGCTGCCGCCCAAATATCGATCACTTTGTTATAACGCTCACCTGCAGTTACAAGACCTGAGTTGAACTGCTCTTGGATTTCTGCAACTTCTTCTTCAGCAGCTGAAATAATTTCGTATTTCTGTGCTGGAATCACCATATCATCAATACCAACAGATGAACCAGAACGTGCCGCATATGCAAAACCTGTGTACATAATTTGGTCAGCGAATACAACTGATTCTTTCAAACCTAAACGGCGGTAGCTTTCGTTGATTAATTTTGAAATCGCTTTTTTGCCTAAAGTTTGGTTGAACAGTTTAAACGGCATACCTTTTGGTGAAATCATCCATAGGATTGCACGACCGATAGTGGTATCGACTAAGCTGGTTGTTGCTTCAAACTCACCGCTTGCGTTTTTCTCATATTCAGTAATACGCACTTTAACACGAGAGTGTAATTCCGCTTGACCTGTACGGTATGCTTTTTCTGCTTCACGAGGGTCAAGGAAGTACATTCCTTCGCCTTTACCGTTTACTTTCTCACGGGTCATATAGTAAAGACCTAATACAACGTCCTGAGATGGTACGATAATCGGATCACCGTTTGCCGGTGAAAGTACGTTGTTGGTAGACATCATTAACGCACGTGCTTCTAACTGTGCTTCAAGTGTTAATGGAACGTGTACCGCCATTTGGTCACCGTCGAAGTCCGCGTTGAACGCCGCACACACAAGTGGGTGTAACTGGATCGCTTTACCTTCAATCAACAACGGTTCAAACGCTTGGATACCCAAACGGTGAAGTGTTGGTGCACGGTTAAGCAGGATCGGGTGTTCACGGATAACTTCAGCAAGAATATCCCATACAATCGGATCTTCACGCTCTACCATTTTCTTCGCCGCTTTGATCGTTGAAGCAATGCCACGGCTTTCTAATTTAGAGTAGATAAACGGACGGAATAATTCCAACGCCATTTTTTTCGGTAAACCACATTGGTGTAAGCGTAGGTATGGACCTACGGTGATTACTGAACGACCGGAGTAATCTACACGTTTACCTAATAAGTTTTGACGGAAGCGACCTTGTTTACCTTTGATCATATCCGCAAGTGATTTTAATGGACGTTTGTTAGAACCCGTAATTGCACGACCACGACGACCGTTATCTAATAACGCATCAACCGATTCTTGTAACATACGTTTTTCGTTACGCACGATAATATCCGGTGCGATTAAGTCTAAAAGACGTTTTAAACGGTTGTTACGGTTAATAACACGGCGATATAAATCGTTCAGATCCGATGTCGCAAAACGACCGCCATCAAGCGGAACTAATGGACGAAGATCCGGCGGAAGTACAGGTAATACCGTCATTACCATCCATTCAGGTTTGTTGCCTGATTGAATGAATGCTTCAAGTAATTTTAAGCGTTTAGTGATTTTTTTGCGTTTGGTTTCTGAGTTGGTTTCTTGTAACTCTTCACGCAACATTTCACATTGATGTTCTAAATCTAAGTCTTTGAGTAACGCTTGGATACCTTCTGCACCCATTTTCGCTTCAAACTCGTCGCCCCAACGCTCTTCTGCGTCTAAGAACTGTTCTTCGGTTAATAACTGATTTTTCTCTAAATCCGTCATACCCGGTTCGATAACAACATAGCTTTCAAAATAAAGCACACGTTCAATATCACGCAACGGCATATCAAGGATTAAGCCGATACGGGACGGAAGTGATTTTAAGAACCAAATGTGTGCCACTGGGCAAGCCAGTTCAATGTGTCCCATACGGTCACGGCGAACTTTGGTTTGGGTGACTTCAACACCACATTTTTCACAAATCACACCACGGTGTTTTAAGCGTTTGTATTTACCACAAAGACATTCGTAATCTTTTACCGGCCCGAAAATACGCGCACAGAAAAGACCGTCACGTTCAGGTTTGAATGTACGGTAGTTGATGGTTTCTGGTTTTTTGACTTCACCAAACGACCAAGAACGGATTTTGTCTGGTGATGCTAAACCGATTTTAATCACATCGAAGTCATCATTCGATTTAGATTGTGCTTTTAAAAACTTAACTAAGTCTTTCACGTTTTTGCCCCTGATTTGAGGTTTTTGTTCTTGAAATGGTCGCCCATTTCAACTGAAAATCTTTGGTTGCAAGCGGTCGGTTTTGGCAAATTTTTTGCAAGATTTGACCGCTTGCGTGAACGAATGTAGGGACACACTGCGTGTGTCCGCAAATTGTCGTTCTTACGCTTCGTCCAACTCCATATCGATTGCTAATGCACGAATCTCTTTGGTGATTACGTTAAAGGATTCTGGCATTCCCGGTTCCATATAGTGTGTTCCGTCCACGATATTTTTGTACATCTTCGTACGACCGTTTACGTCGTCTGATTTCACCGTAAGCATTTCTTGTAAGGTGTAAGCGGCACCGTATGCTTCTAATGCCCATACCTCCATCTCGCCGAAACGCTGACCACCGAACTGTGCTTTACCGCCGAGTGGTTGTTGGGTAACAAGACTATAAGAACCTGTTGAACGAGCGTGCATTTTGTCATCAACTAAGTGGTTCAATTTGAGCATATACATATAACCTACGGTTACTGGACGCTCAAATTTCTCACCAGTACGTCCATCATATAAGGTAATTTGACCTGATGTTGGTAAGCCGCCTAATTCTAATAAGCCTTTGATCTCGCTTTCGTGTGCACCATCAAATACCGGTGTTGCAAGCGGTAAGCCTTTGCGTAAGTTTTGTGCTAAACGCATGACTTCCTCATCTGAGAAGGTGCTTAAATCTACGCTTTGTGCACCGTGACCTAAATCGTAGGCTTTTTGGATATATTCGCGTAACTTCGCAATTTCTTGCTGTTGCTTGATCATCTTGTCAATTTGATCACCGATACCACGTGCCGCTAAACCTAAGTGCGTTTCAAGGATCTGACCGATGTTCATACGAGATGGAACGCCCAGTGGGTTCAATACGATCTCAACCGGCTGACCGTTTTCGTCATACGGCATATCTTCAACTGGGTTAATTTTTGAGATAACACCTTTGTTACCGTGACGACCCGCCATTTTATCCCCAGGTTGAATTTGACGTTTCACCGCAAGATACACTTTCACCACTTTTAATACGCCCGGTGCTAAATCGTCCCCTTGAATGATCTTGTTGCGTTTGATCTCAAGTTTACGTTCAAACTCTTTGCGTAGTTCTTCGTGCTGTTCTGCAAGCTGTTCAAGTTGGTTTTGTTTTGCTTCGTCATCAAGGGTTTGTTCTAACCATTTTTCACGTGCAAGGTTATCTAACGTTGCTTGTGCAACGCCACCTTCAAGTAATAGGTTGCGAACACGGGTGAATAAGCCTGCTTCTAAGATCTCTAACTCTTCAGTTAAGTCTTTTTTCGCTTCACGCAATTGAATTTCTTCAATGTCTTTTGCACGTTTGTCTTTTTCTACGCCATCACGGGTAAAGACTTGAACGTCGATAACGGTACCTGATGTGCCGTTTGGTACACGAAGCGAGCTATCTTTAACATCTGATGCTTTTTCACCGAAGATTGCACGGAGTAATTTTTCTTCTGGGGTTAATTGAGTTTCACCTTTTGGTGTCACTTTACCCACAAGAATATCGCCACCTTTCACTTCCGCACCGATATATACGATACCTGATTCGTCCAGTTTGCTTAATGCTGACTCACCTACGTTTGGAATATCTGCGGTGATCTCTTCTGCACCAAGTTTGGTATCACGAGCCACACAAGATAACTCTTGAATGTGGATTGTGGTAAAGCGGTCTTCTTGTACTACACGCTCAGACACTAACATTGAGTCTTCGAAGTTATAGCCGTTCCAAGGCATAAATGCCACACGGATATTTTGACCTAACGCCAACTCACCTAAATCCGTTGAAGGACCATCAGCTAAGATTTCACCACGACCAACCGGCTCACCTAATTTCACACAAGGAATTTGGTTGATACAAGTGTTTTGGTTTGAACGGGTATATTTGATTAAGTTATAAATATCAATACCTGCTTCACCTGCAACGGTTTCATCTTCATTGACTTTTACTACGATACGAGAAGCATCAACGTACTGGATAGTACCACCACGTTTTGCAATTACCGCAACACCAGAGTCAAGGGCGATTGGTTTTTCCATACCTGTACCGACTAATGGTTTGTCCGCACGCAATGTTGGTACTGCTTGACGTTGCATGTTTGCACCCATTAACGCACGGTTCGCATCGTCGTGTTCAAGGAACGGAATTAATGCTGCCGCCACAGAAACCACTTGTTGCGTTGAAACGTCCATATAGTGAATTTCTTCCGGGCGATATAAACCAGACTCACCGTGTTCACCACGACAGGTCACATAAGTATCGGTAAAGCGGAAGTTCTCATCTAAGTTTGAGTTCGCCTGTGCGATAACGTAAGCACCTTCTTCAATCGCTGATAAGTATTCGATCTCTTCAGTCACTTGACCATTCACGACTTTACGGAATGGAGTTTCTAAGAAGCCGTAGTTGTTGGTACGTGCATACACAGAAAGCGAGTTAATCAAACCGATGTTTGGACCCTCTGGGGTTTCAATCGGACATAAACGACCATAGTGAGTGGTGTGTACGTCACGCACTTCAAAGCCTGCACGTTCACGAGTTAAACCACCTGGACCTAACGCTGAAATACGACGTTTGTGGGTGACTTCTGAAAGCGGGTTGTTTTGGTCCATAAATTGCGAAAGTTGTGATGAACCGAAGAACTCTTTCACTGCCGCAGAAATTGGTTTCGCATTGATTAAATCTTGTGGGGTCACGCCATCTAAATCGCCTAATGAAAGACGCTCACGCACCGCACGTTCAACACGCACTAAACCGATACGGAATTGGTTTTCCGCCATCTCACCCACTGAGCGGATACGACGGTTACCTAAGTGGTCAATATCATCTACTTCACCACGACCGTTACGGATTTCGATCAATTTCTTCATTACACCGATGATGTCGTCGTTGCTTAAGATACCTGTGCCTACACCTTCAGGAATATCTAAAGAACGGTTGAACTTCATACGACCTACCGCAGAAAGATCATAGCGGTCGGTTGAGAAGAACATATTGTCAAATAATGCTTCAGCCGCTTCTTTTGTTGGTGGCTCACCTGGACGCATCATACGATAGATTTCCACTAACGCACTTAAACGGTCGTAAGTTGGATCGATACGCAAGGTTTCAGAAATATAAGGACCGTAATCAAGATCGTTAGTAAATAATACTTCGATCTCGTTGTAACCTGCTTGTGCTAATGCTGCAAGGGTTTCTAAACTGATCTCGCTGTTTGCTGGGCAAACAATTTCACCTGTTGAAAGATCAACGTAATCTCTCGCTGTCACACGACCAACGATATACTCGGTCGGCACTTGGATTTGGGTAATATTGTCTTTTTCTAATGCACGAATGTGACGAGCGGTAATACGACGACCACTTTCAACATAAACTTTGCCATTTGCTTCAATATCAAAGGCTGCAGTTTCACCACGAAGACGCTCAGGTACTAAGGTCATCAATAATCTGTTGTCTTCAATGTGGAAAGTCACAGTTTCGAAGAACATATTTAAGATTTCTTCGGTGGTGTAGCCTAACGCACGCAGAATAATAGTTGCCGGTAATTTACGACGACGGTCGATACGTGCATAAAGGTTGTCTTTCGGATCGAACTCGAAATCTAACCAAGAACCACGGTAAGGAATGATGCGTGCGTTATAAAGCACTTTACCTGAAGCGTGGGTTTTACCTTTGTCAGAATCGAAGAATACGCCCGGACTACGGTGTAACTGAGAAACGATAACACGCTCAGTACCGTTGATCACGAAAGTACCGTTGTCGGTCATCAATGGGATTTCGCCCATATAGACGTTTTGCTCTTTGATGTCTTTTACTGTGCCTGCTGCCGCTTCGCGATCAAAGGTCACAAGACGAAGTTTTACGCGTAAAGGCGCTGCATAGGTTGTACCACGAATTTGGCATTCACGCACATCAAATACGGGTTCGCCTAATTCGTAAGAAACGTATTGTAATTCAGTTGCACCGTTGCTGCTCACAATCGGGAATACTGAACGGAATGCCGCTTCTAAACCTTGAAGTCCTTCAGGATCTCTTTGGATAAATTTATCAAAAGAATCGAGCTGAATTGTTAATAGATAAGGTACGTTCAGAACTTGTGAGCGTTTGCCAAAGCTCTTACGAATACGCTTTTTCTCGGAATATGAGTATGCCATTAAATATAGCCTCTGATTTTCTGTTTGGTTGAGTTTTCACAATCCGCCTAAAGACTGGCAGGAAGTGGCATTATAAAAAATGATACGAGGTGTCGTTTTCTGAGTTCACACAAAGGGTCAAAAATCACTACCGCAGAGGTTAGCTCAGGGGGGAACGGTCTTTGCAAAATTTTGCAAGAAAGTGGCCGCTTGTTATGTCGATCTATAAATCTATAACAACATCTTATAAATCAATTAGTTAACTAAATTAAAACGACGCAAATTCAGCTAACGTTATTCAAGTACAAAAGGCTAGACGAAAATTCATCTAGCCATATATACGAAATTCGGACTGGAAATTATATATAAAACATCTCGTAAAATCAATAATGAATAAAATTTAATCTTGCCAATCTTCTAATTTTAACTCATCAATTCTGATAAATTCTTTTGTATTATGTGTAATCAACGTTAAATTTCTGCTACAAGCTTGGGCTGCAATTTGCACATCATAAGCCCCAATTGATTTACCAGCTTTAGCAAGCTCTGCCCTGAATTTACCTGCTAGGCGAGCATCATCTGCTGAAAACGGCAGAACTTCAAAAGGTAAACGGGCTATATTCGCTAAATTTTCTGCCTTACGCTGACTTTTCTCTGCCCCATAATACAGTTCAAAAAGCACAATTGCAGGTAAACCAAAATCTGATGGACGATATTGTTTCAACTTTGAAATAAAAGTTTGGTTTTTATTTAAAATTGCAATCACAGCATTAGTATCAAGCAAAAATTTCATTCAAGTTCGCTCCAATCTCTCTCTTGAGCAAGTTCTTGGCGAAGATTATGAGTTGCTTCAATAAAAGCATTATCCACAGAAGAAAGGTCATCTAAAAAATCCCAATTATCCACGATAGGCTCAATGATCAAACGATTCCCTTGTTTTTCAATACGTACTTCGCTACCTTCAAATCGGAAAAGTTTAGGTAAGCGGATCGCCTGAGAATGCCCTGACCAAAATAATTTTGCGGTTGTTACTGACATAAACCCTCCACATATATACAATCTATATATACATAATAAAATAAGAATAAAAAAGATGCAATAAACAAAAACCCCGATGTTTCCATCGGGGTTCTGTTGAACTTGAAGTTCGGGAAAAGTTAAATCAAAAATTATTTGATTTCTACTTTCGCGCCAGCTTCTTCTAATTCTTTCTTAAGTGCTTCAGCTTCACCTTTAGAGATGCCTTCTTTTAATGCTGCTGGAGCAGATTCAACTAAGTCTTTAGCTTCTTTTAAGCCTAAGCCTGTTGCACCACGTACTGCTTTGATTACTGCTACTTTGTTAGCACCTGCGTCTGCAAGGATAACATCGAATTCAGTTTTCTCTTCAGCTGCTTCTGCTGGGCCTGCTGCTACTGCTACTGCTGCCGCTGCTGCTGATACACCAAATTTTTCTTCCATCGCAGAGATTAATTCAACGATTTCTGATACTGATTTAGAAGCAATCGCTTCAATGATTTGTTCGTTAGTTAATGACATAACAATCAATTCCTAAAGTAAATAAGTTAAACGAGTTGAGAATACGGCGAGTAAAAATTATGCCGCTTCTTGTAATTTGTCGCGTAATGCCGCAAGAGTGCGAACAAGTTTGCCTGCCGCAGCTTCTTTCATTGTGCCCATTAAACGTGCAATTGCTTCTTCGTAAGTTGGTAATGTTGCCAAGAATTCAACATCTTGGATTTTACCTTCAAAGGCTGCACCTTTAACTTCAAACTCTTTGTTTGCTTTTGCAAAATCTTTGAACAAACGTGCTGCTGCACCTGGGTGTTCGTTAGAGAATGCAATAAGAGTTGGACCAGTAAACGTATCTTTTAAGCACTCGAATTCAGTACCTTCAACCGCACGACGTAATAAAGTATTACGAACAACACGCATTGAAACGCCTGCTTCACGAGCAGCTTTACGTAACTCAGTCATTTTCTCTACTGTTACGCCACGAGAATCCGCAACAACAGCAGAAAGGGCACCTTTGGCAGCTTCGTTTACTTCAGCAACAATTGCTTGTTTGTCTTGAAGATTTAATGCCATTGGTTTTAGCTCCTGATACACTCCACACAAATACTGTGGAATTTACAAAAAATCTCAAAAAAGTAACCGCTTGAGCGACGTTTTTGAGGCTAAGGTGTACAGAAGCAGATAATTCTGTCTGTTCACCATCTACGTAGGTTGTTTTCATTAAGAAACTGTTCACACAGGTTCACCTACGGTCTTGGACGGGGCTTGAGATAAGGCTCAGCACCATCATTGGCTTTTCAGCCAAAAAGAGCCGTAGATTATAGGGATAACCTACGGTCTTGTAAAGTCTAATTTATCAACAAATTAGAGTGAAGCTTGATCAACCGCTACACCAGCACCCATTGTAGTAGAGATGCTTACTTTCTTGATAAAGATACCTTTTGCTGTTGTCGGTTTCGCTTTCACTAATGCCGCTAATAATGCTTGAAGGTTTTCTTTTAATTGCTCTGGAGCGAAGTCTGCTTTACCGATTGTAGTATGGATAATACCATTTTTGTCGTTACGGTAACGGATCTGACCAGATTTAGCATTTTTAACTGCTTCTGCTACATTTGGTGTTACTGTACCCACTTTCGGGTTTGGCATTAAGCCACGTGGACCTAATACTTGACCTAATTGACCTACAACACGCATTGCATCTGGAGAAGCGATAACAACATCAAAGTTCATTTCGCCTTTCTTGATTTGCTCTGCAAGATCTTCCATACCCACTAAGTCTGCACCCGCTGCTTTCGCTGCTTCTGCGTTTGCACCTTGTGTAAATACTGCTACGCGAGCTGTACGACCTGTACCGTGTGGTAATACTGTTGCACCACGTACGTTTTGGTCTGATTTACGAGGGTCGATACCTAAGTTTACTGCAACATCCACACTCTCAACGAATTTAGCTGTCGCGAATTGTTTTAATACTGCGATTGCTTCGTTGATTTCATAAGCTTTTGTAGAATCTACACCAGCTTTAATTGCTTTCATTTTTTTAGTCAATTTAGCCATTGTATTATTCCTCTACGATTAAGCCCATTGAACGAGCTGTACCAGCGATTGATTTCATTTTGGTTTCGATAGTTGCACCAGTCATATCTGCTGCTTTAGTTTCAGCGATTTGACGTAATTGTGCTTGAGTTACTGTACCCACTTTATCTTTGTTCGGTTTACCTGAACCAGATTTGATACCCACAGCTTTTTTCAATAATACTGCTGCTGGTGGAGTTTTAGTTACGAAAGTGAATGAACGGTCTGCGTAAACTGTGATAACAACAGGGATTGGTAAACCTTTTTCTAAGCTCTCAGTACGAGCGTTGAATGCTTTACAGAATTCCATGATGTTAACACCTTGTTGACCCAATGCTGGACCAACTGGTGGTGATGGGTTAGCCATACCCGCTGCAACTTGCAGTTTAACGTAGGCTTGGACTTTTTTTGCCATTTTTAAAGTTTCCTCTAGTGTGGGTGATAACGCCGAAAACGGCTCCCCTGTTACATAAAAATACGAGTTAGCAAGCTAACTCGTAAATAGGGTGCGGATTATACTTGAAATTTAGATCGAATTTCAAGCAAAAATTTGCAAAACGTAGATAAAATCAAACCGCTTGCAAGCGGTCTGATTTCAATAAAAATTTACGATTAACCGTTCTGTTTTTCTACTTGGTTAAATTCAAGCTCAACAGGTGTTGCACGACCGAAGATTGAAACAGACACTTTAACACGTCCTTTTTCGTAATCCACTTCTTCAACCGTACCTGTGAAGTCTGCAAATGGACCTTCTTTAACACGAACTTCTTCACCTGGATGGAATTCTGTTCTATGACGTGGTTTATCCGCCGTTTCTTGAACACGGTTAAGAATACGATCTGCTTCCGCTCTAGAAATTGGTGCAGGTTTATCAGCTGTGCCGCCAATAAAGCCCATCACACGTGGCACACTTTTTACTAAATGCCATGTGTCATCGTTCATTTCCATTTGTACTAATACGTAACCTGGGAAGAATTTACGTTCCGTTTTACGACGACGACCGCCCACATTCTCAACCACTTCTTCTGTTGGCACTAAAACTTCACCAAATTGATCTTCCATTTGATGCAATTTGATGTACTCGCGTAATGTCATTGCAACACGAGCTTCAAAGCCAGAAAATGCCTGTAATACATACCAACGCATTTTGCTTGTATCTTTTTCTTGTTCGATCACTTCAATTTCGCTCATTTTAGAATCTCAAATTAGTTAGAAAATCAATAATTAATACGATGATAGAGTCAATACCCCATAACGCTAATGCCACAACTACACACATTGCAACTACAATGAGTGTAGTTTGTGTTGTTTCTTGACGCGTAGGCCAAATAATTTTACGCATTTCTTGGCGAGAATCTTTGATAAAGCCAATCGCTTTTTGACCTTGATTTGTAATCGCCGCTAAACCTAATGCCCCTGCACATAATACTACTAAGAGCAAGACACGGACAATTAATGAAAAATGCGTTGCAAAATACGTGTTACCCACCGCTGCTACTACCAATAATGCAATGGAAAGCACCCATAATACGCTATTTACACCTTTACTTTTTACACCCTTATTTTCTACTTTCTCAGGGCTTGTAGTTTGAATTTCTTTAGCCATAGACAACCTAAAATTTATTAAAAAAGAGAACGTTCAATTTTTAAAGCGTGCAATTCTAGCATTTTCTGACCTTGTTGCCACGATCTTTTCAATATTTTCTTTCTAAAGAAGCAAAAATTTGATCTTCTTAAGCTTTTCTTCAGATCTGTTTGTTTTAATACACTCAACGAAAGCTAAGACTTTCGCTTTAACAATAACCATAAAACAGAAGGAAAAAACCATGACAAATCAAGATATTCAACAAATGATTGAAAGCCGTATTGCTGAACTCAACGCAACGGCAGAACAGAAAAAACAGGAACTCAAGCTACAATTATCGCAAGAGATGGAAAAAAGTGAGACATTCCTTACATCACTTAAAAACGAGCAAGAACGTTTAACCAATCAGCTTTCTCTAGCACGTGAAAATATAGCAGCTCTTGAGCAACCGCTTCAGTTTGACGATATTATTCACGAACTTGAGCAATCGCTTACACAAGAAGATATCGATTTAGAAGAGCTCAGTAAAACGACTCAACATAGTTTGCAAGAAAGCATGAATCAGCAAATAAATGACTTAAAAGCCAAATTGCTTTCTAGCCAACAAGATTTAATTGAGACATTAAAAGAAAGCCAAGCAACATTAACAGGTACACCTGCATTTTGGTTAAAACTGAACACACAATTTCAGGCACGTTTTGGCGATAAGATTCAAAAAGTTAAAATCAAACTGGCAGAACAATTAGAAAGCTGTGCTGGTAAATTAAAAGCCTAAAATACAAGCGGTGAGATATTACCTAAATTTTGCAAAATTTAGCGCTAAACTCACCGCTTGTTCATTTTAGAGAGAGTTTACAAAAATCACTAAGATTAAAACTGGAATTACGTAACGCACATAGTTAAACCAAATATTCGTGAATTTTTCACTTGCGCCCAACTCTTTCTTGGCCTCATCTTTCAATACATAACCAACGAAAATGGCACTACCTAACGCAGTTAAAATAAAGAGAATGTTACCACTGATATAGTCGAAAGCGTCAAAAATGCTCATACCTGCAATTTTAATGCTACTCCACTCATTATCACCTAAAATGGATGGAATATTCCCCGCAATGAAAATTCCCGCCAATGTTAACGTAATGGCTTGTTTACGACTTAAATTCGTTTTTTCTTGTAGTGCGGTAATCAACACCTCATAGATAGTGATAGAGGTTGTTAATGCGGCGGTAATTAATAGGCTAAAGAAGATTGTCGCAAAGATAGTGCCTGCCCACATATGTGAGAAAACAATCGGTAAACTCTGGAATACAAGGGTTGGCCCTGAATTTGGTGCAACATTAAAGGTAAAGAGCGAAGGGAAAATCATAAACCCTGCAGCAAGCGCAATTAATGTATTAATTGTGCCCGTAATCGTGGCTGTTTTAACTAAATTTTCTTGTTTAGATAAATAGCTCGATAAGGTGATGAGTACCCCAAAACCAAGACTTAATGCAAAGAACACTTGCCCTAATACGAAGACAAAGAGTTTCGGTGTAATTTTTGAAAAATCAGGTATCAAATAGAACGCAATCCCTTCTGATGCGCCTGGTAATGTCACATTACGGATAATCATGATGATTAAGAAGATAAACAGTAATGGCATCAGTAGTTTAACGGAACGCTCAATCCCTTCCTTAATACCCCGAATTAAAATGAAATAATTCACAGCGACAAATAAGCCAGTATATAGGATAACAGTCGAAGGACTATTTTGAATATGGTCTCTGAAATACGCAGATGTGGTTTCAATCGTCACAGGTGCAGAAAGATTTAATTCACCCGTAAGTAGACTACCAATGTAAGTCAGAACCCAGCCACCGATAACCATGTAATAGGCTAAAATACCGAATGAGCCGAGTAATCCCATATAGCCTAAAATTTTCCAGCCTGAATGAATTTTCTTACCATTCGCTTCACCAGAGAAAGAATCAATGGAATTAACTTGCATACGGCGACCGATCACATTTTCAACTAAAATCATCGGAATACCGATCACAATCATCGCTATACAGAAAAGGAAAACATAAGCACCACCGCCGTTTTCTCCTACAAGATAAGGAAAACGCCAAGTCGCACCGAAACCGACTGTCGCTCCTGCGACAGTTAAAATATAGGTTAATTGACTAGACCAAGACTGCCGTGCAGGTTTTGTATTTTCACTCATAGTACACCTCTTTTTAAAATAGCAGAAAGTAGGCTTAGTCAAGCGAACACAACCGCTAATTTGAAATTGATTTAGGGAAAACCCTAAATGGTGGATAGGAGAGCCCCCTGATTTCTCAGGGGGAACGTTCTTGATCAATACAACACAGCTTGATATTAATTTAATGCTTCTTTTGGATCGGTATAAGCAATACCAAAGGCATCACTCACCCCTTTGAAAGTACATTTACCGTTGTAAGTATTCAAACCTTGTAGTAAGGCTGGATCAGACAAGCACGCTTCTTTCACACCAAGTGCAGCGAGTTTCAAGCCAAATTCTAAGGTAGAGTCGGTTAAACCTAAGGTTGAAGTACGAGCCACACAGCCTGGCATATTTGCCACACAGTAGTGGATTACGCCATCAACTTCATAGATAGGTTCATTGTGTGTGGTTGGGTGAGAAGTTTCAAAGCAACCGCCTTGGTCAATTGCTACATCCACTAATACTGCACCTTTTTTCATCAATTTGAGATCTTCACGGCGTAGTAAGTGTGGTGCTTTAGCCCCTGGGATTAATACCGCACCGATAACCACATCAGCTTCTGGTAATAGGCTTAAAATATTGCCACGAGAGCTGGTGAGTGTTTTGATACGCATATCAAAGATTTGGTCGATATAAGCAAGGCGTGCTGCGTTAATATCTAGGATAGTAACATCAGCACCGATACCCATGGCAATTTGCGCCGCATTTAAGCCCACAACACCGCCACCTAAAATCACCACTTTCGCTTTTGGTGTGCCGGCTGTACCGCTGAGTAACACCCCTGCACCGCCGAAGGTTTTTTGAATATATTTTGCAGATTCCAATGTTGCTAAACGTCCTGCAATCGCACTCATCGGTGCTAAGCAAGGTAAACCTGCTGGGGTTTTAATGGTTTCATACGCCACAGATTGAATTTTGCGTTCAAGTAACATGTCGGTAAGTGGTTTATCTGCGGCTAGGTGTAGGTAGGTATAGAGAATTTGATTTTCACGGAAATAATGATATTCACATTCGATAGGCTCTTTCACTTTAATGATCATATCACTTTTTGCAAATAACGTTGCTTTGTCAGTCAACGTTGCACCAGCTGCTTGATAAGCTTCATCAGGGAAACCGATTTCTGCGCCAGCACCATGTTCAATATAAACCGTATGGCCTGCTTCCACGTAAGATTGGACATTTGCAGGGGTTAAGCCAACACGATATTCTTGAACTTTAACTTCTTTTGGGCAACCAATAATCATGATCTTCTCCTTCATTATATTATTTTGAGTAAATATGAATTTGAAAAAGCACGGATAATATTAAGTGAACTTCAAGCTAATTTTGGACTTCACCAAATATTATGAGTGAAATTTCTATATTTATTATAATGAGGCAATTTTCTCCCCTTCCGTGATCTTCTTCACACTTTAGGGGAGAATGAGTTAAAAATAGAGAAGAATTTTATTTAGATCAAAAAATTAACAAATTCTTAATAAAATTTTGTAAATTTTTTGCTGGATCTGACCGCTTGCTAATCCCGCCAAAAGCTCGGGCTGAGAATCACCAATAGGGTAAACACCTCCAAACGCCCACAAACCATCGCAAAGGTTAATACCCATTTTGCGCTATCGGGAATTTGAGTAAAGTTACTGCTGACCGTACCTAACGCTGGCCCAAGGTTATTCAGGCTTGCAATCACCGCATTTAACGCATCGAAAGTTTCCATACCACAAGCAATAGTCGCCAACCAACAGACCACAAACACAAAGAAGTAGGCTGAAAAGAATGCCCATACCCCTTCGACAATCCGCTCTGATAAAACGTGTTTACCCAATTTAATCGGCTGAATAACATTTGGGTGAATAAAGCGGTGAATTTCTCGTTTTCCTTGCAAATAGAGCAACAGCACTCGGAACATTTTCAAACCGCCCCCCGTTGAACCTGCACAACCGCCAATAAAGGAAGCCAGCACTAATAACAACGGCAAGAAAGAGGGCCACTGGCTAAAATCGTTGGTGGTAAAACCTGCCGTAGTTGAAATAGAGACCGACTGGAACAGTGCTTGAATAAAAGTGACGGAGTGATCGTCAAAATAGTTATAAATCAGCAACACGCCAAAACAGATAACAAATAATGCTAACTGAACTGTGATAAAAAAGCGAAATTCGTAATCTTTCCAATACAAACCAAGAAAATTCGACTTATTATTACCTTTGTAGCGATCATTAAACTGATCAAACACCGCAAAATGCAGAGCGAAGTTACAGGAAGAGATCAATAAGAACAGCACCGTAATCAAGTCAATCATCGGGCTGTTAAAATAGCCGATACTCGCATCGTGGGTTGAAAATCCGCCAATCGCCACCGTGGCGAAGCTATGGGAAATTGCATCAAAGCCGTTCATACCTGCCAACCAGTAAGCAAAAGCACATAACACGGTCAAAGAGAGATAAATCAGCCACAACGCTTTTGCAGTTTCTGCAATCCGTGGACGCATTTTCTGCTCTTTCAACGGACCAGGCATTTCCGCACGGTATAACTGCATTCCCCCAATGCCTAATAACGGAATAATGGCTACCGCAAGCACGATGATCCCCATTCCGCCGAGCCATTGTAGGAACTGACGATAAAATAAAATCGCTTTTGGCAGATGATCCAGCCCTGTAATTACCGTTGCCCCTGTTGTCGTTAAACCTGAAAAAGACTCAAAAATGGACTCAGAGAAATTCAGATCAGGGTTTTCCAACAGAATAAACGGCACAGCCCCCAGAGACCCTAGTACTACCCAAAACAGTACAACGATTAAGAAACCTTCACGGGAACGTAGTTCTTGCTTATATTTTCGGCAAAACCACCACAAAGCCGTGCCGACACTGAAATTCAGCACAAAGGCTTCCAAAAACGCACGCCCACCGCCATCATCATAAATCAACGCTACAAACGCTGGCACAAGCATAGTGAAAGAAAAACACATCACCAAAATGCCAACAATACGCATAATTGAAAAAAATTGCACAGAGAAATCCTTTAAATAATGAGATAATGAAATGGTACTCTGCTTTTCGCACGAGTCAAATCATTTGCTATAATGCCCCACTTTTATTACAAGCGGTACGATTTCATGGAAAATTTGCAAGAACAGCCTGACTGGAAACCATCAGCCTCTATTCAACACTTATTGAAACGAGCAAAAATTATGGCGGAGATCCGTCAATTTTTTACGGAACGTGGGGTATTGGAAGTTGAAACACCTGCGATGAGTGAGTTTTCCGTGACGGACGTACATCTTTCAACCTTTAGCACTCAGTTTTTATCGCCGTTTTCAAGCCAAGCGAAAACCTTACACTTGATTACTAGCCCTGAATACCATATGAAACGCCTGCTTGCCTGCGGCAGTGGGGCGATTTTTCAGCTCTGCCGAGTGTTTCGCAATGAAGAAGTCAGCAAACGCCATAACCCTGAATTTACGATGTTAGAGTGGTATCGTCCTCATTTTGATATGTACCGTTTGATTAATGAAGTGGACGATCTGCTACAACAGATTTTAGATTGTGAGTCTGCTGAATCCTTTAGTTATCAATTTGTATTTCAGACCTACGTTGGCTTAGATCCACTCTCTGCGACCAAAGCCCAGCTGGTGGCTAAGGCTCGTGAACACGGTTTGCAATGCGATGAAGATGAACAACGTGATACCTTACTGCAATTTTTATTTAGCGAAGTGGTCGAAGCGAATATTGGCAAAGAACGTCCAACGGCAGTTTATCACTTCCCTGCAACCCAAGCGGCACTCGCTCAAATCAGTACGGAAGATCACCGTGTGGCGGAACGTTTTGAGTTTTATTACAAAGGGTTGGAACTCGCTAACGGCTTCCACGAACTTAGTGATGCCAAAGAGCAAATTCGCCGTTTTGAGCAAGACAATGTATTGCGTGAAGTGATGGGGCTACCTCCACAGCAATTAGATAGTCGTTTCCTTGATGCATTAAAAGCAGGTATGCCAAACTGCTCTGGCGTCGCCTTGGGGGTGGATCGTTTAATGATGATTGCAATGAATGCAGACAGTATCGATCAAGTGATGGCTTTCGGGGTGGAAAGGGCGTAGCTAAAAAATTTGTAAATTTTTTACCATAAATGACCGCTTGTTTATGAATTAGATGGCACGAGCGAAACGCTCACGCCAGCGTAAAATCCAATAATAAAAAGGAACAACTTTGAACAATTTATTTATTATAGACTCACACTGTCACTTAGACTCACTAGACTATGAAACTCGCCATAAAAATGTGGACGAAGTGATCGACAATGCCAAAGCACGCGGCGTACAACAGATGCTCTCGATTTGTACGACACTTGGTCGCTTTGAAGCGATGAAGCAACTCACTGCTCATCGTAGTGAAGTGGCTCTCTCTTGTGGTGTCCATCCGTTGAACGTGGAAGATGAACCGTTTGACTATGATAAACTGGTGGCATTGGTGCAAGATCCTAGAGTGGTTGCGGTGGGGGAAACGGGGTTAGATTATCACTACACACCCGAAACCAAAGCACTACAACAATCGTTGTTTGAGCAACATATCGAAGTTGCAAAACAGGTGCAGAAACCGTTAGTGATCCATACTCGTTCTGCTCGTGAAGATACAATGCAGTTCTTAGAACAAGGGAATGCCGAGCAGTGTGGTGGTGTGTTACATTGCTTCACAGAAGACTGGGCGATGGCAAAGCGTGCGTTGGATATTGGTTTTTATATCTCGATTTCAGGGATTATTACTTTCCGCAATGCTGAAGAATTGCGAGATGTGGTGCGGAAAGTACCGCTTGATCGTCTGTTAGTCGAAACCGACTCTCCGTATCTCGCCCCGATCCCTTATCGTGGTAAACCTAACCAGCCAGCTTATGTTCGAGAAGTGTGTGAATATGTGGCAACATTAAAAGGAGTATATTTAGAAGAATTTGCTAACATTACTACGCAAAACGTGCGAAAATTGTTTAAAATTTAATGGTTATATTAATGCCGAACTTTCGGATAAGGATTTTTTATGAGAGCAATGTTTAAATACTTTCTAATTTTAGTTTCACTCTCGCTACACATTGTATTAGTCGGTGCAGTCAACTATGCATTTCCTAGCTATGAACAAACAATGGTTACAGGAATGGAAGTACGTCGTATGGATAAAGATGGGGTAATCAGCAAATCAAATCCAGCAGATGGCGAAGTGCGTGATGTGTATTTTCTTTTCACCGAACACCCTGATACCAAAGCGGTAATGGTGTATCGTAATGAAGATACAGGCTGGGGATTACCTCTCTATTTCAAATTTGGCTCTGCCGATATTCAAGCAAAAGCACAAGCCTATGCGAACGAAAAACAGATGGTACAAATTAAATACTACGGCTGGCGAATTAATTGGTTGAATGAATTTAGAAATATCGTGTCAATCACACCGCTTGCGGAAGGTGAGACTGTGTCAAAACCGTGGGTAAGCTATATTTTATATGCTTTCTTTGCATTGACATTCTTCTTGTCTGTGCAGTTTATTCGTGGGTGGTTTGATAGTAGTAAATAATGAATAAGGACGCCAAGCGTGGCGTCCCTACCATTCTTCAATTCACCTTATTTTTACATCTTGTAGGGACACCACGCTTGGTGTCCCCAATGAATTATCGCAATGACCACCTACTTTATCGCCGATCTTCATCTTAACGACAATCAACCCGAATTGACGGATCTGTTTTTGCAATTTATGGCAGAAAAAGCACCGCTTGCTGAAGCAGTATATATCTTAGGGGATCTGTTTGATTTCTGGATTGGTGACGATGAGCAATCGCCTTTAATTGATAAAGTGAAACACGCCATTCGTCAGCTTACAGATCAAGGCGTTCCGTGCTACTTTATTCACGGTAATCGTGACTTTTTGATTGGTAAAGCTTTTGCTAAAACCACAGGAATGACTTTATTACCTGATTATCAACTGATTGATTTATATGGTAAAAAAACCTTAATTTGTCACGGTGATACTCTTTGCATTGATGATATTAAATATCAACAATTCCGCCAAAAAGTTCATCAAAAATGGCGACAATGGCTATTTCTCTGCTTACCGCTCAACCTGCGTATTCATATCGCTCAAAAAATCCGAGCTAAAAGCCGTGCAGACAAACAACAAAAGTCGGCTGAAATTATGGACGTCAATCCTGAATTTACTGCTCAAGTTGTGGATAACTATCACGCTGAATGGCTTATTCACGGGCATACTCACAGACAAGCGGTACATTTTAGTAAAAATTTTGCAAAATCTGACCGCACATTCACTCGCATAGTCCTTGGCGATTGGGGGAAAACTGCATCTATTTTATCTGTATCACCTCAAGGTTTTGCTTTTAATGAGGAACGTTAAATGATCGATGTGATTATCCCGTGCTATAACGCAGAACAGACCCTTCAACGAGCAGTACAAAGTGTGCTTAACCAAGCTGAATTAGGCACATTATGGATCATTGATGATGCATCTACCGATAACACCTTTGCCCTTGCCAAACAGTTTGAAGCACAAGTTCCACATAAGATTAAAGTTGAACAGATGCCCCGAAATAGCGGTGTTGCAAAGGCTCGAAATTGGGGGGCGTTACAAAGTGATGCAGAGTTTATCGCTTTTCTTGATGCCGATGATGCTTATGAAAATGGGGCATTGCAAGTTGCCGACGCGATTTTCCATTTCCGCCCTGAAGCAATGGTAGTTCGCCTTGCCTTAAAGCCTGTTGGTATTGCAGAACGCTATGCTTCTCACCCTAATTTTGAGTATGCGTGGCAACATATGCGAATGACCTGTGGCGGAAATGTAGTCTTTCGTCGTGCATTCTTCCTTGCTTGCGGCGGTTTTCCACAACATCAACTGTTTAGGGAACTGGGCGGTGAAGATGGTGCTTTAGGCATTGCAACGACCAAAATCAGCTATGTCGCAACGGCATTTACTGAAGCGGGCGTATTACATTACTGCCGTGACGGTATGCATGCAGAACGTTTGCTTGATGCGATTCTCTTTAATAAACTCCCTGAAAATGTAACGGAAGAAAAAATGGCTCAAGCTAATACGATAACGGAAGGTATCTGCAATCAAATCAATTTGTTGAAAACACATCTCAACACGCATAATATTGGCATCTATCCATTAGTTTTAGAACGAACAAAGTAAGAGCAGACAGAGTATGAAACCAATTTATGTGGCATTAGGATTTCTCAGCTTGGCCTTAGGGGGTATTGGTATTTTTATACCTGGCTTGCCAACAACTCCATTCTTGCTACTTGCTCTTTTTTGTTTTGGTAAAGGTTCAGCACGTTTAAACCAATGGTTTTTAAATACCTCTATTTATCATAAATATCTCAAAAATTTTGATGAAAAACGTGCTATGTCACTCAAACAAAAGATCGGTATTTTAGCATTTTCTGCTCCGTTCTGTATTTTCGCTTTCTTTGTGATTCCGCACATCATCGGTAAGTTAATCCTAATTGCCGTAATCATCTTTCAATATTATTACTTCATCTTTAAGATTAAGACTTTGGAAAAATAGTCTCTCACGGTAGAATAGCAAGCTGTCCAAATTTGCAAAAAAGAGAAAGAAAATGACCGCTTGTTTAAGCAAAGAAATCTTAAAAATTGGCTTAGTTTCCGTGTCTGACCGAGCATCTGCAGGTGTTTATGCCGACCAAGGTATTCCTGAATTACAGGCTTGGCTACAAACTGCCATTACCACGCCTTTTGAACTTGAAACTCGTCTAATTCCTGATGAACAAGCGGTTATTGAGCAAACACTAATTGAATTAGTCGATAACCTCGCTTGTCACTTAGTCTTAACCACAGGCGGAACAGGCCCTGCTAAACGTGATGTCACGCCCGATGCAACCTTAGCCGTTGCTCATCGTGAAATGCCAGGTTTTGGCGAACAGATGCGACAAGTCAGCCTACATTTTGTACCAACGGCTATTCTCTCTCGTCAAGTGGGAGCAATTCGACATAGCTCACTAATTTTAAACCTACCTGGACAACCAAAGGCAATTAAAGAAACTTTAGAAGGCGTGAAAGATCAAGATGGAAAAGTGCTTGTTCGAGGTATTTTCAGTGCAGTTCCCTACTGTTTACAACTTTTAAGCGACATTTATATTGAAACTTACCCTGAAATTTGTGAGAGTTTTAGACCGAAATCAGCAAGAAGATAGGATAACTTATGAAAAAAATTGAAGCCATTATTAAACCATTCAAATTAGATGATGTCCGTGAAGCATTGACGGACGTGGGCATTACGGGAATGACGGTGACTGAAGTGAAAGGCTTTGGTCGTCAAAAGGGGCATACGGAACTTTATCGTGGGGCAGAATATGCGATTGATTTCCTGCCGAAAGTGAAATTAGAAATTATTGTGGCGGATGAGCAAGTTGATGAATGTATTGAAGCGATCATTGATACGGCACAAACAGGCAAAATCGGCGATGGTAAGATTTTCGTGTATGATGTAGAACGTGTTATTCGTATTCGTACGGGCGAAGAGAACGAAGAGGCAATTTAAGGAATAAAATGAAAAAAACAGGTTTATCGTGGTTGTGGCTCAGTTTAGCCACAATCTGTGTGGATTTATGGACTAAATATATTGTCGTACAACGCTTTGAGCTTTATGAAAGCGTGAATGTTCTGCCGATCTTTAATCTTACTTATGTAAGAAACTATGGGGCGGCATTTAGCTTCTTAGCGGATCATTCAGGCTGGCAAAAATATTTCTTTTTAGGGTTAGCCATTGTGATTTCTATTGCATTGATTGTAATGCTGTTTAAAAATAAAGCAGAACTTAAACTGCAAAATGCGGCTTATGCTTTGATTATTGGTGGGGCAATCGGCAATGCGGTTGATCGTGCATATAATGGCTATGTGGTTGATTTTTTAGATTTTTATTGGGACATTTATCACTATCCTGTATTTAACATTGCCGATATTGGCATTGTAGTGGGGGCAGGATTGTTGATTTTAGAGTCCATTTTAGAACATCGTAAAAGTAAAAAGAGTGATTAAATGAACATTATTTTAGCGAACCCAAGAGGGTTCTGTGCAGGTGTAGATCGTGCCATTTCGATTGTAGAGCTTGCCTTAGAAATTCACGGTGCGCCGATCTATGTGCGTCACGAAGTGGTACATAACCGCTTTGTTGTGGACGGATTAAAAGCCAAAGGGGCGATATTTGTTGAAGAGCTTGATGAAGTACCAGATGGTGCTATTGTGATTTTCTCTGCACACGGGGTTTCTCAAGCGGTTCGCCACGAAGCTAGACGTCGTGAATTGAAAGTGTTTGACGCGACCTGCCCGCTTGTAACCAAAGTCCATATGCAAGTCGCTCGTGCGAGCAAAAAAGGCACAAAAGCGATTTTAATCGGACACGAGGGACACCCCGAGGTCGTCGGCACAATGGGGCAATATGATAATGAGAAAGGTGGCATTTTCCTTGTAGAAGATGTGGAAGATATTGCTAAACTTGGTTTAAAAGAAGATGAAGATCTCACTTTTATGACCCAAACCACCTTATCTATCGACGATACCAGCGATGTAATCGAAGCCTTAAAACAGAAATACCCTGCAATTCAAGGTCCGCGTAAAAATGATATTTGTTATGCCACCACGAACCGTCAGCAAGCGGTGAGAGAGTTAGCAAAATTAGCACAATTAGTGCTAGTCGTGGGATCTAAAAACTCGTCTAACTCAAATCGTTTAGCCGAGTTAGCTTCTCGAATGGGAACACCCTCACAGTTAATTGATGGGCCACAGGACATCGATCCAAACTGGCTACAAGGAGTGACAACGATCGGCATTACTGCAGGTGCATCAGCCCCTGAAGTATTGGTGCAGTCAGTGGTTGAGCATTTAAAAACATTGGGTGTTACCAAAGTCGAAGAACTGGAAGGCTGCGAAGAAAATACCGTGTTTGAAGTACCAAGAGAGCTACGCATTACGGAGGTAAACTAATGAATCGTTTTAGAATTGAATGGGAATGCCGTCGAGGTATGCGTGAATTAGATAAAATGATTATGCCGTTTTATCAAGAACATTTTGATAGTTTGACCGCAGAGCAACAGCAAACTTTCGTAGAAATGCTTCGCTATACCGATCCAGAGCTGTTCCGCTGGTTTATGAATCAAGACACACCACCAACAGAATCATTACAAGCGATGGTGAAGTTGATTCAATCGAAATTAGTCTATTAATTTCTTCTCATTACATACAACTTACTCAGGACGCTACATTCAGCGTCCTATTTCTTTTTTATCAAAACTATGACACAAAACACTTACGAATACTTTGGCGAAAATCCCGAATTTCCGACCAAATTAGTGACATTTACCGTCCTGATCGGTGCATTTTTCGGTTACTTAAATGAAACATTACTCAATGTTGCATTAACCAATCTCATGCACGAATTTGCTATTGATAAAACCACTGTACAATGGATGGCGACAGGTTTTCTCTTGGTAATGGGGGCATTTACTCCCCTAACAGCCAATATTATTCAATGGTTTACCACCAAAACCATGTTGTTAGTCACCCTAATTACCTTTTTAGTGGGAACGCTTATCTGTGCCTTTGCGCCGTCATTCGCCATCTTACTTGCCGGACGCTTTATTCAAGCTGTTTCTGCTGCCTTTACCGTGCCTATCCTATTTAATACGATTTTATTGATTTACCCACCCAATCGCCGTGGCACGATTATGGGTATTATCACGATGATGTTTATGGTTGCACCTGCGATTGGTCCTACCCTGTCTGGCATCATCGTTGATCATTTTGGCTGGCGTTATCTCTTTTTACTCACAGTGCCTTTTATTCTCTTATCAATTTTATTGGCAATCCAGTTCTTAAAAGTCAATCTACAACCGATTAATAAACCTAAAATTGATGGTTTATCCGTCCTGTTGTCGATTGTTGGATTAGGATCTTTGGTCTATTCGACAAGTAACTTTGCGACATTGAGTTTATCAGTATTCAGCTTAATGTTTATTAGCGCAATTATCCTGATTGCGTGGTTTGCCAAACGCCAAACCCAACTGGACGTTCCCTTGATCGACCTAAAGGTCTTTCAATTTCAACAATATCGCTATGCGATGCTGATTTTAGCGATCTTAATGTTCGTATTTATCGGTACGGAATTGATTATGCCAATGTACCTACAACAAGTGGTTCTGCTTTCTGGCACAGTCACGGGGTTGATTTTACTCCCTGGTACTGTCATTCAAGCTTTCCTTTCTCCCCTTATGGGCAATCAGCTCGATAAACGCGGTGCAAGACCTATCGTGATACCAGGTGTTATCTTGATGATCACCACCTTCGTTCTGATGATGCTTTTTTATCGGATCGACAGTGCCAGCTGGCTATTGACTGCGATTTTCGCCCTATTACCAATTGCGGTATCGATGATTGTTGTCTGCGAAACCCACGGACTTAATGCCCTGCCTAAAGAGATGTATCCACACGGTACAGCGATTATCAGCACTATCAATCCGATTGCAGGGGCGGTTGGTGCGGCATTTTTTGTGGGTGTTACCCATATTGGTGAAACCCTTTATCAAACAGACAGTATCACTGCTGAAACGCTACGGCTAGCCATGCTTTCTGGGGTTCAGCTCGCCTTTGGTATTGCCATTGGTATGGGAATCATCTCGCTCTATCTCGCAAATAAATTAAAAAATACAGCCCCTTAAATAATGCAAATCGCCACAATATCACTATTGTGGCGATTTTTTAAGTGGTACTGATCTTCCCTGATGCCCAATCTATTTTTAATAAGTTACCCGTTTTAATATGATTAAGCTGTGAACCTAATTGGACAATTATCGAGATACAGTAAACACTTTACCTTGTCGTTTTAATATGCCAAAAACAGCCACTTTTCCTGCCGCACCACGACCTCGTTTTCCTTTACGATGTCCACCGAAATAGCTTTCATCCAGCTCAATTTGTCCGTCAAATACTTCATCTGCTTCAAGAGCTAAATGATAGCTGATAACCTCTCTGATTTTTCGGTAAAACAGTGCAGCAGAGTTAGGATTTATCTCTAACAAATTTGCTGCAGAGCGGGCTATTACTTCTAATACAAAAAATTCAAGGAGCTTTTTCTGTATGGATTTCTTTAATTTACAATGAGTTATCTTCATTTTTATAGACTAACATACTTGCTAATCTAATACAGCCCCTAAATAAATCTTTCATTAAACCACTCCTACCATCGCAAGTAATCGATTGAATTATATAGCCTTTTTCTCTTAACCTATTCAGTGCAAGTTTGTAGTAAATATCTTTTTCGGTTCGCACCAAATAATGAGAAATGACATTATTTGAAAGCGTATCCATTAACACTAATACGCCAAAATAACGTCCGAAAAACGTTGTATCCATAATGATATTCAGGTATCGATTTGAAGGCGGTTTTAAAGCCGTTTTAGGTGCTTTATCAATATATCTTTGAATAGTTCTGACTGAACAATGATATTTAACGGCAAGTTGTTGATAGGTTTGTTTTCCAGATGTGTAATCAGTCCAAATCTTAATTGGATCTAATTTAGTTTTTAAGATAAAGGTTTTATGACATTCATTACAAAAATAACGTTGAGTATTATTTTGTATTCCATGTTTCTTTATTTTCTGACTTTGGCAAAATGGGCAGTTTTTTGTTCATATTTCAAAAAGAGGGATTAAAGCCTTGTACTATAAGGCTTTAATCCACTTTTTAGCAACTATTTTGTCTATTACACCAAATTAATGCCACCTTTTTCGCAACGGGAGCATCATGGCGAATGACATAAACGGGATCAGAATGAATTTTCAAAATAGAATGAGCAGCAGCTAAACCAGCTAATTGCTCTTCAAGAACAGTTTCAACATTATTGATCAATTTTTTCATTGCTCTGGCTCCTTCTGTTTATCAAAAAGTCCCTTAACAATAACAAAATCTGTAATTTGATATTGCGATCTCGCTCACAAAATCAAAAAAATGTGAGCGAAAAAGAAAAATGAGAATAATGGATGAATAAAATTCGTTATGTTACTTATTGTGTCTCACCAGACTCATAAACTGCTTTAGCTTCTTCTGCTTTCGCCTGAGCATCTTCCAAACGTTTTGCACTAGCCTCAACTCTTTTTTCATAGGTTTCCATTCTTGAAGAGCTTAATCGAGATTGATGATACCTTGCGACACCTTCCGCCTCTCGTGCTTTTTGATTATTGATGTCTGTTGGGTTTGCTTGAGCAATTTTTATCGCTTCTTCAGCGGCACGTTTGGTTTCTTCAACTTTTGCTTCTAATTGCACAAACTCACGCTTTGCTGACTCTAAACGTTTAAGATCAACTTGATACTGCTTCTCTGCCTGTTTTACCGCAATTTCTGCTTTCTCTAGTACATGCTTTGGATTCTTTTTGCGTAAATCACCGCCTGCCGATATAGTCGCTGTTGAGCCACCTAGCCCGCCACTTGCTCCCACAGAAACTGGCATTGTACTCTCACCATATTTTTGAGTATATTCCACTGTGCCATACTCTAGATTATCTTTATCTTCGGCGTGCTTAGGCGGTTGAGAAGCAGCTTCTTCCGCTTTTTCTAGCACCTTATTTTTTTGCGCAGCATATTTTTTGGCTGCATCCACACGCCCTTCTGGAGTTAAATATCCTCCCATTGGCACATTGAAATTTTCTACACTATCGGTATGGACAGGAGTGCAATATTCCACCACATTATCCGTGTCATCTTTGGTTTGATAGCAACTATAATCTAAAACATGGTAGATTTGATTCAGAGGTTGCTCTGCTTGAATCACAGTACTCGTCGTTAAAGTGGCGAGTAAAGTTAGTGTTGTTCTACGAATGAGCATACGCTTTCCTTAATTTCAATCATATTTAACAAAATGTGTTTAAATAAAACACGATGCCTATTTATTATCACATAACCAAGAAAAACAGTACACATCTCAACAAGCGGTAAGATTTGATAGGAAATTTGCAAAAGGGAAATAAAAAGAAGCCCTAACATAAAGTTAGGGCATGATTAGATTAATATTCTTTCGTTTTACTCCGTCCAACCTGAAAACCATACATATCTATGATTTTGGCTTTTGAATAACGATAATTGGTTGGCTTTCCATCAAAATCAAGAATTGAGTGGCTTTTACTCAATGCGTCAATTTCTTCTTTATTTTCTTGATAAAATTGGGCAATTATATTTAGAGATGTTTCATTAGGAGTACTAAAACCACACTTTTCCCCCGCTATTTCACTAAAAGTGTCCTTAAAGAAACGATCATAGGCAGGAATAATGGCAAACACACCTAATAACACTTTAGTCACTAAAGTCACCGCTTGATGGTTTTTCTCGCCGATAAGATGTGATTTTACTTGAGTATATAAAGATAAAACTTCCTTTTTCTTATCTGGGTAATCTTCAACATCAATAAGCCAAGTCGCTTGTGGTTGTTCATAGATCCATTTGACAAGTTCCGTTAAATAGGAAGGATTTTTCTGCATTAAGAAACTAGAGCCACGCAACATTCCCCAACTTGCTAAATAGCTCCATAATACAAAACAACTTTTTTCGATATCAATATGTCCAGTTTCTTTAGAATGGCGGAAATGTGAATAACAGAAATCAAAGCTGTAATAGCGATGTTTTATATCTTTTGATTCATCATCAAATTGTTTGATAACTCTACTAATGTCTCTTTTCATAAATTCTGCCTCAGCTTCTTTTCATATAAATCAATATTGTCTGATTTAGTTTTTAGTAATTAAAGATAGATCAATTATGCCTAGTACGAAAAATTCGCACTAGGCTACTCAATGAACATCGTTTAACTCGGGTAATCCCTACAGTTTCTACTTATATCACACCAAAATAACGTAATACCAATACAATTATAATTAATGGCATTAGTTTTATAATTAATGGTATTAATTTCACTACCTGTTCAATCAAGTCAAAAATGTCAGGATTCTTGTTTTTTTACGGGCCATTTTAATATCCTTATATGATTGATAATAAATTTAGTTGCCTTAAAAGGCTTAATTAGCATTCTAAAATGCTGTTCAACAGAATTTTAAAAATTTAGAATATCTCAACAAGGTTAAATTTACTAAGAAGATACCAAAGCCCCCCTGCCCAAACTAAAATTAAGAGTAGAAATATACCAAGATCAGGTGCTTTTGAAGGATTATCTTTATACCTTTTATCCGCCTTACCACTTTTGGTTGAATACGTTGGAGCAAATGCGCCAAACATAAGAAAAACAGATAAACCAATAAACCAAATAAACCCAAATCTTAAAACTTCTTTTGCTGACTGGAAATCAAAGAAACTTTCTAAAATTAACCCATATAAATATCCTACCAAACCTAAAACAAGAACTGTAACTAAGGCTGATAAAATAAACATAAAGATACTGAGGGAGCTTGATGCGATACCTTTTCCAACAAATAACACAACAAATAAGCAAACAACTAATATGCTAACTTCGGCAATCATAGTAATTCCCTTAATTTAATTCTTTTGTCAGCGTTGCAACACTGGTGAAATCGCAATTTTTGCACGCATAGGTTTCTTCTTCGACCAATTTTGTTATTTTAATATAACGGGTTTTGGTTCCTCTGGCTGTTTGCTCTTCCACTTGTTTATTAGCTTGATAACGATCCGCTGTTTTAACCTCTTTTAGATAAACTGAGTCCAGTTCATTACATTTTGGACAAAGGAGACCATTATCTGCTATCCTTTTCACATCATAATTGATTTTATCCTTATAACTCTTATGATAATCACATTGAGTACAGCCTAGAACATTTTCAATATGTCTTTGCCAGCTTTCCATTCTGCGTTCATCACCAGTATGTCGATCTGTTTTAGTTACCATACCTTTAAAGACATAGGGTCCCCGAACAGATTCGTCGTCTAACTCTTCCAATGTTCCCTTGGAACCACATTGTGGACAGATATTTTTATCTAAAGCATCATAAAAATCGTCTTCCTCTTTCATTTCTTCTTGACGTAGACGTTCTGCCTCTTCCATTGCCTTCTGACGTTTCTCTTTTCTTTCTTGGTAAAAACCCAAAATAAAGAGTAAAACTAAAACCACGCCCCCAATTTTAAGCCAATCAAGCCAATCCATATCAATACCTCTAAAAGTGTTGTGAATCTATATCTTGCTATGTTGTTTAGCAGTATTGTTTTACTTGTTATGTCAATAACAAGTAAAAGAAGTATACTTCTTTGAAAATTGACTATTTTTTTCTTTGGGGGCAATAATAGAATTGGGGTAATTGCAGAAAATAAAGAAAATTCAACCGCTTGTAAAAGAATAAAACAAAAACCCCCAGCATTTCTGCTGGGGGTTTTAATCGTTTTAACTTGTTGATTAAGCTACTGCTTTTTCAACAACACGAACTAAAGTGTGAGATTTAGTTTTAGAGAGTGGACGACACTCTTTCACTTCAACTACATCGCCTAATTTAGCTTCGTTGTTTTCATCGTGTACGTGTAATTTTGTTGTACGACGGATAAACTTACCATAGATTGGGTGTTTAACTGTGCGTTCGATAGCAACTACAAATGATTTGTCCATTTTGTCGCTAACAACTTTACCTTGTACTGTACGAATTTTATCAGTCATTACTCACCCGCCTTTTCGGTTAATACAGTTTTAACTTGTGCAATGCTACGACGCACTTGTTTTAACTGGTGGGTTTGTTGAAGCTGACCGGTGGCTGCTTGCATACGCAATTTGAACTGTTCACCTAAAAGGTTTACTAATTCACCATTCAGCTCTTCAACACTTTTGTTACGTAGTTCTTGAGCTTTCATTACATCACCGTCTTAGTTACAAATGTGGTTTTGAACGGAAGTTTAGCTGCTGCTAATGCGAATGCATTGCGTGCAACTTCTTCAGATACACCATCCATTTCATAGAGAACTTTACCCGGCTGGATTAAGGCTACCCAGTACTCTACGTTACCTTTACCTTTACCCATACGGACTTCTAATGGTTTTTCAGTAATTGGTTTGTCTGGGAACACACGGATCCAGATTTTACCTTGACGTTTTACTGCACGGCTCATCGCACGACGCGCTGCTTCGATTTGACGAGCTGTTAAACGACCACGACCAATTGCTTTTAAGCCGAATGAACCGAAGCTCACTTCTGTACCGCCCGCGATACCACGGTTACGGCCTTTGTGTACTTTACGGAATTTTGTACGTTTTGGTTGTAACATTCAGTGATCTCCTTATTTACGACCTTTGCGAGCTGGCTTTTTAGGCTGTGCCGCTGGTTCTTTCTCAGATTCAATCACTGCAGCCATTCCACCAAGAATTTCACCTTTGAAGATCCACACTTTAACGCCGATTACGCCGTAAGTTGTGTGAGCTTCAGCTGTGTTATAGTCGATGTCAGCACGAAGAGTATGTAGAGGCACACGACCTTCACGATACCATTCTGAACGTGCGATTTCTGCACCACCTAAACGACCGCTTACTTCAACTTTGATACCTTTAGCACCTAAACGCATTGCGTTTTGTACCGCACGTTTCATTGCACGACGGAACATAACACGACGCTCAAGTTGAGCAGCAATGCTATCTGCAACTAATTTTGCATCTAGCTCTGGTTTTTTCACTTCAGAAATGTTGATTTGTGCAGGAACGCCAGCAATTTTAGATACTGCGTTTCTTAATTTTTCAACATCTTCGCCTTTTTTACCGATAACGATACCTGGGCGAGCTGTGTGAATAGTTACACGAATGCTTTTTGCTGGACGCTCGATAGTAATACGAGATACAGACGCGTTCGCTAACTCTTTGTTTAAAAATTGACGTACTTTGAAATCGCCTTCTAAGTTATCAGCGAAATCTTGTGTATTCGCGAACCAAGTAGAGCTCCAAGGCTTAACAATACCAAGGCGAATACCATGTGGATGTACTTTCTGACCCATTGCTATTCTCCTACTGATTAACGATCTGATACTACCACAGTGATGTGGCTAGTACGTTTTAAAATACGATCTGCACGACCTTTAGCACGTGGCATAACACGTTTCATGCTTGGACCTTCATCAACGAAAATCTTCGCAACTTTAAGATCATCGACATCTGCACCGTCGTTGTGCTCTGCGTTTGCAATAGCTGACTCTAAAACTTTCTTCACTAAAGCAGCTGCTTTTTTGTTGGTGAAAGTTAAGATTTCTAATGCTTGCGCAACTTTCTTACCACGGATTAAATCAGCAACTAAGCGAGCTTTTTGTGCAGAAGTACGAGCGTAACGATGTTTTGCAATAGTTTCCATCTTTTACCTCTTATTTCTTAGCTTTCTTATCTGCGGCGTGACCGCGGTATGTACGAGTCGGTGCAAATTCACCTAATTTATGACCGATCATTTCATCAGAAACATAAACTGGAACATGCTGACGACCATTATGGACTGCGATGGTCAATCCGATCATTGATGGAATGATCATTGAACGACGGGACCAAGTTTTGATTGGTTTTTTATCCCCGCTTTCCACCGCCTTCTCTACCTTCTTCAACAAGTGTAGGTCAAGGAAAGGACCCTTCTTGAGAGAACGTGGCATGGCTTATCCTCTTTAATTAATTAAAAAATTATTTGCCACGACGACGTACGATGAATTTATCAGTACGTTTGTTGTGACGAGTTTTCTTACCTTTGGTTTGAACGCCCCAAGGTGTAACAGGGTGTTTACCGAAGTTACGACCTTCACCACCACCGTGTGGGTGGTCAACCGGGTTCATCGCAGTACCACGAACAGTTGGACGAATACCTCTCCAACGGTTTGCACCTGCTTTACCAAGTACGCGAAGCATATGCTCTGAGTTACCTACTTCACCGATGGTTGCAGAACACTCAGCTAATACTTTACGCATTTCGCCTGAACGAAGACGTAAAGTTACATAGTTACCTTCACGTGCGATAATTTGCACATATGCACCAGCAGAACGAGCGATTTGACCGCCTTTACCTGGTTTTAATTCTACGTTATGAACAGTAGAACCTACTGGGATATTGCGCATTGGTAATGAGTTACCTACTTTAATTGGCGCTGAAGCACCCGCTTGGATCGTATCACCTGCAGCTAAGCCTTTTGGTGCTAAGATGTAACGGCGTTCACCATCTTTATAAAGTACTAATGCGATATTCGCAGAACGGTTTGGATCGTATTCTAAACGCTCAACAACAGCTGGAATGTCTAATTTGTTACGTTTGAAGTCAATTAAACGGTAGTGTTGTTTGTGTCCGCCACCGATGTGACGAGTAGTGATACGACCTAAGTTGTTACGACCACCTGTTTTAGATTTGGTATCTAAAAGTGCTGCAAAAGGTTTACCTTTATGAAGCTCAGTGTTAACAACTTTAACTACATGACGACGACCAGCGGAGGTCGGCTTACATTTAACGATAGCCATAGTTTTCTATTCCTCCGAAATTACTCTGCCGCACCTTCAACGAAGTCAAGTGATTGACCTTCTTGAAGAGTTACATAAGCTTTTTTCCAGTCACTACGACGACCTGATTTTGCACCGTGACGTTTAGTTTTACCTTTAACAACCACTGTACGAACAGAATCTACTTTAACTTCGAAAAGTTGCTCAACCGCGTTCGCAATTTCCACTTTGTTAGCGTCTAATGCTACTTTGAATACGATTGTGTTACCTTTTTCTGCGTTATTTGTCGCTTTCTCAGAGATATGTGGTGCTTTAAGCACTTTTAGCAAACGTTCTTGTTGAATCATGCTAACATCTCCTCAATTTGTTTTACTGCATCAACAGTGATAACCACTTTATCGAAAGCGATTAAGCTTACTGGATCGATACCTTGTACATCACGTACATCAACTTTGTATAAGTTACGTGCTGCTAAGAATAGGTTTTCATCTAAGCTTGCAGTGATGATAAGAGCGTCAGTTAACGCCATATCTTTTAATTTTTGTACTAAAACTTTGGTTTTTGGTGCATCGATTTCGAATTTATCAACAACCACTAAACGGTCTTGACGAACTAATTCAGAAAGAATGCTTTTGATTGCACCACGGTACATTTTCTTGTTCACTTTTTGGCTGTGATCTTGTGGTTTCGCTGCGAAAGTTACACCACCTGAACGCCAGATTGGTGATTTAATATCACCTGAACGAGCACGACCTGTACCTTTTTGACGCCAAGGTTTTTTGCCTGAACCAGACACTTCAGCACGAGTTTTTTGTGCGCGTGTACCTTGACGAGCACCTGCTGCATAAGCAACAACTACTTGGTGGATTAACGCTTCGTTAAACTCACGTCCGAAGGTAGTTTCAGAAACAGCTAGTGCGTTAGCACCTACAACTTGTAATTCCATCTCTATCTCCTAGACTTATGCTTTAACTGCTGGTTTAACAATAACATCACTATTAGTTGCACCAGGTACAGAACCTTTAACTAATAATAATTTACGCTCAGCATCTACACGAACAACTTCAAGTGATTGAACGGTTACACGCTCAGCACCTAAGTGTCCAGCCATTTTTTTACCTTTAAACACACGACCTGGAGTTTGGTTTTGACCAATAGAACCAAGTACACGGTGTGATAAAGAGTTACCGTGAGTAGCATCTTGAGTACGGAAGTTCCAACGTTTAACACCACCTTGGAAACCTTTACCTTTTGATGTACCAGTAACATCTACTTTTTTAACATCTGTGAAGATGTCTACGTTGATTTCTTGACCTAAAGTGAATTCTTCACCTTCAGTACGAAATTCCCATAAACCGCGACCAGCTTCAACACCTGCTTTAACGAAATGACCTGCTTCAGGCTTAGTTACACGACTTGCTTTTTTAGAGCCAGTAGTAACTTGAACTGCAGTATAGCCATCGTTTTCAAGAGTTTTAACTTGAGTCACACGGTTGGCTTCGATTTCGATAACGGTAACTGGAATTGACACGCCATCTTCATTGAAGATACGGGTCATACCAACTTTACGACCGACTAAACCAATCATTGTAATAACCTCTTAATTAACCTAGGCTGATCTGCACGTCAACGCCGGCAGCCAAATCTAAACGCATTAATGCATCAACAGTTTTTTCTGTTGGCTCTACGATATCTACTAAACGTTTGTGTGTACGAATTTCGTATTGGTCACGCGCGTCTTTGTTTACGTGTGGAGAAATCAACACGGTGAAACGTTCTTTACGAGTTGGTAAAGGAATCGGACCACGAACTTGTGCACCAGTACGTTTAGCTGTTTCTACGATCTCCGCAGTAGATTGATCGATCAAACGATGATCAAAAGCTTTTAAGCGGATACGGATTCTTTGGTTCTGCATTAGACCAGAGCTCCATTAAATTTTAGCTAATAAAAAAACCGAACCACCGCTTAACAGACTTAAGTTAAGGGGGCACAGCCATACCTTGTTATAGTTCCCAAATCGGAAACATTGTTACGTACTACCCTATCGGTAATACCACTTGATAAATGATTACACCAAGCGACTTAGACTACAATGTCAAAAGTGGCGAGATTCTACCTAACTCTTTTATCTTTTGCAAGTGAAATTTGTCCAACAACCTTAAATAAACCAATAAATTTACAAACATAAAAAAGCTCATAATTCAAACAAAGAGATGTTTTTTTATTCTAAATGTTAGTTTTTTTCTGATTTTTCGACGAGTGTCACAAAAATATTCTCTTTATTTCATTGCATTATTTGACTGAAAAGCGATTATCTTATTTGAGTGTAAAGAACGCTCATTTCCTAATCAAAATGTATAATTAATTGAGGTGTATATGAAATACATTGATGCAAAAACACAGCATATCCGTAATCTTCTTTATCCAATCATTGGCGAAACGAAAGCAAAAACCTATTTTTCCTATTATGGAATAATGAAAGATAAAGCTATGTTTGCTTTATACAAAGATGACAAATTCTATCTACACATACCAAATCATTGCTTAGAGGAAAACATAGCTAAAAATTTATCTCTTCTTCTCGACTCTCAGCCTGGCATTAATCTAAAATCCTTCTATTTAATCCCTCCCGATCTACTTAATGACTTACAACAAGTTTCACATTGGGTCGTCGGAAGTGTGAAAGATATTCTCCATACGAAACAAAATCAGTATATGGAAAAGAAAAAATATATTCGGACGCTGCCGAATATGACAATACAACTCGAAAGGACATTAAAAAAACTAGGTGTCTACTCTATTGATGATTTAGTAGATAGAGGCGAAATTGATATTTTCGTCAACCTCCTTAAAATAGGAGTTGATGCTGATCAATCTTTATTATTTCGACTTCATGGAGCAATAAATCGACAATATATCTATACGATTTCAGACAAAACAAAGCAGAATTTACTCAATGATGCAGATAATGCCTTGTATGCTGCCGGACTCCGAAAGCGATTTAATACTAGATAAAATATAATTCCATATTGGATTTATGATCCATATCACAAAAACTAAAAAAACGGACAAGGAATGGAGCAATTTCCATTCCTTTCTTTTTCCTAGAATGCTAGGATTTACTCATTGATTTTATTATTTTATTACACTAGGAGAAAACAATGACATTCCGTATTGAAAAAGACACGATGGGCGAAGTGCAAGTACCAGTAGACAAATACTGGGCTGCGCAAACAGAACGTTCACGTAACAACTTCAAAATTGGGCCAGAAGCATCAATGCCGAAAGAAATCATTGAAGCATTCGGTTATTTGAAAAAAGCAGCCGCTTACGCAAACCACGATTTAGGCGTACTTTCTGCTGAAAAACGTGATCTCATTGCTCAAGCCTGCGATGAAATCCTAGCAAATAAATTAGATGATCAATTCCCACTCGTCATCTGGCAAACAGGTTCAGGTACGCAATCTAATATGAACGTGAATGAAGTGGTTTCAAACCGTGCGCACGTTTTAAATGGTGGTAAATTAGGTGAAAAATCTATCATCCACCCAAATGATGATGTGAACAAATCACAATCTTCAAACGATACTTATCCAACAGCGATGCACATTGCGGCATACAAAAAAGTGGTTGAACATACCCTTCCTTGTGTGAAACGCTTACAAAAAACCTTAGCAGACAAAGCAGCAGCGTTCCAAGATGTGGTTAAAATCGGTCGTACTCACTTAATGGATGCAACACCATTAACATTAGGTCAAGAGTTCTCGGCTTATGCTGCACAATTAGCTTTTGGTATCAAAGCGTTAGAAAATACATTACCGCACTTGGCAGAATTAGCATTAGGTGGTACAGCGGTAGGTACAGGTTTAAATACACCGAAAGGCTATGATGTGAAAGTTGCAGATTACATTGCGAAATTCACAGGTTTACCGTTCGTAACCGCACAAAACAAATTTGAAGCCCTCGCAACACACGATGCAATCGTTGAAACTCACGGCGCATTAAAACAATTAGCGGTTTCACTTTACAAAATCGCTAACGATGTGCGTTTATTAGCTTCTGGCCCACGTTCAGGCATCGGCGAAATCTTAATCCCTGAAAATGAACCAGGTTCATCCATTATGCCGGGTAAAGTAAACCCAACACAGTGTGAAGCAATGACAATGGTTTGTGCACAAGTGTTAGGTAATGATGTAACAATTTCATTTGCGGGTACACAAGGTCACTTCCAATTAAATGTGTATAAACCAGTAATGGCGTACAACTTCTTACAATCTGCACAATTATTAGGTGATGCATGCGTATCATTCGATGAACACTGTGCAATCGGTATTGAACCGAACTATCCACGCATTAAACAGCAATTAGATCAATCTCTAATGCTTGTAACTGCATTAAATACCCATATCGGTTATGAAAATGCAGCGAAAATTGCGAAAACTGCACATAAAAATGGTACAACACTCAAAGAAGAAGCGATCAACTTAGGTTTAGTGACTGCTGAACAATTTGATGAGTGGGTACGCCCTGAAGATATGGTGGGAAGTTTGAAATAACCCTTTAACCCATTAAAACTAAAAGGGATTCATCTTTAAAGATCGAATCCCTTTTCTTTATAAACATACAAGCGGTCACTTTTTAGATTTTTTTGCAAAAAACATTAAGAACTCACCGCTTGTGGCTTACCATTAAAATCTTACTTCCCCACCTAACACATAAGTTCTACCACGAGCATAGTTGGTGAACTTAAAGACATCATTGTCATTTTCATCAACATCATAGTCGCTTCGTGTGCCATTTTGACTGTTGAGCGGATCAACATAAGCAGCATTAAAGGCATTTTGTACACTGAATTTCAGTTTGAAATGTTTATTCACATCATAAATTGCATAGAAATCGGCAACCACAGGCTGACCTGGTAATTTCTGTTTTCTTGGTTTTGGATTATCGACATCAACCAATGGCAAGATACGATAAGCCGTGCCGGTGTACTTGAGCAATGTGCCTAACGTTAATTTCTGATTAAACAGTTTTGCACCCATATCCAAGGTTGCCGTATGTTTTGGTAATTCATAAATATCACCGTAACCAAAACCTTCGACAGAACTTTGAATGCCGATAGGTTGAGATGTGCTTTGATGTGCATAAGCAAGACGGCTGAAGAATGCTCCGTTATCATAGCTAATCTCAATTTCTGTGCCTTTCATCTTAATCGGTTCAAGACTATTGATCGCAATCTGAGCATTAAAACCGCCGACTTCCGCTTGATTAATATCATTAGTCAGCGAGCCCTGCCCATTAATGTAGAAACTTTCTGACGTAATATAATCTTTCACTGTTTTACGATAATGCGATACTTTCACCCCTAATCTGTCCTGATCGGTGAAGACATTATGTTTAAAGGTATTAAAACCAACTTGGTAAGTTTTCGCTTTTTCTGGGCGTAAATATGGGTTCATTGAACCGCCGCCTTCGTTGTTGAAAAAGAGTTCTTGAACATTTGGCATTCTGCTGCTTCGAGAATAACTAACAAACGGAGCGAACCAGTCGCTGATGTCCGCAGATAAACGGACAGATGGATTTAAGCTGTTTTGGTGTTTTTTCACATGCATCGCACCGCTTGGGAAACACGGCACTGGAACACCGTCCACTTCTCCACAAGCTGGTTTAAACCCTGAGATACCTGAACGGGTATAAATTACCCCTGCTTCTAAGTTATAAATGTCTTTTTTCCACTCCGTTTGGATAAACCCTGCGGTGATTTTTTGTTCCCCCGCAGGTGCAAATGGAGTTGCGTCAAGATTGCTAACGTTTTCATCAAATCGAGAGGTGCGTTGATAGTGGTTGGTAAAATGAGTTGCACCCACGCTCAAATTTAAGTCTGCCCAGCCTAAATTAAAGAAACTATCATTTTGTAGTTTGAAGAAATTAGACTGGTTGTGCGTTCTAGAATCTACCAATGCCCAAACCGTTGCGTCTGGGTTGAAGGTCTGCATATTTTTGGTATGTGAAGCTAAGAATGACAAATTCAGCCACGCATTTGCATTAAAATCATAATTGAAGGCATAGTTACGGTTATTAAGCTCACGACCGCCAATGTTAGTTGTGTAATCACGCCCTGATAATAAGAGTTTGTGTTGATCTGTTGGATTGATTTCCAATTTACCTAGCCATGATGTCGGACGCTGGTTTTGATGGCTAACATAAGGATTATCGTGATGGCGATTGCCATTTCCATCTTTATAATTTGAGCCTATTTTATGTACACCATAAGCAAACATTGCCCCTACGTTGCCCGTTTCACTAAACGCCTTCGTTTTACCTGCTAGTGCTGTCATCGCATTGTAACCATAGGCATTTGTCCCTGTTGCAAATTTAGAGAGTACGCCGACTTGGTTGCCAGTAAGAATAACATCATCAACCCCAATGGTTTTGAGTTCTGCACTGCCCGTTAAGTTATTTACACCTGAAGCTCCGTGAGCGAAATCACGTTCAATATCAATAGACGTTAAGAAATTCGGATCAATCGTTGCTCCAAATTGACTAGATGGATTTGAGCTACCTTCATTTTGATCGTGATAACGTGAACCGCCATTTGCCGATGTGCCAAAGGACGTTTGCGGTACACCATCAATGGTTGTATTAACCCGACCTAACCCACTCATACCACGAATATTGACATTAACTGTGCCTAAAGTGGGATCAATGTTGGTATAAGTGCCAGGAATGGCTCGTACCACACTGTCTAACGACTGCATTCGCTGTTCATCCCCACGGCTAGACACTGCACCTGCTTTTTTAAACTGCTCATCTTCCTTTTTAGCAACGACAACTACTTCACTTAAAGCCATTGTTTCCGTATTTGCCATTGCAGGAAATGCCAACATTAAGACCGCTTGACTAACTGCAAGGGAAAGGCGTGTATATTTCATCTGATTTATCTCCTTTTAATTTAAAATCCAAAAATAATCCGCTTCATTTGCGGTGATATGTTGTGGGGTTTGTCCCATCAAAATGGTGATCACTTGCGTCTGTGGCGAGAGATCCTGCAAATGTGGAACAACGCCAATTTGACGATTAATATGATGATTACCCGCAATTAACAGCGTCGGGGTTTTAGCCTGCAGAATTTTCTCCACCATTCGACGATCACGGAACTGTTGCACTTGAACCATCTTTTGCACCATAGGATCGTTTACATCACAATCGCAGTGGTGGTGCTGTAAAATTAATTCTGCAATCTGCTTTTGAATTTCGGGGCTTGTGGATTTGTTGCCTTGTAAAGGCTCTGCACCTTGCATTAAGGTCGTGACTTCAGACTGAGTTAGATTTGTCGCAATCAAAGCCATTTTATGTACTAACGCATAACCTACCGTTTCCCCATAAAAATCCCAACGCCAACGCGTATCCCAATGTAACGCCGTAGGCAAATTGTCTATGTAAGCGGTGAGATTTTGCGATACTTTTGCGATCTGTGGTTGCTGATCTACACTTAACATTTCAAGTAACAAACTGCCTTGGGGACGACGTTGTTGGAGCTGTTGCAACAACCAAAATTGTGCCTGATGGTGCTTCAGATTATCGTGCTGTTCACCCAATAAAATGTGAGATTTGTTTGCGATATGGTGAATAAAGTCGTTCGGCGTAAATTTCTCGCCTGTGCGTAAATCTTGGATTGTGCCTAATGATGTAACATCTACATCTTTTAAAGAGTGGCTACAACCAACAATAAAAAACAGGCTAATCATCATTAACCTGCGGATAAAATAACATCTCATAATCACTTAAATAAACTTGATAATAGTTATCATTTTATTTAAAGTGATTATCATTTGTCAATTCAATAGGATAGAAAGAGAATAAATTTTCTAATAAAAACAAGGAATGTCACTATCTTACGTACGAACATATCCCCCACTCACCTGCTTCACTACGCCCAACAACTCCAAATTCAACAGTTCAATCAATGCGGTTTCTACCGCCATATCCGTTGCTTTGGCAAGATCATCAATGCTGATCAGCTCAAGGCTAATCTGTTCAAACAGTTGTTGCTGACAAGCGGTCAGTTCAGGTAGATTTTTTGCAAATTTAGGTTCGGATTTCACCGCTTGTTTAGGTTTCGTATCAAACAGACTTGGTTGAATATGCACTGACTGCCGTTGCCACGCAATCGCATCTAAAATATCTTCAACATTTTCAACCAGTAATGCCCCTTCCTTAATCAATTTATGGCACCCTTCGCTATAAGGGTTTTGTACTGAGTTTGGCAATGCAAAAACTTCTCGTCCTTGCTCTAACGCATAACGAGCAGTGATGAGCGAGCCACTGTTCACCGTAGCTTCAATAACCAATGTTCCGAGAGATAGTCCGCTGATAATGCGATTTCGTCTAGGGAAATTTTCAGCAATCGGTGGCTGACTAGGGAAAAATTCCGACACCAACGCACCGCTTGTATCAACGATTTGTTCCGCAAGTTTTTTGTGGCGGGCAGGATAAACTTGGTCTAGCCCACTGCCTAGAACCGCAATGGTAATTCCGTGTTCATTGACCGCACGTTGATGGCAAAATCCATCTATGCCTATGGCTAAGCCACTGGTGACAGCGAGCTGGTGTTTCACTAATTCCGCCGAAAAATGCCCAGCCCAGTGTTCGCCATAGTGGGAATAATCTCGACTGCCGACGATGGCTATCTGCGGTAACGATAAACTTTCAACATTCCCCCGCACAAAAAGCACAGGGGGAGCAGTGCTGATCTGCTTCAATAAAAAAGGATAATCTTCGTCAAATAAGGTTAAAATCCGTTGCTGATCCTGTTCCGCCCATTGCAACGCCTGATCGATCCATTTATGCTCAGGATTAAACCAACGCTGAATTTGCCGTTCATTCCAGCCCATTTGCTTTAATGCGGTTTTGTCGTATTGACAAAATTCGCCAAAGTCCACTTCCGAGAGTAACCGCCCGATACGTTGTGCGCCAAGCTGTGGCACTTGTAACAGGGCTAATAATTTTGTGAGATGTGTCATTTTTCACCTTATTACCACCTAAATTTCCCTAATCCTAATAAAAAGTTTAAAATAGCCAACATATTCTTTTTAATTTTTCGACAGAGATCGCAAAAATGGCTGTTTTAGACGTTTTAATTTACCCAGATGAGAATTTGGCTAAAGTTTGCCAACCGATAGAAACGGTGGACGCAGAACTAAATACTTTTATTGATAATATGTTTGACACAATGTATGAACACGAGGGGATCGGGCTTGCTGCACCGCAAGTGAATGTGCTTAAACGTGTGATTACTATTGATATTGAAGGGGATAAAACTAATCAAATCGTGTTGATTAACCCTGAGATTTTGGAAAGCAGTGGCGAAACGGGTATTGAAGAAGGGTGTTTGTCTATTCCTGGTTGTCGAGCTTTAGTGCCACGCAAAGAGAAATTGACAGTTAAAGCGTTAAATCGTGAAGGTCAAACGTTTACGCTTGAAGCAGATGGTTTGTTAGCCATTTGTATTCAGCACGAAATCGATCACTTAAATGGTGTGTTGTTTGTGGATCACATTTCCCAGCTTAAACGCCAACGTATCAAAGAAAAAATGCTCAAACTGAAAAAGCAGATTGAGCGTGCGAAATAAAGGAGAAGACAATGATTATTGTAACAGGCGGTGCTGGCTTTATCGGTAGCAATATTGTTAAGGCGTTAAATGCAATCGGTAGAACCGATATTTTAGTGGTAGATAATCTGAAAAATGGTGAGAAGTTTGTTAATTTAGTCGATCTAGATATTGCAGATTATTGTGATAAAGAAGATTTTATTGCTTCTATTATTGCAGGCGATGATTTTGGCGAAATTGATGCGATTTTCCACGAAGGGGCTTGTTCAGCTACGACGGAGTGGGACGGTAAATATTTAATGCAGAACAACTATGAGTATTCTAAAGAGTTGTTACATTTCTGTTTAGATCGCCAAATTCCTTTCTTTTATGCGTCAAGTGCTGCGACCTACGGCGGTCGTTCGGACAATTTTATTGAAGATCGAAAATTTGAACAGCCGTTAAATGTTTATGGCTATTCTAAATTTTTGTTTGATGAATATGTGCGTAAAATTCTGCCTGAGGCAGAGTCGCCAGTGTGTGGCTTTAAGTATTTCAATGTGTATGGCCCACGCGAACAGCATAAAGGCTCAATGGCGAGTGTGGCGTTCCATTTGAATACGCAAATTCTTAAAGGCGAAAATCCGAAACTATTTGAAGGTTCAGAAACCTTTTTGCGTGATTTTGTGTATGTGGAAGATGTGGCTCAGGTGAATATTTGGGCGTGGCAAAATGGGATTTCGGGTATTTTCAATCTGGGTACGGGCAATGCGGAGTCTTTCCGTGCCGTTGCTGATGCGGTGTTGGCGTTCCATCAGAAAGGGCAAATCGAAACTATTCCATTCCCAGAACATTTAAAATCTCGTTACCAAACCTTTACTCAAGCTGATTTAACCAAACTGCGTGCGGCAGGTTATGATAAGCCGTTTAAAACCGTTGCAGAAGGGACTAAGGCTTATATGGAGTGGTTGAATAGATAAAATACAGGGAGCGAAAGCTCCCTGTCCTATTTCTTATTACTGCCCATAATACGCATTCTTACCGTGTTTGCGTAAGTAATGCTTGTCTAACAGCTCTTGTTGCATTGAACCGATATTCGGACGGATTTGGTGGCTGACAAAATTCATATAGGCAACTTCTTCTAATACCACCGAATTATGCACAGCATCAAATGCGTCTTTACCCCAAGTGAAAGGTCCGTGAGAGTGAACTAGCACACCAGGTACCATTGATGGTTCAATCGCACGTTTACGGAACGTTTCGACAATCACTTTACCGGTTTCTAACTCATATTCGCCTGCAATTTCTTCTGGGGTCATACGGCGTGTGCAAGGGACTGAACCGTAGAAATAGTCGCCTTGTGTGGTGCCAAGAGCCAAAATATCTTCCCCTGCTTGCGCCCAAGCGGTTGCGTGACGAGAATGTGTGTGAACCACGCCACCAATTTCAGGGAATTGGCGATAAAGTTCTAAGTGTGTCGGGGTATCTGATGATGGTTTTTTCGTTCCCCAAACACGATTGCCTTGTAAATCAACAATCACAATGTCATCAGCCGTCATGACATCATAATCTACGCCGGACGGTTTAATGGCAACTAAACCAGACTCGCGGTCGATTTCACTCACGTTACCCCAAGTGAATGTGACCAATTTATATTTTGGTAATTCCAAATTTGCTTTTAAAACACGTTCACGCAATTCTTTTAACATTCGAAGCCCCCTTCTTTCATTTTTTGTTCAATCCAACGGCGAGCATTGATGATCTCAGCAATCGGCTCTTCCGCTTTTTCTGTCCACATTTCAATTAAAAACGCACCACGATAGTTCAATTCTGCAAGGGTTTTGAAGCAACCCACAAAATCCACGCAACCATCACCAAACGGTACATCACGGAATTGACCTTTGCAGGTTTCAGTGACTTTGTAGGTATCTTTTAAGTGAATAGCCGAGATTTTGTCGATACCGAGTTTAAGTTCTTCGGCAACATTATCGTTCCACGCCGAGAGATTGCCTAAATCCGGGTAAACGGTAAACCACGGCGATTTGATGATCTCATCCCATTTTTTCCAACGGGAAATCGAACTCATAAATTGGGTATCCATAATTTCAACCGCAATCGTCACTTGATTGCTTGCCGCTAACTCAACCGCCCACTCTAGCCCTTCTTGGAAACGTTGGATAGTGCCTTCGTCTTGCTCTTCATAATAGACATCATAGCCGGCAAGTTGAATGGTTCGAATGCCGAGATCTACCGCTAATTGAATTGCCTTTTCCATAATTTCATAAGCTTTTTGGCGAGTAGCTTCATCACGGCTACCAAACGGAAAGCGTCGATGTCCGGATAGGCACATTGACGGGATGGTTACGCCGGTGTTGATGATCGCTTTGACTAGTTCAATACGCTCTTCTTTTGTCCAATCAAGACGAGCCAAACGTTCATCAGTTTCGTCCACGGAAATTTCGACAAAGTCAAAACCACAGGTTTTGGCGATAGATAGTCTGTCTTGCCAGCTAATATTTTTCGGCAAGGCTTTTTCATAGATACCTAGTTTATGTTTTCTCACGGGTTGCTCCTCTTGCAAGCGGTCAGATGTTCTAAAAATTTTGCGAATAAGCTACGCTAAAATCACTTCCAGACCCTGAGCCTTAAGTTGCTTGATAATCTCTGGATCTGCTTCTAAACCTGTAACTAATATATCAATATTGTTGAGTTCACTAAATAACATCCCTACGCGTTTACCCAACTTTGTACTATCTAATAGTACAACATATTTTTCAGCTTTTGACGACATTTGATTTTCTGAATTTGCAATAATCATATCCGTTTTATATAACCCTTCTGTCGTAAATCCTTTACCACTAGTAAACATGATATTAGCTGCATAAGTTGTATCATTTTGAGCATTTAAGGATAACGTGATTTCTTTATTTTTATTATACTGCCCGCCCATAATAACTAAATCATCATGATTATGCTCAATCAAATGGTTTGCAAGCGGTAAGTAATTAGTGATAATTTGCAAATGACGATTACAAAGATGGCTACCTAACATTAACATAGTTGAACCACAAGTTAATACAACGCTATCCCCATCTTTACAAAGTTGGCTAGCTGCTTCAGCAATTCTCTGCTTTTCATCACTATTTGTAATCACCGTCTTATTGATTTTTGCAAAATCAAGGTTAATCGCTTCCGCACCATTACGCACCTTCCGTAGCTTACCTTGTTCATTCAATTTATTTATATCCCGACGAACCGTTGCAGGAGATACATCAAGTAATGTAATAATCTCTTGGGTTGAAAGTACTTTATGTTCTTCCAGTAAATCAAGTAATTGTCGATGCCTATAATTTTCGTTCATTATTCATCTCCTTAATTTTATGATTATTTTAAACCAAATAATGAACAATTCCCCCCCATTTTACTGGGGGGAGTTGATTAAGATTAAAGCATTGATTTGAATTGAATATTTGGTTCTTGCTCGAAACAATCATCAAAACCGCGAGGGTGGTGATATTCAATTAAATCTTTATCTTGTGGATAAACATATTTACCACCCACTTCCCAAATAAATGGATGGAATTTGTACTGCAAACGATCTTTACGCATACGCCATAAATCAATAATTTCTTGCGTACTAGCCATAAAATTTGTCCAGATATCGTGGTGAACTGGAATAATCACTTTACAACGTAAACATTCTGCCATACGTAATAAATCTACAGAAGTCATTTTATCGGCGATACCGACTGGATTTTCGCCGTAGTTGTTTAATGCCACATCAATATCAAATTCTTTACCATGTTTGGCAAATTGGATTGAATAGTGAGAGTCTGCACCGTGATAAATGTTACCGCCTGGCGTTTTGAACACATAGTTCACCGCTTTACGACCCATTTCTTCATCAGATGGGCATAAACCTGCTAATTCTCCACCTTGAGCTTCTGCACCTTCAACAGGTAAGGTAACTAAACAGGTACGGTCGAAAGAGTCTAATGCATGAATTTCAACATCTTTTAATTTGACCACATCACCTGGTTTCACAATGATGATACGCTCTTCTGGCACGCCCCATTTTTTCCAAAGTTCGGCACAGTGCCACGGACCAACAAATTTAACGTGATCTAATTTCGGATTGTTTACAATCGCTGCCGCCACGTTCACATCAATATGGTCACTGTGGTAGTGTGAAGCAAGAATGAAGTCCACTTCATTGATTGCAAACGGATCTAACACCATTGGCTGCGCACGGAGGTTGGGTTGTAACTTGCGAACACCAGCCATATTTGCCATTTGGTGACCACGCACCATATCTTTTACTTTCTTGGTGCTTTTACCGCGACCACACCATAAGTCCATACAAATATTTGCGCCTGCCGGGGTTTTAATCCATACGCCCACACAGCCAAGCCACCACATTGCAAAGTTGCCTTCCGGCACTACTTCGTTTTCAATTTCTTCGTTTAGCCAAGTACCCCATTCAGGGAAAGTAGAAAGAATCCAGCTTTCACGGGTAATTTCTGAAATTTTGCTCATTGTTTGCTCCTATTAGTCAAGGTCAGGAAGATGTGAATAATCAAAAACAATCATATATAATCAAAAATATTTGTATACTCTTTTTTTGCTATTTTGTGATCTATATCTAAATTTTCTTTGGTAAGTTACTTTTTGATAATGGATTTCATCTATAACACATTGATAATATTTGATTTATTTGATTCCATCTATATCTGACGTTACTGCATTCTATTCGGGTGAGGTTGCTATCATTACAAGATTGAGTATGCCTTTACAAAAAACAATGTGATATAGCTCACAAATAATCAAAATTAATCTTTTTTAATCTGTTTAAGTTGATATTATGCAGGGACTAAATTCAGATTCGTCAGAATTTTGCCCCTCAACGTCAGTTGAGATCGATTTTTCTCCAAAACATAAACAAAATAAGAGGTACTCTTATGGAAATGCTCACCGATATCCTGCTCTTTTTAAAAGATCAGGTATTAAACAAAGCACCCTTCTTACTTGGTATCGTAGCCTGTTTGGGTTACATTCTTCTGAAAAAAGACACCACCACCGTGATTAAAGGTACCATCAAAACCATTGTCGGTTTTATGATCGTACAAGCGGGTTCAGGTTTCCTTGTAACCAACTTCAAACCCGTTATCGAAGGTTTATCCAAATTCCATAACTTAACAGGTGCGGTAATCGACCCTTACACCAGTATGCAAGCGACCATTCAAACCATGGCGGATAACTACGCTTGGGTTGGTTATGCGGTTATCGGTGCGTTACTATTAAATATCTTGCTTGTGATATTTAGAAAATTCACCGGTATTCGTACCATTATGCTTACAGGTCATATTATGTTCCAACAAGCCGGTCTTGTTGCGGTGTTCTATATGATCATCGGTGCTTCTATGTGGGAAACCATTATCTATACTTCCGTGTTAATGGCGCTCTACTGGGGTATCTCTTCCAATATTATGTATAAACCGACCCAAGCGGTTACCGGCGGTGCGGGTTTCTCTATCGGTCACCAACAACAAATCGCATCTTGGATTGCAGTAAAACTTGCGCCGAAACTCGGTAACAAAGATGACTCAGTCGATCATATGAACCTACCAAAATGGTTACATATCTTCCACGACAGTATCTCAGCAACCGCATTAGTAATGACGATTTTCTTCGGTATCATCTTACTCTCATTCGGTTTAGATAACTTGCAACAAATGGCAGGTAAAACCCACTGGTTTATGTACATTCTTGAAATGGGCTTGAAATTTGCGGTAGCAATTCAAATCATCGTAACCGGTGTGCGTATGTTCGTTGCAGAACTTTCAGAAGCATTCAAAGGTATCTCTGAACGTTTAATCCCGAACTCAGTACTTGCCATCGACTGTGCGGCAATCTATGCTTTCTCACCAAATGCGATGGTATTCGGCTTTATGTGGGGTGCCATCGGTCAGTTCGTGGCAGTAGGTATCTTATTAGGCTTTAGCTCACCGATTTTAATTATCCCGGGCTTTATCCCAATGTTCTTCTCTAACGCAACCATCGGTGTATTCGCTAACCAATTCGGTGGTTGGAAAGCCGTGATGAAAATCTGTTTTGTGATGGGTATCATCGAAGTGTTAGGTTCTGCATGGGTAATCCAAATGTTAGCAAGCCAAGGTACAACCTTCAACGGTTGGATGGGTATGGCTGACTGGGCATTATTCTTCCCACCAATCCTACAAAGTATCATTAGCGTACCAGGCTTCTTCTTCATCATTGTTGCTTTAACGATGGTTTATATGTTCTTCGCCTCTCGCACCTTACGTGCTGAAGAAGCAGAAGCAGCCGCAAAAGGTTTAACTCTTGAACAATTAGACGGTTACGGCTTAGATGAAGTTGAAACCAAACAAGAAACCAAAGTCGAAGAAACAACAACGCAAAGTGATGTAACACCAGTGCGTATCTTAGCTGTATGTGGTTCAGGTCAAGGTTCATCAATGATGATGAAAATGAAGATCAAAGGCTACCTAGATAAACGTGGTATTCCAAACATTATGGACTCTTGTGCCGTAACGGACTACAAAGGCAAATTAAATGAAATCGACATTATCGTTTCATCTCAACACTTAGCCGCTGAAATTGAAGTGCCGGAAGGCAAAGCATTCCTAGGTGTGAAAAATATGTTGAATCCTAACTCATTCGGAGACGAACTCATTGAGTTAATTAACAAACATAATGCAAAATAATTCTAAAAATTAACCGCTTGCTCTCTCACGTTTTTCTTTAGAAGGCTGTGAGAGGGCAAACTAGAGGAAACTCACAATGAATCTAAAACAATCTTTAATTGAAAATAACTCAATCAAACTCAACCAATCCGCAAGCACTTGGCAAGAAGCCATCAAAATTGCCATTAACCCTTTAATTGAATCAGGCGCAGTCGAAACGCGCTATTATGATCGCATTATTGAATGTATCAATGAAATGGGGCCTTACATCATTCTAGCACCGGGTTTAGCAATGCCGCACGCACGCCCAGAAGACGGAGTAAAACGCACGGCATTTTCTTTAGTCACCTTAGCGACACCGATTTATTTTGACGGCGAAGATGATCCTGTGGATGTTCTCATTGCCCTTGCCGGTAGTGATTCGGATCAACATATGCAAGGTTTAATGGAAATCACCCAAGTCCTCGATGATCCTGATAGCGAAACAGGTGTGGATTTAGATAAAATTCGTCGTTGCAAAACTGCAGAAGATGTTTATGCTGTAATCGATACGGCATTAAATAATTAAACTTTATTTTCAAGCGGTCTGATCCTTATTATTTTTTGCAAGTTTTTCCTACAATCTCACCGCTTGTATTCACTCATTTTCAAATATTCAAAAGGAACATATTATGTCAAAACCTCTTCTCCAAATTGCTCTTGATTCATTAAGCCTTGAAAAAGCAGTTTCTGATGCTAAACAAGCAGAAAGCGTTGTCGAAGTTATCGAATGTGGCACCATTTTAGCCTTTGCCGAAGGAATGAAAGCAATTTCAACCTTAAGAGCATTACACCCAAACCACATTATCGTATGTGATCTAAAAACAACCGATGGTGGCGCTATCCTCGCAAAAATGGCGTTTGAAGCGGGTGCAGACTGGCTAACCGTTTCCGCCGCTGCACACCCAGCAACCAAGGCTGCATGTAAAAAAGTGGCCGATGACTTTAATGCTGCTCATCCCGAATTAAAAGTGAAAAAAGAGATTCAAATCGAAATCTACGGTAACTGGACAGTTGAAAAAGATGCCAAAGAGTGGGTAGATTTAGGTGTAAAACAGGCTATCTACCACCGCTCACGTGATGCAGAATTGGCAGGTAAAGGCTGGACTGCTGAAGACGTTGAATTAATGAAGAAACTTTCAGCTTTAGGACTGGAGTTATCAATCACAGGTGGTATTGTGCCTGAAGATATTCACTTGTTCAAAGAAATCAAAAATGCTAAAGCCTTTATTGCTGGACGGGCGTTAGTTGGTGAAAAAGGTAAAGCTACTGCCGAAGCAATTCGTGCTGAAATTGACAAATATTGGGCATAATATCGTTGTTATCTTTAATGGCAATATAGTTGAATATATTGCCATTTTTTATAATGTCGAATGCAACAACTTACTATTTTTATATTTTAGTAATACATCTTAATATTCTATAATTTACTAACCTTGATACTGAATTATATGAATATGCCTCGCTATGTATAAAAACCTTTCTCTTCTATCACCAAATAATACCTTTAATATCAATTTGGTTGGTGGCCTAACTCAAAGTGAAAAAGGTAATTATCTTGATTTTGTAATTAATAAACCTAAAGGTATGGATGGGTATATGTTACAACTTACAACCTTTGGTCAAGGTTACATATTTGATGGTCATAAAGCTTTTACTGTAAAAAGAGGTCAGCTGTTACTTTTCTCTCCTAATACTGTTCAATATTACCATCGCCATACTAATTCTCAATATTGGCATTATAAATGGATTTATTTTATGCCAAATCCTAAATTGAATAAATGGTTGAATTGGTCTAACAAAGAGGCAAATATAGGACGAATTAAGATTAATGATAGTCGATATTTTCAGGAAATTAGTCAATTATTTTCTAAAATTGATATAGAGTTAAAATCTAGCCATTTCTTTAAAGAAGATGTTGCAACTACATTATTAGAATATTTATTGATGAAATGTATTTCAGCTGAGAAAATTGAAGTTATTCCTTCAATTGATCATAGAGTACTCTCTACCTGTGATTTAATATTGTCTAATTTAGCTTCTAATGACAGTATAGATTCTGTTGCTAAAAAGGTTTTTCTATCCTCCTCTCGTTTGTCCCATCTGTTTAAGCAATCTCTTGGAATTAGCTTCATTCAATGGAGAGAATTACAACGTATCTCAGAAGCTAAAAAGCTTCTTTATTTCTCAAATATTTCTATATTAAATATTGCGAAATCATTAGGTTACGATGATTCATTATACTTTTCAAAGATCTTTAAGAAGCATACAGGCCTTTCTCCAACAGAGTTTAGATCTATAGAAAGACATAAAGATAGCAGAATGTGATCTAAATCTCACTTTAATTCGTATAGCAGAATTTTCCATATTCATAACAAAAATTTACCTATTCTTTTATACGACAAAACAATAAGATTAAGAACACTTTAATGGTGCTGTTTCTGTTAAAGCAGTGATATACCACTATTTTAGTAGAGGTATTCAGATCTAATAGCTTCTTATTTTATGAGGGAAGAACAATGAAAAAAACAACATTAAAACATACATTATTTTCAAGTCTATTAGCATTAACCTGTTGTAGTTCAGTATTTGCGAATGATGTAGTAAACATTTCTAAAATCGATGGTATGCCTTGGTTTAACCGTATGGCAGAAGGTGTTGTTCAAGCAGGTAAAGATAATAATATCAATGCATATCAAGTTGGCCCATCAAATACTGACGCTCCTCAACAAGTTAAATTGATAGAGGATTTAATTGCCAAAAAAGTCAGTGCAATTTCTATTGTTCCAAATGATGCAAATGCACTAGAGCCTGTTCTTAAGAAAGCAAAACAGAATGGTATTGTGGTTTTAACCAATGAATCTGTTGGACAACCAAGTGCTGATTGGGATATTGAAATTATTGATAATGCTCAATTTGCTGCTGACTATGTAGAAGAAATTGCCAAAGTAACTGGTGGCAAAGGTGGATATGTAATTTATGTAGGAGGTCTAACAGTGCCTCAACATAACCTCTGGGCTGATTTATTTGTGAAATACCAGAAAGAGCATTACCCAGATATGTTTGAGGTTACAAGCAGAATGCCTGTTGCTGAAAATATTAATGACGCACGTCGTACAACAATTGATTTGGTTAAAGCCCATACTGACTTAAAAGCTGTTGTATCTTTTGGTTCACAGGGACCTATTGGAGCAGGTTTAGCAGTGAAAGAAAAACGCTTAAAAAATAAATTAAGTGTTTTTGGTATGATGATTCCATCTCAAGCGGCTAATTTAATTAAGAGTGGCGATATAACAATGGGAATTACCTATGATCCTGCTAGTGCTGGTTATGCTTTAACCGCTGTTGCAGCAAAAGTACTAAAAGGTGAAAAAATTGAAGATGGTTTAGAAATTCCTAATGTTGGTAAGGCCAAAGTGAACACAGAGAAAAAATTACTCCAATTCCATAACGTTCTCAAAGTGACTAAAGATAATATCGACAACTTATATTAATCTGCGTTGAATATGGGTTCTTTATGAACCCATATTTCTCTAAGGAGGTTTTATGGCATTTATTTTGATGCAGAATATCAATAAGACGTTCCACGGTGTAAAAGCATTAAATCAAATTAATCTTTCTTTAGATTATGGAGAAGCTCTCTGCCTTGCAGGGCAAAATGGTTGTGGGAAATCAACACTCATCAAGATTCTTTCTGGTGTTTATCAACCTGATAAAGGAGCAGAAATCCAAATTGGTGCAAGCAAATATTCTAAGTTAACTCCACAAACCTCTATTAAACACGGTATCCAAGTTATCTACCAAGATTTAGCTCTTTTTCCTAATCTAACCGTGGCTGAGAATATCTCTATAAACTTACACCGAAAATTAGATTGGGTTAGTCAGACTAAGATTCACCAAATGGCATTAAACGCGGTACAAAGTATTAATGCAGATCTGGATCTCAACGCAATACTTGAAGATTTACCTATTGCACAGCAACAATTAGTCGCTATTTGTCGTGCATTAGCACAAAATGCCCGCTTATTAATTATGGATGAACCGACAGCCTCTCTTACAGCTAAAGAAGTCCAAGATCTATTAAAAGTTGTTCTTAAATTAAAAAGTAAAGGCATTAGTATCATTTTTGTCAGCCATAAATTACAGGAAGTGATGAGTGTTTCTGATAGTGTTTTAGTACTCAAAAACGGAAATATGGTTGGACAATATCCTATTAGCGAAATGAATGAGAAGCGCTTAGGATTCTTAATGACTGGTTTGGAAATTGTCTACAAGCGGTTAGATTTACCAGATTTTTCTCAAAATAAAACTGTTTTAGAAGTTAGGAATTTAACGCTTCCCCACCAATATGAATCTATAAATTTCTCCCTCCGAGAAGGAGAAATTATTGCATTAACTGGTTTACTAGGATCAGGGCGTACTGAATTATGCCTTAGCTTATTTGGCATTACCCAACCGAAAGCAGGAGATATTTTATTAAATAACGATAAGGTAGTATTCAAAACCAATCGTGATGCGATCAAACAAGGTATTGCCTATGTATCCGAAGATAGAATGACAACCGGTTTGATTATGACTGAATCTATTCATAACAATATTATTTCTACCATTTTTAATAAAATTACAGATAAATTTAACATTATAAAATCATCGAAGGCTTATAGTTACAGTAAAACATTAGTTGAGTCTTTGAAAATTAAAGTGACAGACTCAGATTTACCCGTAAACACTCTTTCTGGTGGTAATGCCCAACGTGTATCTATAGCAAAATGGTTAGCTATTGATCCTAAAATTATTATTTTAGATTCTCCTACAATTGGAGTAGACATTGCAAATAAAGAGGGAATATTCCAAATTATTCGATCGTTAGCACAAAAAGGGATATCTGTTATTTTTGTCACTGATGAGGTAGAAGAAGCATACTACAACAGTCATAAGGTAATAGTAATGAAAAAAGGTAAAATTGTAGAGCAAATTTTACCAATATATTCTACGGAAAAATCAATCGCGGAGGCTATTTATGAAAATCACCAATAATCATATATTGTCTGTGACCATTTTAATATTAGCCACTCTATTAAGTGTATTTACTAATGACTTCGCCACTATTGAAAACATCTATGATGTAATAAATAACTATTCAATGCTAATGATTCTAGCTTGTGGATTATTTGTAGTATTGCTGTCAGGTGGTATAGATATTTCATTTCCTGCTATAACTATTATTTCACAATACATTATGGTTACTGTTATCGGTAAATATGACATAGGTTTTTTGGGCGTATTTATTGTGTCATCCACAATAGGTATCTTGCTCGGTTTTGTTAATGCACTTTTCGTTAATCGTCTCAACGTACCATCCATTATTATCACAATCTCAACATTGAATATTTTTTATGGCGGGTTACTCTATTTTACTAAAGGTATCTGGCTATATGACTATCCTGAATGGTTTACACAAGAGATGTTGTTCTTTAAGCAGACCTCGCAAGATGGTTTTGAATTTGGACTATCTTTCCAAGCAGTAATGGCAATCTTATCTATACTACTAACGTGGCTAATTACTAGTAAATTAACAATAGGTAGAAAGATTTATGCGCTTGGTGGTAATCAAGATGCAACCTCTCGTATGGGGTTTAATATTCTATTTCTGCACCTGTTAGCTTATGGCTATATGGGATTTATGGCAGGAATAGCAGGTATTGTGCAATCTTATACTGTACAGTCTGTAGCTCCAGACTCTCTACTTGGTTATGAATTAACAGTACTTGCCGCTGTCGTTTTAGGAGGTGCTAGCCTATCTGGTGGGAGAGGAACGTTATTTGGTACCGTAATGGGCGTAATGTTATTAGCCATTATTCAAAATGGACTAAATTTAATGAATGTATCCTCATATTGGCAAACCATTATTACTGGTATCATCATTATCTTAAGTATTAGTGCAACAGCATTAGGGCAAATAAAAAAACAAGGAGTATAACGATGAAAAGCAAAATTGATCATACTATTTTTTATCTATTAGCTCTCTTTATTATTACTGTTATCGCCTTTAGTATTTTAATTCCTGATATTTTCTGGTCTGTTAGCAATTTTCAATCAATGGCCTCACAAATTCCAGTTTTAGGGATTTTAACACTTGCAATGGCATTACCTATGCTCACTGGAGGGATAAATCTGTCGATCATTGCCAGTATGAATGCTTGTTCGTTAATTATTGCCTATTTTATTACGCAATATACCAGTATTTCTTGGCTGTCTTTGTCAATTTTATTAAGCCTTTTCTGTGCATTACTCATTGGCCTGCTTAACGGAACATTAATCGCCATTATCCGAGTTTCGCCAATTTTAGCAACTCTAGGCACAATGACATTAATTAATGGAGTAAATATTCTAGTTACCAACGGCTCTACAATTGCTAATTTCCCAGAACATATCCTAAGCATCAGTGCCTCTACTTTCTTATGGATTCCTACACCAATTTTAATTTTTTTATTTCTTGCTGGACTAATTTGGTTCTTCCTAGAAAACACCTCAATGGGTAAAGCAATCTATTTTATAGGCAATAATGAAAGGGCAACTTATTACTCTGGTATCAACACAAAAAAAGTACTGATTTGGGTATATGTTATATCCTCAATACTATGTGTATTCGCTGCACTTCTAATGATGTCTAAACTTAACTCAGCTAAAGCATCTTATGGAGATTCTTACTTGCTTATTTCTATTTTAGCTGCTGTGTTAGGCGGAATTAACCCTGATGGCGGCAGAGGAAAACTCGTTGGTATTATGCTTGCACTTATTTTACTGCAAGTCATTGAAAGTGGACTAAATATGCTCGGTATCAGTAGCTATATTACGATGATTTTATGGGGTAGCCTATTACTACTATTTATATTTTTACAGAAAAACCGCCTTTTCCTATTAAAAAACTAAGGGGTGTACATTATGCAAAATGAAAAACAACTTATCGAACAAGGCAACGTAGTTATTGGTATTGAATTAGGATCAACTCGCATTAAAGCGGTATTAATTGATGCTGATGGAACCATTTTAGCCACAGGTGGAGCAGATTGGAAAAATCAGCTCATTGACGGTATTTGGACATATAACCAAAACGAAGTTTGGGAGAAACTCCAAGCTGCCTATAGTGATTTATCTAAAACAGTCAAAGAAAAGTATCATACAGTAATTCGCACAACCAAAGGGCTAGGTATTAGTGCAATGATGCACGGCTATTTACCCTTTGATAAACACGGAAACCAGCTAGCCTCTTTTAGAACGTGGAGAAATAATATCACTCTTGAGGCTTCTGAAAAATTGACAAATGTTTTCCAATATCCAATCCCTCAACGTTGGAGTATCGCCCATTTATACCAAGCATTGCTCAACAATGAATATCATTTAAATAAAATTGACTATCTAACAACACTCGCTGGCTATGTACATTGGCAGCTTACTGGACATAAAGTATTAGGAATTGGCGATGCCTCGGGTATGTTCCCGATTGACACAGAAAGTTTATCTTACAATCAAAAAATGATTGCTCAATTTAATGAATTCATTACTCCATTCGAAATGCCTTGGCGATTAGAAAACATCTTACCTAAAGTGTTAGTGGCAGGTAAACCTGCAGGCTCTTTAACCGAAGATGGCGCAAAATTACTTGACCCAAGTGGTAATTTACAACCAGGAATCCCACTATGTCCTCCGGAAGGAGATGCAGGAACTGGAATGATTGCCACTAATTGTATCAAAGAAAAAACAGGAAACATTTCAGCAGGTACGTCTGCTTTTGCAATGATTGTGCTAGAAAAAATGCTTTCAAAAGTTTATTCCGAGTTGGATATTGTCACTACACCAGCTGGGAAATTAGTCGCTATGGCACACGCGAATAACTGTTCGACCGATATTAACGCTTGGGTCAATTTATTTGGAGAATGTTTAGAAACTTTTGGTGTCAATGTTTGTACAGAAGAACTTTATGAAATGCTATTTTTACAAGCATTGCAAGGTGATCCTGATTGCGGAGGACTACTATCTTACGGATTTCATTCTGGAGAACATAATGTAGGGTTATCAGAAGGATGTCCTATTTTTCTACATCCAACAAAAGCTCGTTTTAACTTAGCTAACTTTATGCTAGTACATCTCTATACAGCCTTTGGAGCAATGAAATTAGGGATGAATATACTCATTAACCAAGAAAAAGTTGAAATCTCCCGTATATTAGGGCACGGAGGAATGTTCAAAACGGAAGAAGTATCCCAAAAGATCCTGGCTTCAGCTTTAAATATTCCTTTAGCTACTACAAGTACCGCCTCAAATGGTGGAGCTTGGGGGATTGCTTTACTGGCAAATTTCTTAAAGTTTTCATCAAGCTATAATTTAGAAGAATATCTAGACAAGATTATATTTAATACTACTCACCTACACATAATCCAACCGGATAAAATAATTAATCAAGGTTATGAGCGATTTATGCAAGAGTATGAAAAAGGAATCCCTATTGTAAAAAAAGCAGTTAACTTACATATTAAATAAGATACATAATAAGTAAAATTGGTTGCTAATTAATATTCATTAGCAATCAATTTCATTTGGTCTACTATACCCCTATATTTCCCCCTTGCTCTCTGGATATTTCTCTTGCTGTTTTACATAGTTCTGGTAAAAAGTTTATATAGGTGTCTCCATTAAGGCGATGAGTCGATGCTGAAATGGAAATTGCATACTCCACTTTTCCTAAATGATTAAACACTGGGACCGCAAGGCAGCAAACACCGAGTTCGTTTTCCTCTCTATCCATCGCAAAACCAGATTGTAAAATCTCATTTAATTCTTGTCTCATGACATTAATATCTGTAATTGTATTTTGTGTAAGAGAGGAAATATTTTTTTGATGGAATTTCCAATAGTGTTCTAAATAGTCTTTATCTTCCTCATAAGCTAAATAAAGTTTTCCCATAGCAGAACAATAAAGTTGTAAATGCTGTCCGATGTAGGCACGAGTTTTCATCATACCTAAAGTCGGTTCGAGTTTATAAATCATAATGGCATGATCATCTTCCCTCTTAGAGAAATTAATTGTCTCTCCTATCGAGAGATTTAATTTTTCTAAGTGTGGAGCAACTAAATTTATAATATTCATAGATGAGAGAGTCTTTTGCCCTAAACTTAAACATTTTGAGGTAAGACGATAACTTCCGACTAAGTTTGCTGGTTTTACGTATCCTTCAATTTGCAACCCTTGTAGCAATCTATGTGTCGTACTTTTATTAAGCTTTGCAATTTCAGATAGTTTTGCAAGAGGACAACCATTAGGGAAGTCACTCAAAATTTCCATTATTCTTAAACCTCTAATTAAGCTTTGATTTCCATTCGCTTTGTCTTCAGACATCGTTATTACCCTCTATCTATTTTATTTATATCACAACCATCATATTTCATATTATGAAATATCATTCTATAAAAATGAGATATATATCACAAATTTAAAAAATAAAATATAACCAATTGATTTTAATATATTTTTAATTTTTTAGATTAATTGACTTTTTATGGTGTTAGGTATAATTTATGAAACAGTATTTTACTATATGAAATAAAGAGGTTCCAATGAAAGTTTCCTATTCCGAACTTAAAGCCGAATTTAAACGTGTACTACTTGCACGCAATGTACGTGAAGAGATTGCTGAAGATTGTGCAACTATGTTTGCAGATACCACTCAAGCAGGTGTTTATTCCCATGGAGTTAACCGTTTCCCTCGCTTTATCCAACAATTAGAAAAGGGAGATGTCATTCCTGATGCTGTACCAACCAAGGTACTTTCATTAGGTGCGATTGAGCAATGGGATGCTCATCAAGCCATCGGTAACTTAACTGCTAAAAAAATGATGGATAGAGCCATGGAAATCGCTGATCAATTCGGTATCGGTGTCGTGGCGTTAAAAAATGCTAATCACTGGATGCGTGGTGGTGGTTACGGCTGGCAAGCGGCCGAGAAAGGTTATATCGGTATTTGTTGGACAAATGCCCTTGCAGTGATGCCACCTTGGGGAGCAAAAGAGTGCCGTATCGGAACAAATCCGTTAATCATTGCGGTACCAAGTAATCCAATCACAATGGTAGATATGTCTTGCTCAATGTACTCTTACGGCATGTTGGAAGTTCATCGTTTAGCGGGCCGCCAAACCTTTGTTGATGCTGGGTTTGATGATGAGGGTAATTTAACCCGAGATCCTGGTACTGTTGAGAAAAATCGTCGTTTATTACCCGCGGGTTACTGGAAAGGTTCTGGTTTATCCATTGTTCTAGATATGATTGCAACCCTACTTTCTAATGGTTTATCTACTGCTGCAGTAACAGAAGATAAAGATGATGAATATTGTGTTTCACAAATCTTTATTGCTATTGAAGTTGATCGCCTAATTGATGGCAAAACAAAAGAAGAAAAACTTGAACGGATTATGGATTATGTTCGGACAGCAGAACGTTCAGATCCGAATGTGGCTGTACGTTTACCTGGACATGAATTTACCACTATCTTGGCAGAGAACAAAGCCAACGGTATTCCGGTAGATGATACGGTTTGGGCGAAATTGAAATCGCTATAATGTTTAACAAGCGGTCTGATTTTTTATCTTTTTTGCAAAGAAGGAGAGCAATATGTTCTTCGGTCATATATCAAAAGTAAACAAAAGCCAATATCCAAAAGCCATTCAATTTGCCTTGGATTATTTACAAAACACAGATTTTGATCGCATGGAAGTTGGGCGTTATCAACTTAAAGGCGATCTTATCTATGTTCAGGTACTTGATCTGGAAACCAAAGCTAAATCAGCTTACCAACCTGAAGTTCATCGTAATTACTTAGATGTGCAGTATTTACATCGAGGAAAAGAGATTATGGCAACTGCGGTAGATACAGGTAAAAATCCAATAGCAATAGCTTATAATCCCGAACGAGATATTCAATTTTATGAAAGTGTAACTCAAGAAAATGAATTTCACTGCATTGAGGGAAATTTTGCTGTATTCTTTCCTGAGGATGCTCACCGTACCGCCATTTATGATGGTACAGAAATGATCCGCAAGGTTGTCGTCAAAATCGCAATAAGCGAACTTGAGGTGTAATATGAAAACCCTAGCTCTTTATGTCGGCAAAGCCTTAGAATTTCTCGTTGTACTTATTTTAACAACAATGGCTTGCTTAGTTTTTTTAAACGTAATATTAAGATATGGTTTTAATAGCAGTATCAATGTTACTGAAGAAGTATCTCGTTATCTCTTTGTTTGGTTGACATTCCTTGGAGCAATCCTTGCCTTTGGCGATAATCAGCATGTGAGTGTTACCATGTTAACTGATAAACTTTCTCCGATTAAACGCCACATCCTCCGACTATTTACGGATGGAATTATGTTGTTCTGTTGCTATTTAATTATACAAGGTGGGTGGACCCAGTTCCAATTAAATATCAATAACTTATCTCCAATCTCTGAGATTCCAACCGGAGTAACCTATCTTGCAGCTGTGGTTTCAGGCACATTAATTGCAGTTCTTATTGCAACACGACTTGTATCAACCATTGCAATACTTGCTAAAGGAGAAACCAAATGACTGTGGTGATTTTTCTTTCCGTACTATTAGGGGCAATTATTTTAGGAACGCCTGTAGCTTTTGCGTTATTAATTTGCGGTATTGCATTAATGGTTCATTTGGATCTATTTGATGCACAGATTCTTGCTCAACAAATTGTTAGTGGTGCGGACAGCTTCTCGTTAATGGCAATTCCGTTCTTTATTCTTGCTGGTGAAATTATGAATGAAGGCGGGTTATCTAAACGAATTATTGATCTACCGATGAAATTAGTTGGACATAAACGCGGTGGCTTGGGCTTTGTCGCAATTTTAGCGGCCATGATTATGGCGAGTCTTTCTGGTTCAGCTGTAGCAGATACAGCAGCAGTAGCAGCCATGTTGCTCCCTATGATGAAAACAACAGGCTATCCTGTCGATAAGTCCGCAGGATTAATCGGTACTGCAGGGATTATCGCCCCAATTATCCCACCGTCTATTCCATTTATCGTATTCGGTGTTGCCAGCGGTGTCTCTATTACCAAATTATTCTTAGCAGGTATTTTCCCTGGTATTATGATGGGAATTTGCTTAGCCGCTCTTTGGTGGTGGCAAGCAAAACGTCTTGATTTAATGACATTCTCAAAAGCAACTAAACAAGAGCTATGCATTTCCTTCAAAAATAGTATTTGGGCGTTATTATTGCCAGTGATTATTATCGGCGGTTTCCGCTCAGGTATGTTTACCCCAACTGAGGCTGGAGCTGTTGCAACATTTTACGCATTGATCGTGTCACTCTTCGTTTATCGCGAACTCAAGTTAAAAGATCTATATAAAGTATTACTCAATGCAGGAAAAACGACTGCGGTTGTCATGTTTCTTGTTGCTGCAGCAAATGTCACAGGGTGGTTAATTACAGTGGCAGAATTACCACAAATGATGACTGAGCTACTTGAGCCACTCATTGGCTCACCAACATTATTGCTTGTGGTGATTATGATCGCTGTGTTTATTATTGGGATGGTAATGGATTTAACACCAACTGTTTTAATCCTCACTCCAGTATTAATGCCGTTAGTAGAAGAAGCGGGAATCGATCCAGTCTATTTCGGCGTATTGTTTATTTTAAATACCTCAATTGGTTTGATTACACCACCTGTTGGTAACGTACTAAACGTGATTACAGGTGTTTCTAAACTCCCTTTTGATCAAGCCGCTAAAGGTATTCTGCCATATATGTTGATGATGGTGGCGTTGTTATTTGCCTTTGTTTTCTTCCCATCATTAATTTTAACGCCACTATCGTGGATGCAACCTTAACTATCCATAGGAGAACACTATGAAATTGTTTAATTTAAAAACTTTAAGTGCATTAATTGCTTCAGCTGTGATGTTTGCAGGCTCTGCAAATGCAGAAACAACTTTACGTTTTGGCTATGAGGCTCCTCGTAGCGACACACAACATACTGCAGCAAAAAAATTCAATGATTTACTTAAAGAAAAAAGTAAAGGCGAAATTAAATTGAGTTTGTTCCCTGATAGCACCTTAGGAAATGCTCAAACAATGATTGGCGCGGTACGTGGTGGTACTATTGATATTGAAATGTCTGGCTCACCAAATTTCTCAGGCTTAGAGCCCAAATTAAACGTGATTGACATTCCATTTATTTTCAAAAACCGTGAACACGCTTATGCCGTGTTAGACGGCGAAATTGGTCAAGGGTTATTAAAAGATTTAGAAGCACAAGGTTTAAAAGGCTTAGCTTTCTGGGAAGTAGGGTTCCGCTCATTTACTAACTCAAAACACCCGGTTAAATCACCTGAAGATATCAAGGGTTTAAAAGTCCGTACTAACCAAAATCCGATGTATATTCAAGCATTTAGCTTACTTGGTGGAAACCCTGTACCAATGCCGTTATCAGAACTTTATACTGCCCTTGAGACTCGTGCGGTAGATGCGCAAGAACATCCAGTCGGTATCTTCTGGTCAGCAAAATTATACGAAGTACAAAAATATTTAAGCTTAACCAATCACGGCTATACTCCATTAATTGTGGTCATGAACAAAGCTAAATTTGATAGTTTCTCTCCTGAACTACAACAAGCAATTCTTGATTCAGCTAAAGAAGCAGGTAATTACCAACGTCAACTTAACTTAGAGAATGAAAAAGATATCATTACTAAGTTACAAAAAGCGGGTATCGAAGTGATTGAAGAAGTAGATAACAAACCATTTAAAGCCATCATTGAGGCTGATGTTCGCAAAGCCTTTATTGAGAAAAACGGTAGTGAGTTAGTTGAAAAAATTGATGCACTAGCTAAATAATTATATCCCCCCCCCTAACATGGGGGGATTTTTCATAATTAGAATAAAAGGAACTCAAATGAATTACTACTTAGGCATTGATTGTGGCGGCACTTTTATTAAAGCAGCACTGTTTGATCATCACGGACAAATCTGCGGACTTGCTCGTGAAAATGTGGCTGTAATCAGCGAAAAAGCTGGTTATGCAGAAAGAGATATGGTGCAACTTTGGAGAGTCTGTGCCAATGTTATTCGACAAGCACTTGAAAAAAGTGGTGTAGAACCAACCACAATCAAAGGAGTAGGCATTTCAGCTCAAGGAAAAGGTGCATTTTTACTAGATAAAAATAAACAACCTCTAGGTAGAGCGATCTTATCTTCCGACCAACGTTCTATCGACATCGTTAAACAGTGGCAAAAAGAAGGTATTCCAGAAAAACTCTATCCAATTACCCGCCAAACCTTATGGACTGGGCACCCTGTTTCCATTTTACGTTGGATAAAAGAACACGAACCGGAACGTTATGCACAAATCGGTTCTATATTAATGTCACACGACTACTTACGCTTTTGCCTTACTGGTGAACTACATTGTGAAGAAACCAATATTTCCGAATCCAATCTCTATAATATGACAGAAGGAAAATACGATCCCCAACTTGCTGAAATACTTGGTTTGCAAGAAATCATGGATAAATTACCGCTTGTAATCGCCCCAAATCAAGTGGCAGGTTATGTGACCGAACAGGCTTCTGCTCTTTGTGGTCTAGCTGTGGGAACACCTGTGGTCGGCGGCTTATTTGACGTCGTTTCTACCGCATTATGTGCAGGATTGGATGATGAAACTAAACTCAATGCCGTACTCGGTACTTGGTCGGTCGTCAGCGGTATCACGGACTATATCGATCCAAACCAAGATTTACCGTTTGTTTACGGACGTTACGCCCAAGCGGGCAAATTTATCGTTCACGAAGCCAGCCCGACTTCAGCGGGTAATTTAGAATGGTTTATCAAACAGTGGAATTTAGATTACACTCACATTAATCAAACGATTGCTGAACTACCGCCTGCTTCTAGCTCTGTACTATTTGTTCCATTCCTTTATGGCTCTAACGCAGGTTTAGGTATGCAAGCAGGTTTTTATGGAATACAAGCTCATCATACACAAGCTCATTTACTACAAGCTATTTACGAAGGGGTTCTTTTCAGCTTAATGCACCATCTTAATCGAATGTTACAACGATTCCCAAATACTCAGATACTACGTGTTACAGGTGGGCCAACGAAGTCGCCAATCTGGTTACAAATGCTGGCGGATTTAACGGGAATGACATTAGAAGTGCCAAATATTGAAGAAACAGGTTGCTTAGGGGCTGCAATGATGGCAATGGAAGCAGCTGGCGAAAATCCTCCGGCACTGTTACAGCAAGCGATGCGTCAAGTGCAGCCAAATCCTGATCATTTTGAAGCGTATCAGAAAAAATATCTGCGTTATCAACAATTTGTCTCTGCCCTTAAAACATTACATTAATTATTTCATATCAAGCGGTCTGATCTTTGCCTTTTTTTGCAAATATATGGCAAAATCAGACCACTTGTATTAAGGAGGTTTTATGGCAAAAGTCTATATTGTTCACGGTTATACCGCATCTGCAGATAAACATTGGTTTCCATGGTTAGAACAAGAATTAGCAAAAATCGGAGTGGTGTGCCATCGCTTGAATATGCCTGACTCAAGCAATCCCAACCCAGACAAATGGTTAAAACATTTGGAAGAACATGTGACTATTGATGATGAGACTATCGTTGTCGGCCACAGTTTAGGCTGTGTTACTTGGCTTAACTTTTTGGCGAGAAACTTTTTAAAACCTAAAGCGGCTATTTTTGTTTCAGGGTTTTATCAGCCGTTAGATACGATTCCAGAACTGAGTTCATTTTCAAATAGCTATGCTGTTGCACCAAGCTGTTTAGCATTTAAATCTTATGTTGTTGCAGCACTAGATGATACGATTGTGCCACATCTATACAGCGATGAATTAGCCAAACATTTGCAAGCAGATTATATCCGTTTACCGTCAGGGGGACATTTTTTAGATCGAGAAGGATGGAATGAATTTCCTCTTCTCATAGATTTAATCAAAAAACAATTTGGGTAATAAAAAAGCGAGCATTATGATCTGCACCCCAAAAGTTGGACTAAATAACCAACTAATTAAGGTGCAGATTTTTTATGACTAAATACAACCAAACATTTAAACAGCAGGTCGTGAATTTCTATTTTGAACATCACGAAAATCTTTCTCTCACACTTCATTATTTTAGTTTATCAGATAAAACGGTTAGACGCTGGGTTGCTCAGTATAAGTATTCAGGTGTTCACGGTTTAGTGATTCTGCATTCCAAAAAAATTTATGCTCCTGAGTTTAAACTCAAGGTGGTTAAATCTATCCTTACAGGCAGGTTTTCTCCCGAAGACGCTACACTTCACTTTGGTATTTCCAATAGCGGCACGATTAGCCAGTGGTTGAAAGCCTTTCTAAAAAACGGTATAACAGGACTCCAGCCCAAACCTAAAGGTCGCCCAAGAATGAAACCCAAATACGCTAAAATGCCACCGCCACCGAAAACAGAAGAAGAGCGCTTACGCCTACGTATTCTCGAACTAGAAGCGGAGGTTGCTTTTCTAAAAAAGTTGGACGAGATAATAAAAAGGGACGAAGCCAAACGGCAGAAACCGTCCAAAGCTTGAGAGCACATTATCCGTTAGAGATACTTTTGCCCATCGCCAAGTTAGCACGTAGCACATTCTTCTATCATCAACAGCCGAAGTTAGATAAAGATAGTGAATTAAAAGCACAGATTCGAGAAATTAAGCGGAAAGAGCCAAATTATGGTTATCGCCGAGTGACGGCGAAGTTAGAGAGGGTTAATCACAAGCGAGTACAACGCTTGATTCAAGCAATGGGATTACAAGTCTACACGAAGAAACGGCGTAAATACAATGCTTACCGAGGTGAGCAAGGCAGGCTCGCCCCGAATCTGTTACAAAGAAACTTTAAAGCGAACCGTCCGAATGAGAAATGGCTCACAGACATCACGGAATTTAGTGTGAAAGCAGAAAAACTGTATTTTTCACCGATTCTAGATTGTTTTAATAATGAGTTAATCGCTTATGGATTAAGTCGTAGTCCAAGTGGTGCATTTGTGCAAAAAATGCTCTTACAAGCGGTTAAGAAACTCCCGAAAAATGCCAATCCGATATTACATTCAGACCAAGGCATCCATTATCAAATGCACAGCTATCAACACAATGGGATTCAGCAAAGTATGTCTAGGAAGGGAAATTGTCTAGATAATGCTGCGATGGAAAGTTTTTTTGGGCGAATGAAAATAGAATGTTTTTATGGAAAAACCTTTGAAAGCATTGATGAACTTGAGCAGTCAATAAATGACTATGTGCGTTACTACAATGAAGAGCGCATTCAATTAAAACTAAAAGGACTGAGCCCGATACAATATCGAAACCAGTCCTTTGAATAGTGTCTAACTTTTTGGGGTCAGATCATTAAGCTCGCTTTTTTATTGATTAAGATTTTTAGAGAATGACATTCGCTAATAGTAATCCGATGATAATACTGAATACCATGCTGAGTAAGCCTGGAATCATAAAGCTGTGGTTGAAGATATATTTACCAATCTTCGTCGTACCCGTGGTATCGAAGTCAATGGAGGCAATAATTGGGCCGTAGTTAGGTACAAAGAAATAACCATTTACTGCCACAAATACCCCGATTAAAACTGGTGCTGGAATGCCTAATGCAATACCTAATGGGAATAAAGTTGCGACTGTTGCACCTTGGCTGTTTACTAATACAGAAAGTACAAAGAGTGCAAAGGCAAATGCCCATGGCGCAGCTTCTACTAAGCCTTTTACCATGTCTTTTACTTCGGTCATGTGTGCATCCATTAAGGTGTCTCCCATCCATGCAATACCGAAGATGGCAATTACCGCACGCATACCTGCGTGGAATACAGAACCTTGGGTAATGGCATTGCCGTTTGGTTTACAGATAAGCATAATTAATGCTGCAACGCTTAACATCACGATTTCAATGGTGTGTGCCATGCCCATTGGTTTGCCGTCAAAAACTGGGCGTAACTCTTTGAATGTACCCATGAACACAACCAACAATGCACCAAATAAGAATAAGCCTACTGATGTTTTTGCTGTTGGGCTAATTTTGATATCTGTTGGGTTAGTATCTGAATGATTACGTGCAACATATTCAGGATCTTGCAGTAAACGTTGATAGTTCGGGTCATCTTTTAATTCTTTACCCATTTTATTCACAAATAAACAAGCACAGAAGATACCTAATACGGTAGCTGGAATAGTGACAGATAAAATATCACCAATACTGTAACCTTGTGGTTCAAGCATTGCTGCGACAGATACAACAGCAGCTGCAATTGGGCTTGCTACAATCGCAAATTGTGATGCAATCACAGCCATTGAAAGCGGACGTTCAGGGCGAATACCATTGTGACGGCTCACTTCTGCAATCACAGGTAACACAGAATACGCTACGTGGCCCGTACCTGCTAAAAAGGTAAATGTCCAAGTTACCGCAGGTGCGATAAAGGTAATATGTTTTGGATTACGACGTAAAATGTTCGTTGCGATTTTGATCATGTAATCCAAACCACCTGCTGCTTGCATTGCCGCAGCTGCAGAAACGACGGCCATAATCATAAACATTACATCGATTGGAAGACCCGCAGGTTTTAAGCCAAATCCAAAAGATAGGACTGCTAAACCTAAACCGCCCATTACCCCTAAACCAATACCGCCGAGGCGTGCACCGATTAAAATACAGAGTAACACAACGGCAAATTGCAGAAGAAACATAGCTGACATAAATTGCTCCATTGTAATTTAATAACAAAGCCCATATATATGGGTCAATAATTTTGGCGATAACTCGCCCTTTTAATAAAAACGGATGAAATATAGCATAAATATCTGTTATCGTTATAATCTAGATCAATAAAGAATTCTAATCGTAGGAAAAAATATGCAATTCTCAAAAATGCACGGATTAGGCAATGATTTTATGGTCATTGATGGAGTGACTCAGAATGTTTACTTAACAGAAGAGATTATCCGTAAATTATCTGATCGTAATCGTGGTATTGGCTTTGATCAACTCTTATTAGTCGAGCCACCTTATGATCCTGAACTGGATTTCCACTACCGTATTTTTAATGCGGATGGTAGCGAGGTCTCACAATGTGGTAATGGCGCACGCTGTTTTGCGCGTTTCGTAACGCTCAAAGGATTGACCAATAAACAAGACATTGGCGTCAGCACCGCAAAAGGCAAAATGGTGTTGAGCTTAAAAGATGATGGGCAAGTGCGAGTAAATATGGGAGAACCGATTTGGGAGCCAGCTCAAATCCCTTTTACTGCAAATAAATTTGAGAAAAACTATATTTTACGTACCGATCTTCAAACTGTGTTATGTGGTGTCGTTTCTATGGGAAATCCGCATTGTGTGCTCCAAGTTGATGATATTCAAACGGCAAATGTGAATGAATTGGGTGCGTTACTTGAACGCCATGAACGTTTCCCTGAACGAGCTAATATCGGTTTTATGCAGGTGATCGATCGTAATCATATCAAACTGAGAGTGTTTGAGCGTGGCGCAGGAGAAACGCAAGCTTGTGGCAGCGGTGCTTGTGGGGCTGTTGCGGTAGGGATTATGCAAGGGTTGTTGGATAATCAAGTGCAGGTGGATTTGCCCGGTGGTTCGTTACATATTGAGTGGAATGGCGAAGGCAATCCGCTGTATATGACGGGCGATGCCGAGCATATTTATGACGGCTTTATCAAATTATAGTGAAAGAAAAAGTCCTGCTCATTTGGCGGGACTTTTTATCACAAGCGGTCAGTTCCTTCCCATTTTTTGCAAATAAAAAATGCGACATTATTGGATACATAATGCCGCATAAAAATTCGACGATATTGAGGAATCTTTCTTATAGTTATTGGATGCCATAATCATACTCTAAGTGGTTTATTAATGTGAAGAAATATTTCAACCAATATTCAAAAATTGGAGCGAGATCACAAAATTAAAATATTTTTTAGTAAAAATGAACTTTATTCAATGAATAAAATAAACAAAAGCAAAAAACCCTGATGATTTCTCATCAGGGTTTCAAAATATGGCTCCTCCTGCGGGACTCGAACCTGCGACATATGGATTAACAGTCCACCGTTCTACCGACTGAACTAAGGAGGAAAAGAGTTGTAACATGAAATGGTGCCTCGAGGCGGAATCGAACCACCGACACGGGGATTTTCAATCCCCTGCTCTACCGACTGAGCTATCGAGGCATCTCGTCGTTACGGGGCGCATTATGCTGATTTTCGCCCCGCTCGTCAAACGTTTTTTTCAAAAAAATAAAAAAATCTGATTGATGGATCGCTTTTTATTCAATTTGTTTAAAAAACAACGTGTTATCTTACGTTACGGTATTTTTGTTGAGCTTTATTCACCTTCACCAAGTAATTTCTTGCCTGCGAAGATGGGTGTGCCGTGGTTAAAATGCGATAAATCGCCCCTGAATCTAGGTTATTAATACGCTCAATCGCTTCCCATTTATCGCTATCAAACACTCTTAATACCGCTCCCGCACCACTGTTATAAGCAGAAATCATCGCATAACGTTTTGATGTTGGATCCGTAATGCCATCTAAATATTCATCACGTAGAATCGTTAAGTACATCGTACCAGAATCAATATTTTGGGTTGGATCATACAAATAATCACGATCTGGCTGACCGCCCCAGCCTTTACGAGCAAAAATATCACGCCCAGCCGTACGAGGAACCACCTGCATTAAACCAATCGCATTCGCATAGCTTACCGCATATGGGTTAAAGGCAGATTCAACCTCCATAATCCCTAAAATTAGACTCAAATCAATGTTATATTGTTTTGCTGCTTTACGAGCAATTGGTAAATAACGTCTTGCACGAACTTCCACATGGTTCGCAGCCATTGGAATAGAGACATAAGTCACAGTATGTCCATTCTGTAAACGACGTGTTTTTAATTTATTTTGAATGAGGTAAGTCGCAAAGTCATTTGCAATCGCAATATTCGTAACAGAACGACCAAATTGATCAACTACCTGACCCGCTAAGAATGGGTTACTACTAATAGGCACATCACCCGATGCGAATAAGTCAATACCTGATGCGTCAGAACCCATTAACAAAGTATGAATAATCGAATTACGCAAGCGGTTTTGGTCGCCTAATGTTTCAATGGTAATTTGACCGTCTTCAAAGCTGATATGGCTACGGGTGTAATATTTGTCCGTATATTTTACATAGTCTTTTTGACTTGCTTGGAGCAGTTCATTAACACCCCAAATTTGATCAATATTGCGGGAGAATTGCCCCATCAAAATATCTAACCCATTGGTATCTTTAGAATAATCTGGACGAGGCTTTTTAGAGCTTTTTCTCGCTGGTGTATCGCTTCCACAAGATGCTAAAAAAGGAATTAGCACCAATAACGGCAGGAATTTTTTATATTTATTCATTGGGGTATCTCTTTATTTTGACTCTACAGGTACATAGCCTTCAATATGCACATCTTTTCCTTCAAACAGAAAATTCACCATTTCCGTTTCTAACAATTTACGATGTTCAGGATTCATCATATTGAGTTTTTTCTCATTGACTAACATTGTCTGTTTTTTAATCCATTCTGACCATGCTTGTTTACTGATGGAATCAAAAATCCGTTTACCCAATTCCCCCGGATAAAGCTGAAAATCTAAGCCTTCTGCTTCTTGCTTCAAATATGCACAAAATACGTTACGCGCCATTTTTCTGTCCTAATGTCAAAGTTAATTCATCTAAAATGCGTTTTATCGGGGTTGCTAAACCCACTTCGCTAGGTTGAGTTAAATCATACCAATAATCCGCTGTTGAAGATACACGCAAATGATAATTTCCCTGATTTTCTGCCACCCCAAGCAGTAGGATTTCGGCATTTTTTTGTAAACTAAGTTCCGCCAAAATAGGATAAATATCCAAATGAAAATGGCTAAAAGTATGCCGAAAGGCAATTAATTGAGTAAATTGCACATTTTTGCCTGAAACTGACCGCTTGAGATCCTCTAAATGTTCAAATTGTGGAAAGACATAAAGCCCGCCCCAAAGCCCTTTTGCTTCACGCTTTTCTAATAAAACTTTTGTCCCCTGTTTTAAAATCAAAAAATAGCTCTGTTTTTCAGGCAACGCCTTTTTCGGTTTTTTGGCTGGAAAATCCGCCCAAGCCTGTTTAGCATTTGCCTGACACTCCTTTTCTAACGGGCAAAGGGAGCATTTCGGCTTAGAACGTGTGCAAATCATCGCTCCTAAATCCATCATCGCCTGATTAAAATCCGCCACTTGCGAAGTTGGTGTAACACGAGCGGTCAGATCCCACAATTTATTTTCAACCGCTTTTTCCCCCGACCAACCTTCGACAGCAAAATAACGAGAAAGCACACGTTTAACATTGCCATCTAAAATCGGGTAAGGAGCATCAAGTACCGAAGAGAGTACCGCCCCCGCGGTACTTCTGCCGACACCTGAAAGTGCAAACACATCGGCAAAATCCGTTGGAAACTGACCACCAAATTCATCTCGAATTTGTTGTGCCGCTTTATGCAAATTTCTTGCCCTTGCGTAATAGCCTAATCCCGTCCATAAATGCAACACTTCATCAATCGGTGCATTGGCTAAATCAACAATGGTGGGAAAACGTTGAATAAAACGCTCAAAATAGGGAATAACCGTTGCGACTTGGGTTTGCTGTAACATCACTTCGGATAACCAAACGCCATACAAGGTTTTATTTTGTTGCCACGGCAGATGTTTACGCCCGTATTGCTGATACCACGCCAATACGCCTTTGGCAAAAGGGGCATCGATATGGGATTGCGCTAAAGGAAATTCAGATTTTTCTTTTTTCATAGAGATAGAGTACACTTCAAAAAAACATCTCATAGTATCGCAAGCGGTCAGATTTCGCTAAAATTTTGCAAAACTTTGCGTAAAAGTCACCGCTTGTTAAAAGGACAATATGAAATCAATAATCGGTTTTCACCATGTGGCACTTATCGTTTCTGATTATGCCAAATCTAAATCGTTTTACACCGATATTCTCGGCGCAGAGATTATCGCAGAAACCTATCGTGCAGAACGACAAAGCTATAAATTGGATTTACGTTTTACTGATGGTTCGCAAATTGAACTGTTCAGTTTTCCCCATCCACCCAAACGCGTCAATGCCCCCGAAGCTTGCGGGCTACGCCATTTAGCCTTTAAAGTCCAAAATATTGAACACGCTGTCGCAGAATTAGCGCAAAAAGGGGTTATTTCTGAACCGATTCGCATTGATGAATTAACAGGGAAACGCTACACCTTTTTCCGTGATCCCGATGATTTACCCCTTGAATTTTACGAGATAGATTGATGATTTTCCCAACATTGACATCGGGTATTTTAATCCAACGCTATAAACGCTTTTTAGCGGATATTCTCTTGCCGAATGGCGAACAAATCACAATTCACTGCCCCAACACAGGTGCCATGACAGGTTGTGCAAATGCAGGGGATACTGTTTGGTTTTCTACATCCGATAATCCCAAACGCAAATACGCTCATACTTGGGAACTCACACAAACGCAAGCAGGCGATTTTATTTGCGTAAACACCCAACGGGCAAATCAACTTGTGGCTGAAGCCTTGGAAAATAAATGGATCGGCGAATTAGCAGATTACACCGAAATTCAACCTGAACAGAAATATGGTGAAGAAAATAGCCGTATTGATTTTCTGTTAAAACAGCAAGGCTTAGCGGATTGCTTTGTTGAAGTCAAATCAACGACTTTATTGGTAGATAAAGGGGTAGGGATGTTCCCTGATGCCAAAACAACACGTGGGCAAAAACATCTACGAGAGCTGACATCCATTGCTCAACAAGATCAACAAGCAGTCATTTTCTTTGCGATTTTACACACAGGGATTGAACGGTTTGAAGTGGCGAAGCAGATCGATCCGAAATATGCAGAACTGTTCAGCGTTGCACTGAGCGAAAAGGTACACGCACTTGCCTATAAAGCAAATGTTCAGATTGAAAATAATATTCCTATTGGCTTAAGGCTTTCTCAAAAAGTGCCTCTTACCTAATCACGAAAAAGCCACCTTGCATTACCAAAGTGGCTTTATTGCTTTTGCTATTAGACTTTTGCCGTCAAGATCGCATTAATCGCATTGGCATAACTTTCCGATTTTGTGCCGAAAATGACATGAATATTATTGTCATGAATCGTAACCACTTCGGCCGCCCCTAGTGCTTTTAATGCTTTTCGATCAACCTTATCTTTCGATTTAAGCTGAACTCTCAAACGTGTTAAACAGAAATCTAAAGATTCGATATTTTCTGCGGTTCCTAACGCATCAATAATTTTAGGTGCCATTTCCTCTACGGAAAGTGCATCACTTTGTGCTGTTCTGCCTGAACCAAAGATATTTTTTAAAATTTGTACCATTTTTATGCTCCTTACATTAAATCAAATAGACGTTGATATTTTAAGCTTTCTGACCTTATTTTCTATTCACTTTACAAATTTTTTTGCCTATCTCACCGCTTGCACTTGAAACTGGTGAGATTGCCCTCAAATATGCACACAGTTTTTTAGAAATATAGGAATTCCAATGACAACGATCGTATGTGTTCGCAAAGATGGCAAAGTCGCTATCGGCGGTGACGGACAAGCAACTTTAGGCAATTGCGTAGAAAAAGGTACGGTGCGTAAAGTTCGCCGTTTATATAAAGATAAAGTGGTAACTGGCTTTGCTGGTTCAACGGCAGATGCCTTTATTTTACGTGATCTGTTTGAGAAAAAACTTGAATTACATCAAGGGCATTTAGTCAAATCTGCGGTTGAACTTGCAAAAGAATGGCGTACCGAGCGTTCACTTCGCAAATTAGAAGCGATGATGATCGTTGCAAACGAAAGTGAGTTTTTGCTGGTTTCAGGTAGCGGCGATGTCATTGAGCCTGAATTTGATGTATTAGCCATCGGCTCAGGTGGTAACTATGCAAAAGCCGCTGCCCTTGCCCTATTAAGAACGGAAAATAATCTTTCTGCTAAAGAAATCGTGGCAGAAGCGTTAAAAATTGCTGGGGATATTGATATTTACAGCAACCATAATCACGTGATTGAAGAGGTTTAAACCTATTATGTAGGGGCGGGTCCTGTACCCGCCCGTACTTCTATGATATTTTCGGGCGGGCACAGGACCCGCCCCTACAAGATTTTTACAGAGATAACACTATGTCAATGACCCCTCGTGAAATTGTGTCTGAATTAGACGCACATATTATCGGACAAAATGAAGCTAAACGTGCAGTAGCGATTGCTCTGCGTAACCGCTGGCGCCGTATGCAGTTGCCAGAAGAACTGCGTCAAGAAGTGACCCCGAAAAATATTCTGATGATCGGCCCAACAGGCGTGGGTAAAACCGAGATCGCTCGCCGTTTGGCAAAACTTGCCAATGCACCGTTTATCAAAGTTGAAGCAACGAAATTTACCGAAGTCGGCTATGTGGGTAAAGAAGTGGACTCGATTATTCGTGATCTTGCTGATGTTTCAATGAAATTGGTTCGCCAACAAGCGGTCGAAAAAAATCGTATGCGTGCGCAAGATGCAGCGGAAGATCGTATTTTAGATGTGTTATTACCGCCAGCGAAAGATCAATGGGGTAACGTACAAGAGAGCGACAACGCTTCTACTCGCCAGATTTTCCGTAAAAAATTGCGTGAAGGTCAGCTTGACGATAAAGAGATTGAAATTGATGTCGCAACCCAAGTGAGTGTTGAAATTATGACCCCACCAGGTATGGAAGAGATGACTTCCCAACTGCAATCTCTCTTTGAGGGAATGTCGCCAAACAAAACGAAAAAACGCAAAATGAAAATTAAAGATGCGTTAAAAGTGATGGTGGACGAAGAAGCGGCGAAGCTGGTTAATCCTGAAGAGTTGAAACAGCAAGCGATTGAAGCGGTTGAACAACACGGTATCGTCTTTATTGATGAGATTGATAAAATCTGTAAAAAAGGCGAACACAGTGGCGGTGATGTAAGCCGTGAAGGCGTGCAACGTGATTTACTGCCGATTATCGAAGGTTCGACAGTCAATACTAAACACGGTATGGTGAAAACAGATCATATTCTCTTTATCTGTTCTGGTGCCTTCCAAGTAGCTCGTCCATCTGATTTACTGCCAGAATTACAAGGTCGTTTACCAATTCGTGTAGAGCTTAAATCGCTTAACAAAGAAGATTTTGAGCGTATTTTAACCGAGCCGAATGCGTCTTTAACCTTACAATACCGTGAGTTAATGAAAACCGAAGGCGTGGATATTGAGTTCACCAAAGACGGTATCAGCCGTATCGCCGAATCTGCATTCCGTGTAAACGAAAAAACCGAAAATATTGGTGCAAGACGTTTACACACCGTGTTAGAACGCTTAATGGACGGGATTTCATTCGATGCCAGCGAACGTTCAGGCGAGAAAATCGTGATTGACGAGAAGTATGTGTCTGATGCGTTGAATGATGTAGTTGAGAATGAAGATTTAAGTCGCTTTATTCTTTAATCTTACAAGCGGTAAGATTGCTTGCAAATTTTGCAAATAATCTTACCGCTTTTACACTCCCAATCTAAATAAAGTCATCTCTACCTACACAACATACTTATTCCACTATTTTCTCACTTCTTAAAGATTCCTTATTTTGTGAAACAGCTCACGGTATTCGCCATAAAAATTTTATACCATTTAACTTGTGCTGCATTTTAGTACAACGAATACATGATATATAGAGAGAACAAGGAGAACACAATGAAATTCACAAAAATCTCAATACTGACCTCAATACTTCTCACTACGTTAACAATGTCTGCAAATGCAAAAGCTGAAGGACGATTAGTCGTTTATTGTAGTGCACAAAATACGGTATGTGAAAAAGCGGTTCAAGAATTTAGCAAACGATATGATGTTAAAACGTCTTTTATTCGTAATAGTTCTGGAAGTACACTAGCCAAAATAGAAGCCGAAAGGGCTAATCCACAAGCAGACGTTTGGTATGGCGGACCATTTGATTCACATTTACAAGCAAGCGAACTAGGCTTACTTGATGCTTATACATCGCCAAAATTAGCCGAAGTACTTCCCCAATTCCAAAAGTTAGGAAATGGATATAGCTCTATCACTTATATGGGTGTTTTAGGTTTTGGCGTAAATACCGAACGTTTGAAAAAGCTCGGTGTAACTGAAATACCAAAATGTTGGAAAGACTTATTGTCCCCGAAATTTAAAAATGAAATCCAAATTGCAGATCCACAAAGCTCAGGTACAGCCTACACAGCAATCTCCACTTTTATGCAACTTTGGGGAGAAGATGAAGCCTTCGATTATCTGAAAAAGCTCGATCATAACATTTCACAATATCCAAAAGCAGGAACAGCTCCATCACGTAACACAGCAAGAGGAGAAACAACGATTGGTATTGGATTCTTGCAAAACTATTCCTATGAAAAAGAGCATGGAGCACCAATAGAACTTGTTGTACCTTGCGAAGGTACTGGATATGAGTTGGGTGGAATTAGTGTCATAAAAAATGCACGTAATTTGAAAAATGCACAACTTTTTGCTGACTGGGTAATGTCAAAAGAAGCCCAAGAGCTTTCTTGGAAGGAAGGGGAATCTCATCATGTACCAACAAATGTTAATGCTGAACCATCTCCATTTGCCCAAAATCCACGTGAACTAAAATTAATCGACTATGATTTTGATAAATTTGGCTCTAACGAGATCCGTCGCCACCTTATTGATAAATGGGTCAATGAAGTGAAACTAGCAAAATAAATATTATACAAGCGGTGAGTTATGCATAAACATTTACAAATTTTTAAGCTCAACCCACCGCTTGCTTTTCTGTTAAAATAGCCATCAAATTAATTTAATTGATAGCGCTATGACCCAAAATCTCTCAAACCACACGCCAATGATGGCCCAATATCTCCAACTCAAAGCCCAAAATCCCGATATTCTTCTGTTCTATCGTATGGGCGATTTTTACGAGTTATTTTACGACGATGCCAAAAAAGCGGCTGCGTTGTTAGATATTTCTCTGACTAAACGTGGGCAATCAGCAGGTGAGCCAATTCCAATGGCAGGTGTGCCGTATCACGCTGTTGAAGGTTATTTGGCGAAGTTGGTGGCATTGGGTGAGAGTGTGGCGATTTGTGAGCAAATCGGCGATCCTGCAACCAGTAAAGGCCCTGTTGAGCGTAAAGTCGTACGAATTGTCACACCAGGAACAGTCAGCGACGAAGCGTTGCTACCAGAACGCCAAGACAATTTGGTCGCCGCAATTTATCAAGAAAAAGGCGTCTTCGCCCTTGCTACATTAGATATGGCTTCGGGGCGTTTTTTGATTAGCGAATTACCTAACAAAGAGGCTCTGTCTGCCGAGTTACAACGCACCCAACCAGCGGAAATCCTTTATCCTGAAGATTTTTCTGATGCAGGTATTTTACAAGGTTATAAAGGCTTACGCCGCCGACCAGTTTGGGAATTTGAGCTGGTAACGGCTATTCAGTTGCTTAACCGTCAATTTGGGACACAAAATCTTACAGGGTTTGGAGTTGAAAAAGCGGTTGTTGCCTTGTGTGCGGCAGGTTGTGTGTTGCATTATGCTCAAGAAACTCAACGCACCGCACTGCCACATATCAACAGCATTCATTTGGCTCAAAATAGCGACACTGTCTTACTTGATGCAGCAACTCGTCGAAATTTGGAATTAACCACCAATCTGGCTGGCGGTACGGAAAACACACTTGCGGCAGTGTTAGATAAATGCGTCACCCCAATGGGTAGCCGTTTACTCAAACGTTGGATCCATCAACCTATTCGTGATTTAGCCAAACTGCATACTCGCCAGCAAACCATTTTGGCATTGCAAACCAATGAATGTATCGAACCGCTTCAACCCCTGTTGCAACAAGTGGGCGATATGGAGCGGATTTTGGCTCGCATTGCGTTACGCACCGCACGTCCCCGTGACCTAACCCGTTTACGCACAGCCTTAGAGCATATCCCCGATATTGTAAAACATTCACAACATCTAACCGCTTGTTTAGACAATACATTGAAGCAGATCGCCGATTTTAGCGAGCTGTTCGAGTTATTAAGTAAGGCAATCATTGATAACCCACCGCAACTTATCCGTGACGGTGGCGTTATCGCCGAAGGCTACAATGCTGAGTTGGACGAATGGCGAAACTTGGCAGAAGGGGCAACCAAATTCCTTGAAGATTTAGAAGCGAGAGAACGAGCCAAAACAGGCATTGATACCCTTAAAATCGGCTTCAATGCGGTACACGGCTACTATATCCAAATCAGTCAAGGGCAGGCTCACAAAGCCCCGATCCACTATGTCCGCCGTCAAACATTAAAGAATGCGGAACGTTATATTATCCCTGAGCTGAAAACCTATGAAGATAAGGTATTGAAAGCGAAAGGGGCATCTCTTGCTCTTGAAAAACAGCTTTATGACGAACTGTTTGAACTGATAATGCCACGTTTAGGCGAATTGCAGTTGGCAAGCCTTGTGTTAGCAGAACTTGATGTGCTGACCAACCTTGCCGAACGTGCCGAAAGCCTGAATTATGTGATGCCAAGTTTCAGCTATCAGCGAGGTGTGAATATCAAAGGTGGTCGCCACCCCGTTGTGGAACAAGTGCTAAAAACGCCGTTTATCGCCAACCCTGTACTGCTCAATCCACAACGCCATTTGTTGATCGTCACAGGCCCGAATATGGGCGGTAAAAGTACCTATATGCGACAAATTGCCTTGATTACCTTAATGGCGTATATCGGCAGTTTTGTGCCTGCCGACAGTGCAGAAATCGGACCGATTGACCGTATTTTTACCCGTATCGGTGCGTCTGATGATTTAGCGTCAGGGCGTTCAACCTTTATGGTGGAAATGACCGAAATGGCGAACATTCTGCACCAATCCAGCGAAAACAGCCTTGTTCTCGTTGATGAAATCGGGCGAGGCACATCAACCTACGACGGCTTATCACTCGCTTGGGCGTGTGCCGAATGGTTAGCGAAGAAAACCCAATCGCTCACCCTATTTGCTACCCACTACTTTGAGCTAACCAGCTTACCAAACCAGCTCAAAGGTGTTGCCAACGTCCATTTAGATGCGTTGGAACATAACGACACTATCGCCTTTATGCACAGCGTACAAGAAGGGGCAGCGAGTAAAAGTTATGGTTTAGCCGTTGCCGCTCTAGCAGGCGTACCAAAGCAGGTGATCCAACTAGCGAAACAGAAACTCACACAGCTTGAACAACTTTCGCAACAAACGGCACAATTAGACGCAAATCCACAGCAAGATTTACTCTTTTCCGCGAATTTGCAAAATATTGAGCCAATCTCACCGCTTGTAGAGCCGTCCACAGTCGAACAAGCCCTAGCGGAAATTGATCCTGATGAACTCACTCCGAAAAAGGCGTTAGAGGCGTTGTATCAATTAAAGCAACTTACCAAATAAAATTTGAAATATGTTGATTTCAAAAATATCTTAATATGAAATGATTGTAGGGGCGGGCCGATATGTCCGCCCTTACTTTTCCAATAAAAAACCTCTTCCGAAGAAGAGGTTTTTGCCTAAATGGATTTGGCTACATTACCATTGGTAACCTACACCTACACCGCCAGATACATGGCCTTGGTTATTTGCAGTACCTTGAAGTTTCAAGATAAGTTTACCATTGTCACTTGCTCTTGAGTAACCCACTGCAACCGCAGATGCACCATCATAACCACCCGCTGCAGCTGCAACCATTGATTTACCTGGGATATACACTTGTGGAAGTGAAGATGCTGCCGCAGAGCTTGCACCAATACCACGTACACGTTTATCTAACTTATCAACTTTTCGGTTGACCGCATTGATATTACCCTGTACTTGTTTCAATTGGCTTACATTCACTGCATCGGTATCTTTCACACCTGGAGCAACATTCGTGATACGAGTTTCGGCTTTTGGTTGTCCAACGCTTAACTCTTTCACACCATCTTTCGCTGTTGTAGAAGTGACTGTAACACCTTTCTCCCCACCAACTGTCACACTTTCAAATGTTGGTGTATCGCTAGTTGCAACAGAAACTGTATTACCTTCTTGTTTCACCTTGATGTTTTTACCACCACTGATCGTCACAGTTTTTTCAGCAGGTTTCGCTGATTTACCTAACTTAACTTGGCTTGAAACACCTTTGGAATCGGTATTACCTGATGTAGTAATTGTCCAACCTTGGTTAGTTTCATTTAACTGTGAAACATTAACAGCATCACCGTCTTTCTCACCAGCTTTTACATTACTGATCGTTGCACCACCCACATTCACTGTTGCATCGCCTAATTTGATACTTGTATCACCATTGCTGATAGAACTAATATCTTTTAGATCGCCTTCAACATTGACTTTGTATGGGTCAGACTCAGAGCCTTTTCCTGTGACTTTGGTGTTTTTACCATCTGCAAGTTTTGTTGTTGATAGATTGTCAGTGTTTACAGTTAGGTTGCCATCTTTATCAAACTTGATGGTATCACCGTCTATTTTAACATCGAAGGTTAGACCTTTACTTGTCACATTCGCTGTAGTGCCTTTACCGTCAGTAGCAATAACATCCGCTTTAATAGTGTCACCAGTTTTGGTTAAGTTCACAGTGTGAGTATCTTCAACCTTAGTAGCTGCGTTGTTAAGCACTTCTTTGGCTTTGTCAGTCAAGCCAACCGCATAATCAGTGGTGGTTGTACCATTTGCGGTCACTGTACCATTTGCGGTCACAGTCAAGAACTCGCTTGAGCCATCTTTGACAGAGGCTGTAGCAGTGGTATCTTTGGCGTTGATGACATAAGGTTTATCCTTACTACCATCGCCAGTGATATTGACATTATCACCCGCTTTGATTTCAGTCTTATTAGCAGTAATAGTATCTTTCAACTGCTTCACATTGACAGCATCGTTGTCCGCTGTACCTTCTGCAACATTAGTAATCTTAGTTGCTGAACCATCAGCTTTGCCAACATTGATATTGTTGCTTGCATCAGCTTTGATGATTGGGCCGTTTTCATTGAACTGTACTGAAGTAAATACTGGCGTATCTACCGTCTTCACTGTGAATACAGAACCATTACGGGTGATGTTGATGTTTTTACCATCTTTAAACTCAACCACATCGCCTGGATTTACAAGCTCACCTGCATCACCATTGGCTTTGACCGTAAAGCCCGACTTATTGATAGCATTAGCGATATCGCCAGCAGTTGCTAATTTCTTAGCTTCGTCACCTGTAGGTACATCAACTACGCCATTAGTCACATTCAACGGTGTGACATTCACTTTCAGCTCACCATTATCACCTTTGGTGATGGTTGTGCCATCAGTGGTCACAGATAGATCGAATTTCTTCGCACCTTTATCTGTCTTAGCTTCAGTCACTTTTACAGAACCATCAGTAGATACAACTTCTTCTTGCGATGCTTGTAGCTGTTCATAGTTCACCGCATCGCCTGGTTTGGTACCATTGGCGACATTGGTAATCGTTGCACCACCCACATTCACAGTCGCATCACCAAGCTTGATGGTGGTGCCACCATTGCTGATTGAAGTGATATCAGTCAGGTTGCCTTGGACGTTGACTTTGTATGGGTTAGCCTCAGTACCTGCGCCTTCAACAGTGGTGTTTTTACCATTAACCAGTTTGGTTTTTGGTAGGTTGGCGGTATTGACCTTGATATCAACAGCACCATTAGCACCTGGAGCGAAAGTAACCGTACTGTCTGTAGAAACTAGGTTCACATCATAAGCGACGGCACCATCTTTATTTACCGCTTTGGTACCATTACCATTGACGAAGTTGAGCACATCACCGAAATGCACTTGTTTTAGCTCATTGCCACCGACTTGTGCCGTCCAGTAGCCTTTATTGATGGCATTGACCACATCATTAGTCGTCGCTACGCCATCGGTAGTCGGTGCAGCGATTGAACCTGTTGGGTTGGTCGCTGTGTTAAATTCACCTTTTTTGACTTCAACGATAAACTCTTTACCGCCAGTATCATTTTTATTCGGTGAAGTCACCGTCACTAGACCTGAATCACCTGCGATAACCGTCTCTTCTTTAGCAAGCTGTGTCTTAGCTTCATCGCTTAGATCAAAGCTGACTTTGCCATCTGCACCGACAGTAGCAACTGTTTTGTCACCATTGGTGAAGTTTAGGCCTTTGCTTAGGTTGACGGTTTGGGCGTTTTCACCATTGGCTTTGTAGGTCAATGGGATAGATTCAGCTGCTTTAGCACCATCAAAGTTAACGGTATAAGTATCGACACCGTTCTCATCTGTCTTAGCAACAGAGATTGGTGCTGTGCCTGTGACATTGATTGCTTCTTTGGCAGCGTCTTTCACGGCAGCTTTAGATACGCTAACCACATACTCTTCGTTTGCTTCACCTGCTGGTTTACCAGATTTTGGGGTTACCGTTGCGATGTTATCTGCTGAAGTGTCCGCTGTGACTTTCTCAACTGCTTTCGCTGCTTCCACAGTATCTTTCAACTGCTTCACATTCACTGCATCAGTACCGTCAGTACCTTCAGCAACACCTTTAATTTGGTTGTTGCCCATATTAATGGTTGATTGTGGTTGAACTGTGAAGTTCTTAACTACTGTATCGCCAGTTGCAGTGAGGTTACGGGTTGTGACTTCATCAAAGGTCACAGCGTCTTTGGTTTCTACAAGCAATGTATTGCCTGCACCAGAGATCTTGATGTTTTTACCTGCATCGATGTTGAGTGTATCACCAGCATTGATCTTAGATTCTTCATTTGCTGTATAGGTGCCTTCACCGCCTGTTTTTGCAGTAGAGTTTACCTTCCAAGAGGTGTTGTTGATGGTTTCAACAACATCACCAAGATTAGCTACTTGGTCACCGTCAGTTGTGACTGCTTTACCGTCTTCAACTGTTGAATCACCTGTATTAACCGTTAGGTTCTTCGCACCATCTTTATCTGCGATAGTGATAGAGTTATCGCTTGATACAAGATTTGCATCAAATGTGATGCCTTTATCACCATTAACACCGTCAACGATTCTTGCAGTTGTACCTTTTCCATCAACGAAGTTGATGTCATCACCAAAGCCTACTTGCTCNACTTGGTTGCCAGCAACTTTTGTAGTTAAGAAGCCTTTATTCACTGCGTCAACGACATCCGCTACAGTTGCTACACCAGTGTTACCTGCTGCCAATTCACCTGTTGTGCTTGGGTTGTTGAAGGTGCCTTTGGCAATATCAACTTTAAATTCTTTACCAGTTGAAGTGTTAACTGCACTATCATCAACAGTCACAAGACCTGAGTCACCTGCAACAACCGTTTCAACTTTGGCAATTTGTGCTTTGGTTTCTGCACTTAAATCAACGTTATAAGTTGTCGTCTTAGAGCCTGTTGTTTGATCTACCTGTTCTGATGGTGTCACAGTCACACTTGTTGTGCCTGCGGCTGGAGCAACGACAGATTTATCTGCGTGTACAGTATAAGTTGTGGTTGTGCCTTGTGTATCAGCTTTGACTTTAACATTGCTACCTTCAGCCACAACTGTTTTCGGTAAACCATCCGTGTTCACAGCCAAGTTACCTTGATTGTCCACTTTGATGGTTGTGCCATCTGTCTTCACGTTGAAGCTTACACCACCGTCTTTAAGTACCGCATCTGTCGCTGTACCGTCTACGAAGTTTAGACTATCACCAAATTTGACATCAGCCACCTTAGTGCTGCCATCTACATTCGCTGTCCAGTAGCCTTTATTCACTGCAGAGACAACATCAGCAACGGTTGCGACACCATTGGTGTTGGTTACATCACCCAGTGCACCGTTAGCAGTTTGTGCATTGAATGTGCCTTTAGCAATATCAACAACAAACTCAGTACCACCTGTGCTGTTCTTCGCTGTATTAGCTACGCTCACCAAGCCTGATGCACCTGCAATCACAGTCTCTTCTTTGGCAAGTTGAGTTTTTGCTTCATCGCTTAGATCAAAGCTGACTTTGCCATTTGCACCAACAGTTGCAACTGTTTTGTCACCATCGGTGAAGTTTAGACCATCTTTTAGGTTCACGGTTTGGGCGTTTTCACCATTGGCTTTGTAGGTCAATGGGATAGATTCAGCCGCTTTAGTGCCGTCAAAGTTAACGGTATAAGTATCGACACCGTTCTCATCTGTCTTAGCAACAGAGATTGGTGCTGTGCCTGTGACATTGATTGCTTCTTTGGCAGCGTCTTTCACGGCAGCTTTAGATACGCTAACCACATACTCTTCGTTTGCTTCACCTGCTGGTTTACCAGATTTTTGTGTTACCGTTGCGATGTTATCTGCCGAAGTGTCCGCTGTTACTTTTTCAACTGCTTTCGCTGCTTCCACAGTATCTTTCAACTGCTTCACATTCACTGCATCAGTACCGTCAGTACCTTCAGCCACACCTTTAATTTGGTTGCCGCCCATATTAATGGTTGATTTCGGTTGAACTGTAAAGTTCTTAACTACTGTATCGCCAGTTGCAGTTAGGTTACGGGTTGTGACTTCATCAAAGGTCACAGCGTCTTTGGTTTCTACAAGCAATGTATTGCCTGCACCAGAGATCTTGATGTTTTTACCTGCATCGATGTTGAGTGTATCACCAGCATTGATCTTAGATTCTTCATCTGCTGTATAAGTGCCTTCACCGCCTGTTTGTGCAGTAGAGTTTACCTTCCAAGAGGTTTTGTTGATGGTGTCAACAACATCACCAAGATTGGCTACTTGGTCACCGTCAGTTGTGGTTGCTTTACCACCGTCTTCAACTGTTGAATCACCTGTATTAACCGTTAGGTTCTTCGCACCATCTTTATCTGCGATAGTGATAGAGTTATCGCTTGATACAAGGTTTGCATCAAATGTGATGCCTTTATCACCATTAACACCGTCAACGATTCTTGCAGTTGTACCTTTTCCATCAACGAAGTTGATGTCATCACCAAAGCCTACTTGCTCTACTTGGTTGCCAGCAACTTTTGTAGTTAAGAAGCCTTTATTCACTGCGTCAACGACATCCGCTACAGTTGCTACACCAGTGTTACCTGCTGCCAATTCACCTGTTGTGCTTGGGTTGTTGAAGGTGCCTTTTACCACAGACGCAACAAACTCTTTACCACCAGATGCGTTTTCAGTGGTATCAGTAATCGTTAATAGATCCGGTGTTGCACTCTTCACAGTTTCGACTTTAGCGATTTGTGCTTTGGTTTCTGCACTTAAATCAACGTTATAAGTTGTCGTCTTAGAGCCAGTTGTTTGATCTACCTGTTCTGATGGCGTCACAGTCACACTTGTTGTACCTGTTGCTGGAGCAACGACTGATTTATCCGCGTGTACGGTATACGTTGTGGTTGTGCCTTGTGTATCAGCTTTGACTTTAACATTGCTACCTTCAGCCACAACAGTCTTCGGTAAGCCATCAGTATTCACTGTCAAGTTGCCATCTACAACTTTAATGGTTGTGCCGTCAGTCTTAACATCAAAGGTGATGCCATCAGTACCAACTTTTGCGTCAGTGGCTACGCCATCGACGAAGTTTAGGCTGTCACCGAATTTCACTTTTGCCGCTTCAGTGTTGCCATCAACTTTGGCTGTCCAGTAACCTTGATTCACTGCAGTGACAACATCTGCAACAGTTGCTACGCCATTGGTGTTTGTTACATCACCCAATGCACCATTAGCGGTTTGTGCATTGAATGTGCCTTTTTTCACATCAACATTGTAGTTTTGACCTTTGGTGTCATTCAACTTATCTTTAGTGACCGTTAGCAAGTCTGGAGTACTTGTAGATACAGACTCTTCTTTAGCAAGCTGTTCTTTGGCTGCATCGCTTAGATCAAAGGTAACAACGCCATCAGCACCAACGGTTGCAACAGTTTTGTCACCATTAGTGAAGTCTAGACCTTTGTTTAGGTTAACGGTTTGTGCATTTCCACCATTAGCTTTGTAAGTTAATGGAATAGATTCTGCTGCTTTAGTACCATCAAAGGTGACGTTATAGGTATCTACACCATTCACATCTGTCTTAGTTACAGCAATTGGAGCTGTACCTGTGACATTGATTGCTTCTTTGGCAGCTGTTTTGACTGCTGCTTTAGAAACACTAACTACGTACTCTTCGTTTGCTTCGCCTGCTGTCTTGCCAGATTTTGTTTCTACTGTTGCAATATTGTCTGCTGAAGTATCCGCTGTGACTTTCTCAATTGCTTTGGCTGCTTCCACAGTATCTTTCAACTGCTTCACATTCACTGCATCTGTGTTATCAGTACCTTCAGCCACACCTTTAATTTGGTTGTTACCCATATTAATGGTTGATTGTGGTTGAACTGTAAAGTTCTTAACTACTGTATCGCCCGTTGCAGTTAGGTTACGGGTGGTCACTTCATCAAAGGTCACATTATCTTTGGTCTCTACAAGCAATGTATTGCCTGCGCCAGAGATCTTGATGTTTTTACCTGCATCGATGTTTAGTGTATCGCCAGCGTTGATCTTAGACTCTTCATTCGCTGTATAAGTGCCTTCACCACCAGTTTTTGCGGTAGAGTTCACTTTCCAAGAGGTTTTGTTGATGGTTTCAATAACATCACCAAGATTTGCTACTTGGTCACCATCGGTAGTGACTGCTTTACCGCCGTCTTCAACCGTTGAAACACCAGTGTTGACAGTTAGGTTCTTCGCACCATCCTTATCTGCGATAGTGATAGAGTTATCGCTTGATACAAGGTTTGCATCAAATGTGATGTCTTTACCGTCAACGATTCTTGCAGTTGTACCTGCACCGTTCACGAAGTTGATGTCATCACCAAAGCCTACTTGCTCTACTTGGTTGCCAGCAA
>NZ_CABFKH010000006.1 GCF_901764975.1 Actinobacillus indolicus | reverse complement strand
CCGAACTCAGAAGTGAAACGCAGTAACGCCGATGGTAGTGTGGGGTTTCCCCATGTGAGAGTAGGGCACCATCAGGGTTTTAATACCAAACAAAACCGCAAGTTAGAGATAGCTTGCGGTTTTTGCGTTTGGGGCTAAGCATCCCGAAGATATGCTTCATACAAGCGGTGAGATGGTGAGAGGAATTTTCAAAAGAATTTGCAAAAAATTGAGGGTATCTGACCGCTTGTATCAACTATTATATTTAATTTGTTATCTTTGTCTCAAATTTATTAAAAATTTGTAACAAAAAAGTATTAAGTCAATTATACTTGAGCTTTAATAAGGATAGCATAAAGAGTAACCATCCGGTTACATTTTGGAGTATAGTTATCAGAAATTCTGATATAGTAAAGATCTTTAGATTTCATGAGGAGCAACCTATGTTTGGTTTCGATCCAACCACAACAACTTTTCTCATTTATATTATTGGGATGGTTTTAATCGGCTTTATCGCCTATCGTTTTACACATAATTTATCCGACTATATTTTAGGCGGTCGCCGTTTAGGTAGCTTGGTTACAGGCTTATCGGCAGGGGCGTCTGATATGTCAGGTTGGTTATTAATGGGGTTACCTGGTGCTGTATATGCTGCAGGTTTAGTAGAGGGCTGGATTGCAATCGGTTTAACTGTTGGGGCGTATTTAAACTGGCTATTTGTTGCAGGACGTTTACGTGTGCATACCGAATACAATGCAAACGCATTGACATTGCCCGACTATTTCCACCACCGTTTTGGAGATAAAACCAAAATCTTAAAAATTGTTTCAGCAACCATCATTCTATTTTTCTTCGCTATTTATTGTGCATCGGGCGTGGTAGCTGGTGCGAGATTGTTTGAAAATCTCTTTGGTATTCCTTATGCAACAGCGTTATGGTATGGCGCATTAGCCACTATTATTTATACTTTTATCGGCGGTTTTTTAGCTGTAAGCTGGACGGATACCATCCAAGCAAGTTTGATGTTATTTGCGCTGTTCTTAACGCCGATTTTCGTGCTGATCCATTTAGGTGGTTTTGCCGAAACTCATGCCGTTATTGTTGCAGCCGGAGAAGCTGTCAATAAAGATTTTACCGATTTATTTACCGGTACGACTTTGATTGGTTTATTGAGTTTATCGGCATGGGGATTGGGTTATTTCGGTCAGCCGCATATTTTGGCTCGTTTTATGGCGGCAGACAGTGTGAAATCAATTCCGAATGCACGCCGTATCAGTATGATTTGGATGATTATCTGCTTATTCGGTGCTGTGGGTATCGGCTTTTTCGGACAAGCCTATTTCTTCGCTAATCCGAGCCAAGCGGCAATCGTAAACCAAAACCACGAGCAAGTTTTTATTGAATTATCCAAACTACTCTTTAATCCATGGATTGCAGGTATTTTACTTTCTGCGATTTTAGCCGCTGTGATGAGTACCTTAAGCTGTCAATTATTGATCTGTTCAAGTGCCATTACCGAAGACTTTTATAAAGGGATGATTCGCCCGAATGCTAGCCAAAAAGAATTAGTTTGGTTAGGTCGAATGATGGTACTTGTGATTTCAGTCTTAGCCATTGTTTTAGCACAAGATCCAAACAGTAAAGTGCTTGGTTTGGTGTCTTATGCTTGGGCAGGATTCGGCTGTGCATTCGGACCAGTTGTCATTCTCTCTTTATTCTGGAAACGTATGAATGCACAAGGCGCTATGGCTGGTATGTTAACAGGTGCTCTCGTTGTGGTTTTCTGGAATGATTTAGTACCAAATAGCGGTATTTATGAAATGATTCCTGGCTTTATTCTAGCCTTTATTGCGATTATTATCGTCTCGTTAGTTACTCCAGCGCCTCAAGCAGAGTTGGTTGAAACCTTTGAAAAAGCAGAAAAAGCTTACGAAGAAGCAATGAAAAAATAATAAAAAGGACGGTACGCTGTTTCAGCTACCGTCTTTTTTGTATTAACGGTGAATGCAAGCGGTAAGATCTCTTTGATTTTTTACTTATTGCATTTCTTGTTGATAACGATATTAAAAGTGAGAAATTATCATGTCAAACACTCAAACTTATCAATTATGTCCGCCTACTACGGAGATCCGTCCAACCTTAAGCGAGCATTATCGTTGCGATGAAGAAACGCTAGTTAAACAGTTAATGGCGCAAGCACGTGTAGATGAACAGGCTAATGAAATAAAAGCATTAACAAAAAAATTAGTCGAGAAAGTCCGTGCGGCACGTAAAAAAGCCAGCGGTGTGGATGCATTAATGCATGAGTTTTCTTTATCGAGCGAAGAAGGTGTAGCGTTAATGTGTTTGGCTGAAGCCTTATTGCGTATTCCGGATAAAGCAACAGCCGATAAATTAATCCGTGACAAAATTGCCAAAGGGGATTGGCGTTCTCACGTAGGCAATAGCCCTTCTTTATTTGTTAATGCGGCTGCGTGGGGATTGGTTGTGACGGGTAAATTAGTTTCAACCCACAGTGAAAGCTCGCTCTCTTCATCTCTTTCCCGTCTTATTTCCAAAGGTGGTGAGCCGTTAATCCGTAAAGGTGTGGATGTCGCAATGCGTTTACTCGGAAAACAGTTTGTGACGGGGGAAACGATTCAGGAAGCGATTAAGAACGGTGAAAAACGTTTCGCCATGGGCTATCGTTATAGTTACGATATGCTGGGTGAAGCGGCATTCACCGAAGAAGATGCCAAACGTTATTATGATGATTATGTCGCGTCCATTCATGCGGTCGGAGCAACTTCACGTGGTTTGGGCGTTTATAAATCATCGGGTGTGTCTGTTAAACTTTCCGCTATTCACCCTCGTTATAGTCTCGCTCAGCATAAACGGGTTATTGATGAACTCTACCCACGTTTAAAACAGCTCTTTTTATTAGCCAAACAGTACGATATTGGCTTAAATATTGATGCGGAAGAAGCCGATCGTTTAGAGATTTCTTTAGACTTAATGGACAGATTGCTAACTGATCCTGATTTAGCCGGCTTTAACGGTGTGGGCTTTGTTGTTCAGGCTTATCAGAAACGTTGTCCTTATGTGATTGAATATTTAATCGAAAAAGCACGTGCAAATAATCGTAAGCTAATGATTCGCTTAGTAAAAGGTGCTTATTGGGATACGGAAGTTAAACGTGCTCAAACCGATGGGGCGGAAGGTTATCCGGTATTCTCCCGTAAAGTGCATACGGATTTAAACTACATTGTCTGTGCGAAAAAATTATTGTCGGCACAAGATGTGATTTATCCGCAATTTGCTACTCACAATGCCCAAACACTCTCAACGATTTACCATTTAGCACAAGGTAAGCAATTTGAATTCCAATGTTTACACGGCATGGGAGAAACCTTATATGACCAAGTGGTCGGTACGAATAATCTGAATGTACAGTGCCGTATTTATGCGCCTGTGGGGTCTTATCAAACGTTATTAGCGTACTTGGTTCGTCGCTTGTTAGAAAATGGGGCAAACAGTTCGTTTGTGAATCAAATTGTCGATGAAAATCTAAGTATTGATGATTTAGCTCGTGATCCGGTCGATAAAGCTAAAGATACTGATGGCACGATGCATCCGAAAATTCCGTTACCGGTTAAACTTTTTGGTGACCAACGTCAGAACTCTAAAGGTTATGATTTAACCGATGCGATTCATTTGAAAGCATTAGAACAACAGCTCAATCAACTGGCAACACAGCAATATCGTGCCGTACCGCAAGTATCAGGTGTTACCGATTTTAACGGAGAAGTCAGACATATTCATAACCCAGCAAATGTGTTTGAAATTGTTGGGGAAGTAGTAGATGCTACGGGAACAGATATTACGACCGCTTTTGATGTTGCTGAGCAGTTTAAATCCGAGTGGCAAAACACCTCTCCGATTGTACGTGCGGAAGCGTTAGAGAAAATGGCAGATTTAATGGAAGCTAATATGCCACAGCTGTTTGATTTAGCGGTGCGAGAAGCGGGCAAAACCTTAAATAATGCGATTGCAGAAGTGCGAGAAGCGGTCGATTTCTGTCGTTATTATGCAAAAGAAGTCCGTCAAAATCCGGAAGGGTATCGTAATCCACGTGGCATTGTAGTGGCGATTAGCCCATGGAACTTCCCATTAGCGATTTTTGTCGGAGAAGTGGCTTCGGCATTAGTTGCGGGAAATGTGGTGTTGGCAAAACCGGCGGAACAAACATCATTGATGGCACACTATGCGGTCAGCTTATTCTATCAAGCAGGCATCCCAACCCAAGCGTTACAATGCTTACCGGGTAGCGGAAAAATGGTTGGTTCGGCATTAGTGACTGATCCGAGAGTCAATGGGGTGATTTTCACTGGTTCAACGGAGACGGCAAAAAACATCAATCGCAATTTGCAAAAAAATGAGACGATCGTACCGCTTGTTGCAGAAACGGGCGGGCAAAATGCGATGATTGTAGATAGTTCCGCATTGGGTGAGCAGGTGGTGGCAGATGTCTTGAACTCTGCCTTTGACTCGGCCGGACAACGTTGTTCTGCCTTACGTGTGCTTTATTTACAACGTGATGTCGCTGATCATATTCTGACGATGCTCAAAGGCGCAATGGCAGAATTAAAAGTCGGCAGACCGCAAAATCTCAATACCGATGTGGGACCTGTGATTGATAAAGTGGCTCAAACACGTTTGCTGAATCATATTGCTGAAATCAAAAAAGTGGCAAAATCGTGCTATCAAGTTCCGATTGATGTGGAAGTGGAAAGAACAGGTATTTTTGTTCCGCCGACGGTATTGGAAATTGACAATATCAGTCAATTAAAACAGGAAGTCTTCGGGCCGGTATTACACGTCATTCGTTTTGATGCGGACAGATTACCGCAAATCATGGCGGAGATTAATTCGACCGGCTTCGGCTTAACCAGTGGTTTGCATAGCCGTATTGATGAAACTGTGGATTTATGGCTCGACAGCATTCATGCGGGTAACCTTTATGTGAACCGTAATACTGTTGGTGCAGTCGTTGGTGTTCAACCGTTTGGCGGTATGGGTTTATCGGGCACAGGGCCGAAAGCGGGTGGACCGCTTTATTTGCAACGTTTAGCGAATCGAAGTGCATGGACATTACCGAACTTAGAGGGCGGTAAAACAGTGGATACGGCAACATTGGTGAATGGCATTAATGTGGTCTTATTCGGTACGGAACAGCAAAATGCCCGTGATTTAGTGACCAGCTTATCTCGTCAATCACCGTTAGGCAAGATCTTCAAAATGCAGGGCATTACGGGCGAAAGCAACTTTATGCGTTTGGAAGCCAGACCTGTGATTGCGATTGGTAAAGGCTCGCTCTATCAACAAGTGCAAGCGTTGATTGCAATTACGGTTTGCGGTGCTAAAGCAGTAGTTGAACGTGAGAGCGAATTGGCAAAACATGCAGTGCATTTTGAAGGGCTATTAATGGTCGTGGAAGATTTCAATAGTCTGGCAAATTTAAGTGTGTTGATTGCTTTAGACCCGATTTCAGTTGCTGAGAAACAACATCATGCGGAACGTTCAGGTGCAATTTTGACTTATATTGAAAATCTAGATTTAGCGTTATCGCTATTCCCGTTAATCCATGAAAAAGCGATCAGCATTAACACCGCAGCTGCCGGCGGAAATGCAAGTTTGATGAGTGAAATGGATTAATTCTTGTCAGACAAGCGGTGAGATTTTGCTAATTTTTTGCAAAAAATAATCGATAGTCACCGCTCTAACCACTATATCTTGTGTTTTAAAATTTTAAAAACACAAGATATAGTTTTTAGAGGGTTTAAGATTTACAAAAATTTTTTTCTTTTAAAATCAATGACTCCGACGGAACAATCAGGGATGCCTATTTGTCAAGATCTTGTAGAACGAAAAAATATCTCTAAAATACGCCAATATTGAATCATCAACCTAAAAGATAAAATCATTATGGCACGCAACATTTTTGAAAAACGTATTCAAATTAAACCTTACGAATACCCTGAATTGCTTGAGTTTAAAGATGCAATCCGTCACTCATATTGGTTGCATACAGAATTCAATTTTACAGGTGACATTCAAGATTACCGTACAAACATTAATGACCATGAACGTCATGTGCTAACACGTACTATGTTAGCTATTTCACAGGTTGAGGTTAATGTAAAACGTTTCTGGGGCGATCTTTATCGTTATTTTCCTAAACCAGAAATTGATGATGTGGGTGGTACATTTGCAGAAAGTGAAGTGCGTCATAAGGATGCCTATTCATTTTTGCTTGAAAAATTAGGCTTAAATGAAATGTTCTCTCAAATTACAGATATTCAACCATTGATGAATCGTATTCGTTATATGGAAGATTTTATGAGAGAAAAAGATGACGGCAAAGATCGCTTTGTGTTATCTCTTGTGCTCTTTTCTTTATTTGTTGAGCATATTTCTCTTTTTGGTCAGTTTTTAGTAATGATGTCCTTTAATAAACATCGTAACTTGTTCAAAGGCATTTCAAATGCGGTAGAAGCAACCAGTAAAGAAGAAGAGATTCATGGACGTTTCGGTATTGCACTCTATGATATTTTACGTAGTGAGCATGCAGATCTTTTCACGCCAGAATTTTATGAAGAATTAAAAACATTAGCAAATCAAGCTCTAGAAGCAGAAAGAAGTATTTTAGACTGGATTTTTGAAGAAGGTGATTTAAGTTTTATTTCTCGTAAAACCGTAGAGAACTATATTGTAAATCGCTATAACAATTCATTAATGGCTTTAGGTTTAGAGCCACCTTATAACGTGGATCCTGCGTTATTAAAAGAAACTGAGTGGTTTGATATTGAAATCTTATCAACAAAAGAGACTGATTTCTTTAACAAACGTAGTACCGATTACAGCAAAAAAATGAAACAGATTACCGCCGATGACTTATTCTAATGATTATTACCAGCCAAAGTTATTTCAACTTGGCTATACAAATGCAAACCGTCCTGATTTTGAATGGCTAAATGACGATAGTCGCTTATTTTTACAACGTGGCTATCTACTTGAAGGCACTACTGCATTAGACCGAATTCGTTTTATCGCAGAGCATGCTGAACGTAAGCTTGGCATTGAAGGCTATGCGGATAAATTCTACTACTATATGGGACGAGGCTATTTCTCTCTCTCTTCACCCATTTGGTCAAACTTTGGTTTAGATCGTGGTTTGCCTATTTCGTGTTTTGGTAGCTATATTGGTGACTCCATTCACGAAATTATGGTGACAACCGCTGAAGTGGGTATGATGAGCAAAATCGGTGGTGGTACGTCAGCTTATTTTGGTGATATTCGTCCTCGTGGTAGTGCGATTAAGAATAACGGTAAATCAGACGGTTCTTTTAACTTCAGTAAGTTATTTGATACGGTGATTGATGTTATTTCCCAAGGAACATCACGTAAAGGACAATTTGCGGGTTATATTGATATTGAGCATGGCGATATTGATGAGTGGTTGGATATTCATACGGAAGGTAATCCAATTCAGCTCATGTATTATGGTGTCTGTGTAGGTCATGACTGGCTTGAATCAATGAAAGCGGGTGACCCATATAAACGTCAGCTTTGGGCAAAATTATTACAACGTAAAACTGAAACAGGTATCCCTTATTTGTTCTTTAAAGATAATGCAAATGCAGGGCGTCCTGACGTGTATAAAGATAAAAACATGACGGTTCATGCCTCTAATCTTTGTACTGAAATTATGTTGCCATCTAGCAACGATGAGAGCTTTGTATGTTGTCTTTCTTCAATGAATTTATTACATTTTGATGAATGGAAAGATACAGATGCCCCTGAAGTATTAACCTACTTCTTAGATGTAGTGATGTCTGAATTTATTGAAAAAAGTGCTGAGATTCCATTCCTTGATCGTGCCAATCGTTTTGCAAGACGTCATCGTGCATTAGGTATTGGTGTCTTAGGTTGGCATAGCTATTTACAAGCGAATAATATCGCCTTTGATAGTTTTGAAGCGATGCAAAAAAATAATTTGATTTTTAAAACGCTACAAGAAAAAACCTTACAGGCATCTAAAGAATTAGCGCAGCGTTTTGGTGAACCTGAGTTATTAAAAGGCTATGGTCGTCGTAATACAACCTTAATGAGTATTGCACCGACGAAATCCAGTAGCTTTATTTTAGGTAGCGTATCGCCATCGGTGGAACCTTTTAAGTCGAATTACTATGTGAAAGATTTGGCAAAAATTAAAACAGTTTATAAAAATCCATTCTTAGAGCAATTACTCAAAGAAAAAGGGTTAGATACCGAAGAAATCTGGGAAAGTATCTTGTTAAATGATGGCTCTGTTCAACATTTAGCAGAACTTTCTGAACATGAAAAAGAGGTGTTTAAAACCTTCTCAGAAATTAGCCAATTAAGTGTGATTCAGCAAGCGGCTCAACGTCAAAGATATATTGACCAAGGGCAAAGTATTAATATTATGGTTCATCCAGCAACGCCTGCGCGTGATTTGAACCAACTTTATTTAACCGCAGAAGAGCTTGGCTTAAAATCGATTTATTACCAATACTCAATGAGTGCAGCACAAGTCTTTAACCGTAACTTGTTAAGTTGTAGTAGTTGTGAAGGTTAATTTATTACTTTAGCGATAAAGTATGCCTTGAGATAATCTGCATTTTAATCAGTTGGTTTATTCCAAGTAGTTAAGATGCAGATTTTTTATTTTTATCTAAATTGAATCGTGTTTAATATTCGAAAATTTACAAGATTTTTAAGGTTTTTTCGGATATTATATCCTTCTTTTCACCTATTCATTTGGAGCTGATTGTGTCATCCCTTTGGTCTGATTGTTTAAGCCATTTACAAACAAAAGTTTCACCAACTGATTACAGTACTTGGTTGCGTCCTTTGCAAGCGAGCATGGTAAATAGTGATCTTGTTTTGTATGCGCATAATCAATTTGTGGCTAATTGGGTCAAAGAGAAATTTGTTAATGAGATTCTTTATCTTGCTCGTGGGTTATCAAAAAATGATAATTTGCAGGTTGAAATTCGAGTCGGGATTAAGCCAGCAGAACAACCGCCAGAGGTAAACCCAGCAGTACCAACAATTTCTACAACAAAAGATGTGCAATCGACACCTTTACGAACAGGTCTCATTGAAACCTTAACCTTTGATAACTTTGTTCAAGGTAAATCAAACCAATTAGCGAAGGCAGTTGCTCAGCAAGTTGCGAATAATCCTGGTGAAAGTCATTGCAATCCATTTTCTCTTTATGGTGGGACGGGATTAGGTAAAACACACTTACTACATGCGATTGGTAATGAAATTTTAAGACAAAAACCAAATGCGAGAGTCGTTTATATCCATTCGGAACGCTTCGTTCAAGATATGGTAAAATCGATCCAAGCAAATACTATTGAAAATTTTAAGAAATTTTATCGCTCGCTTGATGTATTAATGATTGATGATATTCAATTTTTTGCGAAGAAAGAAATTACTCAGGAAGAATTTTTCCACACTTTCAATTCATTATTTGAGCGAAGTAAGCAAATTATTGTCACGTCAGATGTATTCCCTAAAAATATTGAAAAAATTGAAGAACGTATCCGTTCTCGTTTAAGCTGGGGAGTGAATGCAGCGATTGAACCACCAGAGCTTGAAACCCGCATTGCGATTTTAATGAAAAAAGCGGAAGAGAGAGGTGTTGAATTAAGTGAGGATGTGGCGTTTTTCTTAGGGCAAAAATTAAGAACAAACGTACGTGAATTAGAAGGGGCATTAAATCGAGCCATTGCATGGAGTAATTTTACTCACCGTCAAATTACTGTGGATGCGGTTCGAGAGGCTTTAAAAGATTTGATTGCCTCTTACGATCATTTAGTTACCATTGAGAATATTCAGAAAACCGTCGCTGAGTATTACAATATCAAAATGGCGGACTTAAAATCAAAAAGTCGTACACGGTCCGTGGCTCGTCCACGCCAAATGGCAATGGCATTAGCAAAAGAGCTGACTAACCACAGTTTGCCTGAAATCGGACGTGAATTTGGCGGACGTGATCACACAACGGTGATGCACGCCTGCAAAACCATTAATGAGCTGAGAGATACTGATAACAGTATCCAAGAAGATTACACCAATTTAACACGCAAATTATCGTCTTAAGGAATTGTTATGCAATTTACTATTACCCGTGAGCAGTTACTCAAGCCGTTACAACAGGTTTGTGGCGTATTAACCAGTCGTCCAACTTTGCCTGTGATCAACAACATTTTGCTAGAGATTGAAGGAAGCCGTTTATCTTTAACGGGAACTGATTTAGAGGTAGAGCTTACTACCCAAGCGGAGCTGTTTGAAGCGGTCAGTTTCTCAGGAAAATTTACAATTCCTGCGAAAAAGTTTTTAGATATTTGTCGTAGCTTACCTGATGATAGCGTAATTTCGGTGCAGTTTGATGAAGATCGTGTCTTTATCCGTGCAGATCGCAGTAAATTCAATCTAGCAACCTTACCTGCTTCGGATTATCCAAGTTTAATGGACTGGAAACCTGAAGTAGATTTCACGATTGAACAAGCAACTCTAGCGCGTTTAATTGAAGCAACACAATTTTCTATGGCAAACCAAGATGCCCGTTACTTTTTAAATGGTATGAAGTTTGAAACCGAAGGCAACCTATTGCGTTCAGTAGCAACGGACGGACACCGTCTTGCAGTTTGCACAATGGCATTAAATCAAGAGCTTTTAAGCCATTCGGTGATTGTGCCACGCAAAGCGGTATTAGAATTAGCTCGCTTAGTGGGGCATAATAACGAAAGTGTTCGCTTAGAAATTGGTACAAGCAACTTACGTGTATCAATGAACGGCATTGTCTTTACCTCAAAACTGATTGATGGGCGTTTCCCTGATTACCGCCGAGTATTGCCACGCAATGCGGATCGTATTTTAGAAGCTGACGCAGATGTGTTAAAACGTGCCTTGGTACGTGCGGCGATTTTGTCAAACGAACGTTTCCGTGGCGTGCGTTTAGCCCTAAATCAAAATCTGTTAAAAATTACGGCAAATAACCCAGAGCAAGAAGAAGCAGAAGAAATCATTGATGTCTCTTATCAAAGTGCAGAGATGGAAGTGGGCTTTAATGTGAGCTATTTGTTAGATGTGCTTAACACATTAAAATGCCAGCGTGTGCGTATTAGCCTTGTAGATGCAAGTTCAAGCTGTTTAATTGAAGATTGCGATAATGCTACGGCGGAATATGTGATTATGCCGATGAGATTATAGATGTATTGTAAAAAATACATAAATCTAACCGCTTGTTAAGACGAGAAGATGTCACTATCCCGTTTAATCATCAACAATTTCCGAAATTTGACTGCCGTGGATCTCGAATTGAGCCACGGCTTTAACTTTTTGGTAGGTGAAAACGGCAGTGGCAAAACGAGCTTACTGGAAGCGATTTTCTATCTGGGACACGGCAGATCGTTTAAAAGTCACATCAGTAATCGCATTATCCATTACGATCAAGATCAATTTACCCTATTCGGAAAGGTCGAAGAAGCGAAACATCAATGGTCTGTCGGGCTACAAAAAAATCGCCAAGGTGATACCACCTTAAAAATTAATGGTGAAGATGGCAAAAAAATTTCCGATCTGGCTCACCTTCTACCGATGCAAGTGATTACCCCTGAAGGCTTAACACTACTCAATGGCGGACCAACCTACCGCAGAGCTTTTCTTGACTGGGGATTGTTTCACCAACATCACGAATTTTATCAACACTGGGCGAACTTAAAACGCCTACTGAAACAACGAAATTCAGCACTGGCACAGGTTCGTCACTACAGCGAGTTAAAACCGTGGGATATTGAGCTGGCTAAACTGGCGAAAATCGTCAGCGAACTTCGAGCAAACTATGCAGAAGCCCTTCGCCCGGAGATTGAACGAACTTGCCGCTTTTTCTTGCCTGAATTAGAAATCAGTGTCAGCTTTCATCAAGGTTGGGAAAAAGAGAGCGATTATGCCGAGATTTTGGCACAAGGCTTTGAACGGGATCGCAGTGTCGGTTACACAATGGTTGGACCGCAAAAAGCCGATTTTCGTTTTCGGGCGAACGGTCTGCCTGTCGAAGATGTTCTCTCTCGTGGACAACTCAAACTGCTGATGTGTGCGTTACGCCTTGCTCAAGGGGAATATCTGATCGCCCAAAAAAATCGCCAATGCCTGTTTTTAATTGACGATTTTGCCTCAGAACTTGACCCAACCAAACGTGAACTACTTGCTCACCGCCTACGCCAAAGTGGTTCGCAAGTCTTTGTAACCGCCATTACCCAAGACCAGTTACAGCAAATGCAGTGGCAAGAGCAAAGCGATGATCGCCTGTTTTCTGTCAAACAGGGGAGTATTCAGCCCATTTGTTCGTAATCCATTCATCAAAAGGAGAAAATAATGATCCCATTTAAAACCGTCTTACTTGAATGCCTATTGCGTTACGTTCAAATCCACACCACATCAGATCCGAAAAGCCAAACTGTCCCTAGCTCACCGCAACAGTGGGATTTACTTCATCTACTCAAAACCGAAATGGAAACAATGGGATTAACCGAAATTTCCGTTGATCCTAACGGCTATGTGTTTGCAACGTTGCCTGCCAATAGTGACAAAGCCATTCCCGTACTCGGCTTACTGGCTCACGTTGATACCTCCCCTGATTTCAACGGAGAAAATGTGAAGCCACAGGTTATTGAGCGGTATCAAGGCGGTGATATTTTGCTAAAAGGCAGTGGGCATACGTTATCGCCACAGGATTTCCCGAACCTAAACGGCTTAGTCGGGCATACGCTTGTGACCACCGATGGCACAACTTTGCTTGGTGCAGATGATAAATCTGGGATTGCGATTATTCTGTCAGCGGTAGAATACTTGTTAGCACACCCTGAAATCAAACACGGCAAAATCCGTATCGGCTTTACTACCGATGAAGAGATCGGGCGTGGGGCGGATCATTTTGATGTCAAAGCCTTTGGGGCAGATGTTGCCTATACCTTAGATGGCGGACCGCTTGGGGAATTGCAGTACGAAAACTTTAATGCCGATGCGGCAACCGTCACCTTCTACGGACGCAGTGTTCACCCGGGAACAGCCAAAGGCAAGATGATCAACGCTTTAGAGCGAGCTTGTGAGTTCCAAAACAGCCTGCCTCCACATTTAACCCCTGCAACAAGTGAAGGGCGTGAAGGCTTTATTATGTTACACGACATTGAAGGCGATTTAAGCGAATGTAAAATCCACTATATTTTACGCAGTTTTGAGCGTGAAGAATTAGCAAAATTCGGCAATGATCTCACCGCTACAATGGCACAAATGCAACAAAAATATGGCGAACAGTGCGGTAAAGTCGAGATTGTCGAGCAATATCGCAATATGTACGAAGTCGTCAAAGATTATCGCTATCTGGTTGATATCGCTGAAAATGTGATGAAAGCACAGGGTATCACGCCAAACCTAGAGCCAATTCGTGGCGGTACTGATGGCTCACGCCTATCATATATGGGCTTACCAACGCCAAATATTTTTACGGGTGGCGAAAACTTCCACGGACGTTTTGAGTTTATTTCTGTTGATGTGATGGAACAGGCGACAAATGTGGTGGTGGGGATTGCAAAAGCTTTTGGCGAGTATAAATTCAACTAATTGAAATATCTGACAATTTCCCAATGAATGTGGGGGAATTGTCAGCTATCGTTGATCTAATTGTTTATAGATTGAGTGTTCAATATTCTGCTCGAATTGAGTGCCGTAGTTAATCAATTTCCACAAGTCGAACATATTCTCTTTATGGTTATAATTCAAATTGACTTTTGCTTGTTTATGCTCAGTCAATCTAGAATGGATTTTAGCCGATAAATCCATATCGCCTTTGCTGTCTAAATTCACCGTTGCGGTGAAATCGTCAATCTCACTTTTATTAACCATATAGGCTAAAATCTGTTCCGTATAGCCCCCTTGTTTAATTGCTTCAAGCAATTCAGGGGTAAATTTTAGGTAAGATCTATCCGCTTGTGTCAGTGTTCCATTGCAGATGTAGCAAGGCTTGCCCGACAGCCAAAATGGAAATTCACCGTTGAATTTGCCCGTTAAGTCCAGTTGGTGATATTGTGCTAATTCTAAGATGCGTTCAAAACGAATATCAAACAGCTTTAAATAAGCGATTTTCGTTTGTGGCAGGGCAAAATGTTCGATATTTAAACGCCCATCAAGCAAATTTAAACTTAACTCTCGTAAAAACAGGGGCTTACGTTTGGTGTAGGGTAAGTGCCCTTGAATTTTTACTTTGACATTGGTTATCGGAATACCGATATTCACTTCGTCAATATTCACATCAAGGGCTTTTTTCACACCGATATCCACTTCACCCTGTTTGTATTGATAAGGGAGTGAGAAATCAATGCCCTTGATCTCACCGCTTGGTAGCGAAACTGCACCGTTGCGAATAGCAAAATGTCCGCCAGCCATCAGCCCACGAGCCGCATTCGCACTAAATGCCGTTTCGCCTTTGATTGTGCCGTTTGTGATGACCCATTGATTTCTAAAGGGAAAAAGGCTTTGGAATACATTTGCAGGTTGTTCCGACCAATACAATTTGCCGATTAAATCACTGGCATTATTGGTTAATTTTCGGCGAGCAAAGAGCTTAATCGGGCCGAGTTTATTCGCCGTCACATCGCCCCTAAAGTTAAGATTTTCTACTTCGCCGTAAAATTTTAAGTTAGCTGTTGGTTTTTCTAATAATCCACCATAGGCGAAATCCATTTGTGAGGCTGAAAGTTTTACGCCACCTGTAAGATGAAATTTCTCATAATCAAATTTTATTGGTTCATTTAATACCAGCTCTAATTTTGGAATAAATACTCCATTTTTACGAAGATGTTCCAGACTGCCCTTAAATTCAGACAGTTGTACTAAATCTTTATGCCACACACCACGCCCCGACACTGCAAGCGGTCGGTTTAAGGCTTTTATTTGCGAACCGCCCCAAAAACGCCAATTCCATTGATCTTTCACTGCTTTTTTATCGGTCGGATCTTGGAAAAAGTGTAATGCCCCCGCTTTGAAATTATTGGCGTAACCGTCCAATCGCATTTCGATATTTTTAAAGTCAGGGCTTTCGCCACGAAAAATCGCTTGTAAACGCCCGTGAATGCCCTGTTTATCGACCCGCACGCCCGCTAGAGGAAAACGTAGGTCGTTGATGGTAAGAAAACGTTCAGTCCCCGTTAGACGTAGCAACGCACCTTGTAAAAAGCGTAAGGTGAGATCATCAAATTTTCCTCGTACATCTAAAGGAATAGTGCTATACAAAATATGCTCACCTTGTTTGATGTTTCCTGTGATTTGTAGTGGCAAAATCAAACTATCTTGCTGAATTTCTGCCTGTGGGCTACTGATTACCACATTGCCTTTCCCTTTAGCATTTTGAGTAAGCAGACTGATACGTACCGCCGTTTTTATCGGATAAAGCGCATCTAAAGAAAAACGGTTAGGGGTAATGGTGGTGGTCAGATACGCATTGAGCGGAAAATCATTTGAGAGTTGCCAATCAATTTTTCCTTTATCAATCGTCAGGCTTTGTGTATCAAAACGAAACGGTAAGTTGAATTGATTTTCAGGTGTTATAGCGGAATTTAGCTGCCAATTTCCGTGAAGTTGCTGATCTTGTTTATGCCAGCTGAGCGTTGAATGCCCTTGTTGCAAACTTGGTTCAGCGATCAAGGTTTTAGGCAAATTCCATTGATAATTTAAACTCAGTTGCTGAGGCAACTCTAGAAAATGTTCATCTAGCTGAGCAGAAAGTGTTGCCTGATGTTGCTCATCATTATCCGGCTGATAGCTAAGTTGTGCGGTGAGTTGCTGATTTGCAAAATTTGCGTCCAATGTGACCGCTTGTTGCTTAATGTAAGCGGTCAGTTTTTGCTGAAAAAATGCAAATTTGATTTCACTAGGCGATTGCAGTAACCCTTTCAAACGTTCGTGCATTTCATCGGGAAGATTTTTCCACGCCAAAGATTTAATTTCTACGTTACCTTCCGGCAGTAACGCAAGGATTGTTTTAATGGTTTCTGTGGGATCGGTTTGATTTGTTTCCGATTGAGGAAAAAGCGTTAAGCAGGCGTAATCAATGGTCGCTTGATTAAGGCGAATACTCCGTTCATCAATCCATTGCACCGCAAGGCGATCTGCCGAAACAATCGGACAATTTTGATAGTAAAGGGTAAATTGTGGCAAGATGGCTTTTTCTAAATGTGGCTCAATGCCGTCGGGTGTTTCTATTTTCCAGCCCGTTGGCAATGCCAAATTAATCGCAGAAGCTAATTGACCGCTTGAAAGCAACGAGGCACCGCCAGCCATTAAAATGGCAAGTACTGCACCGATAATCAATAAACTTCTGCGTAACATTTAGAGAATATTTGTCAAAGGATAAAGCATTGCAAGGAAGGTTGCGACCGTCCAAGCGGTTGGATTTTTGATGTTTTTTCCCTGTTTATCGAGTAACAACCAAGCTAACATCATCAAAATTACAAACTGAATCCCAAAGAAGATAAAGTAAGGATAAATCACCATCTCAGGCATAATCGCAAGTTGTTGATATAATACGAAAATCACCCAAACATAGTTGATGATTAATACTGCAAGTGCCAGCAATACCAACAGTTTTAAAAAGCCTTCCAAACGGCTTTTCGCCAGCATTAAATACCAGCCACTTAATAAAATACCGAGCAAAATCTGAGCAAAATTATTAGCTCTAATCCAGTTAAACAGCGACGGCACTTCATACCAATAAATCAGCAAATATTGCACCATACCAATGGCGGTGATGCCTAAGCCACAATAAATCACCGTGCGATAAATCTCTTCATCTTTGGGTAATTTCCAATAGATAAACGGCAGAATCACAGAAGCAAATCCAGCAACTAAAGCAGGGGAATGCTTAGGAGTAAAGGCAAGGGAATAGAGAAAATTACCCACCGCAAAGACTAAAAGCCACGGCAGAATAGCCGTTAAACGCCCTTTTTGCCCTGGGCAAATTTGTCCTTTCCACAGCACCACGAAGCTAATCAAGCAAACAGTAAAAAAGGTAAGTAGATAAGGCGAAACAAAGATTGCATTTTGTGGAGCAACATAGTGATTGAGCGACATCTCAATCAATAACATCGTCACCAACGGCAAAATAGCATGCGTGGCGATTTCTAATTTAGAAGGAGTATCGTGATCGTGTGACATAGAACACCAAAAAAATAATATTGACTTGAAGTAAAGCTATGATAGCAAAATTACCTTCTAAATTTATAAGAAAATATAGGTTTAGTGTTATTTTCTACAAATGAACCTAAAAAATCATTTGAGAATAGTTTCTATTTGTAAAAATGGAGGCGTATGTGTAGAATGCACTTCTCTTTTTTATTTTGGAGTAAAAATAATGAAAAAAGCATTTTTTCGTAACCTAATAGCGATGACAGTATTTTCTTTATCAACTTTTTCAAATGCTGAAATTACGACTATCAAAGACGTACTCGGACGAGAAGTCAAAGTAGATGTACCGGCTAAACGAGCGGTTGTAGCCTTCTATTATCCTGATTATATTGCAGTAACCGGAGTAGAAAACTTTAAGAATGTAGTTGGAATTTCTCGTGAGTTTTGGGAAAAATTTAATCCCGGTAGTTGGGCATTATTTGCGGAAAAAATACCGACTCTCAAAGATATTGCTGATATAGGAAATATCAATACGGGTACTTTTTCTACTGAGAAAACACTAGCACTTAAACCCGATGTACTTGTTTTGGCTGATTGGCAATATCAAACGATTGCAAGTGAGATTCCACGTTTGGAACAAGCCGGAATTCCGATTGTTGTTGTCGATTTTAATGCTCAAACTATTGAAAAACATACTCAAAGCGCTCGCATTTTTGGACAAATTGCAGGTACACAGGAGCGTGCTGAAAAAATCGCTAAAGAGTATGCTGACGGCATTAAGGAAATTCAACGTCGAGTAAAAGAGGCTAACTTACCAAAACCGAAAATCTATGTTGAATTCGGAAATAAAGGTCCAAATGAGCATAGTTTTACCTTTGGTAAAAATATGTGGGGAGCAATTGCTAATACAGTTGGGGGAGATAACATCAGTGCTCCGTTTGTGGAAAACTGGGGACCAATTAACCCAGAGCAAGTACTTGCATCAAAGCCTGAAGTCATTATGATCTCTGGCACAGAGATGGAAAATAAAACCAATAGTGAAATTATGTCGATGGGTATTGACATCAAGGAAGAAGATGCTCAGAAACGATTAAAAGGTTTTACGCAACGTACCGGTTGGTCTACACTGCCTGCTGTGCAAACAGGACGTGTTTATGGGCTTTACCACACAGCCTCTCGTTCACTAATAGATTTAGCGAGTGCACAATTTATGGCAAAAGCACTTTATCCAACGTTATTTACTGATATTAATCCGCAACAAACTTATGATAGTTTCTATAAACAGTATCTACCAATTAAACCAGAAGGGACGTTCTTCATTCAGTTGAAATAAAACTGAACAAGCGGTCAGTTTGCGCAGTAATTTTGCAAAAAAATGCTTAAATCTGACCGCTTGTAAGCCCAATTTTTAAAGATTTAGATCCAAGCAACACTTATCAGATAGACATTTTCGTAGAGGTCGAATAACAGGGCTGCCTGTACTGTCATATAAAATTTCAATGTGGACCTTATACAATCGACTGATAGTATCCGGCTGTAATACTTGCTGTGCCGATCCCAATCCTTGAACCTTACCTTCCCCCAGCAAAATGATGCAATCAGAGAATTGAGCAGCAAGGCTTAAATCGTGAAGAACTACAATAGTGATAAGATTATGTTGATGGGTGTAATCACACACTTGTTCCAGTAAATTAATTTGATGATGCATATCTAATGCACTAACGGGTTCATCTAACATCAAAATTTCTGGGTTGCGTAGTAAGACTTGAGCAAACATCACCATTTGACGTTGTCCACCACTTAACTGTGTCACATCTTTATGTGCAAGATGGGCAATGCCAAGTTTATCCATAATTTGTGCAACTTCTCGCAATAATTCATCGCCGACATGCATATGTAAAGCATCTAGCCTACCCAATAAAATAACTTCAAGTGCTGTTAGTGAAACATCAACTTGAGTATCTTGTGGCATATAGCCTATGCGTTTACGCCAATTTATTAAATTGTGTTTAGTCAAGATTTCTTTGCCGTAGCGAATTGAACCATCAAAAGACAGTTCACCGAAAATAGTTTTAATGATTGATGATTTTCCGGCTCCATTAGGACCAAGTATAGTATACACTTTGCCCTTTTCTAAATTCAGATAGATACCATCAGCAATACACTGCGTACCACGCTGAATAGTTAAATTTTCTAACAATAACATTGAGCTATCCACGCTTACTTAACACGATCCAAAAGAAAAATGGCACACCAACAAAAGAAGTTATAATACCAACAGGAAATAACGCTCCAGGGATAATCACCTTAGAGAGGACAGAAGCAATTGATAAAAAAGCTGCACCAACTAACATTGCGCCGGGCAAAAAGAAACGTTGATCTTCACCAAGTAACATCCTTGCAATATGTGGCGCCACTAAACCAATAAAACCGATAATTCCCACAAAACTAATTGATGTCGCTGTCATAACTGCAACAATCACTAAGGTCTTTAAACGTAGTAACTGCAAATTAATACCTAGACTCAACGCACGTTCCTCACCAAGACGTAAAGCAGTCAGTTTCCATACATCTTTTGACAAGAGTAGTATACTTGTAGCTGTTACCAATGTTGCAACACTAAGGGTTTCCCACGTTGTTTTTGTTAGGCTGCCAAACAACCAAAACAGAATCTGTTGGGAAACTTCAGGTGCAGAAATAAACTGAATTAATGATAATAGAGATTGAAACAGAAAAAGTAAGGCAATTCCAACTAACACCAGCATAGCAGAGCTGAAACGACGTAGGGAGGCAAACACAAAAAGAATACCTGAAGCCAACATTGTCATAACAAATGCACCAATCGGTACAGCAAAACTAAAAGGGAGACCAAAACCACCAAAAGCAATTACTGTCGAAGCACCAAATCCTGCAGCGGCAGCAAGACCTAAAGTATAGGGACTTGCCATTGGATTATTCAATAATGTTTGAATCTCAGCACCTCCGACACCTAATGCTGCCCCCACAACCAATGCCATCAATGCCATAGGTAAGCGGAGATCAAATACAATGATACTCGTGGTTGTATCTACATTATCTAAATGTAAAAGTGCTTTAATCACTTCTCCAAGTGGTAGCATGGATGGTCCTGTAACAATATCAAATACCAAACCAATAATGCCGATTACGAAAAAAAGAATAACAGTGAACCAACGTTTACGCTCTAGCGAACGTTGGTTGTGAATAATATGTTCAACCGCTGAATTCATTATTTACTCTCTCATTAAATTAGAAGGTAGACTATACCTAAAATACGAGTAATACCAAAGTATAAAGTTTAATTTTAATATAAGGCTATTTCGAAAAAAAAACGAGAATAACTCTCAATTATAATAGTTTAAATTGAGTATTTTCTCAATCTTATTACCTATTACCTGAATAATCACTTACCTAATCAAAGAACATTTTGAGAGAGATAATACGTAGGCAAAAGATAAAAATAGAATCACGTCATGATTTCAAACTCAGAATATGCAATAATGTTGCCGTCTTTATCCATTTTTAAGGAGCTTTACGATGCGAATTTTACATACAATGTTACGTGTAGGAAACTTAGAACGTTCTATCAAATTCTATACAGAAGTGCTTGGTATGCGTTTATTACGCACCAGCGAAAATGAACAATATAAATATACTCTTGCCTTTTTAGGCTATGCGGATGAAAGCGAAAGTGCCGTGCTTGAGCTGACTTATAACTGGGGAGTTGAGAGCTATGAGTTAGGTACTGCTTATGGTCATATTGCGATTGGGGTGGATGATATTTACGCAACCGTTGAAGCGGTTCGTCAAGCTGGTGGAAAGGTCACTCGTGAGGCAGGTCCTGTGTTAGGTGGTAAAACCGTGATTGCGTTCGTAGAAGATCCTGATGGCTACAAAATCGAATTTATCGCTAACAAAGATGCACAAAAGGCGTTAGGTTAATGGCTGAAACGGAACAACCGACGAACTATAATCTGTTGAAAAACCGCTTTCGTGGCTATCTTCCCGTTGTGATTGATGTCGAAACAGGGGGATTAAATGCCCAAACGGACGCGCTGTTAGAAATTGCGGCAATTACGCTGAAAATGGACGACGACGGCTATTTGCATTTAGATGAAAAATTTCATCGCCACGTTAAACCTTTTGAAGGTGCTAATATCAATCCAGAGGCATTAAAAGTAAATGGAATTGATGTAGATAATGCAGAGCGTGGTGCTGTGCCAGAAGATGTTGCCATTACCGAGATGTTTAAAATGGTACGCAAAGCAGTAAAAGACAATGGCTGCCAGCGTGCGGTGATTGTAGCGCACAATGCAACTTTTGATCAGGCATTTCTACAGGCGGCGGTAAAACGCATTAATGCCAAACGAGATCCCTTCCACCCTTTTGCAATGTTTGATACGGCAACCTTGGCTGGTTTTATGTATGGACAAACGGTCTTAGTCAAAGCTTGCCAAATGGCACAAATTCCTTTTGATGGCAAACAAGCTCATTCTGCTTTGTACGATACGGAACGCACTGCAGAGCTGTTTTGTACAATGGTGAATAAGTTGAAAGATTTGGGCGGATTTCCACAGAAACTTGATAGTGAATAAGCTTAGGGCATAGTAGATAAAATCAATTTTCTACTATGCCCCAATGTTATATGGCATTAATTAGAACAATTTACGAGATGTTTCGAAAAGTTCTTCTTTAAATGGACGACGCATGTTGGTAATAGCGTCAATGATGTCGTGGTGAACGAGTTTTTCGTTTTGAATACCGACACAACGGCCACCATAACCTTGCTTTAATAATTCAACGGCATAAACACCCATACGAGACGCTAAAATACGGTCAAATGCACAAGGCGCACCACCACGTTGTGTGTGACCTAATACCGTTGCACGGGTTTCGTGACCAAAGTGTGCTTCAATTTCTTTTGCTAGTTGATGCACATCGGTCATTAATTCTGTGATAGCAATAATGGCATGACGTTTACCTTTATTGAATCCATCTTCAATGTTACGCATGAGTGATTCTTTATCTAAACCACGCTCTGGAACAATAATATATTCACAACCACCCGCTAATGCCGCACTTAAGGTTAAATCACCACAGTGGCGGCCCATGATTTCAACAATTGAGATACGTTGGTGAGAAGTTGATGTATCACGTAAACGGTCAATCGCTTCTAATGCTGTTTCAAGCGCAGTTTGGAAACCAATAGTGTAATCTGTGCCTGCTACATCGTTATCAATCGTGCCTGGTAAACCGATACAAGCAATACCGTGTTCTTCAGTAAGTAATTTCGCACCCATGTAAGAGCCGTCACCACCGATAACGACTAAAGCATCAATTTCATACTTTTTCAAGGTCTCAACACATTTTGCTCGGACTTCTGGATTTTTAAATTCAGGGAAACGAGCTGAACCTAAGAAGGTACCGCCACGGTTGATCACTTCAGAGACAGAACGGCGTTCAAGCTTGATTACGCGATCGTGATATAAGCCATAGTAACCATCTTGGATACCATAAACTTCAAAGCCTTCACTTAAGCCTGCACGTACTACGCCACGAATCGCGGCATTCATGCCTGGTGCGTCACCACCACTGGTTAAAACAGCAATTTTTTTTACCATATTAAATACCTATAACGAAATAATTAAATTTTTTAAATAAATTGAAAAACGGTGTGCAGATTACCTTATTACGCCTTTTCGTTCTAGCGGAAAATAGGGAAATTTACGATTTTTTGATCTAAATAGAGATTAATTTTCTAAAATATCTAAGGCAAAATCGAATGCCTTAAAAAATCGCTCAAGATCTTGCTCGGTATTATAATGTGCTAGGGATAGCCGTAACGTTCCTGTTTGCGCTAAATAACGTAAATAAGGCTTAGCACAATGTTCTCCACTACGCAGTGCAATTTGTTGTTCTGTCAGAATCGCTGCAACATCCGCATGATGTTGATCTTTTATCGTAAAGCTAACTGTTGGGCTTTGGCTATGTTCTGCAATAATTTGCACATTTTTATAAGAAAGTAACCGCTTGCGTGTGTCTGCTGCGAGTTGATAAAGTCGTTGATTTAATTTAGAAAAATCCCATGTTTCTAGCCATTCCAAAACAGCGCCAAACGCAATGATACCTGCAATATTGGGTGTGCCAGCTTCTAAACGGTAGGGGAGTTCAGCTAAAGTAAGCTGATGCTCATCAACGGTGTGTAGCATCTTTCCACCAAAAAAGAGCGGTTGAAGTTGTGCAAGGCTAGCTTTTTTTCCCATTAAAACGCCTACGCCCGTTGGTCCATACATTTTATGAGCTGAAAATGCATAGAAATCCGCATCAAGTGCTTGTACATCGAACTGTTCAGAACAGACCGCTTGAGCGACATCTAACACGATTTTGGCAGATGAATGTTGGCGAATGAGCGGAATTAATTGCTCCACAGGCTGGCGGACACCCGTGACATTAGAGACTAAATTGAGCGCGACAATTTTTGTTTTATCGGATAGATGTTGAGTTAGTATTTCTGCATCCAGTTGATATTCATTGTTTAGCGGTAACACAATAAATTTGGCTTGTGTCCGCATGGCTAATTGTTGCCAAGGAATAAAATTTGCATGATGTTCTGCAATAGAAATCAGAATTTCATCATCAGGGTTGAGTGTATGGGCTAAACCATGTGCAACTAAGTTTAATGAATGCGTTGTTCCGCTTGTCCAAATGACAGTATCTCTTGATTCTACATTGAAACGTTTTGCAACTAAATCTCGTGCGAGTTCATAACGCTCCGTCTGAATAAGATCGTATTGGCTACGGTGTACTGATCCCGATGAGTGATAAAAGTGGTTTGTACTATCAATCAATACTTGGGGTTTTAATGTCGTAGCGGCAGAATCTAAATAAGCCCAAGTTGCATTTTCTTGGAAAAAAGGGAATTGATGTCGAAATTCGTGATTAATCATTGACGTTGAGCCTTTCTATAAAGTTTATTGCAAGGGATTCCATCATTATTTCCATCCAGTTCTTTCCAACCACACTGTTTAAAATAACGCTGAGCCATTTCATAATTGGCTATTCTATTACAACTTAATTTGACCTGACAATTTATAGTGACAAGCGGTGAATTAGCTGGAGAATTTTGCAAATTTTCATTCGGATCTAACCGCTTGTTTGCACGCCAATCCGCTGGGTTGATTGGGTTTTTATCTTGCCATAAGCCAATACGTTGCATTTGCGCTTGTTGTTGGGTCTGTTCATATATCGGCTGTGTTTGACGATATGCCCATGCCATACCTTGCTGAACTTGCGCTAAGTTAATGTTGTTGTCTTCCAAATCATAGACGACAGCAAGCAAACGTTGATATTTATCGTAGCCTGAAATATCTAAAATCACTTCCTTTTTAAAAGCGAGCTTTGCAAGAGACTGTTTTGCTTTATTGCCAAATGCTTGGGCAGATTCAGGGGCATCAATATGCTGTAATCGAACTTTGAGTTGATTACGGTGATAGAGACAAGTTAGGGTATCGCCATCATTAATTCCGACTACTTTACATTGAATAATTCTCTCTTTTGCGAGCGAAATAGGGCTGCATAGTAGAGATAAATATAAGAAAATAGGAAAAATAAAGTAAAAAGTTCTTTTCATTTAGGTTTTTTTAGGTGGCTTTGCTGATAATCTTTATTATATCAGTATAACTATTTTATTTCTTTGGGCGGATTGTTTTTATTGAAATCTTATGATTAAAATCACTCCCCTTTAAAAATTTATATTTTTTGATATTGAGAGTTTTTTTATGAATACACAAAATTACCATACTGACCCCGCTTCAACATGGAAATCCAAATTTGCAGCAATGGGACCTGGAATTTTAATGGCATCTGCAGCTGTTGGTGGATCTCATATTGTTGCATCAACTCAAGCGGGTGCAATTTATGGATGGCAGTTGGCTATTATTATTGTTTTAGCAAATCTATTTAAGTATCCATTTTTCCGTTTTGGGGTGCAATATACGCTAGCATCAGGAAAGACCCTACTTGAAGGTTATAAAGAAAAAGGTGGTATTTACCTTTGGGTGTTCTTTATTTTGAATGTTTTTGCTGCAATGATTAATACAGCTGGTGTTGGCATTGTGACTGCGGCAATTTTAAGTTTTATTTTACCATCAAGCTTAGGATTAGGCATTCCACAACTTAGCACTATTGTGATTGCGGTCACATGGGGTATGTTGTTATTAGGAAAATACCGTTTCTTAGACACTCTTTCTAAATGGATTATGATTGCGTTGACAGTATCGACTGTGACTGCGGTGATCATTGCTGCTTTTAAAGGTAGCACAGTAGTGCCTGACTTTGTTGAACCATCTCCATGGAATTTGGCTTCTCTTGCCTTTATTGTGGCATTAATGGGTTGGATGCCAGCACCAATTGAGATTTCTGCAATTAACTCTATGTGGGTTATTGCGAAAAAACGTTTCACGCAAATCAGCTATAAAGACGGCTTATTTGATTTCAATGTTGGTTTTATCGGTACTGCAATCTTAGCCCTTGTATTCCTTGCACTTGGTGCGATTGTTCAATATGGTTCGGGTGAAACGGTTGAGCAAGCAGGTGTTAAATATATTGCTCAGTTGATTAAAATGTATGCTTATGCCATTGGTGATTGGTCTCGTTTATTAATTGCATTTATTGCTTTTATGTGTATGTTTGGAACAACGATTACTGTAATTGATGGTTATTCTCGTGCGAATGCGGAAGCATTACGTTTACTTTTAAATAAAAAAGAGAGTTCACAATTACAGTTAAATATTTGGTTAACTGTGACATCTGCGATTGGTATTTTAATTATTACCTTGTTTATGAGTGATGTTGCAAAAATGCTAACCTTTGCGATGATTTGTTCATTTGTATCAACACCGATATTTGCATGGTTAAACCTTTCTTTAGTATTAAAAGGTGAACATCGAGTAAAAGGCGGATTATTTTGGTTATCCATTATTGGATTAATTTACCTTTCTGGCTTCACTCTATTGTTCATTGCACACCAAACAGGCTTATTAAGCTAATTTAAACCTTGATACAAGCGGTCACTTTCTTGCAAAAAATTACAGAAATCTGACCGCTTGTCTACTCTCCTTACTTGCAAAGTTTAATTTTGTGCGTATAATACGCGCCTTCAGTCACACCTGTTTTTTAATCCTTGCTTCCAACGCTGGTGACTGGCAACCTTGGAGGCTGTTAACCCGTAAGGATCGACAATGCGTCACTACGAAATCGTTTTTATGGTTCACCCGGACCAAAGCGAACAAGTACCTGGTATGATCGAGCGTTATACCGCTTCTGTTAAAGAAGCAGGCGGTCAAGTTCATCGCTTAGAAGATTGGGGTCGTCGTCAATTAGCATACCCAATCAACAAACTTCACAAAGCACACTATGTGTTAATGAATGTAGAAGTTCCACAAAACGTAATCGATGAGTTAGAAACTAACTTCCGTTACAACGATGCTGTTCTTCGTAGCTTAGTGTTACACACTAAAGCAGCGGTAACAGAAGCATCACCAATGCTTAAAGCAAAAGATGAGCGTAAAGCTCCAGAAGCTTTAGTAGAAGTTGAAGCTGAGGATGCAGACGAGTAATTCGTCTATTGATAACTGTTTAATCTTAAGCGGTACTGTCGCGACAACGATTAAACAAAGCCTAAGCCCGATAGGTATTCCGACTTACTCTTTTTACTTAGAACATCGTTCAAGCCAAAAAGAAGTGAATTTAGAACGCCAAGCGTGGTGTAAAATCCAAGTGGTTTTAGCAGGCAATCAATTTAGTTTTATAACCCAACAAATGAAGGTCGGTGGGAAAGTTAGAGTAAAAGGGTTTATCCATACTCACAAAGACTACAACGGTTTAAATCAATTAGTCTTACACACCGAACAGATTGAATTTATAGATTAGGAGAAGCCAAAATGGCACGTTATTTCCGTCGTCGTAAGTTCTGCCGTTTCACAGCGGAAAATGTTGTTGAAATCGATTACAAAGATATCGCTACATTAAAGAACTATATTTCAGAAAGCGGCAAAATTGTTCCAAGCCGTATCACAGGTACTCGTGCGAAGTATCAACGTCAATTAGCTCGTGCAATCAAACGCGCTCGCTACCTTGCGTTACTTCCATACACTGACAACCATCAGTAATAAGAGAGGAAGAGTACAATGCAAGTTATTTTATTAGACAAAGTTGCTCAACTTGGTACCGTTGGTGACCAAGTAACTGTTAAAGCAGGTTTTGCTCGTAACTACTTAATCCCACAAGGTAAAGCGGTTATGGCAACTGCAGCAAACATTGCTCACTTTGAAGCACGTCGTGCAGAATTAGAAGCGAAAGCAGCAGAAGCATTATCTGCAGCACAAGCTCGTGCAGCAGCAATCGCTAACTTAGCAGCAATCGTAATCACTTCTAAAGCAGGTGATGACGGTCGTTTATTCGGTTCTGTTGGCGCTCGTGATATCGCTGATGCAGTATCTGCAGCAGGCGTAGCTGTAACTAAAGGCGAAGTTCGTTTACCAGAAGGTGCATTACGTACTATCGGTGAACATGAAGTGAAATTACACTTACACGCTGAAGTAAATGCAGTAGTTACTATCAACGTAGTTTCTGAGTAATTTACGATTAACGTAAAAAATCCCCAGCCAAATAGTTGGGGATTTTTTCTTACATCCTTTCTAACTTCGCTACTTTCGCAATCAACCACTTAATCCCTTGCTGTACAAAGGCAATTTGCAGACGAGTATGATCGCCGCTGCCTTCTACATTGATGATTGTTCCTTGCCCAAATTTCTCATGACGAACTTTCTGTCCCATTTTCCAACCACTACCTTCTTGTAAACAAGCGGTCGGATTCGCTCGTGGTTTTGCAAAAGTAGCAGGGCGATTGATACTTCCACGCAGGCGGACTTCTCGGATATGCTCTTCAGGCAACTCGCCAATAAAACGTGAGGGTAAATGACGTTCTTCTTTGCCGTACAAGCGGCGACTTTCGGCATAGCTGATCGTGAGTTTTTTCTTCGCTCGTGTAATACCGACATAAGCCAAGCGGCGTTCTTCCTGCAAGCGACCCTCGTCGAAGCTCATTACACTTGGGAAAATCCCTTCTTCAACCCCAACGATAAACACACGCGGAAATTCTAAGCCTTTGGCTGAATGTAAGGTCATTAATTCCACATAATCTTGATGTGGAGAAGCCTGTGTTTCTCCAGCTTCAAGGGAAGCGTGAGTTAAGAAAGCGGTGAGATCGGTCATCTCTTCTGCTTCATCTGGTTTTACAAATTGGCGTGTTGCGGTCACTAACTCTTCTAAGTTCTCAATACGAACTTCGCCTTTTTCCCCTTTTTCTTGCTTATACATTTCATAAAGCCCAGATTTCTTAATCACAAAATCTGTTTGTTCAAACAGTGGCATTTCTTCGGTTTCTTGTTCAAGTGCGTTAATCAGCTCGACAAAGCGAAGCAGGGCTGACGCAGAACGCCCTGAGAGATGTTCTTCTTGAACAGTCACTTGGATTGCTTGCCACAAGGTGATTTGGCGAGTTCGAGTAAGCTGACGCAAAATATCTAAGGTGCGATCTCCTATTGCTCTTGGCGGTGTATTGACCACACGTTCAAAGGCGGCATCATCTTGGCGGTTGGCGATTAAACGTAAATAGGCTAGGGCATCTTTGATCTCTTGGCGTTCAAAGAACCGCATTCCGCCATAAATTCGGTAAGGAATGTTGGCTTGAATTAAGGCTTCTTCAATAACACGGGACTGGGCATTGCCACGATAAAGCACAGCACATTGATTAAAATCGCCTTCATCTTCTTTCCATTGCTTGATCTGTGAAGCGACAAAGCGAGCTTCATCTAATTCATTGAATGCACAATAAATATCAACGGGATCGCCGTCGCCTTTATCTGTCCAAAGATTTTTCCCTAAACGGTTGTCATTGTTTGCAATTAACGCATTTGCCGAATTTAAAATATGCCCTGTGGAGCGGTAATTTTGTTCAAGGCGAATAGTTTGTGCGTTGTCATAATCATTCAAGAAGCGTTGAATGTTTTCCACTTGAGCCCCACGCCAGCCGTAAATAGATTGGTCGTCATCGCCCACGATCATGACTTTGCCCGATTTTCCTGCCAATAAATGAATAAGATCGTATTGAATGTTATTGGTATCCTGAAATTCGTCGATCAGAATATGCTGAAAACGTTGCTGATAACGTTGTAAAATCAATGGGTTATATTTGAATAATTCATAAGCACGGATTAAGAGTTCTGCAAAGTCCAACAACCCTGCACGATCGCAAGCCTCTTGATAGATTTGATAGAATTTAACGAGCTGTTGTGAATGGGGATCATCGTGAGATTGTTTGAGATCTTTTGCTCTTAGCCCCTGATCTTTTTGAGCATTAATAAACCACGCCACTTGTTTCGGTGGAAACTGCTTTTCATCTAAATTATGTAATTTGAGTAAGCGTTTAATTAAACGTTGCTGATCTTCCGTATCCATAATCTGAAAATCTTGTGGCAGATTGGCATCAAGATAGTGAGAGCGAAGTAAGCGGTTAGCAATGCTATGGAATGTACCAACCCACATACCGAATAAGCGGTGATCACTAGATTGAGATAGGGTATATTCGATACGATGACGCATTTCCGCTGCGGCTTTATTGGTGAAGGTTACAGCAAGAATATTGGACTCAGCGATATTTTCAACGCCAATTAACCACGCAATACGATGGGTAAGCACACGGGTTTTCCCACTACCTGCACCTGCTAACACTAAATAGTTGCCAATAGGGGCTGCTACCGCTTCTCGTTGCTTATCGTTTAAGCCGTCAAGTAATAAAGAAAAATCCATCTCCGCCTCTTTATGTGATTTTATACAGTAAATGAGGCTATTATAACGTACAAGCGGTGAGATTTGGCGAATTTTTTGCAAATTATGTGGAAAATAGATTTGTATTTTGATTAATAAAAAGCCTTTTATCTTGTTTTTTTGATAAGAAGAATTTACTATAGCAAGCGGTTTTTATTTTAACCGTTTTATTATTTTTAAGGAAACTAGAATGATTAACAATGTAGTAAAATTAGCGGCTGTTTCAACGGCAACTTTACTTCTTGCAGGATGTTTTTCTGCATCAAGCCTTAACCGTGATATCCAAGCACCTGCAGCACCAGCTCCAAAGGCTGAGGTTGCGCCAGCTAAAGAATATGTATTAAGTGGCGATTTCTTATTTGATTTTGATAAATCAAATTTAACAGAGCAAGGAAAATCTACGTTAGATCGTGTTGCTCAAGAAGTAAAATCATCAGGTGCTAGCCGTGTTACTGTAACGGGTTATACAGACCGTTTAGGTTCTTCAAATTATAACTTAAAACTTTCTCAAGAGCGTGCAAATACAGCTAAAGCGTATCTACAATCTCAAGGCGTAAAAGCAAATATTAATGCTGTTGGCCATGGTAAAGCAGATCAAGTTAAAGCATGTAATGGCGTAGTAGGTCAAGAATTAAAAGATTGTTTAAAACCAAATCGTAGAGTAGTGATCAAGGCTGAATAATTAATTTTTCGGTGACGAGAAGTTGATTTAATTTAAATCTGTACCTGAATTAAAGCTCAGGTACAGATTTTTTTACATCTAAACAATGTAAAACAAAATGGGCTTTATTGCTCACATTTTATTTCATTTGCTGGCTATTTGTACTAATTGTTTTGTTTTAAATTATTTAAAGCAAGTAATCCCTTATCGCAACTTTTTTCTTGTAGAGCAAGCTCCATTTTCAAAATTTGTTGCTTTGAAGATGATAATTTACTTTTCATCTTTTGCATTTGGGTGTGAGTACCAGGCTGTTTTTCTGCATCAGCAATGAGTCGATCAATTTCTTTAAACATTTGCTGACATTGTTGAGGTAAGTTTCCACTAGATTGCGTTTTAGCAATCGACAGTGAAGAGGTTTTCAACTCAGTTGCTGAACCACTTACCGCAATCAGTAGAGCACTACTTGCAATAATTATTGAACGTAAAAGAGATGTTTTCATCGTTTTCCTAATGGTTAGTTAAACTGTTTTGATAAAGGTTTGGCATACTAGCATATTTAAGAATAATTCGTCACTAAGAATTTAGATCTATTTTCGATCTTATTTTGTAAATATTTTGTTAATAGACAAAAAGTAAATTATTAATTACCTGATTAAAATAGTAGGATATATATCAATGACTTGATGTATATCAATCAAATATTGAGATTTAATTTCAAATTTTTAAAAATTTAGCTCTAAAATGTGATCAATGTAATAGATTTGCTATTTTTTATTTTGTTGTTTACGAGTAAAATAGATTCTTGACATTGATCCATAAATGATAGAATTCTTGGTTTATTTATGATTAGTCAAAGTTATATGGGAGATTACTGGGTTATCTTGTAATCAATAATTCAGACTTGTATATATAAAGAGGTTTGAGATGTTAGACGTTGTTGAACTCTCACGTTTGCAGTTTGCGTTAACTGCTCTCTACCACTTCTTGTTTGTACCACTTACATTAGGTCTTTCTTTCGTTCTCGTAGTGATGGAAACCTTATATGTAACAACAGGTAAAGAAGTGTATAAAGATATGACGAAGTTCTGGGGTAAGTTATTTGGTATTAACTTTGCTCTAGGGGTAACGACAGGGATTACAATGGAATTCCAATTCGGTACTAACTGGTCATATTATTCTCACTATGTGGGCGATATCTTTGGTGCTCCATTAGCCATTGAAGGCTTAATGGCATTCTTCTTAGAATCTACCTTCATTGGTCTTTTCTTTTTTGGTTGGGATCGTTTATCAAAAGGTAAACATTTACTAGCAACCTATGCTGTAGCATTTGGTTCTAACTTCTCAGCATTGTGGATTTTAGTTGCGAACGGTTGGATGCAAAATCCAGTGGCTTCTGAGTTTAATTTTGAAACCATGCGTATGGAAATGGTGAGTTTCTCAGAGCTTGTGCTTAATCCTGTAACACAATCTAAATTCTTACATACAGTAAGTGCAGGTTATACTTGTGGTGCTATTTTCGTTCTAGGTATTAGCTCATATTATATTTTAAAAGGTCGTGATTTAGGATTTGCTCGTCGCTCATTCTCTGTAGGAGCAAGCTTTGGCTTAGTTGCTATCATTTCTGTATTAATTATGGGAGATGAGTCAGGCTATGAAATCGGTCAAGCACAACCTGTAAAATTAGCGGCAATGGAAGGGGAATTTGAAACTCACCCAGCACCAGCAGCATGGAATGCGTTTGTGATTCCGAATACAGCAGAAATGAAAAATGAAATGGCAATTTCAATTCCTTATGCTGCTGGGATTATTGCAACACGTTCTTTAGATAAAGAAATTAAAGGTTTGAAAGATCTTCGTGAAGAGAATGTTCAGCGTGTACGTAATGGTATTGTTGCTTACGGTTTATTAGAAAAATTACGTTCTGGTAACTATACTGAAGCTGATAAAGAAGCCTTCAAAGCAGTTCAAAAAGATCTTGGTTTTGGTTTACTTTTAAAACCATATACAGACAAAGTTGTTGATGCAACAGAAGAGCAAATCTTAAAAGCAGCAGCAGATACCATTCCAAACGTAGGACCAACATTCTGGTCATTCCGTATCATGATGGCATCTGGTGGATTAATGTTATTACTCATCATTGCAGCCTTTGTACAAAATGTACGTGGTACAGTTGGTTCAAAACCAGTTTTACTTAAAGCGCTATTATGGGGTATTCCACTTCCTTGGATTGCGATTGAAAGTGGCTGGTTCTTAGCTGAATATGGTCGTCAGCCGTGGGCGGTCTATGAAGTGTTACCAACTGGAGTAGCAAACTCAGCATTAACAACAGCAGATCTTTGGATTGCTATTGGTTTATTATGTGGCTTGTACACATTATTCTTAGTTGTAGAAATGTATTTAATGTTCAAATACGGTCGTCTTGGCCCAAGTGCATTAAAAACAGGTCGCTACCATTTTGAACAATCTGCGAAATAAGTAGGGAGTAAACTATGTTAGATTATGAAGTTCTACGCTTTATTTGGTGGATTTTGATTGGCGTACTTTTAATTGGCTTTGCAATTACTGATGGTTTTGATATGGGTGTATTAACCCTATTACCTGTAGTAGGAAAAAGCAATGTTGAACGCCGTGTCATGATTAACTCTATTGCGCCACACTGGGATGGTAATCAGGTTTGGTTATTAACGGCTGGTGGTGCAATTTTTGCTGCGTGGCCAACGGTTTATGCTGCATCATTCTCTGGCTTTTTCTTAGCCATGATTTTAGTTCTAGCTGCATTATTCTTCCGTCCAGTAGGATTTGAGTATCGAGCAAAAATTGATGATCAAAAATGGCGTAATGCTTGGGACTGGGGATTATTTGTTGGTGGTTTCGTTCCATCATTGATCTTTGGTGTTGCATTCGGTAACTTATTACAAGGTGTACCATTCCACTTCAATGAGTTAAACCAAGTGACTTACGAAGGCTCTACCTTTGGAAAATTATTTGGCTTATTAAATCCATTTGCATTACTTTGTGGTGTGGTAAGTTTAATGATGCTAACAACTCAAGGTGCAACTTGGTTACAAATGAAAACGACAGGTGAATTACGTAATCGTGTAAGAAATGTGGCTCAAGTAACTGCTTTAGTGGCTTTAGGTGCATTTTTACTTGCAGGTGTTTGGGTTTACTTCAAAGACGGTTTCGTGATCACAAGTGCTTTAGATCATAACGGACAATCTACTCTAGTGAATAAAACTGTTGCACTAGAAAGTGGTGCCTGGTTTAAAAACTACTTTGAAATGCCAGTATTATTCATCATTCCTGGTTTAGCTGTGATTGGGGCATTAGGTACTGTGGTTAGCTCTAAAGCAAATAATGGTGGACTTGCATTCTTATGCTCATCAATTATGCAAGCGGGCGTAATTTTAACGGCAGGTGTTGCAATGTTCCCATTTGTAATGCCATCAATTACTCACCCAGAAATGAGTTTAACAATGTGGGATGCAACTGCAAGCCATAATACATTAACCGTAATGTTCATCGTTGCCTGTATCTTTGTTCCACTTGTATTAAGCTACACAATTTGGACTTACTTCAAAATGTTTGGTCGTCTTGACGCTAAATATATTGAAGAGAAAAGTGCAAGTTTATACTAAGGAGATCCATTATGTTTTATGTAACTTGGGTATTAGGTATTTTTCTTGCTATCCTGTTTGCAACAGTCATTACAGTAAGCATTGAGAAAACAGGTAAATTTGACGAGTAATATAGATGATTAATTCACTCTATCAACTCACAAGAAAGGGCTGGTTACAAGCCCTTTCTTTTCTCTTATCTATCGCAATGTTTGGGATGATATTGCTGTATTCAACGACTTTTGCTATGCATTTTGGCGGAAAAATCCCTTATTTAGTCATTATAGTGTTCTACGGCATGTTAGTTTTGTTCATACATGGATTCGGCTTTCAGATTAATTCAACACTTTGGCAAATGGTTTTTCTTCCTTTGCTTGGATATATCATTATTATTCCTGCATTAATTGCTTTAGTTTTCTTATCATAGTTTTTAAGAGCCTTATAAAAGGCTCTTATCACTTTTATCTATCTTATTACCAATTTTCATTTAAAAACACTTGCACAACGATTTTACTCTCTCTAAAATGGCAAACAATTTACGCCTAGTTTTTGGGCGTTTTTCTTTTTGGAATAGCTTGAGATAATGATTGTGGATTTTCCTATTCGAGTATATTACGAAGATACTGATGCAGGAGGCGTGGTTTATCACGCTCGTTATTTGCATTTCTTTGAAAGAGCAAGAACAGAATATCTACGCCAATTAGGTTTTTCTCAACAGATGCTACTAGCAGATTCACTAGCATTTGTTGTTAAAAAAATGGATATTGACTATAAATTTCCAGCTCGTTTAGATGATTTATTGACAGTTCAAACTAAAATATCTGAACTAAAAGGAGCAAAAATAGTCTTTTATCAACGGTTATGGAAAGATGGTCAGCTATTAAGTGATGCTTTAGTCACTGTTGCATCTGTGGATCTAAAAAAAATGAAGCCGATTGCAATCCCGGCAAATATCAAGCAGGCTTTTCAACAAATCACAATTTAGTATTTTTATTTTGGAGTTTACTCAATGGCAACTGAATTTAATTTAGTTTCATTATTTATGGAAGCGAGTATCGTTGTTAAATTAGTTATTCTAATTTTAGTTGCGTTCTCAGTATTATCTTGGGCTGTGATTATTCAACGTAGTCGCGTATTAACTCGAGCTAAAAAAGATTCTTTAGCCTTTGAAGATCGTTTTTGGTCTGGTGAAGATTTACACCGTTTACACGAAGGTTTAGAAAATCGCCGTGATGGTTTAAGTGGTTCTGAACAGATTTTTTATGTAGGTTTTAAAGAGTTTAATCGTTTACAACAGGCGAATCCAGATTCTCCTGAATCTATTATTCAAGGATCGAGTCGTGCAATGAATCTTGCATTAAATCGTGAAGTTGAAGGATTAGAAAATTATATTCCATTTTTAGGTACCGTTGGTTCTATTAGCCCATATATTGGTCTATTTGGTACAGTTTGGGGTATTATGCACTCATTTATGGGATTAAGTGCGGTAAAACAAGCAACTTTACAATCAGTTGCTCCAGGTATTGCAGAAGCTCTTATTGCAACAGCGATTGGCTTATTTGCGGCAATTCCTGCAGTAATGGCATATAACCGTTTAAATTTAAGAGTTGGCAAATTAGAACAAAATTATGTGAATTTCATTGATGAGTTCACAACAATTTTACATCGCCAAGCATTTGCGAAAAAATAATTTGTAAATTTTAAGATGGATCTTACCGCTTGTAAGATCCTTTACTAATATAGAAGAGGAATCTATGTCTTACCGTCGTCGTAAACGTAATGACATTAAATCTGAAATTAACATCGTGCCATTTTTGGACGTGTTACTGGTATTGTTATTGATTTTTATGGCAACAGCACCGATTATTAGCCAAAGTGTTGAAGTTGAGTTGCCAGAAGATCGCCATAGTCAATCAGTCTCAAATGAAGATAAAACCCCTGTTATTTTAGAAATTTCAGGCGTAGCGGAATATAAATTAAAAATTGATGGGAATTATATTCAAGCAAACCAACAAGAAAATTTAACAGAGCAAGATGTTATTGCTTATGCTGGAGAAGCATTCCAAAAAGACAATAATACTTTGTTTCTTGTTGCTGGTGGTAAAGATGTTCCTTATGAAGAAGTAATGAAAGGTATTTCATTATTGAAAGACGCAGGCATCAAATCAGTAGGCTTAATGACTGAAGGTAAATAATACACGCGAGGATGATACGTGAAATCTCAAAATGATAGGCTAGAACTCGCTGTTATTGTATCCATCCTATTACATCTATTGTTAATAGGATTACTCATCTTAGGTTCATTATTCACTAATACAACCTTACCTTCAGCGGGGGGCAGTGGCGGTGATAGTGATTCTCTTGATGCCGTGATGGTTGATACGGGACAAGTCGCTGCAGAATATGGACGCTTGAAAGCAGAGAAACAAGGTAGCCAAGCTAAAAAGGTTGAACCTAAACCTGAAGAAAAACCTAAGGAACAACCTGAAGAGCAAGAAGATAAACCAACGCCACAGGAAATTGCTGAACAGCAAGCAAAAGAGAAAGCGATTCAATTAGCTCAGCAAAAACAGCAAGAAGAAAAGCGTTTAAAAGAAGAACAACGTAAACAAGAGTTAGTTCGTCAGGAACAAATTAAACAAGAACAGCTTAAAAAGCAGCAAGAAGAAGCGACTCAACGTAAACTTGCTGAAGCGGCTAAATTGAAGGCTGATGCGGAAGCAAAACGTTTAGAAGCGTTAGCAAAACAAGCTGAACAAGAAAAGAAACTTAAGGAAGAGCAGCAACAGAAAAAGCTGGAAGAACAGAAAAAGTTAAAAGAGCAGGAGCTTGCTAAAGCTCAAGCAGAAAAGCTTGAAAAGCAGAAAGCAGAACAAGCTGCAGCAAAAGAGAAAGCGGAAAAAGAGGCGAAAGAAAAAGCTGAGAAAGAAGCTAAAGCGAAAGCGGAAAAAGAGGCGAAAGAAAAAGCTGAGAAAGAAGCCAAAGCGAAAGCGGAAAAAGAGGCGAAAGAAAAAGCTGAGAAAGAGGCTAAAGCTAAAGCGGAAAAAGAGGCGAAAGAAAAAGCTGCAAAAGAGGCTAAAGCCAAAGCTGATGCAGAAGCCAAAGCACAACAAGCCAAAAATAACAAAGCCCTTGATGATTTCTTAAGTGGTGGAGATATTGGCGGCGGTTCTAGCAAAGGCGGTAATAAGAATAGTGCTGGTTCACAAGGTTCGGGTGGAACGTCAGGGCAAGGTCAAGGCGCTAATGTTGATGGTAGTGCTTATGGTCAACGAATTAAGAAATTGATTCAATCTAAATACCGCGTAGATCCAAGTTTTGCAGGTAAACAATGTGATGTGAAAATCTTCTTAGGACGAGATGGTACTATTACCAACTATCAAGTTATGTCAGGAGATAAAGCTGTATGTGATGCAGCAGTAAGTGCGATTGTGGCAACGCGTAAAGTTCCACCGGCACCATCTGATGCGGTATACCAGCAATATAAATCACCAACACTAGATTTTAGTTTAAAAGTTAAATAATCAACCGAGAGGGTTAAAATGAAATTAGTATCTCGTTTTGCGAGTGTAATTGGAATGGTTGGATTGCTTTTCTCTGTGACAGCAAATGCTGAATCAGACGTAAGAATTTCAATTGATCAGGGTGTAAGTATGGCACAACCTATTGCGGTTGTTCCATTTAAAGCTTCGGGTGGCGTTCCTGCTGATGTAGCACAAATTGTGTCAGATGATTTGAGAAATAGTGGTAAATTCACACCGCTTGATCGTTCAAGTTTACCTGCTCAACCAGGTTCTGCTGCAGAGGTAAATGCTGAGCAGTGGACAAATATTGGTATTGATAATATCGTTGTTGGGCAAGTGTCTCCTGCTGGCGGTGGTTATAATATTGCTTACCAACTGATTGATACATTAGGTACATCAGGGACAGCAGGTGGTGTGATCGCCCAAGGATCATTTAATGTACCGGCGGCACAAATTCGTTTAGGTGCTCATACAGTAAGTGACCAAGTATTTGAAAAGCTAACGCAAATTCGCGGTGCATTTAGGACAAAAATTGCCTATGTTGTGCAACGTGGTGTATCATCTTACGAATTAAGAGTTTCAGATTATGATGGCTTTAATGCATTTACTGTGGTAAAAAGTAAAGAGCCGTTAATGTCACCAGAATGGTCTCCGGATGGTTCAAAATTAGCTTACGTGACTTTTGAAAATAAAAAATCACAAGTTGTCGTTCATGATATTCGATCAGGAAGTCGCAAAGTTGTTGGTGCATTAAAAGGACATAATGGTGCGCCGTCTTTCTCTCCTGATGGTTCAAGAGTTGCATTTGCTTCGAACCAAGATGGATTATTGAATATTTATGTAACTGGCGTGGGTGGTGGTTCACCAAAACAATTGACCAGTAATGCAGGAAATAACACAGAGCCAAGCTGGTCACCAGATGGTGGTTATATCCTATTTACATCAGATCGTGGTGGACAACCACAAGTATATCAAATGAGTTCATCTGGCGGTGGCGCTAGCTTAATTGGCGGTAGCGGTAGTGGTAAAATTTCGGCAGATGGTAAGAATTTAATCATGGTTTCAGGTGATAGAATTGTAAAACGTGATCTTGTTTCGGGTGGCACGGAGGCAATTAGTTCAACGTTTTTAGACGAGAGTCCAAGTATTTCACCAAATGGCACTATGGTTATTTATAGCTCTACCAAAGGCGTGAGCAAAGTGCTACAATTGGTGTCCGCAGATGGCCGTTTTAAAGCTAATTTGCCGGGAGCAGGTGGACAATATAAATTCCCTGCTTGGTCACCTTATTTGACTAAACAATAATTCTTTTTGGAGAAAAAAAATGAAAAAACTAGCTAAAGTTTTAATGATCGCGGCACCAGCTTTCGTTTTAGCAGCATGTAGCAGCTCAAACGACAATGCAAGTGCTACAGCTAATACAGCAGGTGCGGGTGCAGCAGATGTAAATGGCCAAACATTTGGCGGTTTATCTGTTCAAGATTTACAAACTCGTTACAACACTGTGTACTTTGGTTTCGACCGTTACACAGTTGAAGGTGAGTACCAACAACTTTTAGACGCTCATGCGCAATACTTAACAGCGTCACAAGGTAAAGTAACAGTTGCAGGTCACGCTGATGAACGTGGTACTCCAGAGTACAACATCGCATTAGGTCAACGTCGTGCAGATGCAGTACAAAGCTATTTAGCTGCTAAAGGCGCTAACAATGTAGCAACAGTTTCTTACGGTGAAGAAAAACCAGCTGTATTAGGTCACACAGAAGCTGATTACGCGAAAAACCGTCGTGCAGTATTAGAATACTAATTTTTAGTAGATTAATATGCTAAATAATAAAGCCCCGAATTGTCGGGGCTTTATTTTTATGTGTAAATTCTGTATTCCTTAATTATTTTTTAAGGATTTTCCGTTAAAATGGTTAAAGTTTTAGTCATAAATAAGGGCAGTCGATGCAATTTATTGGAAAAATTCTAGGCTTCATTTTAGGTTATAAAATTTTTGGTGGTTTTTTTGGTGGCTTATTAGGCTTGTTGATAGGTCATTGGGCAGATAAAAAACTTTATGAACTAGGTAGTGTATCTTCTACTATTTTTGGAAAAGCATTAACGCGCCAGTCACTCTTTATGCAAACAACTTTTGCAGTGTTAGGACATATTTCTAAAGCTAAAGGACGAGTGACGGAAAATGATATTCAGCTTGCTCGTCAATTAATGGTGAACATGAAGCTAGATGCCAATAATCAACAATTGGCTCAGAAGGCATTTATACTCGGTAAAGAGGCGAATTTTCCGCTACGCCAAGTCATGCAAGAGTTCCGCGAAGCCTGCGGACAGCGTCGTGATTTATTGCGTTTCTTCGTGGAAGTTCAGATGCAAGCTGCATTACAAGATAGCAATTTAGATGGCAATGAGCAGCAAATTTTATTCACTATTGCTGAAACATTAGGAATGTCCCGTTTGCAGTTTGAACAGATGATCGCAATGGTGGCAGCAGCTCAGCGTTTCCGTTCAGGCTATTATCAATATGAACAGCAAGGCTCAAGCCAACAAGGACAATATCAAGGAAATTATGGCGGTTATCAGCGTTCAAGCGGGCCAAGTTTAAAAGATGCTTATAGCGTATTAGGGGTGTCAGAAAGTGATGATCAAACCACGGTTAAACGTGCCTATCGTAAATTAATGAATGAACATCACCCAGATAAATTAGTCGCAAAAGGTTTACCGCCTGAAATGATGGAAGTGGCAAAAGAAAAAGCACAGCAAATTCAAGCTGCTTATGATCTTATTTGTAAATCAAAAGGTTGGAAATAATGCAAAACCGTTCCCATATCGTTCCACTTTTTTTAGCGATTGTGATTACGGTCGTTTCTGTCTGGTCTGGTTTTAACCCGACGGACAGAGCTGTATGGTATGCAGAAGTGATGCCAATTTTTGCGGTATTCGGTTTACTGTTGCTCACTTATCCACGCTTTCAATTTAGTGGGCTTGCCTATGTGTTGATGTCATTGTGGATGATTATGCACCTAATCGGTGCAAAATATACCTTTGCAAATGTACCGTTTGACTGGGCAAATCAGTATTTGACCTTTTTAGGCGAAGAGCGTAATCACTTTGACCGTGTGGCTCACTACATCATCGGCTTTTATAGTTTCCCGATGGCGGAATGGTTATTGCGTAAACGTAAATGTGGCTTAGGCGTAGCATTCTTCTTTTCGCTCTTTTTCATTATGGCAGTTGCTGCCACCTATGAAATCATTGAGTGGCAATATGCGGTAATTGAAGGCGGAAATGCAGGTATTGAATTTTTAGGTTCGCAAGGTGATATTTGGGATGCTCAAAAAGATATGTTAGCCGATACGCTTGGGGCAATTACTGCATTAATTATCTACTTAATTGCCCGTCCTGACTTACGTTTGCGTCATTCTTCTTACTAACAAGCGGTCGGATTTTGTGGAAAATTTACCAAAAGTCATCCTTGCACCTATGCAAGGGGTGTTAGACCCCTTTGTGCGTCAATTATTAACGGCAGTCAATGATTATGATCTGTGCATTTCAGAATTTGTGAGAGTGGTCGATCAAAAACTGCCGAAGAAAACCTTTTATCGCCTTTGCCCTGAGCTACACAACAATGGCTTTACCCCATCAGGTACGCCTGTGCGTGTACAAATTTTAGGGCAACATCCACAATGGTTAGCAGAAAACGCAGCACTTGCCATAGAGCTTGGCTCGCATGGGGTTGATCTCAACTGTGGTTGCCCGTCTAAAACGGTGAATGGTAGTAATGGCGGTGCGTCGTTGCTGAAACAGCCTGGGTTGATTTATCGAGCAACAAAAGCCATGCGAGAAGCGGTGCCTAGCCATCTTCCTGTGTCGGTCAAAGTGCGACTAGGCTGGGACAGTAGCGAACAAGCCTTTGAGATCGCTGATGCCGTGATGCAAGGTGGTGCAACGGAAATTACCGTACACGGCAGAACTAAAATGGACGGCTATCGAGCGGAGCGTATTAATTGGCAAGCAATCGGCGAGATAAAAAAACGGCTATCTATTCCTGTGATTGCGAATGGTGAAATTTGGGACTACACATCTGCAAAAAAATGCCGTGAAGTGACCGCTTGCGATGCGTTAATGATTGGACGTGGGGCGTTAAATGTGCCAAATTTAAGCAAAGTTGTGAAATATAATCAACCTAAAATGGCGTGGAACGAGGTATTACAGCTCTTATTCCAATATGTGCATATGGAAAACGAACTGGATACCGGCTTTTATCATGTTGCACGCATTAAACAGTGGCTACGTTATCTTGATAAAGAATATCCTGAAGCTGTGCAACTGTTTGATATTCTCAAAACAGAACACGGCTATGAAGGGTTAAAACAGCATATTATACAAGCGGTGGAATTTTAATGGAAAAACGCATTTTTACTGAAGAAACGGTTGAACAAGACGAAAAACATCAACCTAAACAAGAGTTTAATGAAGCAGAGATTCAGCTTGACGAAGAGCCAAAATTGGTTGAGGCAGAACTCATTATTGAAGAAAGTTTAAAACCCTCTCGCTTTTGGTTACGATTATTTCTTGCTGCATTGGCTCTGTTTGGTGTTGCGACTATTGCTCAATCGGTGCAATGGTTAATTGATACTTGGCAAGCCAATCAATGGATTTACTTTGCCTTCTCTATTGCTTTTTTGGGTATTAGCTTGGCAGGTGTTGGTGCTATCATCAATGAATGGCGGAAGCTACGTTGGTTGCGTAAACACCATCATCATCAACAAGTGAGTCAACAATTACTACTGGAAACAGCCGATACAAGCGGTGAGAAAGCACGAGAATTTTGCAAATCGGTGGTTAAAAATTTGGCTCAAACGCCAATGGTGCAACAAGCGGAGCAACGTTGGCAATCTCAGCTTGATGAAGCCTATAATAGCAAAGAAGTACTGTATCTTTTCAGCGAAAATGTATTAAACCCGATTGATAACCAAGTCAAAAAGATGATTAGCAAAAGTGCGGCGGAAAACGCAATTATCGTTGCGGTAAGCCCTTTGGCGTTGGTGGATATTTTGATGGTAGCGTGGCGAAACATTGCTTTAGTCAATAAAATCACCAAAGCCTATGGAATGGAGTTGGGCTATATCAGCCGTTTAAAACTGTTCCGAATGGTGATGACGAATATGGTCTTTGCAGGGGCAACGGAAATTGCTAGCGATGTAGGGTTAGATTTTTTCTCACAAAATCTCACTGCGCGTTTATCCGTTCGTGCGGCACAAGGGATTGGTGTAGGGTTACTGACGGCACGTTTGGGGATTAAGGCTATGGAGTTTTGCCGTCCAGTGATGTTCCAGCAAAATGAACGTCCAAAGCTATCAGTTATTAGGCAAGAGTTGATCGGTGTATTAAAAGAACAAATTTTTAGCAAAAGTAATGAAAAAGTACGTGAGAACGTGTAATTTATGCTATATTTCGCACCGAAATTTTTTTAATTATTTAGAGGATTATTTATGAAAAAGTGGCTTATCATCATCGTTCTAGCTGTTGTTGCTGTCGTTGGCGGTATTACGTTAAAAAATAGTTATAACGAATTAGTGAAAGCAGAAGAAGATATTAATTCTGTATGGGCGAATGTGGAGTCTGCTTATCAACGCCGTGCGGATTTAATTCCGAACTTAGTTAATACAGTGAAAGGTCAGGCAAATTTTGAAAAAGAGACGCTCACTAATGTGATCGAAGCTCGTGCAAAAGCAACTCAAACACGTATTGACCCAACCAATGCAACGGAAGAGCAAATGGCACAATTCCAACAGGCTCAACAAGGATTAAATTCTGCATTATCTCGTTTATTAGTCAGTGTGGAAAAATATCCTGAGTTAAAAGCGCATGAGGGCTTTTTGAATTTGCAAGCTCAAATTGAAGGAACAGAAAACCGTATTAATGTAGAGCGTAATAACTTTAACGGTGCGGTAAAAGAGTACAATAAACAAGTACGTCAGTTCCCAACTAAATTAGCAGCATGGATTTTCGGTTTCAAAGCGAAGCCACAATTTAAAGCAGAAGCAGGTTCAGAAAAAGCACCTGTGGTGAATTTTAACTAAGTTGAATTTATTTCAGTTATGGGGGCGAATGTAATTCGCCCCTACGTTTATGGAAATTAAAATGAACTTCTTTTCTTTATTTCAAAGAAAGTTACCTTTAGATACAGCGAAAATCGAAGAGGCAATTTCACATTTAGAACAGCAAACTTCCGCAGAGTTGCGTGTTGTTGTTGAACGTAAAGCTAAAAAATGTACGTCAGCAATAGAACGCGCTAATGTTTTATTTGATGAGTTGCAAATGAGAGAAACAGAACAACGTAATGGTGTGCTGATTTATCTCTCTTTTAAGCCTCATTATGTTGCTGTAATTGGAGATGAGGGCATTCATCAGAAAGTCGGTGATGAATTTTGGCAATCTGTTTATGAGTCAATGAAGTTGTCTTGCCAGAAAGGTGATTTCACTCAAGCTATTTGTGAAGGCATTAAGCAAGTTGAAGTTCAATTAGCGCAGCATTTTCCAATTCAGCAGAATGATAGTAATGAATTGCCGAATGAGGTGATTTTAAAATGAAAATATTAAAATCTTTTGGATTATTTATTTTAATTTTCTTTTCTTCTCATCTTTGGGCTGCTTATCCAGATGCACCGAATCCATTTCGTTATGTGAGTGATTATACACAAACATTAAGTTCTCAAGACAAGCAAACTCTAGAGAATGCTCTAACAGATTATGGTAAAAAAACGAGTTCTCAAATTGCAGTCGTGATTGTAGCGACAACCGATGGGGAAGAAGTCTCTAGTTATACCCATAACTTATTTAATAAATGGGGTATTGGTCGTCAAAAAGAGAATAATGGTGTGTTGCTTTTGGTTGCAAAAGATGATCGAAAACTCTTTATTGCGACAGGGCGTGGCTTAGAAGGTGCATTACCCGATGCTATTGCATCATCCATTATTCGCAATGATATCACTCCTTATTTTAAACAAGGGCAGTATGCACAAGGTATAGCAAAAGGATTATCCTCTATTATTGCCGCAACACAAGGCGAATATGCACCGGCTCCCGTTGCACAAGATAGTAGCGGTGAATTTGAGGACTTTGAAATATTTATTATTGCTGCGGTGGCTATCTTTTTCCTCTTTAATATTTTATCTCGTGGTGGAAATACTTACGTTAGTCCAAGTAATGCAGGACGAATTCTAAGAGATGTAGATGCTATTCGCCGTAGTGGCGGTTTAAATGGTGGCTTCGGCGGTGGATTTGGTGGAAGTCGTCGAGGTGGCGGATTTGGCGGTGGTTTTGGCGGCGGAAGTGGCGGTGGTGGTTTCGGCGGCGGTAGTACAGGCGGTGGCGGCGCTGGAGGCAGTTGGTAATAATGAAAAAACCTAAGGATGTCCTTAGGTTTTTTTTGTTTTTTATCTTACTTATTTTGTACCGAAAATTTTATCACCTGCATCACCTAAGCCTGGGATAATATAGCCATTTTCATTTAAGTGACTATCAATTGCCGCGGTATAGAGTTCGATATCAGGGTGTGCTGCTTCTAAGGCTTTGATACCTTCTGGTGCAGCAACTAAAACTAACACTTTGATTTGTTTACAGCCTGCAGCTTTTAAAAGATCAAGAGTGGCAATCATAGAACCACCAGTTGCTAGCATTGGATCAACAACAATGGCTAAACGTTCACCCACATCATTAGCTAATTTTTTGAAATAAGGTACTGGCTCTAAGGTTTCTTCATTACGGTAGATACCAACGACACTAATACGAGCACTTGGTACATGTTCTAATACACCATCCATCATGCCTAAACCAGCTCGTAGGATCGGTACAACAGTGACTTTTTTCCCTTTAATTCTTTCAATTTCAACAGGACCGTTCCACCCTTCAATAACCACCTTTTCGGTTTCTAAATCTGCAGTTGCTTCATAAGTTAAAAGGCTTCCTACTTCGGTTGCTAAATCACGGAAATCTTTTGTGCTTACATCAGCAGCACGCATTAAACCAATTTTATGTTTAATAAGCGGGTGTTTTACTTCAACAATTTTCATTTTTGGTCTCCGGTTATGTTTAAAAAATCGAACCATTTTAGCAGAATTTAATAAAGAAAGTTTAATTTAGATCAGATAAAAGCGCCCAAAAAGCATGAATGATTGGCTCTTGTAAACGACGCTGTTGAACACAAATACCTAACTCAAAGGCCTCAATCGGTTTATCTAATTGAATTCGCGAAATCTGATTTGCAACTGGACTTTGCTGAACTACAACATCAGGGATCATGGCAACACCACAGCCCAAGGCAACCATCGGTACAATCGCTTCATGTCCTTCTACCGTGGCGTAAATTTTAGGCTCTTTAATTTTTTGCAATTTAAACCAATGATCTATCCGCTTGCGAGCAGGTCCATCAACGGGCAAGATAAAAGGCATATTTTGCCAATCAATCGGTGTTTGTTGTAACAACTGTGTTGCTGAACAAGCTACTCGAGGGGCTATCAATGACAGTTGGATATCATCAATATAATGAAAAATAATATTGTTGGGTAAGTTTTCAGGTTTTCCTGCGAGAGAAATATCTGACTGTAGCGATTGAACGCTATGTAATGCTTTGGCTGGGTCACCTGTATTTAATGTTATTTCAATTTTAGGATATCGTTTTCTAAATTTCGCTAAAATGCGTGGTAAGTGGCTGTAAGAGGCTGTGACAGAACAGAAAAGTTTAAGCTCCCCCTCTAATTCTGTTTGATTTGGAGAGAAATGGCGTTGAATTTTTTGCCATTCATTCCAAGTTTGCTCCGCAAAATGTGAAAATCGTACCCCCGCTTCTGTCAAAATCACTTGCCTATTATCCCTTAAAAACAACGGCTGCCCGATCTCTTGCTCCATACGTTGAATATGGCGAGAAAGTGTGGAGGCACTCATATGATTTTTTTCTGCAGTACGAATAAAACTACGGGTTTGAGTAATGTCTAAAAAAAGTTTAAGAGATTGGAAGTCCATTTATTTTCACTTAGTCTGTAACCATTCGGGTTTGATTTGCGTAAAATCTATTTCATTCACGCTTTTTTCAAATCGAATGATATGTGTTTTGGCTTGGTTATTCGGGTGCCAATTTATAAAATTTTCTTCATCTTGGCTATAAAAAGCAATGAGTGGTTTATGAAAACCAGCGGCAATATGTACTATGGAGGTATCTGGTGAAATAACCGTATTGGCATGTTTAATTAATTCAATCGTATGAAAAATATTGGATGTATTTTCATAAACAGTGACATTTTTATAATTATTAGCAAGCTTTTGTAGTTTATCTGTGACCTCTGGAAAGGTGAGCAGCACAATATGCGTTGTATTGTTAGTCAAGTGAGTTAATAATGTTGTCATTGCATTATCATTAAAGCGTCTTGCTGAACCAGCTCCAAAGAAATTAACAGCAGTATAAGAGGTTAATTTATTTTCTTTTAGGAAAAGAGAAATATCTTCGGCACTTTTTTGATCTGAAGGAATATCGTATTGGGTCGAGATATGGTTAAAACCGATTAATTCTAATGCCTGACGATAAATTTCGCTAAAATGTGCTTTTTGATCGTCAATATTTATATTAAATAATGCATAATGTTCTTTTTTATAACCGACATAATTTTTTGCATTAATCAGGCGTAAAAATAATAAGTCTCCGTTTCTTAAGGTAACCGTAGGATCAATAACAAAATCAAAAGACTCTTTTGCTAATGTTCTCCCACATTTGATATAGTCAGCGATATCCTTTGTCTTCACGAAATAAAGCTTATCGATATAAGGATTTTTTTCAAAAAGATAAGCATTTTTATGAGAACAGACAACCGAAATTTCTGTGTTAGGGGAGTGCTTTTTAATTTCTCTAAAAACAAATGAGCTAACAATATAATCTCCAATTTTTCCGTCTTGGCGGAGAAATAAGAGCTTTTTCGGAGGAAATAATCCTTTTACAAGCGGTCTTTTTTTGTCAAAAATTTGCTTGCCAATGGCGAGTCGAATATTTCTAAGAAACTGTTTTATTTTCTTCATGATTATCTAGTGGTAATAAAATAGGTTGATGTGGATGTATATCAAGAACATATTTAATCCAATTTCCAAAACTATATTTTTCTTTGATTTTAGGGTCGATATCCTGATAAGGTTTTTCTAAAAAATCAGGAATCTCATCAAAATTATTATCTAATATAAAAATATTATTTGGGTGATAAAAGTCGTATTTGGTGATCTCTTTATTCGTAGTGATCAGTTTTTTATTATATCCAAGAGCTTCAAAGGCTCTAAATGATAATCCTTTATGTTCATCAATCACAAAATCTAATAATACTTTGGCTTTCTTAGATAATGTCAAGTTATCACTAAAACTAATTGCTTCTTGTATTTCAAGCTCTGTAATATTAGATGGATAGATATTTTTTATTTTCTGGGAAATGATTATGATATTTATATTCCAATGTCTTTTTTTGGCAAAGTTAGCAAAATCAATAATAATTTTTTTTCTATAAGCGTTGTGCGCACCTAGAAAATAAAAATCATATTCAAAATGAAGATGGTTAAGATTGTGATCAAAATAAAAATTTGTAGCAGGTAAAAAATCGTTTTTTACATCTTTAGGATCAAATACATAAAACCTGTCGAATAGTTTGACATAATCATAAATAGAAGGGTACCTACTCATTCCATCCCATTGGAAATTTATCATTCCATTATCCGATGTCCTATTTTTTATATAAGAGACTAAATCTATAGAAAAATTATGTGCAAGGAAAAACAGAGAATAATCAAATTTATCTATTTTATTTTTTATGAGTCTTTTCTTTAGGATATTTGATTCTAGTTTTTTTTTCGCTAATTTATCTCTCAGAAATAACTTTTGGAATTTTACTTTTAATCTAGAAAAAATGGAAGGGTATTTGAATTTTTCAATTTCTCCATTATTCTCAATAAGAAGAGTAACATCAAAATTGTGATGTCTGAGATTATCATGAATTAGTTTAGATATACCAAGGTTGGTAGAAATACATATAAGAATAGATTTTTTTTTCATATAGTCTATCATATTAAGGTTATGCTTGTAGATAAATATATATCAAATTTATCTACTATTTATTATCTCGTTCTCCTTGAGAATCAATTTCTGATTCAGCACCAGTAAATACACATGATGGCTCTACTCCATATGCATTAATTCTAGTTATTTGGATTAAACCTGTGAGAAAATCGGCAGGCATCCTTATAGGATATGCATGCTCTAATAATTTTTTGGCTCCATGACAAGTAATAAGGTAAGCTGCAGCACCAATAATACATCTCTTAGAGCTTTTTGAAGGCTTAATGTATTTAGCAAGTTTATATCTCTCAATTAAATTCTTTGGAAATGGAAATATCTTTCCTTTTCCATGATATAAAAATAAAATTTCCTTATTTTTAGGTGTTTTGTTTAAGGCATCCATTAGTATCTTTTTAAAGTATAAATGTAAGAAAACATCATCTTCAAAAATAATAGCTTCAGGAATGTTGTTATTTATTATATGTTCATATAACTTGATATGACTTATAGCACAACCAATTTCACCTAAAGTTAAAGGGGAACGAGCGCCATAGTTTTTAGGATAAAAGTTATAGTCTATTTTTGATAATTGTTCTTCAGATAGATCTTTTCCATATATAGCATCAAAAAACTCAAAATGAAGGCCTAATGAGTTTAGGTGCTTTCTAATGACATCTCTTCTTGGTGAGTTTTTTAGACTGATTACAAATATGCGAGGGAAATAGTTTTCATTTTCCATTAGAGTATCCATGATATTATTAGAACTATATTACGGCGAGAATAATTTTAGCATATTAGCTTGTTAACTAATAATACATATAAACGTATTTATAAATCAATACTCTGAATAAAATAAAACCCTGCAATGTGCAGGGTTTTTGAATATGACAATTTTATTATTTTGTACCTGGAATGCTGAAGCGTTTGTTGAAGCGTTCAACACGACCACCAGTATCAACAACACGTTGTTTACCAGTATAGAATGGGTGGCAGTTACCACACACGTCAAGATTTAAGTTTTTACCCACTGTTGAGCGAGTTTTGATCACATTACCGCATGAACATGTTGCAGTAATTTCTACATAATTTGGGTGAATACCTTGTTTCATTATAGAAAACCTCTAACGAAGCCATATCGCCACTAGCTCATACTACTTGGCTGTCTAGTACCATATGTATTAAAAAATAAACTGAGCATTAACTCAGCACCAAAAAGAGTCGGCATTCTACGTTAATTTGGAATAGATTTCAACAATTATAATAATGTGATCTGGATCACGTTTTAAATGCAAGATTTTACGCCCGAGTTTGTAAAAAATAGTGTAGAATCCAAAAACTATTTTAGGTTAATTTCTTTCTAGGAGTAAATAATGGCAGAACGTAGAGAACTGGCAAATGCTATCCGTTTTTTAAGCATGGACGCAGTGCAAAAAGCAAATTCAGGTCACCCAGGTGCGCCAATGGGGATGGCGGATATTGCGGAAGTGTTATGGCGTGATTTTTTATCACACAATCCAACCAATCCAGCATGGGCAAATCGTGACCGCTTTGTACTTTCAAACGGACACGGCTCAATGTTGATTTATAGCCTTTTACACTTAACAGGCTACGATCTTTCAATTGAAGATTTAAAACAATTCCGTCAATTACACTCTAAAACACCAGGTCACCCAGAATATGGTTATGCACCAGGTGTTGAAACTACAACGGGTCCGTTAGGTCAAGGGATTACCAATGCGGTAGGTATGGCGATTGCGGAAAAAACCTTAGCGGCACAGTTTAACCGTGAAGGTCATGAGATTGTAAACCACTACACCTATGCATTTTTAGGTGACGGCTGTTTAATGGAAGGGATTTCGCACGAGGCTTGCTCATTAGCAGGAACTTTAGGCTTAGGGAAATTAATTGCTTTCTATGATGACAACAATATTTCGATTGATGGTCATGTTGATGGTTGGTTCTCTGACGATACTGCAATGCGATTTGAGTCTTACGGTTGGCATGTGATTCGTGGTGTTGACGGTCATAATGCAGACGAGATCAAATTTGCGATTGAAAATGCACAATTAGAAACAGAACGCCCGACGTTAATTATCTGTAAAACCATTATCGGTTATGGTTCACCAAACAAATGTAACTCGCACGATTGTCACGGTGCACCATTAGGCGATGCAGAAATTGCGGCTGCGCGTGAATACTTAAAATGGGAACACGCACCTTTTGTTATTCCAGCTGAAATCTATGCAGAATGGGACGCAAAAGCAAAAGGTTTAATTGCAGAGAAAGAGTGGAATGCAAAATTTGCAGCTTATGAAACCGCTTACCCAGAGCTTGCCTCTGAATTTAAACGCCGTGTTGCAGGTGAATTACCAGCAAACTGGGCAGCAGAATCACAAGCATTCATTGAAAAATTACAAGCGAATCCAGCGAACATTGCAAGCCGTAAAGCGTCGCAAAATGCGATTGAAGCCTATGCACACATTCTTCCTGAATTTTTAGGTGGATCGGCAGACTTAGCAAGTTCAAACTTAACATTATGGTCTGGTTCAAAACCAATCCGTGCGGATTACAATGTTGATGGTAACTACATCAACTACGGTGTGCGTGAGTTTGGTATGTCAGCGATTATGAACGGTATTGCTTTACACGGTGGCTTTATCCCATACGGTGCGACCTTCTTAATGTTTATGGAATATGCACACAATGCGGTGCGTATGGCGGCATTAATGAAACAACGTGCATTATTCGTTTACACCCACGACTCTATCGGCTTAGGTGAAGATGGCCCAACTCACCAACCAGTTGAACAAACTGCTGCATTACGTTTAATTCCAAATCTTCAAACGTGGCGACCATGTGACCAAGTGGAATCTGCGGTGGCATGGAAAGCGGCTGTTGAACGTAAAGATGGTCCAAGTGCATTAATTTTCACTCGTCAAAACTTAGCTCAAATGGAACGTACCCCAGAACAACTTGCCAACGTGGCTCGTGGTGGTTATATCCTACGTCAATGCTGCGAAAAAGGCGATTGCCCAGATTTAATCTTAATCGCAACAGGTTCAGAAGTTGAATTAGCGATGAAAGCGGCTGATGTATTAAGTGCAGAAGGGCATAAAGTTCGTGTGGTTTCAATGCCAAGCACTAACGTGTTTGACGCACAAGATGAAGCTTATCGTGAATCGGTATTACCAAGCTCAGTGACCAAACGTGTAGCGATTGAAGCGGGTATTTCAGATTTCTGGTATAAATATGTTGGCTTTGGTGGCCGCATTGTTGGTATGAATAGCTTCGGTGAGTCAGCACCAGCAGGTGAATTATTCAAACTCTTCGGCTTTACCGTAGATAACGTGGTAGCGAAGGCGAAAGAGATTCTGTAATCACATAGAATGTGGCAAAATAAGGGGATTTTATATCCCCTTATTTTTTAGTTTTTATTTGGGAAATCAGAAGATGAAGAAAATTCTTGTTATTCGTAACGATAAAATTGGCGATTTTATGCTGGCTTGGGCGGCATTTGCGATGTTAAAAAAATCAATGCAGAATTGCCAAATTATTGCCCTTGTTCCTAAATATACAGCACCATTAGCGGAAATCTGCCCTTATTTAGACGGTATTATTTTGGATAGTTCAGATAAACAAAATAAAGCTGAAAATGAACGAGTGTTACAAGTGGTAAGATCTGAAAAGTTTGATGCAGTGATTAGTTTTGTGTCTGATTGGTATAATGCCAAATTAGTTTGGAAAAGCAGTATTGCTTACCGTTTAGCACCAGCCACGAAACTCTTTCAATTTTTATATAATCACCGTTTAACCCAGCGACGCTCTCGTTCTGAAAAAGCAGAGTATGAATATAATTTAGACTTAGTACGTTATTTTTTAAAAGATAATCAAATTACAGCGATTGAGCCAACAACACCTTATTTGTCTTTTGATAATGAATGTTTGAATATGCAAAAAAGCAAATTAATAGAGTTGCTAAAGTTAGATGGCAATAAAAAATGGCTTTTTGTTCATAGTAGTACAGGGGGATCTGCGACGAATTTATCTTTGAATCAATATGCAGATTTAATTTCAGGAATTTTAGCGAAATTTGATTGCCAAGTGATTTTGACAGCAGGGCCAAATGAAAGTGAAACTGCTCAGGCATTGCAACAATTAGTAAATCATAAGAATGTGGCGATTTACGATAAAAATGATGGATTAACCGATTTTACTAAATCGTTAGCCTGTGCTGATCTCTTTATTGCAGGTTCAACAGGGCCTTTACACATTTGTGGGGCATTAAATATTGCAACGGTTGGCTTTTACCCAAGTCGTCTATCTGCTATTCCACGCCGTTGGAAGCCGTTAAATGATGCCGATAAACATATCGCATTTTGTCCACCGTCAGATAAAGCTTCTCAGAAAAACTTGACCTTAATTCCGATAGATAAGGCATTAACGGAGATTCTGCCGTTTATTGAGAGAATATGGGCATAGTGACAAGCGGTTGGATTTTGCAAAAGTTTTGCAATAACCTACCGCTTACCTAAATATTTTTTAACTATTTCAAGTTAATATTCACTTCTACGGACATACCCGGCTTAATTCGTTCTAGATTTTTTTGATTTGGCAGTAGCTCAATTTTAATTGGAATGCGTTGGGCAATTTTTACGAAGTTTCCTGTACCACTATCCGCTTTGATTAAACTAAATTCAGATGCAGTTGCTGGAGCTATTTCAGTTACTTTACCCTCAAATTGTTTGCCGCCTAATGCATCAACAGATATTTTGGCAGCTTGTCCTATTGTGATATATTCAGTGTCAGCCTCTTTAAAATTCGCGATGATCCAAGAGGTTTGAGGTACGAGATAAAATAATTGAGTACCTGCAGAAACGAGCTGTCCTTTTTTTGTGCTAATTTGACTGAGGATACCTGACTCAGGAGCATAAATCGTCGTATTATTGAGATCTTGTTGTGCGAGATCTAGAGCCGTTTGGGCATTTTCAACACTCGCCATCAAATTTTTTTCAGTTGCATTTAGGCTTTCTAAATCTTGTTCTGCAATCGCGTACTGTGCTTTTGCTTGATCTAGAGTAGATTGTGCTTGTTTTTGTACGTTCATAATTTGATCCAGCTCTCGTTTAGAGATGGATTTTGTTTTGTTTAATTCCATCGCTCGTTTTTGTTCAATGGTTGCGAAGTTTAATTGTGCATTAGCACTCTCTACTGCGGCTTTTCTTGCGGCTAATGTTGATTTTGCAACGTTACGGGTTTGAGGTAGTTTATCAAGAAGAGCTTGTTGTGCTTTTAAAGTCGCTTTTGCTTGAGCGACTTTTGTTTGATAAAACTCATCATCAATTTTGAGCAATGCCTCTCCTTTTTCAACATGTTGAAAGTCTTGGACAAAAATAGATTGTACATATCCAGAGACTTTAGGGCTAATTAATGTAGTTTGTCCTTTGACATAGGCATTATTTGTATAGGCAGTATCCATGGCAAAAGGAGGTAGACGCCAAATATAGAGTACAGTGAGTACGGCAATCGCAATACTGAGTAAAAAGATAAGGGAGCCAGAGTGGTTTTTTTTAGGTTCCCATTTTCCATGAGTGACATGCGATTTAGTCTCAGTATTTTTTTCTGGTGTATTATTTTGTGTGTGTTGAGTTGTTGTCATAGGTTTTCTCTTATTTTGTTTTTGACATTAAAATAGATAATTCTTTGGCTAAAAGTGGCTTTTTCATTAATTTCCGGTATATCCAAGTGATCAACGTATAGATAAATGCAATAACGGAAATGATGCCAATTAGGAAAAAGAGATCGTTATAAGCATGGATAGTTGCCTCTACGGTAGCTTGAGATAATAGAGCTTGCATCGCTTTGGCTTGAGCTGTCACGATATCATTACTTGTAGAAATAAACTGTTGAGTGAGCTGGCTTAGCTCAAATGCAACATGAGGCTCTGTTAAGCTTAGATACTGTTCTATATCTAATAAGTGTTCTTTACTTCGATAAGTGATAAATGCACTAAAAACAGCTGCTCCTGTTAATCCACCTACAGTTTGAGAAATACCAAATACAGCAGAAAAACTCATAATATGCATTTGACTGACAGCTAGAGCCCTAATAAGTCCTTCTATAATCATGGGTGAAAAAAAGTAGATGGTTGAAAAGGCAATAATAGATTGGCTCAGATAAATTTGTTCAGGGCGAGTTTGTAATCCAATATGACTATCCAAAAAAGAGCCTATTGCAATGCCTAATAACGCAATTGAGATAGGACGGCGTAAGTCCGTAATTTTGAATGTAACAAGACTCATAATAAGTCCGAAAATAGAAGAGCTTAAGATAAACACATATAAGGTTGTCAGTTCTTGATTTGTCATTCCTAATGTTGCCATTAAACCCGCTGCACCTACTGTTTGCTCGGAGGTTAAAACTCGAATAACCGCACCAAGAAAACCAAACATAAGTATCTGTGGTGTTGAAATCCATGACCAATCGAGCATAGGACGATGGCGTTTTGATTCTATCCATAGCCCTAACCCTGTCATTAAAATGCTGACGGCAAGTAAGATACCTAGCCAATCTGTTGTCCACCAGACAATTCTTCCTTGTACCAGAAATCCACAAAATAACGCGATTCCTGTTGCAAATAACGCAAAACTCATCAGATCGACTTTGGTTAAATCTCTAGAAATAATCGCAGGCGGCAGTGGTAATTTTATTACGCAACCGATACATAAAAAGGTGATTACACATTGAAATATAAATATATTTTCGATGTTTCCATCTTCAAATAGGGCTGGCATAATAATTTGAGCAACAGGTATACCAAATTGCATAACCCCACCCCCAAGAGCAACGCCAAGAATTTTAGATTTCGTAGGTAGCCCTTGCATAAAGTAGAACATGGAAACAACCATTAACCCACTTGCAGAAACACCTGAGAACCCTCTTGATATGAGCTCTATCGTGTAATTATTAAACAAGATTTGTAATAGGTTACTGATTAGCATGAGAGATAACGATATTCTTGTAAAACGTGCAACCCCTATAGATTGGCGTATTTTAAAGAACATAATACTCATACAGGCATAAGTCATGTAGTAACTGACTTGAATCCAGCCACTTTGCTCAAGCGTTAAACCAAGATCGCCTCTTAATTGCGGTAATGACACAATTAACAGACCGTTTTGCAGACCTGCATTGAGTGAGAGAATAAAACCAATAATAAGATAAGCAATACGTCGACTTAATTGATGGTCGGGAGAGGCAGGTGAACCTGCCATCATTGGCATTTCATGTGGCTTGAATTGATATCCGTTCGATTCTAAAGACATAAATAATGATAAATAAAAAGATCAAAAATAATTTCATTATATTGTTTTTAGATTTGTATAATACCACCAAAAAGTTTAAGTTTATGTTGATAACCATATAAATAGGACAATGTGTGTGGATAAAAAGGAAAAAATTGATTTACGCGTGATAAAAACACATAACGCTATTCGCGATGCATTTCTCTTTTTGCTAGAGACTAAAGCGTTTAAGGATATTCAAGTTCAAGAGATTATTGATCAGGCATTGGTAAATCGCTCAACATTTTATAAGTATTATCGAGGCAAAAATGATTTAGTCCAAAAATTGTGTAAGGAGATTTTGCAAGAGTATACAAAGATTGTTCAAGAGCGTTTCGAAAATCATCATCTTGATTTTTCACTTAAAAAATTAGCGCCATCCGTAGCAGAAAAATCTAAATTAATTTTAGCGTTATGGAAAATTAAAACGCCAAAATGTGATTTGCGAAGAGATATGGAGACTGTATTAAAAGAGACTTTTATACGTTATGCAAAACAGAATTTAGATCCAGAGAAAGATTGGGAATACCATGGCGTGATTTTTGCTTTCTCATCACTACAATCTCAACAATATTACTTTGAACAAGGGAAGGTTCTTCCTATGGGGCATTTATTGGATAAATGGCGCGAGGTAGGCGAAGTATTAGAGCATACATATAAATCCTTTTATTTACCAGGAGATAGAAATAAATAGACATAGTAGGCTAAATACCTCACCAAGCACTTCGATTACTGGCGAGCTCTATTCCACAAATCTGCATATTTTACAAAGACAGAATGTGAGGAAAGAATCGCAAGTAAAAAGCCTTGCTTACCATCAAGAAAACCAGCTTTTAAAATATACATTTTTACAAAACAGCCAACAGCGTGTGTAACGCCTTGGAATAAGGTTGCTTTTTTGCCTGCTTTGGCTCTTTGCTCTGACCAAGCTTTAGCGTAACTTGCTGATTTCACTAAATAATGGTGAATATCTTTATAAGTAAAATGCAATAGATCGCCTTTAAGTTTGGTTACTTTGGCTTCTTTTGGATAATGGACTTTTTCGTGAACAAGTTCATCGCCGTATTTGGCAAAATCCGTCCGGTAAAGTCTCACCACATAATCAGGATACCACCCTGAATGACGAATTTGTCTGCCAAAAACTTCGCTTAAACGACCTATTTGATAAACCGTATTTTTTTCATCAGAACTGACCGCTTGTTGTATGCTCTGTTTTAATTCTGGGGTGACACGTTCGTCAGCATCAAGCCAAAGGACGTAATCGCTGGTGACATATTGTTGAGCAAGTTGGCGTTGTTTACCAAAGCCTCGCCAATCGGTGTTTTCATAGAATTTTGCTCCGTATTGTAAGGCGATCTCTTTGGTATTGTCGCTACTTCCAGAGTCTAAGATGATGATTTCATCCACCCAACCTTTGACAGTTTCTAAACATTGGGCAAGATCTTGCGATTCGTTTTTGACAATCATAGCGACACTAAGCGTTGGCATAGGTTATCCTTTTTGAAATTAAGTCAGTTTCGCCTATTTTAGCATATCTTTAGCTTTAAAATTTATTCTGAATATGCTATTTTCTATGCCGATTTTTTTAGCATAGAAAGGCAATTTTAATGTCAGTAAATTTAACAACAAAACAGAAACAATTTTTAAAAGGGCTTGCTCATCATTTAAGCCCTGTCGTTATGCTCGGTGGTAATGGTTTAACCGAAGGAGTGTTAGCCGAGATCGAAAATGCGTTAGATCACCACGAGTTGATTAAAGTGAAGATCGCAGGGGCTGATCGTGAGATGAAACAGTTGATCATTGATGCGATTGTGCGTGAAACCAAAGCGGTGGAAGTGCAAACTATTGGGCATATTTTAGTGCTTTATCGTCAAAGTGAAGAGAAGAAAATCAGCTTGCCAAAGGCGACTAAAGCGATTTAATTGGTAAAAAATAGATTGAAACTGACCGCTTGTTGTCGCAAGCGGTTTTTTTATGAAGAAATTTTTCGTGGTAAAGAAGCTTTCGTATTTAACCTTTTTGATGCTGTTAATCCCAATTACAGTTTGGTTTCTTGAATGGCGTTGGACTTTAGTGGCAAATCTTGGTGTAAATACCGTTGATTGGTTGTTATTTATTGTGACTGAAACGGGATCAGTGCCTTATGCGGTTATCACTTGTATCTTATTTATTCTATGGCTAATATGGCTTACACGTTTTCGTTACTCTTGGATGCTAGTGAGTTTGGTTTGCTTGATTTCATTGGGTACAACACAAATCACTAAAGATGGAATGAAAGTGATATTTAAAGAGCCACGTCCTTTTGTCACGCAAATGTTTCAAGCGGATACGGTCGCATTTTATGCGTTGTCTAAATCCGAACAGGAAGCAGCAATATTAAAATTTGCACAACCAGAGAATCAATTTGTCGTTGAGCATCAAGCAGATGAATTAGGGTATTCGTTCCCTTCTGGGCATACCATTTTTGCGGTCTCTTGGATGTTGATGTTTGCAGGATTACTCTTTGGTATGCGTGGGCAAGCGGTTATTTTTGCGCAAATTTTTACAACTTTATGGGCAGGATTGATACTGCTCAGTCGTTTACGTTTAGGAATGCATTATCCTATTGATCTGTTTGTCAGTACTTTGATTGCATGGGGTTTCCACTTGATTATCTTTTTATGGCTAATCCCGTTCTTAGAAAAATGGACATTATTTAAAAAGCGAGGCTAACGATGGTTTATTATGGTTTAGATATTGGCGGTACAAAAATTGAATTGGCTGCCTTTAATGAGAAATTAGAGAAGTTACACAGCGAGCGTGTGCCAACTCCGCAAACAAGCTATGAGGATTGGTTAAGAACGGTGGAAACCTTAGTGCGTAATGCTGATGCGAAATTTGGCGAACAAGGCACTGTGGGGCTTGGTGTGCCTGGGTTTGTAAACCATAAAACAGGGATTGCAGAAATTGCGAATATTGCAGTGGTTCACGGCAATAAAATTATTCAAGATTTGGAAGTGCGTTTAGGGCGTGAAGTGCGTGTTGAAAACGATGCGAACTGCTTGGCTTTATCGGAAGCGTGGGATGAAAGCAATCTGCAATATTCAACGGTGTTAGGCTTGATTATTGGTACAGGTTTTGGTGGCGGTATTGTGTTAAACGGTAAAGCACACTCAGGTCAAATCGGTATGGCGGGTGAAGTAGGGCATATTCAGCTTAACTACCACGCATTGAAATTACTGGGTTGGGATAAGGCACCGATTTATAAATGTGGTTGTGGTAATACTGCTTGCTTAGATAGCTACGTTTCAGGACGTGGTTTTGAGATGCTTTATAATGATTTAGTCGGCGAAAAAGTTGATGCAAAAAACATTATTCAGCGTTTTTATGATAAAGATGAGAAAACCGTTGAGTTTGTTGAGAAATACATTGAGTTAATGGCAATTTCAGTGGCAAATTATATTACGGTACTTGATCCAGATATGATTGTGTTTGGCGGTGGTTTATCGAACTTCGACTATATTTATGAAGCTTTACCGAAAGCGTTACCGAAGTATTTATTACGTACTGCGGAAGTACCTGTCATCAAAAAAGCGATCCACGGCGACTCAAGCGGTGTGCGTGGGGCGGCAGCGTTATTTTTGAAATAAGTAGGTCGGGCATTTATGCCCGACAATTATTTATAAAAAACAGCAAAGTCGGGCATAAATGCCCGACCTACTTGGAAAATTAATATGCTTCAAATCACCCCAATTCCAGCCCTTTCGGATAATTACATTTGGATTTTACAAAAAGAGAACCAAGCGATTATTGTCGATCCAGCAGAGGCTCAAGCTGTATTAGCTTTTCTTGAAAAATATCAGCTTAATCCGACCGCTATTTTACTTACCCATAATCACCACGACCACACTGATGGCGTGGCTGATTTAGTGGCACAATTTCCCGATATGCTTATTTATGGCTCAGAAGAAGTCAGTCAGTTTGCCAATCAGATTGTTTACCCTGAGCAACAGTTTGAACTGTTAGGGTTAAAGGTGCGAGTGATTGAGAGTGCTGGGCATACAGCTCAACATATTAGTTATTTGGTTGATGATGAATATCTGTTTTGCGGTGATGCGTTATTTTCAGGTGGTTGCGGACGAGTGTTTACAGGGGATTACCAAGCTCAGTTTGATGCCTTACAACGTTTTAAAGCCTTGCCTGATTTTGTGCAAGTCTATGCAGGTCATGAATATACGCAAAGTAATCTTAAATTTGCCGAAGCGGTGATGGCGACAAGCTGTGTATTAATGGAATATCAAGAGCGAGCAGATATTTTACGTTCACAATACAAACCTACGTTACCGAGTACGATTGGTATTGAAAAACAGATCAATCCGTTTTTACAAGCGGTCACTTTAGACGAATTTATTGCAATGCGTCAGAAAAAAGATAATTTTTAATCTTCACATCAAATAAAAGCAAAGGGGCTAGGGATTGTGAATTCCACTCTTTGCTATCCTATGGTATAGTTACCACCATTTTTCATTCATCTACATTCATTATTTTATTAAGTGGGTAAATTCCTGTGAATATTGATCTTCAAAATATGCCACAACACGTTGCTATTATTATGGACGGCAATGGGCGTTGGGCGAAACAGCAAGGGAAATTACGCATATTTGGACATCAAAACGGTGTGAAAGCGGTACGTTCTGCGGTAAATTTTGCAGCTAAACATGGTATTAAGGTACTAACGCTTTACGCATTTAGTAGCGAAAACTGGTCAAGACCTGAAGCCGAAGTGTCCGCATTAATGACGCTATTTATGAAAGCGTTAGATTCTGAAGTCAAAAAATTACATAAAAATAATATTCGACTCAAAATTATTGGTGATAAATCAGCCTTTAGTGAAAGTTTGCAAAATCGAATTGCACAATCGGAAGCATTAACTGCGAATAATACCGGCTTAATTTTAAATATTGCTGCGAATTATGGTGGGTATTGGGATATTACCCAAGCAACGAAACAGATTGCATTACAAGTAAAAAACGGTGAGCTTGCTATTGATGAGATTACCCCTGATTATGTTCAACGCCACTTAGTGACGGAAGATCAACCACAGGTTGATTTGTTAATTCGAACAAGTGGTGAGCAACGAATCAGCAATTTTTTGTTATGGCAGATTGCTTATGCTGAGTTAGTGTTTAGCCCTGTGTTATGGCCAGATTTTGATGAAAAGGCATTTACAGATGCCGTTATCGCATACCAACAACGTGATCGCCGTTTTGGTGGTTGTTAATTTATAAGGAATATTCAATGCTTAAAGAACGAGTCCTTTCAGCAGTCGTGATGATTATTTTAGCGGTGATAGCGCTATTTTGGCTTTCTCCTTTGGCTTTTACGATCGGTTTATCTGCGATTATTGTCTTAGGAATGTGGGAATGGGCGCAATTTGCAGGTTTTAAACGCCCGATTGCCCGTGCAATCGTGGCATTTGTTACAACCTGTTTATTAATTTTCCCGATCATTGCAGGTACATCTTATATTCAAGCAACACGTTTTTTAACCGATGAAACAACGCCTTTATTATTTATTGGTGGCATTTGGTGGTTAATTGCATTTGCACTTGTAGTTAGTTATCCAAAATCTGCAGATATTTGGGCTAAATCAGTTGCAGCGAAGTTCATCTTTGGCTTCTGCACCTTAATTCCATTTTTAATTGGTACGCTAGCTTTACGTTTTTATCAATATAATCTTAATGAGCATCAAGGCACTTATTTATTACTTTATGTTTTCCTATTGGTTTGGGGAGCGGATTCTGGTGCTTATTTTGCAGGGCGTGCATTCGGTAAACATAAACTTGCTCCTAAAGTTTCACCCGGTAAATCTTGGGAAGGTGCGATTGGTGGCGTGATAACTTCTGCGATTATTGCACTGATTTTCTTAAACGTGACTTCTGAAAACGTATTTGGGCGTGAATTAAATACACCTGCGTTTACCGTGCTTTCAGTAGTTACGGTGGCTGTTTCAATTTTAGGTGATTTAAGCGAAAGTATGTTTAAACGCCAAGCGGGGATTAAAGACAGCAGTAATTTAATTCCAGGACACGGCGGTATTTTAGATCGTATTGATAGCTTAACGGCTGCAGTGCCTGTGTTTGCTATCGGCTTCTTCTTTTTCTTATAGGATTTTTTGATGACATCAATGCTCGCCTTTTTTATCCTAATCTGCGTGCTGGTATTCGTTCACGAATACGGGCACTTTTGGGCTGCACGTAAATGTGGCGTGAAAGTGCTACGGTTTTCGATTGGATTTGGAAAAGTATTGTGGCGTAAGAAAGATAAGCAAGGCACAGAATTTGCATTTTCTTTAATTCCATTGGGCGGCTATGTACAAATGCATAACGGTGAGCCAGAGCATCAGTTGCCTGATATACAATCTTTGCAAAGTAAAACCGTTTTACAGCGAGCTTTTATTGTTCTTGCAGGGCCAGTTGCGAATTTTTTATTTGCTATTTTGGCTTATTGGGTTGTTTTTAATGTAGGAGTACCGACAGTTAAACCTGTCATCGGATCAGTGATCCCAGACTCTATTGCTGCCCATGCAAAATTAGAACCTGATTTAGAAATTAAATCTGTCGATAATCGTGCCGTTCAAAATTGGGAAGAGGCGACTTTAGCCTTATTAGGTAAGGTTGGAGAATCGTACGTCCTTGTTGAGGGCAATCATATTGATGAAAATATTTCTCGCCAATTTACCTTAGATTTGAGCAACTGGAATGTCGATGGAAATAAGGAAAATCCATTAACGACATTAGGTGTTCGTCCAAAAGGTGCAGAGGTTGAACCAATTATTAAAAATGTAGTCGAAAACTCGGTTTCAGCGAAGGCAGGCATCTTATCTGGTGATAAAATCATCACAGTAAATTCTAAACCTTTTGAATGGCGATATTTATTAGAACAAGTACAAACGGGAAATATCGTCCATTTAATGATTGAGCGGAATAATCAGCAGCTTTTTTTCCAATTACAGCCTGAGAAATCGGAAAAAGAAGGTCGTTATCTTATTGGTCTTGTTCCGACTTATCAGCCATTAGCGGATAAGTATCGAGCAGAATTGAAATATGATATCCTAACAGCATTTAGCAAAAGCATTGAAAAAGTTAGCTCATTAACTTATACCATTTTGCAATTTATTGGCAACTTAATTACGGGAGATTTATCTCTAAGTAATATGGGCGGGCCAATTTCAATGGCAAAAGGTGCGGGAGCAACAGCTGAAATTGGTTGGATTTATTACTTAAGTTTTATGGCGTTAATTAGCGTGAATTTAGGGGTAATGAATCTATTTCCTATTTTACCTTTAGATGGTGGACAGCTGTTATTGTTAGGTGGTGAAGCTATTCGCGGTAAACCGTTACCTGAAAAATTTCACTTTCGATTTCAACAAGTCGGGATTGCGTTCGTATTGGGCTTAATGCTCTTTGCCTTGTTCAACGATTTAATTCATTTCTAACCTTACAAGCGGTTAGATGTTAATATAATTTTACTAAACTAGTAGGATCATTTAGATGAAAAAACTATTACTTTCAACGCTTTTAGTTGCAAATGGTGTCGCTTTTGCTGCACCTTTTGTCGTAAAAGATATTCGTATTGACGGTGTTCAACCTGCAACAAGTGCGGCAATTATTCCAACGCTTCCTGTAAGAATTGGGCAAACTGCAACAGATAATGATGTCGCAAATGTCGTACGTCAATTATTCGTACAAAATCGATTCCAAGATGTACGCGCTGTGCGTGAAGGTAATACGCTTGTTATTAAAGTGGTTGAATATCCAATGATTAATAATGTGGATATTGAAGGAAATTCAGCAATTCCTAAAGAACCACTAGAACAAAATCTAAAAGCAAACCTTATTACAAAAGGGGAGCTTTATGATGCAGCTAAATTAGAGTCATTTAAAGCGGCATTAATTGAACACTACCATTCTATTGGCCGCTATAACGCAACGATTGATACTGTTGTGACAAAATCCCAAGAGGGTGGTGTAGATGTTAAGTTAGATATCAAAGAAGGTGATGTAGCTTATGTTAAGAACATTACTTTTGAAGGTAACCAAGCTTTTTCATCTAAAGAATTAACAAAACAATTAGATATTCAGCCAGATGTTTCTTGGTGGAATATTTTTGCAAGCAGTAAGTTTGAACAACAAGCTTACAACCAAGATTTTGAAAATTTACGTAATTTCTACATGAATCGTGGCTATGCGAAGTTTAATGTTGATGCAGCTCAACCAGTATTTAGCGATGATAAAAAAGAAGTAAATCTTACGTATAAAATTCATGAAGGCGATACTTATAACGTTAGTGATATTCGTATCGTAGGTAATACAGCTAAGTTAGATAAAGAGCTGAATGAACAGCTAAAAGATTTCAAACAAGGCGATTTATTCCGTAAAGATGAATTAACGAAATATGAAGAAGGTATTAAGCAAGTTTTAGGTGATCATGGTTTTGGTTCGGCGAAAGTTGAATTACACCCATCATTTGATGAAGCTAATAAAACCGTACGTTTAACCTTTGTTGTAGATGCTGGGCAGCGTGTTTATGTCCGTAAAATTCGTTTTGAAGGCAACGATGTAACTGCAGATTCAACATTGCGTCGTGAAATGCGTCAGCAAGAAGGTACGTGGCTCTCAACAAGCAAAACACAATTAGGTAAAGCACGTTTAGAGCGTACAGGTTTCTATGAAACGGTTGAAATGGATTATCAAAATGTACCAAATACCGCAGACCAAGTTGATGTTGTTTATAAAATTCGTGAGCGTAACACGGGAAGTATCAACTTCGGTATTGGTTATGGTACAGAAAGTGGTATTAGCTACCAAGCTGGGATTAAACAAGAAAACTTCTTGGGAATGGGGTCTACGATTAGTTTAAGCGGTACGCGTAATGACTACGGTACAAGTGTGAATTTAGGCTATACCGAACCATACTTTACAAAAGATGGTGTAAGTCTTGGTGGAAATATTTTCTATGAAGATTACGATAACTCGAAAAATGAAAGTGTTGCGAGTTATAAACGTCAAACTTATGGTGTAAATGGTACATTAGGTTTCCCTGTTGATGAAAATAATTCATACTATTTAGGTTTAGGTTATACCCATGACACGATTAAAAACGCATTGCGTGAATACAATCGTGAATTGTATGTAAATTCGATGCAGTTCCCGATCGATTTAACCTCGGATAAATACCCTAAAATTAAAGCAGATGACTTTGATTTCTCATTTGGTTGGAACTATAACAGTCTAAATCGTGGTTATTTCCCTACTCAAGGTACGATCGCAAATATTGGTGGTAAAGTGACCATTCCTGGTTCGGATAATAAATATTATAAACTCAGTGCAGATTTTAGAAACTACTTACCACTAAATCGTGAGCATAAATGGGTAATTTCTACTCGTGCGAGTGTCGCTTATGCAAATGGTTTTGGGGGTAAAGAGTTACCGTTCTATCAAACCTATAGTGCAGGTGGTATTGGTTCATTGAGAGGTTTTGCGTATGGTGCAGTAGGGCCACAAGCGATCTATTTAGATGCTGATAAGCAGTTTACACAAATCAATGGTGATATTGTCGGTGGTAATGCAATGGCAACAGCAAGCTTGGAATTAATTATGCCGACACCATTCATTAGTGAAAAATATCAACATAATGTGAGAACTTCTGTGTTTGTTGATGCTGCAACTGTATGGAACACAAAATGGAAAACCAATCCAGTATTAAATAATGTTCAATACGATTATTCTAAGTTAGATAACTTCAAAGATTATAAACGTATCAGAGCATCGGCAGGTATTGCTTTCCAATGGAATTCACCAGTTGGACCTTTAGTATTCTCTTATGCTAAACCAATTAAGAAATATCAAGGCGATGAGATTGAACAGTTCCAATTTAGTATTGGTAGTACATTCTAATTTTTTAACAAGCGGTTAGATTTGTAAAATAATTTGCAAATCTAACATATTATTTTTTAAGGATATTTAATGAAACATTTATTTAAAATTGCCGCAGTTGCATCTGCGTTAGCATTCACATCTAACTTCGTGAATGCAAATGATAAAATTGGTTTTGTAGACGCGAACTTTTTAATGCAAAATCACCCTTTAACACTTGAAGCGAGTGAAAAATTTTCAAAATTCATGAAAGAGAGTGAAGAAAAATTTGCACCTCAAGAGAAAAAATTAGCAGAAGAAAACAAAAAGCTTACTGAAGATGAAAAAGCTTTAGTCGCAGAGCGTAAAAAAATTGAAAGTGATGCACAAGCATTGCAAAAAGAACAGGCGAATTTAGAAGCTTCCATGAAGAAAAAAATTGCTCAGCTTGAAAAAGATGCACCACGATTAAGAGCAAAAGAGATTCAAGCTCGCCAAGATAAAATTAACGCCGAAGCAAAACCATTCCAAAATAAAGTTGCTGCGTTACAAAAACGTGAGCAAGCATTTGGTAAAAAAGGTGAAGCATTTCAAAAACGTGCAGAAGAGTTTCAAAAGAAAGTAGCCGCTTTCCAAGAAGAAGTCACTAAAGCTCAAAAAGAATCTGGTGCAATGACACCTGAAGAAGTGCAGAAAAAAGTTGTAGAGGATATTAATGCGAAGATTAAGCAGGTTGCAGAATCTAAAGGTTACACTTTAGTGTTTCCTCCATCGGTTGCATTATATGCCAAAGATGAAAGTGCAGACATTACAGAAGAAATTCTTGTTGCAATGGGTGGAAAAATGCCAGAACCACCAAAAGCAGAAGCACCAAAAACTGATACACCTGCAGCTGATGTAAAAGCTGAAGAAACTAAACCAGAAGAAGCGAAAAAATAATGGCTGGATTCCGTTTAAGTGACTTAGCGGAGCAGATCGGCGGTACTCTAAAGGGTAACGCCGATTTAGCTATTTTAAGCATTGCTCCTTTAGACAAAGCAACTGCTAATCAAATTACCTTCATCTCAAATGCAAAATACCGTCCACAGTTGGCACAAAGCCAAGCAGGGGCGATTATTGTAACAGAAGCAGATGTTGAGTTTTGCACTGAAAATCAAAACCTTATCGTTGTAGCTAATCCCTATTTGGCTTATGCTATTTTAGCGCAATATATGGATAGCACCCCAAAACCTGCTGAGAATATTGCTGAAAGTGCAGTGATTTCTCCTGAAGCCAAGTTAGGTAATAACGTTTCTGTTGGTGCAAATGCTGTCATTGAAAGTGGTGTTGAAATCGGCGATGACGCTATTATCGGTGCGGGTTGTTTTATTGGTAAAAACAGCAAAATTGGTGCAAGAACAAAATTATGGGCAAATGTTTCCGTTTACCATAATGTACAAATTGGCTCAGATTGTTTAATTCAATCATCTGCTGTGATTGGAAGCGATGGGTTTGGTTATGCCAATGACAAAGGTCAATGGATTAAGATTCCACAAACTGGTGGTGTGATTATCGGAAACCGTGTTGAAATTGGGGCTTGTACCTGTATTGACCGTGGTGCATTAGATCCAACCGTGATTGAAGATAATGTGATTATCGATAATCTTTGCCAAATCGCCCATAATGTCCATATTGGTTATGGTACTGCGGTTGCAGGCGGTGTCATTATGGCGGGAAGCCTTAAAGTAGGGCGTTTCTGTCAAATTGGTGGTGCTAGTGTGATTAATGGACACATGGAAATTTGTGATGGTGCGATTATTACAGGTATGGGAATGGTAATGCGACCAATCACAGAAAAAGGTATCTATTCGTCAGGTATTCCATTACAAACCAATAAAGAATGGCGTAAAACAGCAGCCTTAGTGATGAATATTGATGAAATGAATAAACGTTTAAAATCCTTAGAAAAACGCTTAGCTGAATAATTTATTTAAGAGGTCTTAACAAGTGACAACTGAAGTACAAACAGAAAATCGTGAACCGAGAATTATTGAAGTAACAGAAATTATGGAAATGCTTCCACACCGTTATCCGTTTTTATTGGTCGATCGTGTGGTAGATTTTGAAGAAGGGCAATGGTTACGAGCAGTTAAAAACGTCAGCGTAAACGAGCCTTGTTTTACAGGGCATTTTCCTAGTGCACCGATTTTCCCTGGTGTATTAATTTTAGAAGCGATGGCACAAGCCACAGGTGTTTTAGCGATTAAAAGCTATGGTAAATTAAAAGAGAATGAACTCTATTATTTTGCAGCGGTAGATAATGCTCGCTTCAAACGCCCAGTAGTGCCAGGTGATCAGATGATTATCGAAGTCACTTTTGTCAAAGAGAAACGTGGCATTACTGCATTTACTGGAAAAGCTTATGTGGATGGTAAAATTGTCTGTGAAGCAGATTTAATGTGTGCTCGCAAATAAAATTGCCCTAAATGAGAGGGATATAACTATGCAATTAATTGATTCTTCAGCAAAAATTCACTCAACTGCAATTGTTGCAGAAGGGGCGAAAATTGGAGCTAATGTGGAAATCGGCCCTTTTTGTGTGATTGGCTCAGAGGTAAAAATTGGCGCTCGCACAAAAATTCACTCGCACGTAGTGATTCAAGGGGATACTGAGATTGGTGAAGATAACCACATTTTCCAATTTGCAAGTATTGGTGAGATTAACCAAGATCTTAAATATCAAGGTGAACCGACGAAAACCATTATTGGTGATCGCAACCGTATTCGTGAAAGTGTGACTATTCACCGTGGTACAGTACAAGGTGGCGGTGTAACTCGCGTGGGCAATGACAATTTATTTATGATTAATTGCCATATTGCACACGATTGTTCTATTGGTAACCGTTGTATCATTGCAAATAACGGGACTTTAGCAGGGCACGTTACCCTTGATGATTTCGTCATTGTTGGTGGAATGTCTGCGATTCATCAATTTGTGGTGATTGGTTCGCACGTGATGTTAGGCGGTGGCTCAATGGTTAGCCAAGATGTACCACCTTATGTGATGGCACAGGGTAATCATGCTCAACCATTTGGTGTAAACCTAGAAGGTTTAAAACGCCGTGGTTTCGAGAAAGCGACAATGCACGCGATTCGTAATGTGTATAAGTTAATTTATCGTAGTGGTAAAACATTAGAAGAAGCAATGCCAGAAATTGAGCAATATGCGAAAACGGAAGCTGCCATTAGCTTATTCTTAGATTTCTTTAAACGTTCAACACGTGGCATTATTCGCTAAATGAAAAAGGGAGATCTTGCAAAAAAGCAGTAAGATCTCACCGCTTGTATTAGACTAAATCAGATGACATAACGTCGTTATCCGTCTGATTTCCAGCAATTCGCTTTTCTTCATTCGCCCATTCGCCAAGATCAATTAATTGGCAGCGTTCGCTACAAAATGGGCGATATTTGCTTTCCGTAGACCAGACAACTTCTTTTTCACAGGTTGGGCAATTTACGATAGTCATTTTGACATTTCCTTTTGTTTCGCAAGGGTTAAATAGTGTTTATGTAGTTTTGCAACTTGATGAGCAAGATGAATGGCATTGTCATCAAGGGGAAGATTATTTTCAATCACATCATCGGCATAGCTTAATCGTGTCTGACGATCCACTTGCGATGCCATAATGTTCTTAATGGTTTCTTCTTTGTTTTTATCTCGCTTAGTCGCTCGTTCTAGCTGGATTTCAGGTAACACATCGACCACTAAAATTCGGTCGCAAAGTTCAGTTAGCTGATTTTCAATCAACAAAGGCACAACCCAAAGCACATAAGGGGCGGTGCTTTCATTCAACTGCTTTAACATCTCTGTACGAATGGCAGGGTGAAGTAGTTGATTTAGCCACTGTTTTTCACTTTCCGATTGAAACACAATGTGGCGTAAAGCGGTACGATCTAGCTCACCATTTGCAAGCAAAATTTGCTCACCAAAGTGCGACACAATTTCAGCTAATAAAGGCGAACCTTTTTCAACCACTTGGCGAGCAACAATATCTGCGTCAATAATTGGCACATCTAACATTGCAAAGAGGTTGGCAATGGTCGATTTACCACTGCCGATACCTCCTGTAAGGGCTACGGTGTAGGTCATTGGAGTTCCTATAAAATGTGGGGACACACTGCGTGTGTCCATATTTTGTATATATATTTTTGCGGACACACGCTGTGTGTCCCTACGAATTAAATTCTACCAATAATCCCCCACAAAGTCGAAAGGCTAATAAAGGGAATAAAAGGTAATCGAGTAAGTTTTTGTTTGGTGAATAAAAAATAGATGGCGTAAAATATTAAACCAAATAAGGACGCATAAAGCAGTAATAAAATCATCTCATCAAGGGTAAACAAAGGGGATAATGCAATAAAGAGAAGAATATCCCCTAAGCCTAAACTCTCTTTTTTGTAGATTAACTGGCTAAGTAGTGAGAATAAGCTAAAAAAGAGAATGGTGATAAAAAGCGAAAAAATATGGGAATTTAGCTCAAGGGAATGGTAAAAAAGCAGTTGCCATAATGCTAAGATAAAAATAATTGAAACATAGCGAATATCCGTTAAATAATATAAATAGTCCAATAAAGATAAATAAATTAAACAGATAAGAATAAAAATAAGCGGTAAGTTTATATCGTAAAATATCCAAGCTATAACAGGAAATAAAATATAAAATCCGTAGGATAAAAATGTAAATTTAGGCTGTAAAGTGGATTTATGAATAAAATCTGCCAAACTTAAAGGCGATTGGACTAATAAATGGTAATCCTGATAAGTTTGCTGATTAATTCGTGTTGGAAAATGTTGCATTTCTTTTTGAAACCAATAAGCAAGTAAAATCGACAATAAAAATAACATCATTCTATCATTGCCCCCATATCAAAAATCGGCAAATACAAACCGACTAAAATAGTTCCTACAATAATTCCCATTAATACCATTAACATCGGCTCTAATAATTGGGAAAGTATATCAATTTGATAATCTAACCGCTGTTGATAACCGTCGCTGATTTGTTGCAACATTGGCGATAATTTTCCGCTCTGCTCGCCAATGGCAATCATCTGTAACATATCCGTAGGAAAGAGTTTTGGATCTAAACTGTCGGCTAAACGATAACCTTGTTTTAAATAAGTTAGTGTAGTTGCTAGAGAACGTTGTAATAAAATATCGTCACTTTTATTGGCTAAAAAGGAATGAAGTACAGTATCTAAACGAATATGTGAAGCCAGCATTAAACTGCTATTTTGACAAAAAAAGATAATGCGTGAATACTGGATAATGCCTTTTAAAATAGGAATATGGCTTAATATAATAAACTTTAAGCGTTGAATAAGATCTGTTTTCTTATTTAAAATGTGAATTAAGAGAAAACATGACGCACATAAAATAATTAGCGTTAAAATAGAGTGTTGTAGAAAGTGGGATAGGCTAAAGAGTATTTCGGTAATTAAGGGTAATGATTTTCCTTTTGAGCCATAAAGTTCTGCAAATTGTGGCACAATAAAAAGTAATAATAAAATAGAGAGTGTGATTGAAATAGCTAAAATAAATACGGGATAAAAGAGAATTTTTTTAATTTTCTTGGTTAATTTTTCCGATTTTTCACGGCGTTGTGCAATGTTGGTTAAAATCAGCCCTAAATTACCGCTTGTTTCTGCCATTTTAATTAATTGGATCTCTTGTGGATTGATATATTTCCCCTGTTTTTCAATGGCAACGGATAGAGCAAAGCCAGCTTCAATCAAGCGGATTGTTTCTTGTTGCCAACGGTAAAAGGTACGATTTTGGCAAGTTTCCAACAACATTACTAAACTCTGTTTTAGGGGGATTTGGGCTTGAATTAATAATGCCAACTGTTGCATAAATTGATTAATTTCTTCCTTTTTTGGTGCAGTCGGCAAGGCAAAATGTCGGCTAATGCGTAACTGGCTATAGCCTTTTTGTTGCAAGCGTTTTTCTAGCACTTCTCGGCTTTCGGCAAGCTGTCGCCCTGTCTGCTTTTGCCCAAAACGGTTGCGTCCTTTCCATTGAAATTCATAAATGTTATTCATCGCCTAATATCCTATCCACTTCGGTTTCGTTGGTTAGTTGTTGTTCAATTTTCTGTTTGGCACTCTCTCGTAAGCTGGAAAAGTCCAAGTAAGCGGTCTGTTTATCGAATTTTTTTGCTGTTCTGCTTAAACATTGGTAAATCCCGATCCGCCCTTTATAGCCTTGATAGCACTCGTCACAGCCTGTGCCACAACACTTTTTGCAGAGCTTACGCACAAGGCGTTGTGCAATGACTAACAGTAGTGAATTTTGGATTTCATACTCTTGAATACCCAGTTGTAACAAACGTTCGACCGCTGATAGTGCGTCATTAGTATGCAGGGTTGAAAGGACTAAATGCCCCGTCTGGCTTGCTCTTAATGCCATTTTTGCACTCTCTTCATCTCGAATTTCCCCTAGCATAATGATGTCGGGATCTTGGCGTAGAAAGGTGCGTAACAGCTGGCTAAAATCAAGGTTAATACTTTGATTGACTTGGGTTTGAATTAAGCCATCAATCTCAATTTCCACGGGATCTTCGGCGGTGAGAATATGTTTATCCATTTGGTTGAGGTAGTTTAAGGCACTGTAAAGGGTGATACTTTTGCCACTGCCCGTTGGTCCTGTCACTAAAATCAGCCCTTGCGGTTGTTTCAAGGCGTTGAGTAGTGTGGTCTGCTGTTGTGGATTAAAGCCAAGTTGCAGAAAATCAAAACTGGTTGGTTTGTTTTTTTGTAAGCGTAATACCAGTTTTTCGCCGTAGATCGTCGGCAGGCTAGATACCCGAAAATCAAGGGTGTCCGCCAAGGCGGTGGTAAAGCTAAATTGCCCATCTTGTGGCTGGCGTAATTCACTAATATCTAGCTTCGCCAGCAGTTTTATCCGTGAAATAAGTCGGCTTGCCAGTTGAATAGACAGGCTTTTATACAGGTGCAAAACACCGTCAATGCGTAAGCGAATAATCAATTTTTGCTTGCGTGGTTCAATATGAATGTCGGACGCATTTTGGGCTAAACAGAATTTAAAAAGATTATCGAGCAGCTGAATAATCGGATCGCTTAAGTTGAGCTGTTCTTGCTCTTGTTCTGCGAAAGCCAGTTCGCTCTCTTCATAAAGGGGTTGTTGCTCAGGTGAGAGTGCGTTAAGCAAGTATTTAAGCTCATCAGAAGCAATCACCACAGGCTCAATCTGCTTATGGGTCATAAAAGCAAAAATTTCGCAAGCGGTGAGATTGTTTTCATCATCAACGGCAAGCCATAATTTATGCTCAGTTTCTTGCACAGGAACGGCAAGATAACGCAATAACAGCTCTTTTTCTTCGCAATTTTTTTGCCAACGGCTAGGCGATATATCAAAAATGCGTTCGGTTTGTTGTTCGCAGACGGTGTATTGGGACATAGTTAATCCTTATCTATATAGGGGTAGGAAAGTCCTACCCCATTTATTTATTGTGTGGCTTTTGTCCCACAGAAATTCGCAGGGAACAAACTGGTGTCAGCCCCTTGACAGCTTGTTGTCCAAGTAATGTTGTTATTGGCAAATTTCGGGGTCATTGTGTAGCCGTAACCATCAATACTGCCTTTACCAGCCACTGTGATTACACCTGCAGCGACGGAAATAGATTTAAGATATTTCGCATCGGCAACATCGGTTTTATTGGCTTGAACACCGTTAGAACCCCCTGTACAGTTAGTTAAAGCCCCTGTGTTATAAATACAAATTTCCACATCGGATTTATAAGATGCAGAAGCACTTAATAACTCAGAGAGTGCAGCCTTTTGGGTGTAACTGGTGTAAGACGGGATTGCAATCGTGGCTAAAATAGCAATGATGGCGATCACGATCATCAACTCAATTAAGGTAAAGGCTTTTGCAAGCGGTCGAATTAACCTGATTTTTTTCATAAATTGTCCTTCTAAAATAAATGCGTAGAATTTACGCCTTATTTACTCTGCCACTTTTTATAAAAAATGCGATGAGCAACATTTATTTTTTCGACGTAGATCGAAAAAATCGTTTTTTCTTCCTGTTCATTTACACAGTGTTTTTGCTAAAATAGGGCAATTTTTTGATTTGAGAGTGAAAGATAAAATGGCAAAAGCACCAAAAACCGCTTATGTATGTAATGATTGTGGCGCGGAATATGCTCGTTGGATGGGGCAGTGTAAGGCATGTTTAGCGTGGAACACCATTAGCGAAGTTCGCCTGATTTCGGCAAAAGAGAGCAAAAGTGACCGCTTGAGTGGCTATGCAGGGGAAACAACAGGCAAAATTCAGCGATTGTCTGAAATTGATTTGCAGGAAGTGCCTCGTTTTAGCAGTGGTTTTTATGAGCTAGATCGTGTGCTGGGGGGCGGTATTGTACCTGGTAGTGCGATTTTGATCGGCGGACACCCTGGCGCAGGGAAAAGTACCTTGCTTTTGCAGGTAATGTGCGGTTTGTCGCAAAGTGTGCCGACCCTTTATGTGACGGGGGAAGAGTCGCTACAACAGGTGGCAATGCGTGCTAACCGCTTGGGTTTGCCGATGGATAATCTAAAAATGTTATCTGAAACCTCAGTCGAACATATTTGTAACCTTGCCGATCAGGAAAAACCCAAACTGATGGTGATTGACTCTATTCAAGTAATGCACCTTGCGGATATTCAATCTTCCCCTGGCAGTGTGGCTCAAGTGCGTGAATGTGCGGCATTTTTGACACGTTATGCCAAAACACGTCAAGTGGCGATTATTATGGTCGGTCACGTTACCAAAGATGGAACTTTAGCAGGCCCTAAAGTGCTAGAACACGCCATTGACGCTTCGCTGTTATTGGAAGGGGAGGCGGACTCGCGTTATCGCACCTTACGCAGTCAGAAAAACCGTTTTGGTGCAGTGAATGAATTGGGCGTATTTGCAATGACAGAACAAGGCTTAAAAGAAGTGAAGAACCCTTCGGCGATCTTCTTAAGCCGTAGCGAAGAACAGACTTCAGGCAGTTCGGTGATGGTATTATGGGAAGGCACTCGTCCGTTGTTGGTAGAAATTCAGGCATTGGTCGATCACTCAATGCTTGCCAACCCTCGCCGTGTTGCAGTAGGGCTAGAACAGAACCGCTTATCGCTGTTGCTTGCGGTGTTACATCGACACGGTGGCTTGCAAATGTCCGACCAAGATGTGTTTGTGAATGTGGTCGGCGGTGTAAAAGTCACTGAAACCAGTGCCGACTTAGCTCTATTACTGGCACTCATTTCGAGTTTCCGCAATCGTCCGTTACCACAAGATTTGGTGGTCTTTGGCGAAGTTGGTTTAGCAGGGGAAATTCGCCCTGTACCAAGCGGACAAGAGCGAATTAGTGAAGCAGCAAAACACGGCTTTAAGCGTGCGATCATTCCTCACGGCAACGCCCCGAAAAAAGCAATTAAGGGAATGGAAGTCTTTACCGTGAAGAAATTAAGTGATGCCTTGGATATTATGGGGAATTTGTAAAAAATAGAAACAAACAGACCGCTTGTAAGTGACTACAAGCGGTCTGTTTAGCACGAAATTTTACAACTAGCCTGTATTACGCATACCCGCTGCAATACCTGTGATAGTAATCATCAGGGCTTGCTCTAGTGCAGGAGTAGAGTTTTCCCCAGCTGAACGTAAGCGGTGGAGTAGCTCTACTTGTAATAGGTTCAGCGGATCTGTATAGATATTACGAAGTGCGATAGACTCTGCAATCCAAGGTAAATCCGCCATGAGCTGTCCTTCGTGAGCTAATGAGAGAACCGTTTTAATATCAGCTTCTAATTGGCCACGCAAGGTGTTTCCTAAACGGTGTAAATGCTGTGGTACAAGGCGTTGATCGTAATGTTCCGCAAGCCATAAGTCTGCTTTACTGAAGACCATCTCTAACATACCAATACGGGTTGAGAAGAACGGCCATTCGGTACACATTTCTTTTAATAATGTCTCATTTCCTTGATCAATAAGTTGTTGCAACGCTTGGCCTGCGCCTAACCATGCAGGTAACATTAAACGGTTTTGCATCCAAGCGAAAATCCAAGGAATAGCACGTAAACTTTCTACACCACCATTTGGATTACGTTTTGCAGGGCGTGAGCCAAGTGGCAATTTTGATAGTTCTTGTTCAGGCGTTGCTGCACGGAAATAAGGGACAAAATCAGGCTCGCCACGTACAATGCCACGATAAATGTCACAAGAGATTTCAGAGCCTTTATCCATCACATCTCGCCATGCTTGTTTTGGCTCTGGCGGTGGGCAGAGATTTGCTTCTAAAATAGCGCTGGCGTATAAGTCTAGGCTTGATACTGCAACCGCAGGTAAGCCTAATTTGAAGCGGATCATCTCGCCTTGTTCCGTTACACGTAAGCCATTTTTGAGTGAGCGTGGTGGTTGAGAAAGTAGTGCAGCGTGCGCTGGCGCACCACCACGACCGATAGTACCGCCACGTCCATGGAATAGGGTTAATTCAATATTGTATTTTTCAGATAAGTTGACTAACGCTTCTTGTGCACGATATTGTGCCCAAGAGGCAGCCAACATCCCAGCATCTTTTGCAGAGTCAGAATAACCGATCATCACCATTTGTTGATTATTGATCACACCACGATACCAACCGATATTAAAAAGCTCAGTCATTACTTTTTCACAGCGATCTAAGTCATCTAAGGTTTCAAATAATGGTGCAACACGAATAGTGGTTTTACAACCTGCTTCTTTTAAGAGAAGGTGAACTGCTAATACATCGGATGCTTCACGAGCCATAGAGATCACATAGGCAGAGATCACACCTTCAGGCTGTTCTGCAACCACTTTACAGGTATCTAAAATTTCTTTGGTTTCAGGGCTTGGTGTCCAGTTGGTTGGTACAAGCGGTCGGCGAGAGCTTAATTCACGCACAAGGAATGCTTGTTTGTCATCTTCCGTCCATTGTGAATAATCTCCTAAACCGATATAACGCGTAATTTCTGCAATCGCCATTTCGTGACGAGTACTTTCTTGACGAATATCTAAACGAGATAAACCTAAACCAAAACAACGAATACGGCGTAAGCAATCTAATAATCCGCCGTTGGCGATAATACGCATGCCGCATTGGTGGAGCGATTGGTAGCAATCGTATAGCGGTTCCCAGAGTTGTTCGTCGTCAGTTAAAATTTCATCATAGTTAACAGTGAGAGGTTTATTTTGTAAAAGCTCATCGTAGTAGGCAACTGTTTTAATTAATTTGGTACGTAGCTCTTTAACAACTGCACGATATGGCTCTAAATGATCGCCATATTTTGCACGGAAGGCATCTGTCGCATGGATAACAGAAAGCTCATCTGACAATGTTTTGATATCTTCAAGGAAAAGTTCTGCCGCTTTGTAACGGTTCATACGCAACACTTTGCGAGTCGTTTCCGCGGTAACAAACGGGTTACCATCACGGTCGCCGCCCATCCAAGAAGAGAAACGTACAGGTGCAAGCCCAACAGGGTGTTGAACACCGAAGTTTTTCTCTAAGTGGAAATTTAATTGACGGCAAAATTCAGGTACTGCTTTCCAAAGACTATTTTCGATAACAGCCATGCCCCATTTCGCTTCATCAACTGGGGTTGGGCGTTGAGTACGGATTTCGTTGGTATGCCACGCCAACGCAATTAATTGCATTAAACGGCGTTTAAGTTTTGTGGTTTCTGCATCGGTCAAGTCATCGTGTTCTAAACGGCTTAAACAGCGATTAATCTCTACGTGTTTATGCACTAAAGAACGGCGAGTGACTTCCGTTGGGTGTGCGGTTAGCACTAAATCAATCAACAATTTTTCAACGGTTGCAATCACTTTTTCAGCAGGGACATTTTGCTCTTTCAAACGGGCAAATAAAGCGCCCATAGAGCGTTCGCCTAAAGCCGCATCTTTATTGTGGCGCGAAATCGTGTGGTATTGCTCCGCAATGTTCGTTAAGTTTAAAAATTGGCTAAACGCACGAGCAACAGGAATAACATCTTCATTTGAAATATTTGCAAGAATATCAAGAAGTTGCTCACGTGATTTTTCATCCCCTGAACGTGATGCACGAGACAAAATACGAATATTTTCAATTAAATCTAAAATTTTATTCCCTTGGGCATCACGAATGGTTTCACCCAAAAAATCTCCTAACATATGAATATTACTACGCATTGATTCATAGATTTGGCTCATAAAATTATCCTCTTAAACGGTAAAACTAAATTAAGTGTAGATATACCGAAAAAGAGGATAAATGGCAATGAAATTTAATTTTTTTGATGAAATAAATTAGAAAAATTTATCTTTACGCAAATAGATGACGATTTGCAATCAACTGCTCACGAGTCAAACTGAATACTCCTAATCCGCCATTTTTAAATTCAAGCCAGTGGAATGGCACGCTTGGGAATTGTTCAATCAAATGCACCATACTGTTGCCCACTTCACAGACTAATACACCGTTATCGGATAAGAAATCTGCTGCTTGAGCTAAAATGCGTTTGGTAATATCTAAGCCGTCTGTCCCCGAACCTAATGCCATTTCGGGTTCATGGTGAAATTCTTCTGGCATATCATCTAAGTCTTCTTGATCGACATAAGGCGGATTAGTTACGATTAAATCATAGCGATCTTGTGGTAGATCGTTGAACAGATCCGATTGGAATGGAAATACCCGATGAGCCATATTATGTCGTTCAATGTTGATTTCAGCTACATTTAACGCATCAACAGAGAGATCAACCGCATCAATTTCCGCATGCGGGAATTTGTCGGCACAAGCAATCGCAATACAGCCACTACCGGTACACATATCTAAAATACGTTTTGGTTCAGCTCGTAAAATCCCCGTAAAACCTTGTTGAATTAATTCACCGATAGGGGAGCGTGGCACTATCACTCGTTCATCAACGTAAAACTCTAAGCTAGAGAACCACGCCGAATTTGTTAAATATGCGACAGGTTTGCGTAAGCCTAAACGCTGTTCTACCATTTCAACAATGCGTTCTTTTTCTACACGGGTTAAGCGTGAAGCATAGAGTGTTTCTGGCACGTCCATTGGCAATGCAAGGGCGGTTAAAACCAGTTGATTAGCTTCGTCCCACGCATTGTCGTGTCCGTGTCCGTAGTAGAGATCAGAGGCGTTAAAATAGCTGTATGCCCAACGCATCATATCTAAAATAGTAGCAAGATTGTCAGCGACAGGCGATGAGGCGATTTCATCAAGAAGTTCAAGGTTATGTTCGTACATATTTAATACCTATTTTGAAAAATTGCCGTTTTATACCATATTTCCCTTTGTGTTAGAATGGGCTGATTAATTTAAAAGGAAAGATTATGTTAGAAAATGATGAATTGGCTTTGTTTCGAGAAGCGATAAAGGGAACAAAGAAAATCAAACAAGATACTTTTGTCCCTAAGGCTGAGCCACGTAAAAAAGTCAATGAAATTAGAGAGTTAAAAGAAAAAGCGGATACCTTGTTCTATTTTTCTGATGAATATGAGCCGTTATTAACTGAAGAAAATGATAAAGTGAAATACCGTCGAGAAGATGTTGATCCTTATATTTTAAAACAGTTGCGTCGTGGTGACTTTCACCCTGAGCTTTTTTTAGATTTACACGGTTTGACTAAAGAAATGGCAAAAAAGGAATTAGCGAGTTTAATTTTAGCCTGTGAGCGAGAAGGAATTTATTGTGCCAGCATTATGACAGGCTATGGCACAATGGCATTGAAATACCAAATTCCCCGTTGGCTTGTTCAACACCCGAAAGTGATTGCGTTACATCAAGCGCCAAGAGAGTGGGGTGGTGATGCAGCCATTTTGATTTTGGTGGAACAACCTGAAAAAGTGGATTACAAGCGGTAACATTTTGCAAAAATTTTGCAAATCCGATCTCCATTTTTAAAAACAATGAATAAAATTTTGTAAAATAGTCCGATTTTTTGCGTCTTATATTAAAAGGAGAATCAATGTTAGAACTTATCTTAGCTATTTTATGTAGTGTGTCTGTTGGAGTGCTGATTAAAATTGCACGTTCAAAGGGCATTGCTATTGCACAAAGTATAGCAGTGAACTATATCGTTGCGACTAGTCTGTGCTATTTTCTGTTAAAACCTGATTTTCAGGGGCAAAGCTTAGTGGATATCGTCGCCAATAATCCATCCTCTTATCTCTTTTTTGCCCTTGGTATTTTGCTTCCAACCGTATTTTTAATTCAAGCCAAAGCCCTTGAATTTGCGGGGATTATTCGTACTGATGCGGCACAACGTTTATCTTTATTCCTGCCGATTTTTGCTGCCTTTACGATTTTTGGTGAAGCGATTACTTCCAATAAATTATTTGCCTTAGTGTTGGCGTTTGCGGCATTAGGTTGCTTACTTTGGAAAAGTAATGAAGGTATGGGCAGCAAAGGTGGTAAAACGGCGATTATCAGTCTTGCGTTGGTTTGGGTTGGTTTTGGGGTAATTGATATTTTGTTTAAGCAGATGGCAAAAACAGGCTCAGCTTTCCCATTGACACTACTCATCTCTTTTATCGGCGCAGGCTGTGTAATGTTCATCTATTTACTGCTTAAACGTACGCAATGGCATGTGCCGAGCGTGTTAGTCGGTTTATTACTTGGCGCACTTAACTTTGGCAATATTCTGTTTTATATCAAAGCCCACCAAGTGATGAAGGATGATCCAACCCTTGTCTTTACAGGCATGAACTTAGGGGTTATCTGTTTAGGGACATTAATCGGTGCTTTTGCATTTAAAGAAAAAATTAATAAAATCAACTATGTAGGCGTAGTAGTTGCGATAGTTGCAATTATTTGCTTATTCTACTGGCGATAAAGGTTAAAATAGCTCCCGTAACGGAGCTATTTTTTTATGGGGGGAAAATGAAAAATCCAAAGCAGTATGCACAAAGGTATGTAAACTGGGTTCTAAGGCTCGGAAAGGGAAAATCCGCACTCTTCGGGCTTTTCGTACTCGCTATTTTTGCGATTGTCACTCAAAGCCTATTAAGCTGGTTTTTCACAGGACAAGTGCACGCTGATGATATTTTGCGTTCAATCGCCTTTGGATTAATTTCAGCGCCCTTTGTTATCTATTTTTTCAACTTAATTGTAGAAAAATTAGAGCGTTCTCGTATCCGCTTAGAACAATCACTCAATGATCTCTCTTTATTACGAGAACATGATGCTCGCTTGAATGTAGAACTTGAGCAACAAGCGGAGTTTTTACGTTCTTTTTTTGATGCATCACCCGATTTAGTGTTTTATCGTAACGAAAATGGCGAGTTTCTCGGTTGTAATCGGGCGATGGAAATTTTAACGGGGCGTTCTGAAAAAGAGCTAATTCATCTAACCCCCAAAGATATTTACCCTGAAGAAACTGCAAAACTGATTTTAGATACAGACAGAGATACCTTAATCAGTAATACGGGCATTACTTATGAACAATGGATTCGCCATCCGAATAATAAGCTGTCTTGTTTTGAAATTCGGAAAGTGCCTTATTATGATCGTGTAAATCAGCGCCATTGTATTATGGGGTTTGGACGTGATATTACTGAACGTAAACGTTATCAAGAAGTGATTGAAAAAAATAGCCGAGATAAATCCACACTCATGGCGACCATTAGCCATGAATTACGAACGCCTTTAAATGGGATTATTGGCTTGAGCCGAATTTTGCTAGAAGGAGAGCTTTCAGAACAGCAAAGAGAGTATTTAAAAACGATTAATGTTAGCGCAGTCTCACTAGGGCATATTTTTAGTGACATCATTGATTTAGAAAAAATTGATAGCCGTCGAATTGAGCTTTTCCGTAGCGAAGTGGAATTTTCTCAGATTATTAGCAATATTAGCCATTTTGCGAATTTAATGGCTGAGCAGAAAAAAATTAAATTTCATATCGAATATGACGATAATCTGCCAGATTTTGTTTTCGTGGATAATGCTCGACTTAGCCAAATTTTGTGGAATTTAGTCAATAATGCAGTCAAATTTACCCCAGCGGGTGGCGATATTTATTTAAAAGTAGAGAGAAGAGATCAAGATCACTATGCTTTTATTTTGAAAGACACGGGAATTGGCATTAAGAAAAGCGAGCATCGTAAAATTTTTGCGATGTTCTATCAATCGGAAAATTCTCAAGGTAAAAAAGCGCAGGGAAGTGGTATCGGCTTGGCAATTTCTAAACGAATTGCACGCTTAATGGGCGGTGATTTAACCGTCGAAAGTGAGTTAAATCAAGGGGCAACCTTTACATTAGTAATTCAAGCCGATGAAGCTTGTCAGAATAAAGAAGTGGCGATCAATACCCATGCGTTAAAAGTACTTTTAGTCGAAGATATTGAAGTGAATATTGTCGTTGCTAAGGCGATGTTAGATAAATTTGGCTGTGAGGTAGATGTCGCCATGACAGGGGCAGAAGCCTTTGAACTGTTTGAGAAAAACAGTTACGACTTGCTTTTATTGGATATTCAGTTACCTGATACAACAGGTGTTGAAATCGCCCAAAGATTACGTCAGCTGTATGAAGAGGGAGAAGTCGATTATTTGCCATTACTGGTTGCTTTAACGGCAAATATTATGCAAACGAAAGTCGAATATCAAAAACAGGGAATGGATGATGTATTACGTAAACCATTATCCCTTGAAGCATTATCAGATTGTCTCAACCGTCATTTTGACGACGGCTTTTTGCAAAATGCCAATGAAAACTCACTGCTTGTAACGGAGCAACAGAGCGAAAACCATCCTTTTGATCAGACAATGCTAAAAGAGCTTATTGATGTCATGGGAAAAAATGCTGTCTTAGCTAATTTTGAGCTGTTTGCTAAATTTATGCCGGAATATATGCAGAATCTAGCCAATTTTCATGAAAATTGGCGAGTAACTCAAGATCCACAACTGAGAAAAGCAACGGCAGATGAAGCGCATAAAATTAAAGGGGCATTAGCCTCTGTCAGTTTAAGCCGACTTCAGCAAGTTGCACAGTTAGCGCAAACAGACAATGGCGACTTTTGGGAGCAGAATATCGCTAGTTGGATTGAGCAATTAAAACCATGGCAGGATGATTTAACCTTAGCAATTCAATGGGTTGAGCAAAATTAGACAAAAAATAAAGCGAAGGTGAATTCGCTTTATTTTTCATTACAGAGCTTGAGCAATTTTTTGTTGGATACCTTTTGCATCAAGTCCTAAATCTGCATAAGCTTCTGGCTGTGTGGCTTGAGGGACAAAGAAATCAGGAATACCTAACATTACAAGCGGTCGGATTTTCCCTATTTTTTGCAAATATTCGTTTACTGCACTGCCTGCGCCACCTTGAATTGCATTTTCTTCGAGCGTGACGAGAAGTTCATGACTATCAGCAAGTTCAGCAATTAAGGATTCATCTAGCGGTTTTGCAAAACGCATATCAACTAGCGTGTAATTGTGGGTTTCTGCCACTTGTTTTGCTTCGTTCAATAATGCACCAAAATTGAGAATGGCGACCTTTTCCCCTTGTTTTAACACTTTACCTTTGCCGATTTCAAGAGCTTGCATCGGTTGAAGTTCAACACCCTGTGCATTGCCCCTTGGGTAACGCACCGCAACAGGGCTGTTCATTGTGTAAGCAGTGTAAAGCATTTGACGCATTTCATTTTCATCACTTGGGCACATGATCGTCATATTTGGGATGCAACGCATAAAACTTAAATCAAATGCACCTTGATGGGTCTGTCCGTCTGCTCCCACAATACCTGCACGGTCAATCGCAAAGATCACAGGCAAGTTTTGAATCGCCACATCGTGAATAAGTTGGTCGTAAGCACGTTGTAGGAAGCTAGAGTAAATCGCCACCACAGGCTTGTAACCAGCAATCGCAAGCCCAGCCCCAAAGGTCACAGCGTGCTGTTCAGCAATCGCTACATCAAAATATTGTTGTGGGAAGCGTTTGGAAAATTCAACCATTCCCGATCCTTCACGCATCGCAGGGGTAATGCCGATAATTTTCGGATCTCGCTCTGCCATTTCGCAAAGCCAGTCGCCAAAAATGTTGGAATAGGTTGGAGCGGATTTTGTTTGTGGTAACTTACCGCTTGTATGGTCAAATTTCGGTACACCGTGGAAGCCGATAGGGTCTTGTTCCGCAGGGGTATAGCCTTTGCCTTTTTTGGTTTTAATATGTAAGAACTGTGGTCCTGACATATTGCGCATGTTCTTTAATGTGGAGACTAACTCTTCAATATCATGCCCATCAATCGGGCCGATATAGTTGAAACCGAGTGTTTCAAACATAGTGCCAACAGGTGAAACAAAGCCTTTAACGTGTTCTTCCGTTTTTCGTACAAACTCTTTAATCGGTGGAATACCTGAGAGTAGTTTTTTTCCACCCTCACGCAAGGTGCCGTAGAGCGAACCTGTGAAAAGGCGAGCTAAATGGTTATTTAAAGCACCGACATTTTCTGAAATAGACATTTCGTTATCATTTAAGATAACCAACATATCTGTATGAATTGAGCCTGCGTGGTTGATTGCTTCAAATGCCATACCAGCGGTAATTGCACCATCGCCGATCACACAGACTGTTTTACGCCCTGCGTTCTCTTTTTCTGCGGCAACGGCAATACCTAAACCAGCACTAATGGAGGTAGAAGAGTGCCCAACGCTCAATACATCAAAAGGGCTTTCTTCACGCCAAGGGAATGGGTGTAAGCCATCTTTTTGACGAATCGTATGCATTTGGTCACGGCGACCTGTTAAGATTTTATGTGGATAGGCTTGATGTCCAACATCCCATAAAAGCTGATCGAATGGCGTTTGATAAACATAATGCAAAGCAACAGTCAATTCGACCACGCCTAATCCAGAGGCTAAGTGACCGCTTGTTTGACTGACGGACTCTAATAAATAGGCACGCAGTTCATCACAAAGAGGTTGAAGTTTATCTTTTGGTAATAAACGCAAATCATCCGGTGAATTGATTTGACTGAGCAATGGATAGGTCTTTTGCATAGGCTTATCTTTAATCGTTGGGTGGGCAACTGCCCACCAAAAAAATCTATTATTAGGCTTTGAGTTCTTCAGTTAAAGTCGGCTGAATACTATTTAAAATTTCTTTCACAACACGACCGCTACCAGCCACCACATTACCTGATTTTAAGTAATCTGTTCCACCAACAAAGTTGGTCACTAACGCACCAGCTTCACGAGCAATTAAATCGCCAGCGGCACAATCCCACGGTTTCAAACCGATTTCAAAATAACCATCAACACGACCAGCCGCGACATAAGCTAAATCTAATGCTGCAGAGCCTGTACGGCGGAAATCTGCCACGCCATTGTTCATCAAGGCTTCAATCATATTTAAGTGAGCGGTACGATGTTTTGCGACTTTAAATGGGAAACCTGTTGCTAACACAGTGCCTTGTAAATCACGGCGTTCATTGTTAATGCGTAAACGAAATTCGTTTAATTTCGCCCCTTCGCCACGCACAGCGGTAAATAATTCGTTACGAATAGGATCATACACAACACCCACTTCAGTACGGCCGCTTACACGAATAGCAATTGACACCGCAAAATGTGGCAAGCGTTTAACAAAGTTCGTTGTACCATCTAATGGATCAATCACCCATTGAACATCGTTATTTGTACCAGCTAAAATACCTGATTCTTCGCCAACAATAGCGTGATCAGGGTACGATTTGCGGATCACTTCAATAATGGCTGCTTCTGCTGCTTTATCAATTTCGGTAACATAGTCATTTGAGCCTTTTTGAGTAACTTGGGTATCTTGAGGCGCTTGCTCATAGCCTTTAGCAATAATATTGCCCGCTTTTCGTGCTGCACGAATAGCGATATTTAACATTGGATTCATAATTCCACCAGATTTTAAAGAACATAAAAGGATTAGGATTATAGAGAAAGTTAGGGAATAAAGGAATAGGGCGATGAAAAAAGCCTATTTGATAAAGGGCTTATCTGCTATACTTTCAACAATTTTTCTATTATCGAGAATATTATGAATCAAAAATTTAATGCGCAGACACCACGTTTTAAAACTGCGGAAGAACGTCGTGAGCCTAAATTCAGAACACAGGAAGGCAAAGAAAGAAAAGAGAGAAGTTCAGAGTACCGTGATAAATTTCAAAAGGCAGAAAGATCTCACGATAAACCGAATTTCTCCATTTATCCAACGGAAGCGAAAAAAGCAGGGCGAGAAGGCTCAGTAAAAATTAGTGTCAAAGGCGGAAACAATAAGCCAGCGGAGAAAAAAACAGGCCCACTTTCGCCAAGAGCGCCTGAAAAAATTCGCAATAACCGTGCAACAGAAATGAAAGTGTATGGCGAGAATGCTTGCCATACCTTATTTCAACAACGTCCAGAATCTATCGTGCGTTTATGGGCAATGGTTGAAGGGGCAAAGAAAGCGGGTGAATTGTTAAGTTATCTTGCAGAACAGAAAAAAGCCTATCACGTTGTCGATAGTGAAGAGATGGAACGTGTAACTGGCACGGAACATCACGGCGGTATCTGTTTATTAGTGAAAAAATCATCGCCATTTTCATTAGAAGGGTATCTACAAGTTGCCCGTCAGCGTGATTGCTTGGTGCTATTAGATGGGGTAAATAATGCGCAAAATGTCGGCGGAATTATTCGTACTTGTGCATTTTATGGTGTGAAAGGCATTATTGTTGAAAGCAACGATATTCTTAACTCAAGCAATGCCGCACGCGTTGCGGAAGGCGGCTTAGAGTTTGTTCACCCATTAGAAACCAAACATAAACAGATTGCCTTGACGCAATTACGCAATGCAGGTTATCAAATTGTTCATTTAACTCGTCAAAAACAAGCACCATCGCTAGCGAAAACAGTACTAGCAGAAAAAGTGGTTTTTGTGCTGAGTGAAATTGTGCCAAACGATGCAGAATATCCAGAAGATACGGTCGTGCAACTCTCTTTTGCAAATCCGTTAAATAGCGGATTAAATGTGTCGGTCAATGCAGGGATTTTACTGGCGCAGTGGTATCAAACTCATATTCTTTAATCTAATCGGGCGAAAGCCCGATTTTTTTAGCTCTTTTTCACCAAAAACGTCAAAACTTCATAATGTGCCGTATGGGGAAACATATCGAATAGTTGGACTTTTTTGAGTTCATAATGGCTGAGTGAGGCAAAATCTTTTGCCATCGTTTCTGCATTACAACTGGAATAAATCAAGTAGGGGGAGCCGAGTTGATTGATAAATTCGGCTAACGGTTTGCCGATGCCCCGTCTTGGTGGATTGACAATCACAAGATCGGGCGTTGTTCCTTTTTCATTCAAGGCAAATTGAGCCGAGTCCAACGAAGCGAATTTGACATTTTGTAAGCCAAGCTGTTGGGCGGATTTTGTGGCACTGGCGATGGCAGAGGCAGAAATTTCAATGCCAGTGAGTGCGACATTTGGATTGTTGGCTTGTAATGTGTTGGCACAATGTAGCCCAAAGCCCCCGACACCGCAGAACAGATCCCAAAGTTGTGTAATTGGTAGCTCTTTTATCCACGCTTGAGCCGTGTGATAAAGTTGGCTGGCGACCGTTGGATTGGTTTGGAAAAAGCCTTGTGGACGAATAAACAGCGGAATTTGGTTAAAATGTTCTTCTAACATTTGCTGTTCCGTCAGAAAAATCTCTTGTTCACCTTCCAAAATCGCAGAATGTTGCGGTTGTATATTCAAACTCACCACCGATTTTTCAGGCAGTTGAGCCAGTAACATTGGCAATTCACGCTCGACAAGCGGTCGTTTTAGCTCACTTCTTAGCACAAAGCGGATCATCAAAGATTGATTATACTGACTTTGGGTAATCAAGATGTATTTGAGTTCGCCCCGTTTTTTTGCCACGTTGTAAGGCACAAGCCCAGCCCGTCCGATAAAGGTTTTCAGAATAGGGAAAAGTGACGTAAAGGTTTGCGGATAGAGCGGACAGTCCGTTAAATCCTCTTCATTTAAAATCCCTAAAATCGGGCGTTCAACACTGCCTGTGACTACCATTTTGGCTTTGTTACGAAAATGTGCCAACGGTGATGTAACCGCAGGTAAAAATTCCGTAGTTTGCAAAAAATAAGGCGAAACTAACCGCTTGAGAGCGGCGATTTTCTCTGCCAGTTGTTCGGCATAGCTTTTATGAAGCCATTGGCACGAATTGCAACGGTTTTGTTCAAAATGGTGGCAGTTGAGTTTAGGCATTCTGAGCTTTCCATTCCAACCATTGATCTTGAAGTGTCGCAAGCTGTTGATGAGCCTGTTGCCAACGTGGGCTGGCTGTTAATTCCGACCAGCTGATTTGCTTCCGTTTCATTAGGCTTAAGTGGCGCTCTTTCTGTGTTGAGGTAGGTTGATATTTCAAATTATCTAACACTTGCACTACGCCATCAGGCTCGTTGCAGAGTAGCAATAAATCACAACCTGCTTGTAAGGCTTTCTCGCTTCGTTCCACATAGTTCCCCATAAACCCAGCGCCTTTCATTCCTAAATCATCAGAGAAAATCACGCCGTTAAATTGCAACTGCTTGCGTAAAATCTCTTTCAGCCAGTAACTTGAACCGCTGGCAGGCTGGCTGTCACACTGGGTGTAAATCACGTGGGCAGGCATAATCGCCGATAATTTTCCTTTGGCGATCAGCTGTTTAAACGGCTGAATGTCGTGATTAAAGATGGTTTCTTTTGGGCGATCATCAAAAGGCGTTTCAAGATGAGAATCGGCGATAACGTGACCGTGACCGGGGAAATGTTTACCTGTGGTTGCCATACCGATTTCTCGCATACCGTCGATAAAGGCTTCTGCGACAGGTAGCATTGTGGCTACATCTTCTCCAAACGAGCGATCGCCGATTGCCTTGCTACAATGCCCTAAATCCAACACGGGGGCAAAACTTAAATCAATATCTAACGCAAACATTTCTGCGGACATTAGCCAGCCAGCTTCTTGGGCAAGTTGCAAGCGGTCTAATTGTAGAAAAGATTGCATTGCAGGCAATTTGGTAAAGCCTTCACGGAAACGTTGCACTCGACCGCCTTCTTGATCAACGGTGATTAACAATGGCTTTTTCACTCGTTGGCGGACAGATTTAATAAGGGCTTGCAACTGAGCTTTATCGTGAAAATTGCGTGTAAAGAGAATAAGTCCTGAAACCAGTGGGTGTTCAAGTAACTCTTGTTCTTCTTGGGCAAGTTCGTAGCCTGCGAGATCGATAAGTAACATAGGTTTCCTTTTAATTAAAAAGCCCTCAGATGAGGGCTTATTTTACAATTATTCTTGTGCGTTAAGCTGGTGTTTTGCTTGGTTTTTACGCATTTTAATGTTGATAAACTCTACAATCACAGAGAAGCCCATTGCGGTATAAATCGCTGATTTTGGAATATGGATATTAAAGCCTTCACCCATTAATGCGATACCGATTAAGATTAAGAATGCAAGTGCTAAATTCTTAATAGTTGGGTTGTGATCAACGAAATCCCCGATTGGTTTTGCAGCAAACATCATTACCCCCACAGCAATCATAATTGCGATCACCATAACAGGAATATCATCTGCCATACCAACCGCAGTAATTACAGAGTCAAGTGAGAATACAATATCTAAAACTGCGATTTGGATAAGGATCATAAAGTAATTTGCTTTTTTGCTTGTATTGCCTTCAGAATCGTGTGCTTCGCCTTTAACCGCTTCAATAAGTTCCATTGCACTTTTAACGACTAGGAACAAGCCCCCGAAGAATAAAATCAGGTCACGTCCTGAAATCGGCTTATCCATAATCGTAAAGAGTGGATCGACTAATCGCATCATCCATGCTAATGAAAGCAAGAGAAGAATACGAGTCCCCATCGCCAATGCTAAACCGATAATACGCGCTGATTGACGCTGTTTTTCAGGTAAACGAGAAACTAAAATACTGATGAAAATAATGTTATCAATACCTAGCACGATTTCTAACGCCGCTAAGGTAAAGAGAGCAACCCACGCTTCTGGGCTAGCAATCCACTCAAACATAGAAAGATCCTTGGATAAAATTAAACATAACATCGGCAGAAATTGCCGAACTAAACGAACTAAAAGTTGCACATCATATAGAGAGCTGTGGCAAAATTAAAGGGGCGAATGTAAAAAATTTTGTAAAATCTCTGCGGTAAATGGTTTACGCAAATAAAACCCTAGTGGTAGTGATTGAATTTTTTCACCATATTGATTTATTGCCCCAGCTAACGACTTATTATTTCGCCCTTTTGGACGCAAATGAAGCACTTCCCCTAAACTCGCATTGATCTCATTTAAACGCCCAAGCACAATCAATTCCATTAACTCTTCCCAGTCTTGTTGTAACTGCTGTTCTTGTTGTGGGGACGGCGACCACAAAATCGGCTGTCCGATATGCCTTTTTTCAAGGGGAATTGACCGCTTACCTTCAACGGGTATCCACAAAACCCGTTGTAATTTATGTTTAACGTGGGAGGTTTGCCACACAATACCGTGATTGTCCGTTAAAGGTGCAAGGCTGACAAAGGTAGTTTCCAACGGCAATCCTTTTTCATTGACAGGAATGGTTTTCAACTCAATGCCTAAATGGGCAAAATCTTGTTCGGGTTTACTGCCTGCTTTTGCCCCCAACGCCGTTTCAATCAGCATACCCACCCAACCTTTATCTCGACGTAAATCAGGCGGTACAACCATATTCAACTGTTCGGCAATTTCCCCAAGGGTAAAGCCTGCGAGCCATTGGGCTTTGGCGAGAAGCTCTGTTTCTGTGGCGGAGTGAGTGGCAAGTAGCATTGATCTGTTATCTCTTATATAAAACAAGCGGTCACTTTATCATAAAAATTTGCAAATTTTTTTGACGAACTGACCGCTTGTTGATTTCTGTCGTGGTTAATATACAGATTGAGTGTTAATTCCCCAACAACTTATTCATCCGTTTAATAAACGCCGTTGGATTTTCCAATGTGCCGCGTTCAGCAAGTAATGCTTGTTCAAACAAGAGTTCAATCCAGTCGTTAAATTCCGCTTCATCGGCAATATCTGCCACACGTTTTACCATTGAATGTTCAGGGTTTAACTCGAAAGTATATTTCACTTCAGGGGCTTGCTGTCCCATTGCGGCGAACAGTTTTGCCATTTGCGTAGTCATTTCATCGCTGTCAGTTGAAACAACGGCTGGCGTATCAGTCAAGCGGTGAGTTAAGACCACTTTTTTGACACGTTCGCCTAAATAGCCTTTGGCTCTCTCTAAGAAACTCGCAAATTCGGCTTCTTGTGCTTTTTGGGCTTCTTCTTCCGCTTTGTCAGCAAGATCGCCTAAATCTAAGTCTGATTTAGTGATACTTTGTAGTGGCTTGCCGTCAAATTCGGTTAAATGGCTGATAAACCATTCATCAATGCGGTCGGAAAGCAGTAAGACTTCAATGCCTTTTTTGTTGAACAGCTCTAAGTGTGGGCTGTTTTTCGCCGCTTGATAGCTGTCGGCAGTTAAGAAGTAAATCGCTTTCTGACCTTCTTTCATTCTTGAAATATAATCGCTCAAACTGACCGCTTGTTCGCTACTGTCAGTATGCGTTGAAGCAAAGCGGACTAAGGCTGCCACTTGGTTTTTATTCGCAAAATCTTCCCCTACGCCTTCTTTCAACACTAAACCGAACGCATTCCAGAATTGTTGGTACTGTTCGGTATCATCTTTCGCCAGTTTTTCCAACATTTGTAATGCACGTTTGGTTAGAGCAGAGCGGAGTGATTGAGTGATTTTGTTCTCTTGCAAAATTTCACGGCTGACGTTAAGTGGTAAGTCGTTGGTGTCCAACAATCCGCGCATAAAGCGAAGATAATTCGGCATAAAGACTTCCGCATCGTCCATAATAAATACACGTTGCACATAGAGTTTTAAGCCGTGTTTTTGTTCACGCTGGAACAGATCCCACGGGGCTTTGCTTGGCACATAAAGTAGGCTGGTATATTCTTGTTTACCTTCAACTTTATTATGCGACCAAATTAACGGATCGGCAAAATCGTGGCTGATATATTTGTAGAACTCTTTGTATTCTTCGTCAGAAATCTCATTTTTAGAGCGTGTCCAGAGTGCTTGAGCTTTATTGATTTTTTCCCATTTGGTGCCGGTTTCTTTGCCTTCGTCATCATACTCTTTGGTTTGAATTTCCACCGCTAAACCGATATGGTCAGAGTATTTACCGATAATGTCACGCAAACGCCATTCGCTTAAAAACTCTTTTTCATCATCACGCAAGTGTAAAATCACGTCCGTGCCACGTCCTGCTTTTTCAATATCGGCAACGGTGTAATCGCCTTCGCCTGCCGATTCCCACAATACGCCTTGACTTGCGTCACTGCCTGCGGCACGGGTGCGAACAGTCACTTTATCGGCAACGATAAAAGATGAGTAGAACCCAACCCCGAATTGCCCGATTAATTGGCTGTCTTTCGCTTGGTCTGAACCGAGTGCATTTAAAAACTCTTTGGTACCTGATTTAGCGATAGTACCAAGATGATCGATTACTTGCTCACGGCTCATACCGATACCGTTATCGCTGATTGTGATGGTACCTAAGGTTTCATCCACGCTGATACGCACGCGCAACTCGCCGTCGCCTTCATAAAGTTCAGGCTGAGAAAGGGCTTTGAAACGTAATTTGTCGGCTGCGTCCGACGCATTAGAAATTAACTCACGCAAAAAGATCTCTTTATTAGAATAGAGTGAGTGGATCATTAATTGAAGCAGTTGTTTGACTTCCGATTGAAAGCCACGGGTTTCTTGGTTTGTACTCATAATTTTCCTTTTATTGTTACCTCCCCCCTTTGAAAAAGGGGGGAAGGGGGGATTTACAAAAAAATAACGCCCTACTAAATAGGGCGTTATTCTTAAATTTCAAGGGAATTATTCATCTTCCGTAAAACGTTTTGCTTTATATTTTGGATTCATCAAGTTTTCGACCGATAAAATATCGTCTAACTGTGCTTCTGTCAGCAAGCCACGCTCTAACACCACTTCACGCACGCTTCTGCCTGTGGTTGCACAGATTTTACCGACAATATCACCTTCGTGGTGTCCGATAAACGGATTGAGATAGGTAACGATACCGATAGAGTTAAACACATAACCTTCACAAATCTCTTTGTTCACCGTGATACCGTCAATACATTTATCACGCAAGTTCACACAAGCATTTGCCAAGATGTCGATAGACTCAAACATCGCTTGTCCGATAACAGGTTCCATTACGTTTAATTGTAATTGCCCTGCTTCCGCAGCAAAGGTTACGGTTGTGTCATTACCGATAATTTTGAAGCAAACTTGGTTCACCACTTCCGGCACAACAGGGTTTACTTTCGCTGGCATAATGGAAGAACCGGCTTGTAATTCAGGCAAGTTGATTTCATTTAAACCTGCACGCGGACCTGATGAAAGCAAACGCAAGTCGTTACAAATTTTAGACAATTTCACCGCCGTACGTTTTAATGCCCCGTGAACCATCACATAAGCACCACAGTCTGATGTCGCTTCAATTAAATGTTCAGATAAGGTGCAAGGTAACTGGGTCACTTCCGCAAGGTATTTCACTGCAAGCGGTGCGTAACCTTCTGGTGTATTCAAACCTGTACCGATTGCCGTTGCCCCTAAGTTAACTTCAAGCAACAATTCTGCGGTACGTTTTAAGTTTTTCACTTCTTCATCTAACAACACAGAAAATGCTTTGAACTCTTGTCCAACAGTCATTGGCACAGCGTCTTGCAACTGGGTACGTCCCATTTTTAAGATATTGGCAAACTCATCAGCTTTATTTTCAAAGCCGTGTTGTAAGTAAAGTACTTTAGTAATGAGTTGCATAATGCTGTTATAAACGGCAATACGGAAACCCGTTGGGTAAGCATCGTTAGTAGATTGGCTTGCATTAACGTGATCCATTGGGTTGATAATATGGTATTCACCTTTTTTATGCCCTAATAATTCCAGCGCTAAGTTTGCCACTACTTCATTGGTATTCATATTTACCGAAGTACCCGCACCCCCTTGATACACATCAGACGGGAACTGATCCATACAACGACCATTCACTAAAATCTCATCACAGGCTTGTACAATCGCTTTCGCAATTTTCTTCGGAATTGCCCCTAATTCACCGTTAGCAAGGGCTGTCGCCTTTTTAACCATCACCATACCACGCACAAATTCAGGCACATCAGAAATGGTATTTTTAGAAATATTAAAATTCTCTACGGCACGTAGAGTATGGATACCCCAGTAAACATCATTAGAAACTTCACGTTCACCTAATAGATCGACTTCAATACGGGTATTGCTCATAAGATTATCCTCATCATTTTGTGATTAACTAAATTGATATAAAGATCATACCGAGAGAGAAAGGGAAAAAATGTGATCTAGATCATATTTTCAAAATGGGACTGGGCGATATAAATTGCCGTTTCGGATTAGTTTTTTTTATGATAAAAGGCCCCTGAATATCAGGGGCTTAAGGTTAAGACTATTTTAAAATCGTTAATTCTTGAGCTTTTAACTCAGCTTTATTCAATTCGCTGTCAATTTCACCGTAAATACGCACTTTGTCATTTTTACTTACGTTTTGACCTTGCCAAATATGGTTGTCAATTTCAACACGGATCTGACCGCTTGTATCTGCCAAAATGTATTCATCGTCATCAACTTGGCTAATAATGTTGCCTTCAACGGTAACATAGCTATCATCACGAGCCGATAACGCTTGTTTTACGCTGATTGTCGTTGCCGGAACATTGGCTCCAAACACTTGTTGGGTATTGTTGTTATTGCTACAACCTACTAAAGCAACTGATGCAACAAGGGTTGATAAAACTAGATATTTTTTCATTTTAACCACCTATTTATTTGCTAATACGGTGAACATCAATTTGAGTTCTTCCATCATCTTTATCTACTTCACCGTAAATACGAACTTTGTTTTTTGCGCTAACATTTAAGCCATTCCAAGCGTCATCATCAACGTCAATTTGAATTTGACCTGTGCTATCTTTAAAGATAAATGTATCTTCATCAATTTGTTTCACAATATAGCCAGAAATAGAGGCTGGCGTATTGTCATAGGCTCTTTTGGCTTTTGCTACTGTTGTTACTGTCGCAACATTGCCGCCAGTATAACCGCTTTGTGTATTATTACCTTGATAACCAGCAAAAGCAGATGTTGAAAGAGTAAGTAATGTTGCCACTGTCATTAATTTTTTCATTTTGATCTCCGAGTGAGTTTTATGGATTTAAGCATTTCGCTTTTGATGTTGCACATTAGAACATGGAAATCTTAAAAATTTCTTAAGAAATGAAAAATGATTCTAATCGGTTAAATTTTCTACTCTACGGCATACCCCTGTGGCGATAACAGTTGATTATCCAAATAGGCTTTGCCTTCCACTAATTTCAATCTATCGTCACTGAACCATTGCACTACAAGGGGATAACAGCGATGTTCTTGTTCATAAACACGCTCAATCACATCATCTAATTCATCATCAGGATAAATCGGCACCTTCGCTTGTAGAATAATCGCACCACCATCTACTTCTTCATTAACGAAGTGAATGGTGGTGCCGTGTTCTGTATCACCAGCGTCCATTGCTCGTTGATGTGGGTTTAAACCTGCATATTTAGGCAACAATGATGGATGAATATTAAGAATTTTACCCGCAAAACGAGCGGTAAATTCAGGGGTAAGAATTTTCATATAGCCAGCCAAGATAATTAAATCGGCTTGCAGGGCTTCAATTTGTTCTGCAATGGCATTATCCATTGTCAAATTATCTGAAAAGTCTTTTTTGGTAAAAATAAAGGTAGAAATACCCGCTTGCTTGGCTCTTTCTAATCCGTATGCCGATGCTTTATTTGAGATCACGCCACGGATCTTACCTTTGATGTTTCCTGCGTGAATAGCATCTATAATGGCTTGTAAATTTGAGCCATTGCCTGAGATCATGACGACAATATTTTTCATTACTACATTCTCTTGCAAATTTTTGCCAAAAAACAACCGCTTGTAATGATTACAAACGGTCACTTTTGTTGGTTTTTTTACAGAATTTCAACCTGTTCTGTGCCACTACCCAATGCTTCAATCTTACCGATCACCCAAGCATTTTCGCCAGCTTCCGTTAACACTTTTAATGCCATTTCGACATCTTTTTCAGGTAGCGCAATCACCATACCTACACCACAGTTAAAGGTGCGATACATTTCATAACGGCTGATGTTGCCTTTTTCTTGTAACCATTCAAATGATGGCAACCATTCCCAGCTTGCTTCATTAATCACAGCTTTTACATCGGCTGGTAATACACGTGGAATATTTTCCCAGAAACCACCGCCGGTTAAGTGTGCGATAGCGTGAACTTCAGCTTGTTTGATTAACTCCAACACCGATTTCACATAGATTTTAGTTGGTGCAAGGAAATGCTCACTCAATGGTTTACCTTCAAGTAAATCTGTTGGTTTCGCACCGCTCACTTCTAATACTTTACGGATCAATGAGTAACCATTTGAATGTGGGCCGCTTGAACCCAATGCAATCAGCGTATCGCCAACTTGAACTTTTGAGCCATCAATAATTTCTGATTTTTCAACAACACCTACGCAGAAGCCTGCTAAGTCGTAGTCGCCTGCGTGATACATCCCTGGCATTTCTGCGGTTTCACCACCAACTAATGCACAGCCAGATTGTTCACAGCCATTGGCAATGCCTTTAATGACAGAGCTTGCTACATCAACATCCAGTTTACCTGTCGCATAGTAATCAAGGAAGAACAACGGTTCAGCACCTTGCACGACTAAATCATTCACACACATTGCGACTAAGTCGATACCAATCGTATCGTGTTTATTTAAATCAATCGCTAAACGCAATTTTGTACCCACACCATCAGTACCAGACACTAAAATCGGCTCTTTGTATTTGGTTGGCAATGCACATAAAGCCCCAAAGCCACCTAATCCGCCGATGACTTCAGGACGGCGAGTGCGTTTTACATCACCTTTAATACGTTCGACTAATTCATTACCAGCGTGAATATCGACACCAGCATCTTTATAACTTAGTTGTGTTGTCACGATCAAAACCTCATTAGAGAAAAAATTGGCGCAAGTATAACATTAAGCAAACGTTTGCGGTAGCGTTTAAATCACAATTTAAAAAGCAAATAAAATAGGGGAAATTTCACTTTTTATGCAAAATATATTTGCTAAAAAGACAGAGTTCTGTTATTTATACGCGCTTTTAAAACACCCCTAAAAAGTCGCGTAGTAAATTAGGGAAGAAAAATTCCAAAACAGGAGTGAATTATGACAGTGGCAAAACCCACTTCTTTAAGTTTATTAGCCCTTGCGGGTGTAACGCCTTATCAATTAGGTAAAGACGAAGAATATATGAATGATGCTCAAATTGAGCATTTCCGCAAAATTTTAAAAGCGTGGCACGCACAAATTATGGGAGAAGCGGAACGTACCAAAAGTCAAATGCAAGATGAAGTGACCAACTTCGCTGATCCTGCTGACCGTGCAACGCAAGAAGAAGAGTTTAGCCTTGAATTACGCAACCGTGATCGTGAACGTAAATTGCTCAAACGTATTGAACAGACCTTAATCAAGTTAGATGAAGGTGATTACGGCTATTGCGATACTTGTGGCATTGAAATCGGCTTAAAACGTTTAGAAGCTCGCCCAACGGCAGAACTTTGCGTAGATTGCAAAACCCTTGCAGAACTGCGTGAAAAACAGATGGGCGGTTAATTAAGTAGGTGGGTTTTAACCCGCCACTTCCGCATATAAATTGAAACGGTGGGTCAAGACCCACCCTACAATTTTATATAATTGAGGTGATCTATTTTAAATTACATCAAATCTTTTTTTAGTCGTAAAAAAAAGGATACAAACTCACCGCTTGTTGAAACAGATCAAGCGAAGAAAGTTGCTCGCCCAATGCGTTCAGCCCCAGAATTGACTGAACCGCACCGACACACATCTAAGAAGAAATCGAACCATAAGCAACAAGCCGTACCGTCCCATATTCTGCATAAAAAATTTACCCAACCTGCAGGGCATTACGGTATTTCGCCAAAAGATTTTCCAAGTAACGCCATTGCCATTATCAATAAACTTCAAAAAAATGGCTATGAAGCCTATATGGTTGGCGGTTGTATTCGAGATTTATTACTAGGTCAAAAAGCCAAAGATTTTGATATTGCGACCAATGCTCGCCCAGAAGAAATTCAAAAAATCTTTGGTCGCCAGTGTCGCCTAATCGGACGACGCTTCCGCTTAGCCCATATCGTCTTTGGGCGTGAGATTTACGAAGTTGCCACATTCCGAGCTGATCATCACAGCAATGCGACCGAAAAAATGTCAAAAACCAGCGAAGCAGGAATGCTGTTACGGGATAATGTTTACGGCACACTTCGGGAAGATGCGGAGCGTCGTGATTTTAGCGTCAATGCTTTTTACTATGATGTTAGCCATAATTTGATCTACGATTTTTTCAACGGCATAGACGATCTGAAAGCAGGAAAACTCGCGTTGATCGGCGATCCTGTTACTCGTTATCAAGAAGATCCTGTACGAATGTTGCGTGCAATTCGCTTTATGGCAAAACTGGATATGTTCCTAGATAAAGCGAGTGACGAGCCTATTCGCAAAATGGCGGTGTTACTCAAAAACATTCCTGCTGCTCGCCTGTTTGATGAGTCGTTGAAATTATTGCAATCGGGTTATGGTCACAAAACCTACGAATTATTACGCAAATATGGTTTATTTGAACAACTTTTCCCTGTATTAAGCCCATTTTTTACCGAATATGGCGACAGTAACAGCGAACGAATGATTAGCAAGGCTCTCAATTCCACCGATGAACGTATTCGTGATGATTTACGGGTTAATCCAGCCTTTTTATTTGCCGCTTTGCTTTGGTATCCGCTACGCGAGAAAATTGATGAATTGAAAAACGAAGGTGGTCTAAACAGCCACGATGCAATGATGTTGGCAGCCAATGAAATTTTGGCAGAGAGTGTTAAAGCGGTCGCATTACATCGTCGTTATACCACGGTTATTCGTGATATTTGGTCGTTACAGTTCCAATTTCCAAAACGTACAGGCAAACGCCCACAACAAACACTTGAGCATATCAAATTCCGTGCAGGCTTTGATTTACTCGTGATGAGAGCTGAAATTGAAGGTGGCGATTTGGTCGAATTAAGTGCGTGGTGGCACGAATACCAATTTAGCAATGAAGCACAGCGTGCGGAAATGTTAAAAACGGTCAAACAGTTGACGACTTTCCGTGACGAAGAACCCAAGAAAAAACGTCGCCCACGCCGTAAATTCAACCGTAAAAAGAAAGTCGTAAAAGGGGAAGAATAGTGACAACCGTTTATGTTGCCCTTGGCTCTAACTTAGAAAATCCGCTTGCTCAACTTAAGCAAGCGGTCGCTTCGTTGCAAACCTTTGCGAAAAATCTGAAAGTCAGTTCTTTTTACGGCAGTAAACCACTCGGCCCACAGGATCAACCCGATTATGTGAATGCCGTGGTAAAATTTGATACGGATCTCACCGCTATCGCACTATTGGATAAATTACAACGTATTGAGAACGAACAGGGACGTATTCGCTTGCGTCGTTGGGGCGAACGCACTCTCGATCTTGATATTTTGCTCTATGGCAATGAACAAATACAAAGCGAACGTCTGACTGTTCCCCACTACGATATGCACAACCGAGAGTTTGTGATTGTGCCGTTATATGAAATCAGTCCTGAATTGGTTTTGCCGAGTGGACAGCCGTTAGCACAGCTTTATCCGCAATTTGCCGATCATCAGATGATCACTTTCGAATAATGAACAACAGCATAAATTTCGGTTTATGCTGTTTTTGTTTTATTTGCAAAATCTTACGCCAATCTAACCGCTTACAAGCGGTGGGAAAACTGCTAAAATTTGCGAAATTTTTATTTCAACAGATATTCTATGGCTTTAATTAACCTTTCTAACGCCTATTTAGGCTTTGGCGATCATCCACTACTTGATCATACTGAATTACACATTGAACAGGGCGAGCGTGTCTGTCTTGTCGGACGAAACGGGGCAGGCAAATCGACCTTAATGAAAGTGCTTGCTGGCGAAGTTCAGCTAGACGATGGCAAATTGATTTTTGAAAAAGATATTGTTGTCACCCGTTTAGAACAAGATCCGCCCCGACATATTGAAGATACTGTGTTTGATTATGTCGCAGAAGGGATCGCACATTTAGCCGATCTTTTAAAGCAATATCACCACATTTCGCAACAAATGCTGACAGATTACAGCGATACGCTGATGTCGCAACTTTCGCAAGTTCAGGCTCAACTGGAACACGCTAACGGTTGGCAGTTTGAAAATCGTATTCAAGATACTTTGAAGCTGTTAGAGCTTGATCCTGAAAAACGGTTGTGTGAGCTGTCGGGCGGTTGGGTTCGCCGTGCGGCGTTGGCTCGTGCATTGGTGGCGGATCCTGATGTGTTACTGTTGGACGAACCGACCAACCATTTAGACGTGGACACGATAGCTTGGTTAGAAAATCTGTTATTAGAGTTTAAAGGCAGTATTATTTTCATCTCTCACGACCGTGCTTTTATTCGCAAAATGGCAACTCGCATTGTCGATTTAGATCGGGGCAAACTGGTTTCCTATCCAAGTAATTACGATGTTTACCTTGAAACCAAAGCCGAAGACTTGCGTGTAGAAGCCTTACAAAATGAGCTGTTTGATAAAAAATTAGCCCAAGAAGAAGTTTGGATCCGCCAAGGGATTAAAGCTCGTCGCACTCGTAATGAAGGACGTGTGCGAGCCTTGAAAGCCTTGCGAGAAGAACGTAAAGCACGCCGAGAAGTACAAGGCACGGTAAAAATTCAGCTCGATCAGACCGCTCGTTCAGGCAAAATTGTATTTGAAGTGGAAAATGCCAGCTACGAAGTGGCAGGCAAAACCTTGCTGAAAAACTTCAGCACTACGATTTTGCGTGGCGATAAAATTGCCTTTATCGGTGCAAACGGGATTGGTAAAACGACGTTGATTAAGTTATTGCTTGGCGAAATTCAACCGACAGCAGGAACAGTACGTTGCGGAACCAAGCTAGAAGTTGCCTATTTCGATCAATACCGTGCAGAGCTTGATCCTGAAAAGACGGTGATGGACAACGTAGCGGACGGTAAGCAAGATATTGAAGTCAATGGGGTAAAACGCCACGTTCTTGGCTATTTGCAAGATTTCTTATTTCCACCAAAACGAGCGATGACCCCAGTCAAAGCCTTATCGGGCGGTGAGCGTAACCGCTTGTTATTAGCCAAATTATTGTTGAAACCAAATAACTTACTGATTTTGGACGAACCCACCAACGACCTTGATGTAGAAACCTTAGAGCTACTGGAAGAGATGTTGGCGGATTATCAAGGCACTTTGATTATAGTCAGCCACGACCGCCAATTTATCGACAATACTGCAACGGAATGCTACATCTTTGAAGGCGAAGGGGTCGTGAATAAATATATCGGTGGCTACCACGATGCGAAGCAACAACAGGCGAATTATTTTGCAATATTAGAAGCAAACAAGCGGTCAGATTCAGTGAAAAATGTGCAAAAAATTGAAGAGAAAGCACCGCTTGTTGAAGCTGAAAAGCCAAAACAAGATATGGCTAAAAAAGTCAAACTCTCTTACAAAGACCAACGAGAGCTAGAAGCCCTGCCTGAAAAAATGGAACAGCTTGAAGCAGAAATTGAAGCCTTACAAGCCGAAGTGAATAGTGCGGATTTCTTTGCTAAAGATCCTAGCTATACTCAAGCTCAGTTACAAAAATTGGCAGATACTGAAATGGCGTTGGAGCAAGCATTTGAACGTTGGGAAGCGCTTGAGAATATTAAAAATGGCGTGAATTAATTCGCTGTATAGGTGATGCAAAAAAGGACTGATTTTGTCAGTCCTTCTCTCTGTTATTTTAAAGTATCATATTTTCCGAATTTGACTCTTTAAAGGGATTCATTTGCTTTTTTAATGCTGTCTTCTGCTCGACGTGCTTCACCTTTGTGTTTCTGCTTATTTAATTGTGTTTCAAGTTTAGTTTCCACTTCATTAATTGCTTTATAAAGATCATCATCTTGTGCTTTAGCAAATAAGTCACCAACAGGTGTACCAATAGATGCTTCAACTTCATAGCCATTTGGGAGTTTATGAATAATAAAGTGAGGGTTAATTAACTGGGTTTGCCATTTATTCAGTTTAGCTAAACGCTCCTCAATATGTGTACGAATTGCAGGAGTCACTTCCATTTGTTTGCTTGAAATATTGATTGTCATAGCATTTACCTCTTTATTATGACCTTGTTGGTCGATTAATGGATGACTTCAAATTATGCCTTTCACTCCAAAATTTCAAGCCCCAAATCGAATCAAATATTAAAAACTTGATCTACTTAACACTTTTTTATTGTTTTTGACTATAATTCCAACGATATTTTTTGGAGGTACGATGTTATCAGAAACTCGCTTGGCGAAAATTCGTGAAATGGAACAGATTTTGAATGAAGCAAATAGTCTAATGAATAAAATGGAACAGCTTCAGCAATCGTGGGCATCTATTTTGCCCAAAATTCGAGAATTAGAAAATTATTATGCTGATGAGTGGCAAGATGATTATAATGCAGATGAGCGAGGGGAAATTCCCACAGATATGATACGAGGCGTATTGAGTGAAGATGCGGTGTATAATTTATTGCTCGTTCATCGAGAAATTGCACTGGAATGGATTCGCCTTTCAGTGAAATCAATGGAAACAACATAATGATAGACAAACAACTTCCCCCTTTTCAACGAGATTTTTTACATCCAAAGTATTGGGGGTTATGGCTCGGATTGGGGATTTTTAAACTGATCTTGGCACTGCCTTATCCGATTTTAGTGAAAATTGGCAAGGGCTTAGGCAAACTGTTTACCCGCCTAGGTTTTGGTAAGCGCCGTATGCGAATTGCTAAACGGAATTTGGAACTTTGTTTTCCTGATTATACCGCTAGTCAAATTGATGAGATTTTAGCGAAAAATGCTGAATCCGTCGGAATGGCAATTATTGAAACAGGGATGGCGTGGTTTTGGTCAGATGAACGTATTCTCAAATGGTCAAAAATAGAAGGGCTGGAACATCTGAAAAATCAGCCTGAAGGCACGGGAGTTATTTTTGTCGGTGTCCATTTCTTGACCCTTGAACTTGGCGCAAGAATTGTTGGGCTTCATCATCAAGGGATTGGCGTGTATCGCCCGAATGATAATCCGCTGTTAGATTGGATTCAATTTCGTGGGCGAGTACGTTCTAACAAAGCCATGCTAGATCGCAAAGATTTACGTGGAATGATTAAAGTACTTCGGGCAGGTGAAACCATTTGGTATGCCCCTGATCACGATTACGGACGCAAAAACAGTGTCTTTGTGCCATTTTTTGCCGTAAAAGAAGCCTGTACGACAGCTGGAACGAGAATGTTATTACGTTCAGCACCTAATAGCGTTATTGTGCCGTTCACCCCAATGCGAAACGAGGATTTTTCAGGCTATACCGTTAAAATTAGCCCAGCAGTAGATTTTAGTCTGTGTGAAAATGATATAGACACAGCTACCTTAATGAACAAGGTCGTAGAAAGCGAGATTATGCAAGCACAGAGCCAATATATGTGGTTACATCGCCGTTTTAAAACCCGACCGAATGAGAGCGATCCGAGTTTGTATTAAAACAAGCGGTCTGATTTAATAAAAATTTTGCAAAAACAGGAAAATAGAATGAACAAAACCAAAATTGTCCTTGCCACGGGCAATCAAGGCAAAGTGAAAGAAATGGCTGATGTGTTAGCTGAATTTGGCTTTGAAGTAATTGCCCAAAGTGAATTTGGCATTCAAGGCCCAGAAGAAACTGGTTTAACCTTTGTGGAAAATGCACTGATTAAAGCTCGTTATGCATCACAAATGACAGGGTTACCTGCGATTGCCGATGACTCAGGTTTAGCGGTAGAAGCATTGGGCGGTGAACCGGGGCTTTATTCTGCTCGTTATGCCGGTGAAGAAGGGAACGATCAAGCCAATCGCCAAAAATTACTCGCTGAAATGGAAAGTGTTTCCGATGAAGATCGCATTGCAAAATTTGTCAGTTGTATTGTGATGTTACAGCACCCGACCGATCCGACTCCAAAAATTGCGATAGGCGAATGCTACGGACAAATTTTGCGTGAAGAACGTGGTTCAAATGGTTTTGGCTACGATCCTCTATTTTTCTATCCCCCTAAAAACGGCACCTTTGCAGAACTTGAAACCGTCGAAAAGAAAAAAATCTCCCATAGAGCGATTGCATTACAATCTCTTAAACAACAATTGAAATAGGAACATTATGATTATTACCACAACCCCAAATATTGAAAATCACCAAATCGTTGAGTACAAAGGATTAGTTTTTGGTGAAGTCGTGTCAGGTGCAAACTTTATCCGTGATTTTTTAGCGGGTATCACAGATGTCATTGGCGGACGTTCAGGCGCTTATGAAAGCAAATTAAATAGTGCGAGAAAAGAAGCCTTGGAAGAATTAGAAAAAGAAGCGAAAAAAGTTGGCGCAAACGCCGTTGTCGGTGTGTCTATGGAATATCAATCAATGGGCGGTGACAAAGGTATGTTTATCGTGGTTGCGACTGGCACTGCGGTTGTGATTCGTTAATGTTGCAAAAAAATCTTCAGATCACACCGCTTTTTTGGCAAACCAAAACACTGCTTGAAATGAATGAAGCCGAGTGGGAAGCCCTATGTGACGGCTGCGGTAAATGTTGCTATCGTAAATATATTCAAGGCAGAGGCAAACGGGAACGACTGTATTACACCTCCGTCGCCTGTAATTTGCTTGATGTAAATACAGGGCGTTGTACTAACTATGCTGATCGTTTCAAAATCGAAAAAGATTGCACCAAACTCACCAAAAAGAACTTACCCGATTTTGGCTGGTTGCCGAAAACCTGTGCTTATCGACTGATTTACGAAGGTAAGCCGTTGTTTGATTGGCACCCATTGATTTCACAAGATCCCAATTCAGTGAAAAGAGCTGGGGTGTTAATTCCTAACGGTATTCACGAAAAAGATGTGATTGATTGGTTTGAGTTTGTGATAGATGAAGTGTAACAAGCGGTCTGATTCTGCAAAAATTTTGCAAAATTAGACCGCTTGTGTTATCTAGTTTAAAAAGTATTAAGAAAACAGGAGAAAAGATGAAAACAGCATTAGTAACAGGCGCAACCGCAGGTTTTGGCTTAGCCATTTGTAAAATATTAATTCAAGCAGGTTATAAGGTGATCGGCACAGGCAGACGTATTGAACGGTTGAATGCACTCAAAGCGGAATTTGGTGAGCATTTCTTACCGCTTGCGTTTGATGTCAGCGATGTTGAACAGACCACACAGGCGTTGAACAACCGCCCTGAAGGTTGGCAACAAGTCGATTTATTGGTGAATAATGCAGGGTTAGCCTTGGGGTTAGAACCTGCACATAAAACCGATTTAAACGATTGGTATCAGATGATTGATACCAATATCAAAGGCTTAGTGACAGTCACTCGCTTAATTCTGCCAGAAATGGTTGAACGTAATGTTGGGCATATTATCAATTTGGGATCGATTGCAGGCACTTATGCTTACCCTGGAGGCAATGTATATGGCGGTACAAAAGCCTTTGTGAAACAGTTCAGTTTGAACTTGAGAGCGGATTTAGCGGGAACGGCAATTCGAGTGAGCAACGTTGAGCCAGGTTTATGTGGTGGAACAGAGTTCTCTAATGTGCGTTTTAAAGGTGATGACGAAAAAGCGGCAAAACTGTATGAAAATGTACAATATGTGAAACCTGAAGACATTGCTGATATTGTGTTGTGGCTAAATCAACAGCCGCCACATGTCAATATTAACCGTATTGAAGTGATGCCTGTTGCACAAAGTTTTGCACCCTTATCGGTGGCAAGAAGTTAATCCTATTTGCAAAAAATCCTTCAAATCTGACCGCTTGTAATCGTTACAAGCGGCCACTTCTGTAAAAAATTTTACATTTTGCTTTCTTTTGTACTAGTTTGATAGTACACTTCAATCACTTTGACTGATTTTGAATTTATCAAGGAAGCAATATGACTACACTTCTTAATCCCTACTTTGGTGAATTTGGTGGTATGTATGTACCCGAAATTCTCGTGCCAGTGTTGAAAAAGCTTGAACAAGCTTTTGTTGATGCACAAAACGATCCTGAATTTCAAAAAGAATTTACCGACTTACTCAAAAACTACGCAGGTCGTCCAACGGCATTGACCTTATGTCGTAACTTGACCAAAGGCTCGAAAACCAAACTCTATTTAAAACGGGAAGATTTGTTACACGGCGGGGCACATAAAACTAACCAAGTGTTAGGGCAAATTTTATTGGCAAAACGAATGGGCAAAACCCGAATCATTGCAGAAACAGGCGCAGGGCAACACGGCGTAGCAACGGCGCTTGCCTGTGCTATGTTGGATATGCCTTGTGTCGTGTATATGGGGGCGAAAGATGTAGAACGCCAATCGCCAAATGTGTTTCGTATGCGTTTAATGGGGGCGGAGGTGATTCCAGTTGAAAAAGGTTCTTGCTCCTTAAAAGATGCGTGCTGTGAAGCGATGCGGGATTGGGCAGCAAACTATGAAACCACGCATTATTTACTTGGAACGGCTGCAGGTCCACACCCGTTCCCGACCATTGTTCGTGAATTTCAGAAGATGATTGGCGAAGAAACTAAACGTCAAATTTTGGAAAAAGAAGGGCGTTTGCCGGATGCAGTGATTGCAGCGGTGGGCGGCGGTTCAAATGCCATTGGTATGTTTACCGATTTTATCGCGGAAGAAACCGTGAAGTTGATTGGGGTTGAGCCAGCAGGCAAAGGGATTGAAACAGGTGAATACGGCGCACCGTTAAAACACGGTTCTGTTGGCATTTATTTCGGTATGAAATCCCCGATTATGCAAGATAAAGATGGACAGATTGAAGAATCTTATTCAATTTCGGCGGGGTTGGATTTCCCTTCTGTTGGTCCGCAACACGCACATCTCAATGCAATTGGTCGGGCGGATTATGTGTCGATTACCGACCAAGAAGCGCTCGATGCTTTCCAATTATTAGCCCGTAATGAAGGGATTATTCCTGCATTAGAATCTTCACACGCACTGGCTTATGCGTTGAAATTAATTCGACAACATCCTGACAAAGAACAGTTGTTAGTGGTTAATTTGTCGGGTAGGGGCGATAAAGATATTTTCACGGTGGATAAAATTTTAAATGGAGGTGCACAATGAGCCGTTTTGACACACTTTTTCCGCAATTAAAAGCGAAAAATGAAGGAGCGTTTGTGCCGTTTGTTACCTTGTGTGATCCAGATTTCGACCGTTCTTTTGAGATTATTGAAATCTTGATTGAAAACGGAGCAGATGCTTTAGAGTTGGGTTTTCCGTTTTCTGATCCGCTACTCGACGGTCCTGTGATTCAAGCCGCAAACAAACGTGCATTAGACGGCGGTTTCAGCACCGATGCCTGCTTTGAACTATTGGCAAAAGTGAGAGCAAAATATCCGACGATACCGATTGGGTTGTTACTCTGTGCTAACTTAATTTACGTACCGACGGCGAACGTTTTCTTTGCCCGTTGCCAACAAGCTGGCGTGGATGCTGTGTTAGTCGCCGATGTGCCAGTTGCCTATTCCGCTGAGTTTGCTGAAAGTGCGAAAAAATATGGGATTCAGTTGGTCTTTATTTGCCCGCCCAATGCTGATGCAGATACGATTCAACAGATCGCAACCAAAACTGAAGGTTATACCTATTTAGTGTCCCGTGCCGGCGTGACCAGCGCGGAAAATCAAAACCACGCAGTGAATCTTGATAATTTGATTGTACAACTCAAACAGGCGAATGCTGCGCCGATTTTACAGGGCTTTGGCATTGCCGAACCGCAACAGGTTAAACAGGCGTTAGCAATGGGGGCGGATGGGGCTATTTCAGGTTCCGCCATCGTAAAAATCATTGAACGGAATTTGGATAATCAAGAAAAGTTGTTAGCGGAACTTGGGGAATTTGTAAAAAATATGAAGAAAGCGACCGCTTGTTAGCTCTTATTTTTATCCGATAAAAAAGGCGAACATAGTTCGCCTTTTTCGCATTTAAGATGAATTAAATGGCGTAGCCTAAAGCATAGAATGCAACAAGTGCAACGGCAATGACGATAGTACCGACATTTAATTTGTTAAATTCACCGGAGATAACTCGTCCAATCACTAAAGTTGCAAACCCTAACATAATACCTGTAACGATATTTGCCGTTAAGACGATAAATACCGCACACACTAAGCCTGACATTGCACCGATAAAGTCATCAAAGTCTAATTTAGACACATTGCTTAACATTAATAAACCCACATACATTAACGCAGGTGCGGTTGCGTAACCTGGTACTAAGAATGCTAACGGTTGGAAGAACAGCATAAATAGGAATAACACACCGACAACAATCGCTGTTAAACCTGTTTTTCCGCCTGCTGCTGTTCCTGCTGCAGATTCAATATATACAGCCGCTGGTGCAGTACCGAATAAACCTGAAAGTACGCTACTTAAAGAGTCAGATGTTAATGCTTTATCTCCATTGATGATTTGTCCGTCTTTGTCTAATAAGTTTGCTTGACCTGCAACGGCACGAATTGTCCCTGTTGCGTCAAAGATTGCAGTCATAACAAGTGCAAATACCACAGGTAAAATCGCGGTATTTAATGCCCCCATAATGTCTAAATTTAAGAATTGAGAGTTTTCGCCAAAGGTTGGTAATTTGAACACTTCACCGCCAAATTTTACATTTGGGTCGAAGATTAAGCCGATAATCGTAATCGCGATAATCACCCAAAGGATAGAGCCTTTTATTTGTAAGCGTTCTAAACCAATGATCGCCGCTAAACCGATTAATGACATCATCACAGGGAATGAGGTAAATTCACCCATTTTTACTGGTAAGCCCGCTTGGTTACTCACCACTAATCCGACACCGTTTGCTGCAATTAATAATAGGAATAAACCGATACCGATACCTGCACCGTGTGCAATGCTTGACGGTAGATTACGTAAAATCCAAGCACGAATACCGGTGACAGAGACAAGGGTAAAAACCACACCCATTAAGAAAATCGCACCAAGTGCAACAGGAATACTGATACCTTGACCTAACACTAAGCTAAACGCAGTGAAAGCAGTTAAAGAAATTGCACAACCAATCGCCATCGGTGCATTTGCCCATAAGCCGATTAAGATAGAGCCTAAACCTGCGACTAAGCAGGTGGCAATGAATACAGAATCCGCAGGAAAGCCAGCATTGCTTAACATACTTGGCACAACGATAACCGAATAAACCATCGCTAAAAAGGTGGTTAAACCTGCGATAACCTCTTGACGAACGTTAGAACCACGTTCAGCCAGTTGGAAACGAGAAAGAATAGACATAATGGGAAAAACCTCAATCGTTTAAAATGAATGGATAAAAAAAGATGGCGGATTTTACACAAAGATAATGTGTTAGGCAAACGTTTGCTTAAGAGAAAGCTTCAAATTTAATCATAAAAATAGAAAAGGCGTATTGTTACGAGAAATAAGGGCGGACACATCGGTCCGCCCCTACTTTATCAATAATCTAAAAAGCGTATTACTACACCTTACCAAATGATTATTTTACCTTTTGTAACTTACGATACGCCGCCAACAATTTCTGATGTGCTTGCATATTTTCAAGGCTTTCATCTGAACCACTTAAGCCGTGGAACGGGTTGCCGCCTTGTACCGCAGACCATGCAAAGTCCACCGCTTCTTTGCCGTACATTTTGTTAAATACCATACGATATTGTTCCGGTGTACGTTCTTCATCTAAGAATAATTCGATAGAGCTAATTAAACAGCGGTAGTAGTTATTGCGTTCTGCTGAGAATACGGAGGCATTCATATTGGCTGTCCAGTTTGCCCAATCCAATGCTTCTTCAAGGTTGCCTAAAGCAAGGTGTAACATTGATTTTAACTCGCCAATACGCAATGTTTGTAAGGCTGAACCTTTCTCTGCCACAACGCCGATAAACTCACGCACACGGGTCATATCGTCAATGCTTTGTTCGTCCAACTCGTCCAGTAACTCTTGGTAGGTTTCTTGATCGTGGTGGAAATATGGCAAGTCGAGCAAAATCTCACGCCATTCCATACCCATATTGTTGTTTGCATAAATTAGGTCGTCTGACGGATAGATATTCGACATACCTGGCGCAAGAATACGGCAAGCGTACACACCTAAATGTTCGTAATCCATAATATAGACTTCTTGTTTATGCTTATTGAAGATTGCCATTAAGTTAGCAAATTCTTGTTCGGTTGTGCCTGAAAAATCCCAGTGAACGAAATCATAATCCGCTTCGGATTTGAAAAGATCCCACGAAATCAAACCGCTTGAGTCAATGAAGTGAGTTTCAAGGTTAGCGTGATCCGCCACATCTTCGTTATTAAATGAAGGCGGTGCGAAAACATCTAAATCTTTCAAGCTACGACCTTGTAATAATTCGGTGACAGTACGCTCGAACGCCACTTGGAAATTCGGGTGTGCACCGAAAGAGGCAAAGCAAGTGCCGTTGTTTGGATTGAGTAAGATCACACAAATCACAGGGAACTCACCGCCTAATGACGCATCGTAGCAGAGGATCGGGAAGCCTTCTTGTTCTAATTTTTCGATAGAGGCTTTGATTGTCGGGTAGCCGTCAATCACACTTTGTGGAATTTCAGGCAGGCTGATCGCTTCTGTGATAATGCGGTTTTTCACAAAACGCTCAAACACTTCCGATAAGCCTTGTACACGGGCTTCGTTTTTGGTGTTACCGGCAGACATTCCATTCGATACGAATAAGTTACCGATGATACTTTGCGGAATATAGACCGTTTGCCCGTCGGATTGACGGGTATAAGGCAGTGCCACGATACCACGATCGGCATTGCCTGATTGTAAATCGATCAGTAAATCAGGGGTTAAATCGCCGTGAGGGTCGAAATAATCACGCAAGAACGGATCTAAAATGCCTTCCGGTAGCGTTTCTTCATCGTCAATTTCAAACCATTTTTCACTTGGATAGTGAACAAATTTGCCTTCGGCAATCTCTTTGCCTAAATAGAAATCCGCCCAGAAATAGTTAGTCGATAAACGTTCAAAATACTCCCCTAACGCAGAAGCTAACGCCGCTTTTTTGCTTGCTCCTTTACCGTTTGAGAAACATTGTGGGCAATCCGCATCACGAATATGTACCGACCATACATTTGGCACTGGGTTGAGCCATGAGGCTTCTTCAATGTTAAAGCCTAAATCTTTTAATTTCGTTTGGAATTTTTCGATACTCTCTTCAAGGGCGGCATCTTTACCCGTAATAAAGGTTTTTTCAGTCATGATTTTTTTCTCTTTGTACAAAATGGCGTGCAGACTATCAAATTCTTGCCGTAAATCAAACAATAGATCAGCTTTTGCAAAAAAAATTCACAATCTGACCGCTTGTTTAGGTAGAATTCATCAATTTTATTATTTATTTGAGATGAAAATGAACTGCGCAGAATTATTAGTGAATGTGACACCGAGTGAAACTCGGGTTGCATTAGTTGAAAATGGGATTTTAAAAGAAGTTCACATTGAGCGTGAAGCGAAGCGTGGCATTGTAGGCAATATTTATAAAGGGCGTGTAACCCGTGTATTGCCAGGGATGCAATCGGCTTTTGTCGACATTGGCTTAGAAAAAGCGGCATTTCTTCACGCGTCCGATATTGTTTCCCATACAGAATGTGTTGATGAAAACGAGAAAAAACAGTTTGTCGTAAAGAATATCAGTGAGCTTGTACGTGAAGGGCAGGATATTGTCGTACAAGTAGTGAAAGATCCACTAGGTACTAAAGGCGCTCGCTTAACGACAGATATTACCTTACCTTCTCGCTATCTTGTTTTTATGCCTGAAAATAGTCATGTTGGCGTTTCTCAACGGATTGAAAGTGAGCAAGAGCGTAACCGCTTAAAAGCCTTAGTTGAACCTTATTGTGATGAATTAGGCGGTTTTATTGTTCGTACCGCAGCAGATGATGTGAGTGAAGAAAGTTTGGAGCAAGATGCGGCTTTTTTAAAACGGTTGTGGCGTAAAGTATTAGAGCGTAAGGCAAAATACTCAGCGAGATCGTTACTTTATGGTGAACTTGCCCTTGCTCAGCGTGTTTTGCGCGATTTTGTGGGAACACATATTAAGTCAATTCAGATTGATTCAAAAATGACTTATGAACAAGTAAAGGAATTTTTGAGTGAGTTTATGCCCGAATTGGCGGAAAGTGTGAGTTTATATAACGGTTCTCAGCCATTATTTGATGTGTATCGTGTTGAAGATGGTATTCAAAAAGCCTTAGATAAGCGGGTAGATTTAAAATCAGGTGGCTATTTGATTATCGAACAAACGGAAGCGATGACAACCATTGATATTAATACAGGGGCATTTGTTGGGCATCGAAATCTAGCACATACCATTTTTAATACCAACATTGAAGCAACACAGGCGATTGCTCATCAATTACAACTACGTAATCTTGGCGGTATCATTATTATTGATTTTATTGATATGCAAGAAGAAGAGCACCGTCAGCGCGTGTTAGAGTCATTACAAATGGCATTAAAAGGCGATCGAGTTAAAACCAATGTGAATGGTTTTACTCAACTTGGTTTAGTTGAAATGACACGTAAACGTACCCGTGAAAGTTTAGAGCGTGTTTTATGTTGTGATTGTTCTTCGTGTAAAGGACGTGGAACAATCAAAACCGTCGAAACGGTTTGCTATGAAATTATGCGTGAAATTGTCCGCGTTCATCATTTATATTCGTCAGAAAGATACGTGGTTTATGCTTCTCGTAATGTGGCGGAATATTTGATTAATGAAGAATCTCATGCATTAATTGCAGAGTTGGAAGTCTTCATTGGTAAAAAGGTCGAAATTAAAATTGAACCTTACTACCATCAAGATCAATTTGATGTGGTTATGATGTAAAGTTAAGTTAATTTTTGAGTAATTTTGCAAAAAAATATCAAAAAAGCTTGAAAAATATGGGGGGGGCTTTAGAATGCGTCCCTGTCCTTTTACTGGACAATACATAAAGCCTTGAAGCATTTATCGCTTCTCTTTTTTATTCACTCTTGGAGAATTCTTAAATGAAAAAATTCGTCGGGTTATTTGCGGCTGGATTAGCAACAGTGGCATTGACAGCTTGTAATGAAGAAAATAAAACTGCAGATGCAGCGAAAGCGCCTCAAGCAGCAGATCAAGGTACAGTTCACCTTTATACATGGACTGAATATGTACCAGAAGGTTTGTTAGAAGAGTTTACAAAACAAACTGGTATTAAAGTGGTTGTATCAAGCCTTGAATCAAATGAAACCATGTATGCAAAATTAAAAATTCAAGGTAAAGATGGCGGTTATGATGTGATCGCACCAAGTAACTACTTCGTGTCAAAAATGGGACGTGAAGGTATGTTAATGGAGCTTGATCACAGCAAATTACCTGTTATCTCAGAATTAAATAAAGATTGGTTAGATAAACCATACGATAAAGGCAACAAATATTCACTTCCACAATTATTAGGTGCACCAGGTATTGCATTTAATACCAATGACTACCAAGGTGATAAATTCACATCTTGGGGTGATTTATGGAATCCAGAATATAAAGGTAAAGTACAACTATTAGATGATGCACGTGAAGTATTCAACATTGCATTATTAAAATTAGGCCAAGATCCAAATACGAAAGATCCTGCGGTGATTAAAGCAGCTTATGAAGAGTTATTAAAATTGCGTCCAAACGTATTATCATTCAGCTCGGATAACCCTGCAAACTCATTCATCTCTGGTGAAGTGAGCGTTGGTCAATTATGGAACGGTTCTGTACGTATTGCGAAAAAAGAACAAGCTCCTGTAAATATGGTATTCCCTAAAGAAGGTCCAGTATTATGGGTTGATACTTTAGCGATTCCATCTAATGCGAAAAACCCAGAGGGTGCTCACAAGTTAATTAACTACTTATTAAGTGCGCCTGTTTCTGAAAAACTAACATTAGAAATCGGTTATCCAACATCAAACGTGAAAGCGTTAGAAAAATTACCGAAAGAAATTACAGAAGATCCAGCAATTTATCCAACATCTGAAGTGCTACAAAAAAGCCAATGGCAAGATGATGTGGGTGATGCGATTGAACTCTATGAAAAATATTATCAAGAGTTAAAAGCTGCAAAATAATCTCATCATAATGAAAAGCCTCAAGGAAAGTCTTGGGGCTTTTTACTTTTATGACGAACTTTTCTCATTATTTTCGTTCTATATTGCTATTAAAATTTATGCTATGATTTAGGGCTAATTTAATTGAGTTAGAGAATTTATGAATATTCGTTTGAATGTAGTTTTGCTCTGTATTGTCGCTGTTTTAGGGGGTTGGTACTATAGCCAGCAAATGACAGATAATTCGGGGCTAGATCAATTAATAAAAAAAGAAGGTGAGCCAGAATATACGGGTACACAAATGAGTACCATGGTGTACGATTTAAAAGGGAAACCCGAGTATTTTGCACAGTCTCAGGAAATTAAACGTTTTGAAAGTACGGATAGAACAGAGTTTTTAAAGCCTTTATTGAATCTTTTTGATAAAGAAACTGCATTGAAACAGTGGAAAGTAACTGCAGATTATGCGGAAGTCACAAAAGAAAAGATGCTTAATTTACGGGGGAATGTTCGTATTGAAAGTTTAGATCCAACATCTCGTTTACAAAAGATTGAGACCGATGCGTTATCAGTGGACTTAAATACACAAGATATTTCCACACAAGCCGTTGTCAAATCTCAAGGGTTGGGTTTTACTACAACAGGTACAGGTTTAACAGGCAATTTGAAAAAACAAGTTGCTACATTACTAAAAAACGTTAAAACTTATATTGAGCCGACAGTGATTAAACAAGCGGATTCATTAGAGGCTCAACAAGATAAGGATAAAGAATGAAATTAATCAAATCAATTTTAGCAACCGCATTATTAAGTGTTAGTTTTTCTGCAGCAGCGTTAAAAGGTGATACAGATCAACCTATTAATATTGATTCAGGTAGCCAGTCTTTGGATATGGAAAATAATGTAGTTGTATTTAGTGATAACGTTGTGATTACACAAGGTTCTATCAAAATTAATGCATCTAAAGTGACGATTACACGCCAAGAAGGTAAAAAAGAGACTATTGATGCATCAGGTGCTCCAGTAACCTTTCAACAAACCTTAGATAATGGTAAGCCAGTCAACGGTAAAGGCAATAGCGTGCACTATGATTTAGGATCTGAATTTTTAACGTTGATCGGTAATGCAGAATTAAAACAGTTAGATAGTTTTATCAAAGCAGAAAAAATTACTTATGATGTTAAAAAACAGCAGCTTAAAGCGACAAGTGGCGGTAAATCACGCGTAAAAACCGTTTTAATTCCATCACAGTTACAAGATAGTAAGAAAAAATAGGATTAGCCATGCCAACGTTGTATGCGGAGCATCTTGCAAAAAGTTATAAAAATCGACAAGTGGTGAAAGATGTTAGCTTAAATGTCAAAGCAGGAGAGATTGTCGGTTTATTAGGCCCAAATGGTGCAGGTAAAACAACGACATTCTATATGGTTGTCGGGCTTGTTCGTCATGACCAAGGACGCATTTTGATTGATGATCAAGATATTAGTGTTTTGCCAATGCATGACCGAGCTAAACAAGGTATCGGCTATCTTCCGCAGGAAGCATCGATTTTCCGCCGTTTAAGTGTATATGATAATTTGATGGCGGTATTGCAAATTCGGAAAGATTTAACGGATGCTGAGCGTAAAGCTCGTGCAGATGAATTAATTTCGGAATTCCATATTGAACATATTCGTGATAGCTTAGGACAATCTTTATCTGGCGGTGAGCGTCGTCGTGTTGAAATTGCTCGTGCATTAGCGGCTAACCCACAATTTATTTTATTAGATGAGCCTTTTGCGGGGGTCGATCCTATCTCTGTGATTGATATTAAAAAGATTATCGTAAACTTAAAAGAACGTGGATTGGGTGTATTGATTACCGATCATAATGTGCGTGAAACCTTAGATGTGTGTGAACGGGCGTATATTGTGGGCAGCGGTCAAATGATTGCAAGTGGAACGCCAGAAGACGTATTGAATAACCCAGATGTAAAACGTGTCTATCTTGGTGACCAGTTTAAACTTTAATATAACAAGCGGTCAGATCTGTAATATTTTTTGCAAATCTCACCGCTTGAATTTCCTATGATGAAACTAACAACATTTTTATCCCCAGAAAATATTCATTATGGGGTTGAACTTTCAAGTAAAAAACGGGCTTTAGAGTTTATTGGAAAATTAGTGGCGGAAAACTTAAATAGCCAATTCCCGTGTGATAAAACGCAAGAATTTTGTCCAGTAGATTGCTTTACCAATTTATTTAAACGTGAAAAATTGGGGAGTACCGCGATTAATAATGGTGTGGCATTACCCCATGCAAGATTACCGAGTAATGAGGTTATTCAATTAAATCAACCTATTGCGATTTTCTTACAATTAGATACCCCCATTGATTATGATGCACAAGATCATAAAGAAGTTGATCTGATTTATGCGATATTATTTCCAGAACAAACTTGTGAACAATATAAAGGCTGTTTACAAGAGATTGCACAACAATTAAGCGATAAAAATTTACTGAAACATTTACGTTCTGCAAATTCATCAGAAGAGATTTGGCAAATATTAACCTATTCGGATCAACATCATGTAAGTTGAGTCAAGGGAATCAAGGGGAAAGTATGGAATTAGTAATAATGAGTGGGCGCTCTGGTGCGGGTAAATCTGTGGCATTGAGAGCATTAGAAGATGTAGGCTATTATTGTGTAGATAATTTACCACTACCTTTAATTCCCCAACTTGCGGAGCATCTTGCAAAATCAGATCGCTCTGCCGTGGTAAGCCTTGATATTCGAAATCTCCCTGATAATCCCGAAGCCATAGAACAAGCATTGGCAGCTTTACCTACCGATATTTCTACAAAATTAGTCTTTCTTGATTGTGGCAGAAAAACATTAGTTCGCCGTTATAGCGATTCTCGTCGTTTACATCCATTATCGACCCAAGATCTTTCCCTAGAAGGCGCGATTGATTTAGAAAATCGCTTATTAGAACCATTATTTCAGCAAGCTAATTATATTATTGATACTACTTATTTATCTTCCCATGAGCTTGCTGAAAAATTAAGAGAACTGTTACGTGGCTCTTCTGAAAAAGAGTTGAATATTGTCGTTGAATCTTTCGGTTTTAAATATGGTGTACCTGCGGATGCAGATTATGTCTTTGATGTTCGCTTTTTGCCAAATCCACATTGGAATCCTGAACTACGCCCAATGACAGGATTAGAACAGCCTGTTATTGATTTTTTAGAAAAACAGTCTGAAGTACATAATTTTATTTACCATACTCGTAATTATCTTGAAATGTGGTTACCTTTCTTGGAACAGAATAATCGTAGTTACTTAACAATCGCGATTGGTTGTACTGGAGGAAAGCATCGTTCAGTCTTTATTGCAGAGCAGTTAGCCCAATATTTTATCGGACGGGGCAAGAAAGTTCAGGTTCGTCATCGTAGTTTAGAAAAACATCATAATAAGAAAGCCTAGATATGAAAACAGCAGATCTGATTATTGTTGGTGGGGGAATGGTTGGGCTAGCACTCGCAGGCTTACTCGCCAATACATCTTGTCAAATTAAAATTATCGAAAAAAATACGCCTATACTCTCAGATGAAATCAGCAATCGTGTGAGTGCTATTAACTTACGTAGCCAACAGATGTTAGAAAAAATAGGTGCTTGGCAGCTTGTCCCTGAACAATCACGCTCACCTTATGAACAAATGCTTGTGTGGGAAAAGGATAGCTTTGCAAAAATTCATTTTGATAATCAAGATCATGCAATAAAGCAATTGGGATTAGACCAGCTTGGTTTTATTATTGAAAATCAGCATATTCAATCTGCATTATGGCAAAAGGTGAGCCAGCAATCTAATGTTGAGATTATTCTAAGTACACCAAAAACGCTAGGTGTAAGTGATAATGGCGTGTTTTTAACCTTGGAAAATGGCGAAATGCTGTCAGCAAAATTGGTTATTGGGGCAGATGGAGCAAACTCTTGGGTAAGACAGCAATCGAGAATACCTTTGATTAGTCGAGATTATCAGCATACGGCATTAGTCTGTAATGTGAGAACCGTAGAGTCGCATCAAAAAGTTGCAAGACAAATTTTTTCACCTGAGAGTATTTTAGCGTTTTTACCGTTAAGAGATGAACATCTTTGCTCTATTGTCTGGTCGTTACCCCCAGAGCAAGCGAAACAGCTCGTTGAATGTGATGAAAAACAGTTTAATCAAGCATTAACCATCGCATTCGACAACCAACTTGGTTTATGTGAATTGCAAAGTTCACGCAATATCTATCCGCTTACAGCACGATACGCGAGAGATTTTGCACAATCAAGAATTACATTAATTGGCGATGCAGCTCATACCATTCACCCTTTAGCTGGTCTTGGTGTGAATTTAGGTTTTGCTGATGCGATAACATTAGCTGTGGAGCTTGAAAAACTATTATCCACAGGCAAAGATATTGGTGAATATCGCCATTTACGTCAATTTGAACGCGTGCGTAAATTAGAAGCTGTCAAAGTATTAGCTGCAATGGAAGGCTTGAAACAGCTATTTTCTGGCGATAATCCATTGAAAAAATTAGTTCGTGGTGTAGGACTAAGTTTAACGAATCAAAATGCCCTAGTGAAAAAATTTATTATTGAACAAGCAATAGGGATTTAGTTTGATTATTTTTTGTTCTGTTGATTGTTTTTTATTTTATTCAAGGGAACAAATTGATATACCCTAAGTCAAATGGCAGTACAATAGCGAACCTTACAACGATTTTGTAAGGTTTATTTTCTTAGTTTTTAGTATATTGAGGATTGTTCAATGAACAAATTTACCAAAATTAGTGCAGCAGCATTATTAACCGTTTTCTTAGCAGCATGTGATAAACCAGCTCCAGCAAAACCAGCTGAAGCACCAAAAGCAGAAGCAGCAGCTCAAGCGCCAGCGGCAGCACCAAAAGCTGAAACTCCAGCGCCAGCAGCAGAAGCGCCTAAAGCAGATGCAGCACAAGCTCAAGGTGTTGAAGATTTCAAAAAATTAGTAGAATGGAATCAAGCTCAAGAGAAAGCATTAGCAAGCTCTCAAGCTGAGTTACAACAAACTTTAGCAACGCAAGATAAAGCAAAAATCGAAGAAGCATTAAAAACATTTACAACTAAAGTGACTGATGTTTTAAAAAGTTTAGATACTTTAGAGATTAAAAATGCAGATGTATTAGCATTTAAAGCAAAAACAAAAGAAACTTTAGAATTATCAAATGATTTAATTGCAGAATCTGTAAAAGTGATGGCAAATCCAACACCAGATGCTCAAAAATTAATTCAAGAGAAGTCACAGAAGTTAATGGAAAGCGGTAGTGCATTACAAAAACTTCAAGTTGAATTACAACAAAAATTTGGTGGAAAATAATTTCTACTTTTTAAGATATTCAAGCCAGCTTTGTGCTGGCTTTTTCTTTTGTAAAAAAAGAAAAAGATCTAACCGCTTGTCGCATTTTGTTATTCCTGATTTTCTATTCTTTCGAGTTAGTGATACAATCCAATATTAAATTTTTATTTATCAAAAACAGATTATGAGTCGTCAAAAGAAAACCCGTCGAATTACCGATATTATGCCTGCAAGAAAAGCAGACAAACCCTTTGAGCAACCAAAAGCTCGACCGTCTAAAAATCATAAACCTACTCGTTATGAATTAGATTTAGCAGCTCGTGAAGAGAAGAAAAAGCGTAAGCATAAGGGTTTACCTTCAGGCTCTCGCTTAAATGAAGGCAATGAACAGAAAAAAGTGCAGGAAAAGCAAGTCAAAGATCCCCGTATTGGTAGCCGTAAGAAAGTGCCTTTGATGGTTGAGTTTGTAAACCAGCCTGAGAAAGGTAAAACGATTAAACCTGTACCAGTACCAATGGAAAAACCACGTCTTGCACCAGAAGTGGAATTAGAGCAGTTAGAAAATAACGAATGTTTAAATCAATTATTAGATGATTTAGAAGCTGGCAAAACTTTATCTGCAGAAGATCAAAAATTTGTGGATGAATGTCTGGATCGTGTGCATGAGTTAATGACGGAATTAGGCATTGAAGATGAAGAAGATGATGCAGAAGCATTATTACGCCAGTTTGAAACTATGGATATAAACAAGTTCCGTTAATTTATGTTGCGATTTTTCTTAATTATTTTGGCTATTCTTATTCTGCTTTCGATGGCTGGTTATGCATTTTCACTTTATTGGAAATTGCATCAGCAGAAAAAGCAGATAAAACAAGCAAAAGTGACTCGTTATCAATCGATCATTGAAAGTATTGATATTATTGCAAGAGCCATGTTATCAGAGCAATGCGATTTGGCGGAAGGCGTATTACGTTTGAAGCCATTGTTAGATGTGTTAGGAAAGAAATTAAGTGCTTTTTCAGCAATGTGGGAACTCTACCAAGTGGTAGAAAATATGCCTATTCTAGATGAGCGTAAAAACCTTAAACGCAATGAGCGTATGCGCTTTGATCTGGAAAGAGAAGCAAAAGAAGCTGAATTAGCAGAACAAATCAAAGTAGAACTTCAGCAGTTACTAGATGAAGTTAACCAATTTAAACAAGAGTTGAAGTAGGTTTTTAATGTCAGACATTATTTGGGATATCAATCTTATCCAGAAATATAATCAATCCGGCCCGCGTTATACATCTTATCCAACGGCATTAGAATTTAACGAATCATACAATGATGATGATTTTAAAGCTGCCGCGGCACGCTATCCAAATAAGCCACTTTCATTGTATGTGCATATTCCATTTTGCCATAAGCTATGTTATTTCTGTGCTTGTAATAAAATTATTACACGTCATCGACATAAGGTTGATATTTACCTTGATTATTTAGAAAAAGAGATTAAATATCGCGCTGAACTTTTTAAAGATCGTACCGTAACCCAAATTCACTGGGGGGGGGGTACACCAACCTATTTAGATGAAGATCAATCTTTGCGCTTAATGGCGATGTTGAGAAAACACTTCCATGTGAGCGATGATGCGGAGATCAGTATTGAAATGGATCCTCGTGAAATCGAGTTAGATATGTTGGATCATCTGCGAGAGATTGGTTTTAATCGCATTAGTATGGGGATCCAAGACTTCAATAAAGAAGTGCAAAAATTAGTGAATCGTGAACAAGATGAAGCCTTTATTTTTGCACTAATGAAGCGTGCGAGAGAGTTAGGCTTTACGTCAACGAATATCGATCTGATCTACGGCTTACCTAAGCAGACGGTTGAAAGTTTTATGTTTACCCTAGAACGTGTGATTGAGCTGAATCCTGATCGTATGAGTGTCTTTAATTATGCGCATTTGCCAAGCCGTTTTGCAGCTCAAATTAAAATTAAAGAAGAAATGCTACCCGCGCCAGAAACGAAATTAGAGATCTTACAAAAAACGATCGAAACATTAGGTAATGCAGGTTATAAGTTTATCGGCATGGATCACTTTGCTAAACCGAATGATGAATTAGCGATAGCCCAAGAAAAAGGGGAGTTACATCGTAATTTCCAAGGCTATACAACTCAAGAAGATGCAGATTTATTAGGATTAGGGGTTTCTGCTATCAGCCTTTTAGGTGATAGCTATGCTCAAAATCACAAAGAACTCAAGCAGTATTATGCAGAAGTGGAAACCCGTGGTATTGCATTACATAAAGGGTTAAGCATGACGAAAGACGATTGTTTACGTCGTGATGTAATTAAAGCGTTGATCTGTAATTTCAAATTATCTTATCAAACATTTGAGCAGGCTTATCAAATTGATTTTAAACAGTATTTTGCAGAAGATCTCAATTTACTTGCACCATTAGAAAAAGATGGTTTACTTGAAATTGGTGATAAAGGAATTGTTGTATCGCCAAGAGGTCGTTTATTAATTCGTAATATTTGTATGTGTTTTGATGTTTATTCAAGACAGCAAGCGAGAAGACAGCAATTTTCTCGAATTATCTAAATTTGTAAACTTTTATATAAATCTAACCGCTTGTATTACAAAAAATGGTGGTTACTATATAAAAGAGAACATTAACTGGCGTAAAGTATACGCCATGAATAAATGGAAAAGAGTATGAAACAACATCACTACAGTCTTATTTCCCTTGCCGTGATGAGTGCGTGTTACAGCCAATATGCTGTTGCGGATTTAAAATCGCAGTGTTTACTTGGCGTTCCTCAGTTTCACGGTGAAGTTGTTCAGGGAGATCAAACACAGTTACCTGTATATATTGAAGCAGATAGTGCGGTGATTAACCAACCGACAAATGCGACCTATACTGGTGATGTGAGTGTAAAACAAGGTAATCGTTCTATTGTCGCGGATCAAGTTTATGTTGAGCAACAAGATGGAAAAGCTCAAAATGTGCGTTTGACAGGAAAATTTGATTATCGAGATAACCTGATTAATGCCACAGGGAATGATGCGACTATCAACCTTGTAAGCAATGAAGCTCAACTGGGCAATGCGGACTATCAGCTTGTTGGACGACAAGGGCGAGGCACTGCAGAACAAGTTGAAGCGAGCAATGATACACGAATCATGAAAAATGCAAGTTTTACTTCTTGCTTACCAGATGATAACTCTTGGTCAATCGAAGCAAATGAAATGATTCAGCATGTTAAAGATGAATATGCTGAAATGTGGCATGCGCGCTTTAAAGTATTAGGTGTTCCTGTTTTCTATTCGCCTTATTTACAATTTCCAATTGGTGATCGTCGTCGATCAGGTCTATTAATGCCAAGCGCAGGGCATTCAAGTCGTGATGGTTATACCTATTCACAACCATTTTATTGGAATATCGCACCGAATATGGATGCAACCATTACACCAACATATTATTCTAAACGTGGTTGGCAGATAAGTCCTGAATTTCGTTATTTAACAGAGCTAGGGCAAGGTAAAATTGCTGGAGAATATCTCAACAAGGACCGTTTATCTACTTGGACAGACAAAAAACAATCTCGCCATCTTTTCTATTGGCAACATCGTATGAGTTTCTTGAGCGATTGGCGTCTATCTGTAGATTACACTAAAGTGAGTGATAAACGTTATTTCTCTGACTTTGATTCCGAATATGGTAGTAGTACAGATGGTTATGCAACTCAGCAATTTAAGTTAGGTTATTATCAACCTCATTATAATATTTCTATTTCAGGTAAAAAATTCCAAACTTTTGATGATGCAAGTATTGGGCCTTATCGTGTACTGCCACAAATCGATTTTAATTACTATAAAGATCGCATTGTTAAACACGGTGACTTTAAATTCTTTGCTCAAGTTGCACATTTTGATAACGATAGCAAGTTGATGCCAACCGCATGGCGTTTTCATGCAGAACCAAGTTTGAATTTTCCTTTAGCAAATCGTTTTGGTGGTTTAAGCCTAGAAACCAAGCTTTATGCTACACACTACTTGCAGCAAAAAGGGAGTGGTGATAATGCGGAAGATATTCAGCGTAGTGTCAGCCGTGTATTACCTCAAATTAAGCTAGATTTCAAAACGATTCTTGAAGCGGATAAGCAAATTTTCAGCGGTTTTAGCCAAGTTTTAGAGCCAAGAATTCAATATCTTTATCGTCCATATAAAGATCAGGGGAATATCGGTTCTAAATTAAGAACTAATCTTGGCTTGGGCTATGACTCCGCATTATTACAGCAAGATTACTACGCCTTATTCAATGATCGTCGTTATAGTGGATTAGATAGGATTGCTTCTGCCAACCAAATTACAGTGGGGGGAACCACGCGTTTCTTTAATGATACAACGGGTGCGGAAGTCTTTAATTTGAGTGCAGGGCAAATTTATTATCTTTCACCATCTAAAATTGATGATAACTCTATCAATAGTACTGCAAATCGCTCATCGTCTTGGTCTTTAGAATCTAACTGGAAATTCCATCCTAAATGGAATTGGCACGGTAGCTATCAATATGATACGCGTTTAAATGAGACATCATTAGCGAATATGTCATTGCAGTTTAAGCCAAAAGAGAATCATGTGATTCAGCTTAACTACCGCTATGCAAGTAAAAATTACATTGACCAAAACTTGAGTTCTAACCGTTACGGTCAGGATATTAAGCAAATTGGTATGGTCGCAGGCTGGGAATTGACGGATAAAGTCTCCATGATGGTAAGCCATTATCATGATATGGCGTTGAAGAAACCAGTTGAAAGCCAATTAGGTATTACTTATAACACCTGTTGTTGGAGTGCAAACGTTTATGCTGCGCGCTATTTAACCTCAACGCCAACAGGTAAAAGTGATACGATTAATGACTTCTATTATGACAATAAGTTTGGGGTCAACTTCGAACTCCGTTTCGGTACTAGCTACAATAGTGGCGTATCCAGAATGTTGAAGAAAGGTAAGATTCCTTATACTGAAGCGTTTAACATTAACTAGTAAAAACGGGCTGAAATGCCCGTTTTTTTATGCTTATCCTTGGATTCTCATTAAGCCTGCTTCAAGATCCGCAAGTAAATCTTCCACATCTTCTAAGCCAATATGGACACGAATGAGCGTACCCGTTAATTTGCGTTCAATTGCTGGGCGAATTCGCTCAATCTCTTTAGGTTGATTCGCTAGGATTAAAGACTCAAATCCACCCCAAGAATATGCCATAGAGAATATCTCGAAATGGTCAAGGAAATTCGCCAGTTCATCATCGGAAAGGGTTTTGCAAAGTTCAAAAGAAAACAGACCGCTTGATCCTTTAAAATCCCGTTTGAAGTTTTCATGGCCAGGACAACTTGGCAAAGCAGGGTGATATACGGCTTTTACTTCAGGACGTTGCGCCAGCCAGCGAGCGATTTGGATACTGTTTTCTTCATGTTGTTTCAACCGTATGCCTAGCGTTCTTAAGCCACGAGCAGTCACGTAAGCCGTATCGGCATCAACCATTTGCCCCATCAAATAAGAATTTTCACGCAACTGATCCCAGCAGCGCGCATTAGAGACAGCCGTGCCAATCATGGCATCGGAATGTCCGACCAAATATTTGGTGCCTGCTTGAATCGAAATATCAATACCGTACTCAAGAGCAGGGAAGAGTACGCCCGCAGCCCAAGTATTGTCGATCATAATTACAATATCTGGATTTTTGGCTCTTACTGAATTAACTAGTGTTGGAATATCAGGAACTTCCATGGTTAATGAACTTGGCGATTCTAAAAAGAGTACTTTAGTATTCGGTTGAACTAAGTCTGCAATGCCGTTGGCAATTAATGGGTCGTAATAGGTAGTTTCCACCCCCATACGTTTGAGTACAATGTTACAAAAATCTTGTGTTGGCTCATAAGCAGCGCCAGTCATCAACACATGGTCGCCCTGGGATACAAAAGCGAGAATACTGTTTGTGACGGCAGCTGCACCACATGGATAGAGATAGCAACCCGCTCCTCCTTCCAATTCACACATGGCATCTTGCAAAGCAAAATGGGTTAACGTACCCCGTCTGCCATAAAATAGTGCGCCTTTATAACGGTTTTTTGTGGCTTCTTTTTTATCGGCAACGGTGTCAAAAACAAGGGAAGAAGCTCGCTGAATCACACTATTTACCGAGCCTTGCGTATAACGAGATTTACGTCCTGCATGGACAAATTGAGTTGCGAAGTTGTGTTTTGTCATTCTATTACCTTTCTATTACAAGCGGTCAGATTCGTTAAAAATATTGCAAATTAAGACCATTTTTTATTTTTATGTTGAACGAATTCAATGCCTTTGTCTTTGTATTCAATTTTTTCCAGTTGTAACAAATAACGTTTGGCAGGAAGTCCACCGCCAAACCCGGTGAGATTTTGTGTTTTTCCTAACACACGATGACAAGGAATTAAAATCGAAATCGGGTTTCTGCCGACTGCTCCGCCCACGGCTCTGACTGCTTTCGGGTTATTGAGCGATAAAGCAATTTCTCCGTAGCTAGTGGTTTTACCGTAAGGAATTTCTAACAGCTTTTTCCAAACGGCTTGTTGGAAATCTGTACCTTGTGGCGCTAAGAAATCTAATTGACTGAAGTCTAAGCTTTCGCCAGCAAAATAGCGATCTAACATAGCTTTGGTTTTGTAAAAAATCTCGCTAATCTCACCGCTTGCATCTTCTGCATTTTGCCAAGTTTGAACAAGTTGCTCGTTTTGCTCTTGTTCAAATTCAATACCGAGCAATCCTTTTTGATTTGCGATGAGTAAAAGTTTACCCACAGGAGAAGGATAGAATTGATAAAAAATAGGAAATTTCATTATTCACTCCATAGAAAAAGGCGTGCCACTTAGTGTACACGCCTTTAGAGTTAGACTAAATAGAAATTAGAATTTGTAGTTTACATTTAAACCAACTAAATGAGCTTTAGAGGTCACAGTAAATTGTCCTCTTCCTTCTTCATTAAATGTATTTTTGCTACCGCGTAAGTACGCATAGCCTAAATCACTTGAAAGATTCGGAGTGAAGCGATAAGTTGCACCAAGTGTGTACCAAGTACGATCTGTATCTGGGATAGAAATTGATGGACTTGTTACGCTTGCACTTTCATCATAAGCGACACCCGCTCTGAGCGTTAATGCAGGAATAACATCATAAGATACACCTAACGCAATGCGAGAAGAATCATTAAAGTTTTCTTGTTTATGGAATAAACGCTTACCGTCATCCCCATAAGCGTCTAAGCTTTTAAATTTGCTCCACTCAGTACGTTTATAGCTATATTGTACTGCAAATTTATCAGTTAGTTTGTGGTAACCTGAAATTTCCCAGTAAGCTGGTAATCTTAATGTTAGGCTACCTGGAATTGTTTCGCCACCTGTTGCTACACTAATCGGTGCTAATGCTGCAATCGCTGGATTTGCTAAATAAGCATTAAACGCTTTAGGGAAGTCATTAGAATATTGACCTTTAAATTTCACATTAACTGGCGAATGATAAGCAACACCAAGACGGTTATTTTCATTAATATCGTAGCTAATCCCTACATTCCAACCAAAACTTAATTCATCACCTTTTAAACGAGATACTACTGTATCGTTTGGCATATTACCGAGCATAGCTCCTAAAGATGCATAAGGTGTTCCTGCTGTTAAAGCAGATAACATTTTGTTACCAACACCTAAATAACGTACAACTTCAGCTTTAGAATAAACAGCATTTAAACCTGCACCAACGCTAAAACCGTAACCAACATCATAAGCTCCGCTGAAGTTAAAGTTTGTTGCTGTTAAATCTGTTTTACCACCAAAGAAACCACCGTTATAAGTTGGGTTATATTCTGATTTCAAACCATAGTTCACATTGATTCCACCACCTACAGCAAAACGATCAGTAATCGGCGAAACAATATAAAGATTTGGAATAATAGCAGTTGGAATAATATTTTTAGCTGTCGCATCAGCAACTGCAACATAAGAACCAGAACGGCTAGAGCCTACAGTACCAGATACATTTACATCAGTATCAATAAAAACACCACCTGCTGAGATTTCAGTGTTTTTAAATTTAGTCATTAATGCAGGGTTGGTTGCCACAACTGAAGCGTTATCTGCAACAGCAGCATTACCTGCATAAGCCATGCCTAAACCAGAGGTTGAAACTTCAGCTAATTGGAATGCGGCAGCTGAAGCACCTGCAGCAGTTACAGTGAAAAGCGATGCAATGATCGTTTTAGTAAATTTAGTCATTTGGTAATCCTTTTATTTGTGATTGTTATAGTTAAAACAAAATCAGGTGGATTCTACGGAGCTAGTAGCCTTCAATCAATGAAATTTCATTTTTTATCTAACAGTTCCGACCAGTTGTAAGGGAACTTTTTTGCCTTTGATTATCAATAAATTGAACTTACTGCATAAGGGGAGTACAATATTACCGTTTTAATTTTTCAAAAATATCGAGGTTAAAATGGTAGATAAAGCAAATGAAACAGCGGCTTGCTGTTGTGTTGATGTGGGAAGTATTATTGATAATAGTGATTGTATCGCTGAAATTTCACAGATTTATTCGACTGAAGCTGAAGCAAAAGATGCTTTAGATTACTTTATTAGTAAAGCAAGAGCCGCAGAATCAGAACCTTGTCAAATTACAAGTGAGATTAAAGCAACAGAAAATGGTTTCCAACTAGACGCTAAATTTACATTTAGTTATCAAGTAGAAACGATGATTTTTCAGCTATCGATACGTTAAGAGGTAGTTTGAATAGTTTTTGGCAATTAAAACTATTCAATCTATATGCGAAACCTTTCAAAATAACCCTATTTAAAACTTGACTAAAAGAGTAGGGTATATAAAATTCTCAACATTAATAATATGTTATTAATTCTTAATAAGGCTAAAGAATGAAATTAACTTCACGAGGACGTTATGCAGTAACTGCAATTCTTGATATTGCGTTACATGGCAAAGATATGCCAGTAAGTTTGGCTGATATTTCAGATCGCCAAGCGATTTCTCTTTCTTATTTAGAACAGCTTTTTGCTCAACTTCGTCGTGAAGGGATTGTTCATAGTGTTCGTGGCCCAGGTGGTGGTTATCAACTGGGTAAATCGGCAGAAGAAATTAACGTGGGTATGATTATTGCAGCTGTTAATGAAAGTGTGGATGTCTCTAAGTGTAAGGGAAGTGGGAATTGTAGTAATAATAGCCGTTGTTTAACCCATTCGTTGTGGGAACGTTTAGAAGATCAAATCGAGCAGTATTTACATACGATTACTTTAGCCGAATTAGTTGAAGAAAATAGCGATCACGATTGTGAGACTTCTCACTGCCACGATCATCACCATTAACCTGATTATAAACTCTCTTTATACTGTTAGGAGTAACAATGAAATTACCAATTTATTTGGACTATGCAGCAACAACGCCAGTCGATGAGCGTGTTGCAAAAAAAATGATGGAATACATGACAAAAGATGGTGTATTCGGAAACCCTGCATCTCGTTCTCACAAATTTGGTTGGGAAGCGGAAGAAGCGGTAGATATCGCTCGTAACCAAATCGCAGATTTAATCGGTGCTGACGCACGTGAAATCGTATTTACTTCAGGTGCAACTGAGTCTGACAACCTTGCAATTAAAGGTGCAGCGCACTTCTATCAAACCAAAGGTAAACACATCATTACCGTTAAAACGGAACATAAAGCAGTATTAGATACTTGCCGTCAATTAGAACGTGAAGGTTTTGAAGTGACCTATTTAGAGCCTGAAACAACAGGTTTAATTGATCTTGCAAAATTTGAAGCTGCAATTCGTCCGGATACAATTTTAGTCTCCGTAATGCACGTGAACAATGAAATCGGTGTTATTCAGCCAATCGAAGAGATCGGTAAAATCTGCCGTGCGAAAAAAATCATTTTCCACGTGGATGCAACGCAATCAGTGGGCAAAATCCCTGTAGATGTTCAAGCATTAAACGTAGATTTAATGTCTTTCTCAAGCCACAAATTATACGGACCAAAAGGTATCGGCGGCTTATATGTTTGCCGTAAACCACGTGTGCGTTTAGAAGCGATCATTCACGGTGGTGGCCACGAGCGTGGTATGCGTTCAGGTACATTACCTGTTCACCAAATCGTCGGTATGGGTGAAGCATATCGTATCGCAAAAGAAGAAATGGCAACTGAAATGCCACGCATCAAAGCACTTCGTGACCGTTTATACAACGGTTTCAAAGATATGGAAGAAGTGTATGTGAACGGTACAATGGAAGCAGGTAAACGTGTAGACAGCAACTTGAACATCAGCTTTAACTTTGTTGAAGGTGAGTCAATGATGATGTCATTAAAAGACATTGCGGTATCTTCAGGTTCTGCGTGTACTTCTGCAAGTTTAGAGCCATCTTATGTACTTCGTGCATTAGGCTTAAACGATGAATTAGCACATAGCTCAATCCGTTTCTCAATCGGTCGTTGGACAACGGAAGAAGAGATCGATTACACGATCGAAATCGTGAAAAAAGCAGTCACTAAATTACGCGAACTTTCACCACTTTGGGATATGTTCAAAGAAGGTATCGACTTAAACTCAATTGAGTGGTCGCATCACTAATAACAATAACAGCACCCTATCCCTGATTTTTGCAAAGACGTTACTTTGCAAAAATCTTTCCCTCTCCCGCAAGCGGGAGAGGGTGGAGAAAATCCAACGGATTTTCGGAGGGAGAGGGTAACATCAAGAAAAGAGGAATTAAAAATGGCATACAGCGATAAAGTGATTGATCACTATGAAAACCCACGCAACGTAGGTTCATTCGACAAAAAAGCAGCAGACATCGGTACAGGTATGGTGGGTGCACCAGCGTGTGGTGACGTAATGCAACTTCAAATCAAAGTAAACGAACAAGGTATCATTGAAGATGCGCGTTTCAAAACTTACGGTTGCGGTTCAGCGATTGCATCAAGCTCATTAATTACTGAATGGGTAAAAGGCAAATCATTAGATGAAGCTCAAGCAATCAAAAACAGCGACATCGCAGAAGAGCTTGAATTACCACCAGTAAAAGTACACTGCTCAATTCTTGCAGAAGATGCAATCAAAGCAGCGATTGCAGATTACAAAGAGAAAAACGGTAAGTAATCTCTAACAAGCGGTTGGTTTTTGCAAAAAATTTGCAAAATCTGACCGCTTGCATTTTCGTTTATTGTTAATTTTAAAAAGGTTTTATCGTATCAGATGAATGAAATCTTTTTAAAATTAGCTATATTTACAAGGAGAAAAAATGAGTATCACCCTAACAGAAACCGCAGCAGATCGTGTTCGTACCTTCCTTGAAAACCGTGGCAAAGGCATCGGTTTAAGGCTTGGTGTCAAAACATCGGGCTGTTCAGGGTTAGCTTATGTCCTTGAATTTGTTGATGTATTAAACGAAGATGATCACGTTTTTGAACAACACGGTGTTAAAATTATCGTTGATGAAAAAAGCCTAGTTTACCTAAGTGGCACAGAATTAGACTTTGTCAAAGAAGGATTAAACGAAGGATTTAAGTACAACAACCCAAATGTGAAAAATGAATGTGGTTGTGGTGAAAGTTTTAACGTCTAAGAGGTTCTGATGTCAAACCCATTTACGCTTTTTGATCTGCCTGTGCAATTCCAAGTAGATAATGCTCAACTGTCTGAGCGTTATTTAGCCTTACAAAAATCGCTTCACCCCGATAATTTTGCGGCAAGTTCTGCGACAGAACAACGTTTAGCAATGCAGAAATCGGCGGAAATTAATGATGCGTTACATATTCTCAAAGATCCGATTTTGCGTGCCGAAGCGATCATCGCCATTCATACGGGTGAACAGCAAGATATTGAGCAAAAAAGTAACCGAGATATGGCGTTTTTAATGCAACAAATGGAATGGCGTGAAACCTTAGAAAGCATTGAAACTGCAAAAAACGAAGCAGAACTGACCGCTTTCACTCAAGAGATTGAGCAACAACAAAAAGCGATTTTGCAACAACTCGAACAAGCACTCAATGCTCAACAATGGGCAGACGCACTAGCGATTAACGACAAACTTCGTTTTATTAAAAAATTATTGGTAGAAATTGAACGAGTAGAAGAGAAGTTGTTTGAGTTTTAACCATTTCCAAAATGGAAATAGTTCAACTTTAATAGTTCTAAAAATCCGTAGGGCTGGGGGATCCCCTGCCACTAATATATTTAATGTTTTCGGGCAGGGATAAACCCCGCCCCTACATAGACAAATAAGTTATATGAAAACCCTCGAAGAACTGAACGATAAACAAAAATCCGCTTGGACAATAATGCAAGATTGGTTCAAGCAAGCGAACAACCATTATGAAATTCTGCCGAGAGATGTGGAAAATGCAGGGGCAGAATTGGTGGGGATGCAATTGCCGACAAGTACGCCACTGGGTGCGGTGATTTATGAAACGGGCGGTATTTTAATCGATTACGGCTGGTTACGCATTTTAGGTTCGGGTAATGAAAAACTGCCACGTGGTTTGTTTGAGTGGAATTTTGGTAAAACCTTTGAACAATCAGGCGAAAGACCGTTTCATTTATTAATTGCCGATGATGCCATTGGCGGTTATTTTGCGGTGAACGGTGGTGGATTAGGCGAAAAAGTCGGCTTAGTCCATTATTTCCACCCGAAAAAGCAGAAGTGGGAAAGCATTGGGCTAAACTATTCACAATTTATCGGTTGGGCATTGACTGCCGATATTGCTAGCTTTTACTACGGCTTGCGTAGCGAAAATTGGCAAGCTGAGATTGCAGATTTAAACGGCAATCAAGTGATAAATTTAGACACAAAACAAAAACAACCGATTGAACGCCATTATCAAGCGACATTTACGCCTGATGATATGGGGTATGCGGTGAATTAACATAATCCCTTCCCCCGTTTATGGGGAAGGTGCCTAAGGCGGATGGGGGGATTGCAAACGAAGTTTGCAAAATTTTTTCAAAATCAAACCGCTTGTAGTTGCCCTAACGGGCAATCCCCCCTCCCTAGCCCTCCCGTAAACGGGGAGGGGAATAAGTTACAGAGAGATAATAAAATGGCATTACTTCAAATCGCAGAACCAGGGCAAACAGCAGCACCGCATCAACATCGTTTGGCGGTGGGGATTGACCTTGGGACGACAAATTCTTTAGTGGCAACGGTGCGTAGCGGACAGGCTCAGGTATTACTTGATGAGAAAGAGCGTGCGTTGGTGCCGTCAGTGGTACATTATGCGGCTGAGAATAAAGTTGTTGGAGTGGAAGCCTTTGAACAAGCGTCAGCGGATCCGCAACACACTGTGATTTCCGTGAAGCGTTTAATTGGCCGTTCTTTAGCAGATGTGGAGCAACGTTATCCGAATTTACCTTATCAATTTGTCGCGACGGATAACGGCTTGCCGTTAATTCAAACGCCACAAGGCAATAAAAGTCCGATTGAAGTGTCTGCCGATATTTTAAGTCACTTAAATCAATTTGCAGAAAAACGCTTGGCGGGTGAATTGGCTGGCGTGGTGATTACTGTGCCTGCCTATTTTGATGATGCACAACGTCAAAGCACCAAAGATGCCGCTCGTTTGGCAGGGCTCAATGTGTTGCGTTTATTAAATGAGCCAACGGCTGCAGCTATTGCTTATGGCTTGGATAGCGGTCAAGAAGGCGTGATTGCTGTATATGACTTAGGTGGCGGTACTTTTGATATTTCGATTTTACGCTTGAGCCGTGGTGTATTTGAAGTATTGGCAACAGGTGGTGATACTGCATTAGGTGGCGATGATTTCGATCATCTGTTAGCGAATTGGATTGCGGAACAAGCAGGTATTCAGCCAAATACAGCAAGTCAGCAACGTGAACTACTTACTCTTGCCACTCAAGTGAAAATTGGCTTATCACAAGCGGACAGTTTTACTGCAAAATTTGCAAATTGGCAGGGTGAAATCAGCCGTTTGCAATTTAATGAGCTAATCCAACCGCTTGTAAAACGCTCGTTAATGACTTGTCGCCGAGCTTTGAAAGATGCAGGAGTAGAAGCTCAAGAAGTGCGTGAAGTTGTGATGGTTGGTGGCTCAACGAGAGTGCCTTTTGTGCGTGAACAGGTGGGCGAATTTTTCGGTAAAACACCATTAACCTCTATTGACCCCGATAAAGTGGTGGCGTTGGGTGCAGCTATTCAAGCAGATATTTTAGTCGGCAATAAGCCTGATGCAGAAATGTTGTTGTTAGATGTGGTGCCACTTTCGCTAGGGATCGAAACGATGGGTGGATTGGTGGAAAAAATCATTCCTCGCAATACCACTATTCCTGTGGCAAAAGCACAAGAGTTCACCACATTTAAAGATGGGCAGACAGCGATGACGATTCACGTTGTACAAGGTGAACGTGAGTTAGTTGATGATTGTCGTTCACTTGGACGTTTTACCTTGCGTGGTATTCCACCAATGGTCGCTGGTGCGGCACACATTCGCGTGACTTATCAAGTCGATGCGGACGGATTGTTGAGTGTCACCGCAATGGAAAAATCAACCAAAGTGCAAGCGTCAATCCAAATTAAACCGTCTTATGGTTTAACAGACCAAGAAGTCACTGAGATGATTAAATCTTCAATGACGAATGCAAAACAAGATATGGAAGCTCGTCAGTTGGCGGAACAGCGTGTGGAAGCAGATCGTGTGATTGATAGCGTGATTATTGCGTTGCAAGAAGACGGAGCAGAGCTACTTTCGGTTGATGAATTTAAAGGGATTGAAGCGGAATTACAGAAATTGATTTCCGCAAAACAGGGAACAGATCGCCAAGCTATCCAGCAAGGTATTAAAGATCTTGATATTGCCACCCAAGAATTTGCCGCTAGACGAATGAATTTATCCATTCAAAAAGCCTTAGCAGGTAAGGCGGTAGATGAGGTGATGGGGTCATAATTTTTTACTCTCTCCCGTTTACGGGAGAGGGGGTACACTGGTACAACCTGATAACATCGTTTACACTCTAACCCAAAGACATCGTTTACATT
>NZ_CABFKH010000005.1 GCF_901764975.1 Actinobacillus indolicus | reverse complement strand
CAAGACTGATATTAACTACTAAACACTTGACTGCTTTTGTTCAGTCAAGATTTTCTTTAACTACTCAGACTTTTCTTAATTATCAGCTAAATCATTTTTATTCTGATTTATTGCTGACTTGAAAAATCTCTCAGTTTTTCAGCTTGTTTCCAAATTTTTAAAGAACAATCGATAATCGCCTTTCGGCTAAATCATCATATTTAAATTAACAAGCACTCACTTTTTATCTTTGTTTTACAAAAAGCTTTTTTCATTTTTACATATTGCTTGTTCGCTTAAATATGATGATTGGTGGAGATAAGCGGGATCGAACCGCTGACCTCCTGCGTGCAAGGCAGGCGCTCTCCCAGCTGAGCTATATCCCCAATTTCATCACATCGCTTCCAGTTTTCACTCTTTCGTTCGGTTACCCTTAGATTGAGTGGTGGGTCTGAGTGGACTTGAACCACCGACCTCACCCTTATCAGGGGTGCGCTCTAACCACCTGAGCTACAGACCCAAAAGGATGTCTTCGTTCTCTTTCTTGTCTACAATTACCAAACAATCTGTGTGAACACTTGCTGTCGCTTCATTCAGGTAAGGAGGTGATCCAACCGCAGGTTCCCCTACGGTTACCTTGTTACGACTTCACCCCAGTCATGAATCATACCGTGGTAAACGCCCCCCCGAAGGTTAAGCTATCTACTTCTGGTACAACCCACTCCCATGGTGTGACGGGCGGTGTGTACAAGGCCCGGGAACGTATTCACCGCGACATTCTGATTCGCGATTACTAGCGATTCCGACTTCATGGAGTCGAGTTGCAGACTCCAATCCGGACTTAGATGCACTTTGTGAGATTCACTCCACCTCGCGGTATCGTAGCCCTCTGTATGCACCATTGTAGCACGTGTGTAGCCCTACTCGTAAGGGCCATGATGACTTGACGTCATCCCCACCTTCCTCCAGTTTATCACTGGCAGTCTCCTTTGAGTTCCCGACCAAATCGCTGGCAACAAAGGATAAGGGTTGCGCTCGTTGCGGGACTTAACCCAACATTTCACAACACGAGCTGACGACAGCCATGCAGCACCTGTCTCAGAGCTCCCGAAGGCACAGCCATATCTCTACGGCCTTCTCTGGATGTCAAGAGTAGGTAAGGTTCTTCGCGTTGCATCGAATTAAACCACATGCTCCACCGCTTGTGCGGGCCCCCGTCAATTCATTTGAGTTTTAACCTTGCGGCCGTACTCCCCAGGCGGTCGATTTATCACGTTAGCTACGGGCACCAAGCACAAAGCCCAATCCCCAAATCGACAGCGTTTACAGCGTGGACTACCAGGGTATCTAATCCTGTTTGCTCCCCACGCTTTCGCACATGAGCGTCAGTATTTTCCCAAGGGGCTGCCTTCGCCTTCGGTATTCCTCCACATCTCTACGCATTTCACCGCTACACGTGGAATTCTACCCCTCCCTAAAATACTCTAGCGACCCAGTATGAAATGCAATTCCCAAGTTAAGCTCGGGGCTTTCACATCTCACTTAAGTCACCGCCTGCGTGCCCTTTACGCCCAGTCATTCCGATTAACGCTCGCACCCTCCGTATTACCGCGGCTGCTGGCACGGAGTTAGCCGGTGCTTCTTCTGTGACTAACGTCAATGTAGTGCTCTATTAAAACACCACCCTTCCTCATCACCGAAAGAACTTTACAACCCGAAGGCCTTCTTCATTCACGCGGCATGGCTGCATCAGGGTTCCCCCCATTGTGCAATATTCCCCACTGCTGCCTCCCGTAGGAGTCTGGACCGTGTCTCAGTTCCAGTGTGGCTGGTCATCCTCTCAGACCAGCTAGAGATCGTCGGCTTGGTAGGCCTTTACCCCACCAACTACCTAATCCCACTTGGGCTCATCTTATGGCAGGTGGCCAATAGGTCCCACCCTTTCGTCTTTCGACACTACGCGGTATTAGCTACAGTTTCCCGTAGTTATCCCCCTCCATAAGCCAGATTCCCAAGCATTACTCACCCGTCCGCCACTCGTCAGCAAGAAAGCAAGCTTTCTCCTGCTACCGTTCGACTTGCATGTGTTAAGCCTGCCGCCAGCGTTCAATCTGAGCCATGATCAAACTCTTCAATTCAAAAAGTTTAATCGCTCAATATGTACTGACTATAAAAAATCACTTTAATATGAATTTCAAGTTAAGCACTTATCAAGACTCAAGTTTTAAAATTAATTTTTTTAAACAAAGTCAATCAACAAGTGCCCACACAGATTGTCTGATAAATTGTTAAAGAGCAAAAAAGAACGACGCACTGTTAAATCTAACTACTCACAACAGCGCGTCGTTGTGTGGTGCGCATTATAGAGAAATCTCAATCCAACGCAAGTACTTTTTGCAAAAAATTTGAAAAAAGTGACCGCTTGTTGAATTTTAATTCAATATAACTATTTTATGTTAAAATTTCATCCTACAAATGACTATGTTAGCTTTATTTTTATCATTACATCTTTTCTACAGGAGAAAACCATGCAATTAGAAAAATTCATTGGTTTAGGTGTTGCAGGCAACTTTGCTGGACATTTGGAACAAGCAGGCGAAGCCGCTGACTTTGTCAAAGTTCAAACCGCCGAAGCGATTCAACCGAAAGCCATTTTCCCATTTTATGTTCCTTGCAAAAATTTAGCCGAATCCGACCGCTTTCTTGCTCATTATCCACTATCCCACGACACCATTAATTTCCCAAAAGATGCTGACAACCTGCAAATCGAACCAGAAGTTGCGCTAATTTGTGACATTGAATATCAAGACAGCAAAGTCGTTACGTTAAAACCAACACACTTTGCCGCTTACAACGACTGCTCTATCCGCCGTCCAAATGCGAGAAAAATCTGCGAAAAGAAAAACTGGGGAGATAAATCCAAAGGTATTTCCGCCACACAAATTGCATTAGATAAATTTGAGCAAGGCGGAAACTTGGATCAATATCATATCGCCTGTTTCCACAAACGGAACGGTAAATTAACCGAATACGGCATCGACAGCCCAACTGTTGGCTACAGTTACTTCCACCAAAAATTATTAGACTGGATCATTGATCGAATGAATAACCAACCTGATCAAGATCCGATGAATAATATCGCCGATCTCCTTGCTCGTGCGGACTACCCAACCAAAGCCATTATTAGTATCGGTGCAACGCGCTACACGGATTTCGGTGAACACAATTTCCTACAAGTCGGCGATACAAGTATTGTCGTGGTTTATAACGCACAGCGTTATTCCCATGAACAGATTGTCGATATGGCAGAAAAAGAAGTCTTTGAAGAAGGGATTTCAGCGTTAATACAAGCGGTCAGATAACCCAAATTTTTTGCAATTTTTTCGACGTAGATCGAAAAATTTGATCGCCAATCAGATTTTTAAATTCACTTTTCGTATAGTCGCTACATATTTTTCATTGAGGAGAAAGATATGTGGCGATTTCTTTTATTTTTTATCATTCCAACGTTATCCGCACAGCCTGTCAATTTAATGTTGTTAGAGCAATATAAAGATCAGGATGTCACTGGTTGGGTGATGAGCGAAAAGCTAGACGGCGTGCGTGGATTTTGGGATGGCAAACAGTTAATCAGCCGCCAAGGTTATCCGTTTTTACCACCCGATTATTTTATCCAAGGCTTTCCGCCCTTTGCGATTGACGGTGAGTTATTCAGCGAGCGGGGGAAATTTGAGGAGATTTCGGCAACGGTGCGCTCCGCCTCGCCAAAAGGTTGGTATAAGTTAAAATTACACGTTTTTGACGTGCCGAATGCTGAGGGGAATTTATTTGAGCGATTGAAGGTTCTACAAGATTACCTTGCTAAACATCCCACACCTTATATTGAAATTCTTGAACAGATTCCTGTTAAGGATAAAGCTCACCTAAATCAATTTTTTGAGCAAATCCAACAGCTCGGCGGTGAGGGCGTCGTGGTGCGAAATCCGAATTCACCTTACATTCAAGGGCGTTCGGCTCAAATTCTAAAACTCAAAACCGTGTTGGATGAAGAGTGTACCGTTGTCGCGCATCATAAAGGCAAAGGAAAATATGCCGACAAACTGGGAGCTGTAACCTGTGAAAATCACCGAGGGCGTTTTCGTATCGGTTCGGGCTTTTCTGATAAAGAACGGGAGAATCCCCCCGCTATCGGTAGCCTTATCACCTATAAATATCGTGGTTTAACTGAAAATGGTAAACCTCGTTTTGCAACTTATTGGCGAGTACGAGCAGATCAGTAAAAACGATTTTACAAAAAACTCACAAAATCTGACCGCTTGTAACGACCTAACGTAAAGATCGATGCAATAGGATTGACAATCTAATCAGGTAAGAGTAAAAGTATTTTACATTTTCATAACAATTAATCCTATATGCTTACGATTCATCATACTAGCGAGCATTCTCTACTCTGCTCGCTACAGCCTCAAGCAGAATTATCCAAACAACAGCGCCTTTGGGTGTTGTCTGAACTAGTACAACGCTTGCCGAATGTACATGAAACCGTAGTCGGCATGAATAACGTCACCCTGTTTCACGATTTTCATGCCAATATAAAAACACTTATTGAACAGGTAAATCAGTTATGGGAGCAAGTCCAGCAACAAAGTACTACACATCAAGGTAGATTAGTCGAAATTCCCGTTCACTATGGTGGTGAATATGGTGAAGATCTATATCATGTTGCCGATTATCACAAAACGACTCCTGAAGAAATTATTCGTCGCCATACCGAACCCACCTATACAGTGTTTATGATGGGTTTCCAACCGGGCTTTCCTTATTTAGGCGGTTTGCCCGAAAATCTACACACACCACGTCGTGATGTACCGAGAACTAAAGTACCAGCAGGCTCTGTCGGTATCGGCGGCAGCCAAACAGGGATTTATCCCTTCACTTCGCCTGGTGGCTGGCAGTTACTTGGCAAAACCTATACTCAACTTTTTGATGTGAACCAAACTCCACCTGTGCTTTTGAAAGCAGGGGATCAGGTTCGTTTTACAGCGGAGAGTATAACCCTATGATTTACATTCAACAGATTCAAGCCTTTGCTCATCTTCAGGATTTAGGACGTTTTGGGTTACGTGGTTTCGGCATTGGGCATGCCGGTGCTATGGATAGCCTTGCTTTACAAACGGGTAATTTGTTATTAGAAAATGCCAATAATGCGCCTGCGATTGAACTTGCTTTAGGTGGAATGACTGTCACCTTTGATTGCGACACGCCTTTTTGCTTAACTGGCGCACTCTGCGAAGCGGAGTTAGACGGTCAGCCAATTTTTTCTTACTGGCGTTATACCGCTAAAGCTCGCCAAACCTTAAAAATTAAGCGAATCGTTAAAGGTAATTACGCTTATCTTTGTGTTACTGGCGGTTTTGTCGTGCCCAATGTGCTTGGCTCATGCAGTACGGATTTAAAAGCAGCATTCGGAGGTTTTCAAGGGCGCTTATTGAAAACAGGCGATCATCTTGCAACAGGCAAAAGAAATACGCAGTTAAGTGAAATTGGTATTGAACCAATTTCATTTACTAATCGTATTTATGCAACGGCTTCATCAGAATATGAACACTTCACTGCAGAAAGCCAATCGCAATTTTGGCAACAAGGCTGGACATTACAACAAAACAGTAACCGTATGGGCTATCGTTTTTCAGGTTTGCAAAAATTAAACCTAAAAACACCACTTGAAATGCTCTCTTACGCTGCACCAGCGGGAACAGTACAAGTTCCGCCTGACGGACAGCCAATCATTTTAATGGCAGATGCGCAAACGACCGGAGGTTATCCGAAAATCGCATGCGTAATTCACGCCGATCTAGGCAGATTGGCTCAAACACCTTTTGGACATCCAGTCTATTTCGAGCAAGTTAGCCGTAAGCATGCGGTCGCCCTATACCAACAAGACCAAATGTATTTAGAAAATATCAGGAGAAAAGTTCGTGAAACACGTTGATTTAAATGTGGATCTTGCCGAAGGTTGCGGCAACGATGAAAAATTATTGCAATTAGTCAGTTCAGCTAATGTCGCTTGCGGTTTACATGCAGGGGATTACAACGAAATGCGTAAAGCGATTCAGTGGGCAAAAGCTAATCACGTACGAATCGGTGCACATCCGAGTTTTCCCGATCGTGAAAATTTCGGACGAACCAATATGCAGTTACCCTACGACGAACTGAAAGCCTGCCTACTTTACCAGTTAGGAGCGATTAAAGCCTTATGTGATGCAGAAAATGTCACTATTGATTATGTTAAACCGCACGGCGCATTGTACAACCAAGCGGCAAAAGATCCTGCTTTAGCTCGTTTAATCGCCCAAACAATTAAAGCTTTCGATCCAACTCTGTCATTAATGGGGTTATCGGGTAGCTTAATGCTTAACATAGCGCAAGAAGAGGATTTGGGAATTATCTCGGAAGTCTTTGCCGACCGACACTACTTGGCAGATGGCTCACTAGTACCACGTACTCGCAATGATGCGCTGGTTGAGAATGATGAAGAAGCGATTTCTCAAGTATTACAAATGGTTTTGGAAGGAACAGTTCCAACCGTTGATGGAGTAAACGTTGCTATTCAAGCAGACAGTATTTGCTTACACGGTGATGGAGCTCATGCGATTGAATTTGCAGAAAAAATCCGAGTTGCATTGAAAGAAAAACAGATTGAAATTCGTTCAAAATAAGTACACAAATAAAAAACACAACAGGAGTCTATATGGCAAACAACAACCGTAGCGCCCTTTTAGGCGCAGCTTTTTTGATGGCAACATCCGCTATCGGTCCGGGGTTCTTAACCCAAACAGCTACATTTACTCAATCACTATTAGCCAGTTTTGGTTTTGTGATTTTACTTTCTATTTTGCTAGATATCGGTGCACAGCTCAATATTTGGCGTATCGTTGCCGTTTCCGAAAAGAAAGCTCAAGATATTGCTAATGCTGTTTTACCCGGTGCAGGCTATTTCTTAGCCGCTTTGATCGTCATGGGCGGTTTAGCATTTAATATTGGTAACGTGGGCGGGGCTGGTTTAGGACTAAATATTTTGACGGGTCTATCACCTGAAATGGGGGCAGTTGTCAGCGGTGCTATCGCTGTGGGTATTTTCCTCTTTAAAGAAGCCGGAAAAGCAATGGACAGATTTGCACAAGTCATGGGATTTGTGATGATTGCACTGACTATTTATGTTGCAGTCCAAGCCAACCCGCCTGTTGGAGAAGCGGTTGTCCGCACTTTTGTTCCTGAAAAATTAGACGTTATTGCAATTGTGACCCTTGTAGGTGGTACTGTTGGTGGTTATATCACCTTTGCAGGTGCTCACCGTTTGCTAGATGCAGGCATTAAAGGCAAAGACTCCCTCAAAGAAGTCAGTAAAAGCTCCATCTCTGCGATTTTAATTGCCTCTATTATGCGAGTAGTCTTATTCTTAGCGGTACTCGGTGTCGTTTCTCAAGGTGTGGCACTCGATCCAAAAAACCCAGCCGCCACCCCATTCTCACACGTTGCAGGTAATGTGGGTTTAATGATTTTCGGAATTGTTATTTGGGCAGCATCTATTACTTCTGTTATCGGCGCAGCTTACACATCCGTTTCATTTATCACGAGTTTCTCACCAAAAATTGAGAAACACAAAAACTGCTGGATCGTTGCCTTTATTGTGATTTCAACCGCAGTACTTGCCACTATTGGTCGCCCTGCACAAGTTCTCGTTTTTGTCGGTACCTTAAACGGCTTAATCCTACCGATTTCATTAGGTTTAATTTTACTTGCCGCATACAAAACCAAAATCGTCGGCGACTATAAACACCCTGTTTGGATGACAATATCGGGTGCGATTGTGGTAGTGGCAATGGCTGTACTCAGTGCAATGACGTTATCTAAATATATTAATGGACTCTTTGCCTAATACAAGATATTTTGTATTTGCATACTGAGCTATTGACAAAATTAATAATAACAGGCGTAATAAGCATCGATAGAGCATCGTCTATCAACAATTCTATTTTCTACAAGCGGTAAGATTTTGTAAAATATTTGCAAGATCTCACCGCTTTATAATAACTGATCATGAAGGTATCAATTATGAAAAAACATTTACTCTCGGTATGTATTGCTGCACTTGCTTTAGCAGCATGTTCAGATAATAATAAAGAGTACTATCTTAAAAATATTCCTGAAGCAGAGGAAAAACTTAAAGAGTGTAATGCAGAAGTACAGCAAGCTCGTCAATCAAAAGATAAAGAAAAACTCGAAAAACTAAAAGCAGACTTAGAATGCCAATCTGCAGCTCAAGCTATTAAAGAGAATCGTATTGCAGAAGCTAAACGCAAACGTGAAGAAGAGGAAGAAAAGCTTCGAGTTGCAGTGGAAGAAGCCAAAAAACAAATTGATTCGGAATTTGCAAATTTAGATTGGAGAGCATTTACAGATAAATTCCTTAAACATCAATGCACAATTAATATTAGTAATACTAACAGAAACCCAGAATGTATTGCACTTTATGCATTACAAAAACAGAAATCAGAAGAGGGGCAAGCAGAACTGATGAAGATGTCTCTTGATGATTTAATTTTAAAACAGCGTGAAGAGTGTCGAGAAATCCATTTAACAAGATCATTCTCAGTATGTGAAATTACAGGAAGAACACTAGGTAAAAAAGCCGAAGAGGAAATTGGGAAAATGTCTCTTCAAGAGTTAGACATCGCTCGTAAAGAATATGAGCCTTTGGAGCATCTTCGCCATCAATTTAACTATAGAGTTAAAGAGAGATATCAACAATTATCAGAGGAAATGGTACAAAACCTCCTTAAAGATTATGAAGCTATTAAAAAATCATTTAATGAATGTGTAGATTTATATCAAGCCATTCCACAAAATGATCACCAAGCACAATACAAATTTACGGATTCTTATCCTTGCAAGCAAATAAAAAATGCTGCTGCTCGGGCTCTTAAAATGCACTCTTTTGATCAGAAGATTAACTAATTTGATATAACCTTCGATAACATGATTAGGCAGATATTTCACTGCCTAATCATACACTTCAACTTTCTATCTACTTGATAAATAATTCTCTTCACTATTTTGATTTAAGTTATAGAAATCTATGATAAATTGATTTACATTATTTACTCTTCTTCTTTTCAGAGGGCAATGTATGACTGAAACTGAACTTATCACGGAAGGACTGAATCTGATGTTTGTTGGAATGGGGTTTGTGATGCTATTTCTATTCCTGCTTATTCTCGCTATTCAGCTGATGTCACATCTTATAAATCGTTATTTTCCTGAACCGATCAAGATAGTTGAGCCATCTCAACCACCATCGCAACCTGCCATCTCTAATGATTTAGAACGCTTACGCCCAGTTATTGTGGCAGCCATTGCACACCACCGCCGTACTCAAGGACTTAAATAAGAGGATTATCAAATGACTATTCAACCGAAAAAAATTGCTATCACAGATGTTGTCTTAAGAGATGCTCACCAATCATTATTTGCGACGCGTTTGCGTTTAGAGGATATGTTGCCGATTGCTAAAGAGCTTGATGAAATTGGATATTGGTCATTGGAAGCATGGGGCGGAGCAACGTTTGATGCTTGCATCCGCTTTTTAGGAGAAGATCCTTGGGTACGCTTGCGTGAATTGAAAAAAGCGATGCCAAAAACGCCATTACAAATGCTACTACGTGGACAAAATTTATTAGGTTATCGCCATTATGCCGATGATGTGGTTGAACGCTTTGTTGATCGTTCTGTAGCAAACGGCATGAGTGTTTTCCGTGTGTTTGATGCAATGAACGACCCACGCAATATGAAATGTGCGCTACAAGCGGTGCGAAAATACGGCGGACATGCACAAGGAACGTTAAGTTATACCACTAGTCCTGTTCATACGACACAAACTTGGCTAGATGTCACTGAACAGTTGCTTGAAATCGGCATTGATTCATTAGTGATTAAAGATATGTCTGGTATTCTTACCCCAATGGCAGCCTATGATTTAGTCAAAGAAATTAAAGCCCGCTACGATGTTGAATTACACCTACACTGCCACTCCACTACGGGTATGGCAGAAATGGCACTACTCAAAGCGATTGAAGCTGGTGTGGACGGTGTGGATACGTCTATTTCTTCCATGAGTGGCACTTACGGACACCCTGCAACCGAAGCATTAGTCGCAACCTTACAAAATACCCCTTATGACACGGGTTTGGATATTCCGCAATTAGAAAAAATTTCCGCTTACTTCCGTGAAGTTCGCAAAAAATACCATGCGTTTGAAGGACAATTAAAAGGCGTGGATAGCCGTATTTTAGTTGCTCAAGTACCGGGCGGAATGCTCACCAACCTTGAAAGCCAGTTAAAACAGCAAAATGCATCAGATAAATTAGATTTAGTGTTAAAAGAGATCCCTGAAGTCCGTAAAGATCTCGGTTATATCCCGTTAGTCACCCCAACATCACAAATTGTCGGTACGCAAGCGGTGATTAACGTATTAATGGGTGAACGTTATAAAAATATTGCAAAAGAAACAGCGGGTATCTTAAAAGGCGAATACGGACGTACACCTGCGCCTGTCAATGCCGAATTACAAGCCAGAGTGTTAGAAGGTAAAGCGCCGATTACCGATCGTCCAGCCGATCATCTTGCGCCTGAAGTGGAAAAATTAACCGCTGAAATCACTGCTCAAGCTAAAGAAAAAGGCATTAAATTAGCCGAAAACAGCATTGATGATGTGTTAATTGTTGCACTCTTCCAACAAGTCGGATGGAAATTCTTAGAAAATCGTGGCAATCCAGATGCTTTTGAGCCAGCGCCAACCAAAGAAAGCGCTAAATCTTCGGCACCAAAAGCAGAAAAACCAGTAACACAAGCGACCGGTTCTGCGGTTTACACTGTTGAATTAGAAGGAAAAGCCTTTGTGGTGAAAGTGAGTGAAGGGGGAGACATCAGCAATATAGCTCCTGTAGCCTCCCCTGCCCCAGTTCAACCTGTTGCCCCTGTTGCAAATTCTGCACCACAACCGACCGCTAGTGGTAACGGCGAACCAGTCAATGCACCGATGGCAGGGAACATCATCAAAGTTGTAGTAAATGAAGGACAACAAGTTGCAGAAGGTGATGTATTGCTTATCCTTGAAGCGATGAAAATGGAAACCCAAATCTGTGCGGCAAAATCCGGAACAGTACAAGGCATTAAAGTGAAAGCAGGTGATGTAGTCGGCGTGGGTGATACGCTTATGCAAATCGCCTAGGGGGAAATATGGAAAGTTTGTCAGCATTAATTCAAGGCATGGGGATCATGCACCTTGAGCTAGGGCAAGCCATTATGATTGCTATCAGTCTCTTGTTGCTGTGGCTCGCCATCGCCCGCCAATTTGAACCGCTATTGCTGTTACCTATTGGGTTCGGTGGCTTGCTCTCGAATATTCCCGAAGCAGGTTTAGCCATGACGGCTCTTGATAACTTGCTTCATCACGGCACGACACAGCAACTTGCGATGGTCGCGGAAAAATTGGGGAGCCAAGTCGATCCAAACGCCATTAAGGAGGCATTAGGTTTAGCCTTGCCGTCGGTTCGCCATGAACTTGAAGTTCTTGCGGGAGATTTTGGCTACACATCTGGTGTATTAGCCCAATTCTATCAAGTAGCAATCGGCTCGGGTGTTGCACCACTGGTGATCTTTATGGGGGTCGGTGCGATGACCGATTTTGGCCCTTTACTTGCGAACCCGAAAACATTGCTACTTGGTGCTGCTGCCCAATTTGGGATTTTTGCGACGGTACTGGGTGCTGTGGGTTTAAACTGGCTTGGTATTATTGACTTTACTCTGCCACAAGCCGCAGCAATCGGTATTATCGGTGGTGCGGATGGTCCAACTGCCATTTACCTTGCGAGTAAGCTAGCGCCTGAATTATTAGGTGCAATCGCTGTTGCAGCCTATTCTTACATGGCTCTGGTGCCGTTAATTCAACCGCCAATTATGCGTGCTTTGACGACCGAACAAGAGCGTAAAATCAAAATGGTACAAATGCGAAATGTCAGTACCCGTGAGAAAGTACTGTTCCCGATTGTGTTATTGGTTTTAGTCGCATTACTATTGCCTGATGCAGCTCCACTATTAGGAATGTTCTGCTTTGGAAACCTCATGCGTGTTAGTGGCGTAGTTGAACGTTTAAGTGATGTCGCCCAGAACTCTCTGATTAATATGGTTACCATCTTCCTTGGATTATCCGTTGGCTCTAAATTAGTGGCAGATAAATTCCTACAGCCACAGACATTAGGCATTTTAGCACTAGGCATTATTGCCTTTGGTATCGGCACTGCAAGCGGTGTGATTATGGCGAAAATCATGAATCGCTTCAGTAAGACACCAATCAACCCTTTGATTGGTTCTGCGGGTGTCTCTGCTGTACCAATGGCAGCCCGTGTATCCAATAAACTTGGGCTGGAAGCTGATAAACAGAACTTCCTATTAATGCACGCCATGGGGCCAAATGTCGCTGGCGTAATTGGTTCGGCAATTGCTGCTGGCGTCATGTTGAAATATATTTCCGCATTACAATAGGTTTATCTTGATGATATGAGGGGCAGCTAAATGCCCCTTTTAATTTGCAAAAAATCCCTCAAATCTCACCGCTTGTAGTAGAATAGTCACTTTTAAATACTCGAGGATATTTATGGACTACCCAATTTGCCCTGCTTGCAAAGGCGAAAATACATATCATGATTCAATTCAATTTGTTTGCCCTGATTGCGGTAATGAATGGACAGGTAATGAAGTTGAGATCGATGAAGATCAATTAATTGTCAAAGATAGTAACGGAAATTTACTTGCTGATGGCGATGACGTTATCTTGATCAAAGATTTAAAACTCAAAGGTTCTTCCGAAGTGTTGAAGAAAGGAACCAAATACAAAGGTATTCGTTTAGTGGCAGGCGACCATAACGTAGATTGTGGAAAATTGTTACTCAAATCTGAGTTCTTGAAAAAAGCTTAGTTTTAATCAAATACACCCTATATAATCTCTAGCTCACCTTCTCACAGGTGAGCTAGACAATAGATTAAGCTTATTTCACGGTCACTCTCGCAAACTTACGTTTACCGACTTGATAAACAAAAGTGCCTTTTTGTGCATTTTGTTTCACATCATCGACTTTTTCGCCATCAATTTTTACGCCGCCTTGTTGTGCAGAACGGATTGCTTCAGAAGTTGAAGGCACTAAGCCTGCTTCTTTTAATAATGTCGCTAAACCAATTTCGCCTTCAAAGGTAAATTCAGGCATTTCATCTGGCATTGCACCTTTTTGGAAACGGTTGATAAACTCTTGTTCTGCCGCATCTGCATCTGCTTCAGAATGGAAACGAGCGATAATCTCTTTCGCCAATAAAATTTTCACATCACGTGGGTTTTTACCTGCTTCCACATCGGCTTTTAACTGGGCAATTTCAGTTAGTGGACGGAATGAAAGTAAGTTGTACCAATCCCACATTAATTCATCAGAAATCGACATAATTTTGCCGAACATTTCGTTTGGCGCTTCTGTTACACCGATATAGTTACCAAGCGATTTAGACATTTTCTTCTCGCCATCTAAACCAACAAGCAGTGGTAATGTCATGGCGACTTGTGGCTTCTGTCCTGCTGCTTTTTGTAACTCACGACCGATCAATAAGTTAAAGGTTTGGTCTGTACCGCCCAGTTCAATATCTGCTTCTAATGCCACAGAGTCGTGACCTTGCAATAATGGGTAGATAAATTCGTGAATAGCGATAGATTGATTATTGTTAAAACGTTTTTTGAAATCATCACGTTCTAACATACGAGCAACCGTATAGTTGGACGCTAAACGAATCATACCAACCGTACCTAATTCGCCTAACCAATCAGAGTTAAACACAATACGGGTTTTTTGTGGATCTAAAATTTTATAGATCTGCTCTTTATAAGTTTCGGCATTGCGTAATACATCTTCACGAGAAAGTGGTGGACGAGTTGTATTTTTACCTGACGGATCGCCAACTGTTGCCGTAAAGTCACCAATTAAGAAAATCACTTCGTGGCCAAAATTTTGGAATTGGCGAAGTTTATTTAATACGACCGTATGGCCTAAGTGAATATCTGGAGCGGTCGGATCTGCCCCAAGTTTTACACGTAACGGGCGATTTTCTTTTAATTTCTCAATTAAATCTGCTTCTGAATATACTTCTTCTACGCCACGTTTAAGTTCAGCGAGAACGGTTTCAATAGATTGTGTCATCATTATTCCTTTTACTATATGCGAAAAATACTGGCTATTATAGCGGAGAACGAAGAAAAAAGGCGAAAAAAAACGCCTCATTTTGTGGGGAAATGAGGCGTAAGAGTTGGAGTGATTACCTATTATTTTTGAAGTGGTTAGATGATAATAATTCTCACCTAAACAAACAAGTGCATTTACATACTTTTACAAATGCGAGTTATTCTCAATAAAATAACAAGCGGGTAGATCAGAGATAAATTTTGCAAAATTTTCATCAAATCTGACCGCTTGATCTATTACACTTCTAAATACTCCATAATGCTCTGTGCCGCATCACGCCCTTCAGCAACGGCAGTAACCACAAGGTCTGAACCGCGGGTGATGTCGCCACCAGCAAAGACTTTTGGATTGGCAGTTTGTTGTTTAAGTTCGCCAGTTGTTGCAATTCTGCCACGACTGTCTGTAGTTACGCCGATTGACGACAACCAAGGTATTTCGTGTGGAGCGAAGCCGAAGGCGATGATAACGGCATCACAAGCGATGATTTCTTCGCTACCTTCGATGATTTCGGCTTGACGGCGACCGTTGGCATCGGGTTTACCCAGTTGGGTTTTGACGATTTTAATCCCTGTTACTTTGCCTGATTGGTCGGTTTCCACGGCTAATGGTTCTGCTTCAATTTCCACAGGTTGAGCGTTGAATTGGAACTCGACACCTTCTTCTTTAGCATTGCTGTATTCTTTGCGACTGCCTGGCATATTGGCTGCATCACGGCGATAAACGCAGGTGACTTCTGCTGCACCTTGACGCACCGATGTTCTTACGCAGTCCATTGCGGTATCGCCACCACCTAATACCACCACTTTTTTACCTGCCATTGAAACGTAATCAGGGGCAGCTAAACCGAGCAAATGTTGTGTGTTGCCGATGAGAAATGGCAAGGCGGAATAAACGCCTTGTGCCTGTTCGTTTGGAATATTGGCTTTCATACCTTGATAGGTGCCAACGCCCAAGAAAACCGCATCATATTGAGCGACCAAATCGTCAAGACTGATGTCTTTGCCGATTTCTACGCCCAGTTTAAATTCAATACCCATCTCGCTAAAAATCTCACGGCGACGGATCATCACATTTTTTTCTAGCTTGAATGATGGAATACCAAAGGTAAGCAAGCCTCCGATCTCTTGTTGGCGTTCATACACCACTACATCAACACCGTTGCGGATTAACACGTCTGCACAGCCTAATCCTGCTGGACCTGCTCCAACAATCGCCACTTTTTTGTTGGCTTTAGGAACATTTTTCACTGTTGGTCGCCAGCCCATTTCAAAGGCTTTTTCGGTGATGTATTTTTCGACATTGCCGATGGTGACTGCACCAAATTCGGCATTTAAGGTGCAAGAGCCTTCACACAAGCGGTCTTGTGGGCAAACGCGTCCGCAAACTTCGGGTAAGCTGTTGGTGCTGTGTGCCAGCTCAGCGGCATCAATGATCCGTCCTTCTTTCGCTAAACGTAGCCAGTTAGGAATGTTATTGTGTAATGGGCATTTGTGCTGGCAATAGGGGTTGCCACACTCTAGACAGCGGTCGGCTTGCGACTCCGCTTGTGCTTGGCTGAATATTTGGTAGATCTCAATAAATTCCGTTTTACGACTGTTTAATGGAATTTTTGACGGATCAACACGGGGTAAATCTATAAATTGGTAAACATTATCACGGCTCATTTTATTATCCTTTTGGTAATCACTTTATTTACCCTCTCCCGCAAGCGAGAGAGTAATATATCTACTGCACAATCACACCCAGCTCATCTAATGCACGGCGTTTGTGTCCTAGCAGGGCATTAATGTCATTCGCTTTAGGTTTCACTAAGACAAAGCGTGCGACATAATCGTCCCAGTTGGCAAGGATACGTTCGCCAATCGCACTGCGAGTGAGTTCAACGTGGCGAGAGATTAAGCCACGCAAATGCTCTTGATGCGTTGGCAAATCGTGAATACTCAATCCTTCAACCAGTTCAGGGTTAATGCGGTTGGCAAATTTGCCGTCTGCATCGAACACATAGGCAAAACCACCTGTCATACCTGCACCAAAGTTAATCCCTGTTTTGCCGAGAATGGTAACGACACCGCCTGTCATGTATTCACAACCGTTGTCGCCAATGCCTTCAACCACGGCTAATGCACCCGAGTTACGCACCGCAAAGCGTTCACCTGCACGACCTGATGCAAAGAGTTCGCCCCCTGTTGCACCGTAAAGGCAAGTGTTGCCTGCGATAGTGGCATCCTCAGCTTTAAAGGCAACGCCATTGTGCGGTTTAATCACAATACGACCGCCTGCCATACCTTTTCCCACATAATCGTTGGCATCACCAGTTAAGTTCAGGTTCACACCGCCCGCTAACCACACACCAAAACTTTGTCCTGCTGTGCCGTTTAGGTTGATGTTGAAGGTTTGCAATGGATTGCCACGATTGCCATAGCGTTGAGCCACCAAGCCTGAAAGGGTTGCTCCCACAGAGCGGTCTAAATTGCTGATGTCGAAATCCAAATCCGCTGATAAACCGCTTTCAAACGCATTTTGGGCTTGTGCCACAATCGCTTTATTCAACAAACCTTGGTCAAAAGCAGGGTTGGCTTGGGTGCAGAAACGGCTACTGCCGTCTGGCACTTTTGGCGAATAGAGCAATTTAGCCAAGTCTAAACCTTGTTGTTTGGCGGTTTTGCCGTTGATGATTTCTAATAAATCGGTGCGACCGATTAAGTCGGTTAATTTCTCTACACCAAGTTCTGCTAAAATTTCACGCACATCTTGGGCGATGAATTTAAAGTAGTTCATCGCTTTTTCAGGCAAGCCGTGGTAATGCTGATTACGCAAAGTATCGTCTTGTGTTGCTACGCCTGTGGCACAGTTGTTTAAGTGGCAGATACGCAAGTAGCGACAACCTAATGCGACCATCGGTGCTGTACCGAAACCGAAACTTTCTGCCCCTAAAATCGCTGCTTTTACAATGTCTAAACCTGTTTTCAAACCGCCATCGACTTGTAAACGAACTTTATGACGCAAATTGTTTTCCACCAAAGCCTGTTGGGCTTCTGCCAAACCAAGCTCCCACGGTGAACCGCAGTATTTCACGCTGGTTAATGGGCTTGCACCCGTACCGCCATCATAGCCTGCAATGGTGATTAAATCTGCATAGGCTTTTGCCACGCCTGTGGCAATGGTGCCAACACCTGGCAAGGAAACGAGTTTGACTGAGATTAAGGCTTTCGGGTTGATCTGTTTTAAGTCGAAAATCAACTGTGCCAAGTCTTCAATCGAGTAAATATCGTGGTGTGGCGGTGGTGAAATCAAGGTTGAACCCGGAACCGCATAGCGAAGTTGGGCAATGTATGGGGTGACTTTATCCCCTGGTAATTGACCGCCTTCCCCTGGTTTTGCCCCTTGTGCCACTTTGATTTGGATGACTTCGGCACTCATTAAGTAAGCAGGAGTAACGCCAAAGCGACCCGATGCCACTTGTTTAATTTTCGACACTTTTTCTGTGCCATAACGTTTCGGATCTTCACCGCCTTCACCTGAGTTGGAATAGCCACCCAAGCGGTTCATTGCCACGGCTAAGGCTTCGTGAGCTTCAGGACTTAATGCACCGATAGACATTGCCGCACTGTCAAAGCGTTTGTATAAGTTTTCTGCTGGTTCAACACGATGAAGCTCAATCGCTTTGCCTGCTTCGGTTTTCAAACGCAACATATCGCGGATCGTGGTAATCGGACGATTGTTTACCACATCACGGAAGGCTTTGTATTTTTCATAATCGCCTGTATTGACTGCCGTCTGCAAGGTGTTCACCACATCAGGGTTGTAAGCGTGGTATTCGCCTTGCGGTTTGTATTTGAGATAACCGCCCATTTCAATATCTTGGCTGTGTCGCCACGCACGTTTACGACAAGCGGTCTGTTGTTGCTCTAAATCTGCAAAACTCGCCCCTTCGATACGGCTGGTGATACCAGGGAAGCAAAGGTTGATGACTTCACTGTTTAAACCAACCACTTCAAACAATCTGGCACAACGGTAGGACGACACACAAGAAATGCCCATTTTCGACATAATTTTGTATAAGCCTTTGTTGATCCCGTTGCGGAAGTTTGCCATTGCCACACGAAGTGGTTTGTTGATTGCCCCTTTTTGCACCATATCGGCAATGGTTTCATAGGCAAGATAGGGATAAATTGCCGTTGCCCCTAAGCCGATTAACACCGCAAAATGATGTGGATTGCGTGCTTCTGCCGTTTCCACCAAAATATTGGTATCACAACGCAAGTTAGCTTCCACCAAACAGGTTTGCAACGCCCCCACTGCTAAGGCACTTGGAATAGGTTGGCGTTCAGCCGTGATGTTGCGGTCAGACACAATCAACAACACGGTTTTGTCACGCACCGCTTGTTTTGCCTGCTCGCATAGATTTTCGATTGCCTGTTTTAAGCTTAATTCATCAGGATTAAAGGTGGCATCTAGTATCGTGTGTTTGTAGTGTTCCTCAGGCAAACGCAAAATCTGTTGCATATCGGAATACACCAAAATCGGCGATTTGAAATTCACCCGATGCGACATTCCCTCTGCTTCAAAAAACACGCTCATTTCACGACCGATACTGGTAGCAAGGCTCATCACATGGGCTTCACGCAAGGGGTCAATTGGTGGATTGGTGACTTGGGCGAAGTATTGACGGAAATAGTCAAACAGCACGCGTGGGCGTTCGCTCAACACCGCAAAAGGCGTATCATCACCCATTGAACCGACCGCTTCCTGTCCGCTTTCACCGAGTACGCGAATCACATTTTCCAGCTCTTCCTTATCATAAAGGAACTGCTTTTGATACACTTTCAGTTGCAACTCATCAAGCGATGCTTCGCCCACTTCGTTTTCAGGCAATTGCTCAAACGGAATTAAACGTTGAACGTGTTTGTTTAACCATTCACGATAAGGGTGTCTGGCTCGTACTTCATTGTCAATCTCATCAGAATGCACCAAACGACCGTGTTTGGTATCAATCACCAACAACTGCCCCGGACCAACACGTCCTTTTTCCACCACTTCATCAGGGGCATAGTTCCAAATCCCTACTTCAGAAGCAATGGTAATCAAACGATCTTGGGTAATCACATAACGCGCAGGGCGTAAACCATTGCGGTCAAGATTACAAGCGGCATAACGACCATCGGTTAAAACAATCCCCGCAGGGCCATCCCACGGCTCCATGTGCATGGAGTTAAAGTCATAGAACGCACGTAAATCATCTTCCATATCTGGATTTTGTTGCCACGCAGGTGGGACAAGTAAACGCATCGCACGGAATAAATCCATACCACCGCTAACAAACAGCTCCAACATATTATCCAACGAGCTAGAATCCGACCCCGTTTCATTCACAAAAGGAGCTGCCGTCTGCAAATCAGGAATTAACGGAGTACGATACTTATACGCCCTAGCTCTTGCCCAAGCACGATTGCCCGAAATCGTATTGATTTCACCATTATGGGCAAGATAACGGAACGGTTGAGCCAACTTCCAACGCGGTTGCGTATTGGTTGAAAAACGTTGATGAAACAAACAAATTGCCGTCTGCATACGCAAATCTGCCAAATCCAAATAGAACTTCGGCAAATCTTTCGGCATACATAAGCCTTTATAAACAATCGTTTGATTAGAAAAACTACAAATATAGAAATCAGGGTGATTGATACGCTTCTCAATACGGCGGCGAGCCACAAACAAACGGCGTTGCAAATCCTGCACACGCCAACCGCTAGGTGCATTCACAAACACCTGCTTAATCGTAGGCATATCCGCAAGGGCAATTTCCCCTAACACAGAAGGATTGGTCGGCACATCACGCCACGCAGGAATACCCAAGGTTTCTTGGGTTAATTCTTCATTGATAATCTCAATATACTCTTTGACTAAGGCTTCATCACGAGGCAAAAAAATCTGTCCAACACCAAAAATTTTTGCCAAAGTAAAACAGCTTTCCGCCGCAACCGCACGAAAAAAGCTCTCAGGCATTTGCAAAGAAAGACCACAACCGTCCCCCGTTTTGCCGTCTGCCAAAATCGCCCCACGGTGCTGCATACGAGATAAACCCAAAATACCATTACGAACCACCTTGTGGCTCTGCACCCCATCTATATTGGCTATCAAGCCAAACCCACAGTTTTCACGCTCAAATGAGCCATCATAAAGTTTTGCCATTGTAATCACATCCTAATTATTTTTATAAATTGGTAAGCTATATAAACATATTAGAAAAACTTATTGAAAACAATAGTTTTTTTAATTAATGTCAGAAAAATTTACTCTTTTTGCCGTTTTGATAAACATAAGGCAATAAAAAAGCCCTACTTATATTGTTTATAAGTAGGGCTCTACCTCTATTTTTCCCTATATTTCTGTCTCGCCTTCTTCCAGTTCATCCGCCATTGCAGACAATATATCTCTGGTAAGTTGAGCAAGCGCTTTATAAAAGCCTGTATCAAAGGCTTCTACTTTACCTAAGAATTTACTTAAACAAGGAAGTAAAAATTGCTCAAAAAAATGTTGTTGAGCTGCCACAGAATCTAGATTATCTTCAATCCAAGAGGCTGTCAGTAATAGCAATCCTACATGATCGGGATTTTCTAATTCAGGCATTCCCCGTTGCTGGCGGAAGATAATGAATTCTGCTAAATCCAATCCATAGGCAGACATTTTTGTATCAATAGCCCCATCTTTTGCAAAAAGTGCTTGATAACTACCCGCTTGTTCCGTAGGGTTAGCATTTTGAGCAATGACAGTTAGAGCTTGCTCACTTTGAGCATCTGTTGCAAGAGCCCAATGCTGGCGTAAGTTATCTTGCTGTAACCACGCAAATGTGCCTGCTAAGATAGGATCTGTCGGTTCACGATAAAAAAGGTTACCAAATAATCGGCAAAACAGTGAAAAATCGTTAATATTTGTATTACTCATAACAAACAATAAAAAGAAATAAAGGTGTATGTTACACCATCTACTAGGAGAAGATAAGATGAAATATATTGGAGCTCATGTTAGCGCCTCTGGTGGCGTAGAAAATGCGGTACTGCGTTCCGTAGAAATTGGTGCAAATGCATTTGCCCTTTTTACAAAAAATCAGCGTCAATGGAAAGCGCCACCATTAAAAGCAGACACCATTGAAAAATTTAAACGCTTTTGTAAAGTGCACAACTTTTCAGTAGATCATATTCTTCCCCATGACAGTTATTTAATCAATTTAGGAAATCCCGATGCAGAAAACTTAGCAAAATCTAGGGAGGCTTTTATTGATGAAATGCAACGCTGCGATCAACTAGGGTTAAAGCTTCTTAATTTTCACCCTGGTAGTCATTTGAATCAGATCACAGAAAAAGAATGTTTAGCTCGTATCGCCGAGTCAATTAATATCGCTCATATTGCTGTTCCTAATGTAATTGCAGTCATTGAAAATACGGCTGGGCAGGGTTCAAATTTAGGTTGGCGTTTTGAACATTTGGCTGAAATTATCGAACAAGTTGAAGATAAGAGCCGAGTCGGCGTCTGTTTAGATACCTGCCATTTATTTTCGGCAGGCTACGATATTCGTTCTTTAGAAACCAGTGAAAAAACCTTTTCTGAATTTGATCGTATTGTGGGATTTTCTTATCTTAAAGGGATGCATATTAACGGTTCAAAAACAGCACTTGGGAGCCGAGTTGATAGACATCACACATTAAGAGAAGGGACTATTGGGACAGAAGTCTTTAAATTTATTATGAAAAGTGCTCATTTTGACAACATTCCGCTTATTTTAGAAACAATCGAACCAGAAATTTGGGCTGAAGAGATAAAATTTTTACGTTCTTTGGAACAAATGTAGTTATACTTGGTCTGAATTAGGGAAAAGGCTCCGAGCAAAAGGAGCCTTTAATTTTATTAACATTTATCTTTGTTTTATCGAGGTAATTCGCTTTTTTAGTTCTGGCGAGACAAATTATTATGCAAAAATCATTATTTACTTTAACAAAATCTTTTCTACTTTCTACTCTGTTTGTCACAGCAGTAGGTTTTTCTTCCTCATCTTATGCAAGTTTAAGTACAAAAGCTGCAACCCCAACTCAGTTAATTAAAGCAAGAGCAGCAACTCAATCAGAAATTGAAAAATTTAGTAGTAAAAAACCGAATGATGCAAGTCAAAAAGTGTTAAGTGTTTATCGTAATTGGGCTGGCACTCGATACCGTTTAGGCGGCACAACTAAAGCAGGTATTGATTGCTCTGCATTTGTTAAAACAACGATGAGTTCTGCATTTAATTTACATCTCCCACGATCAACCGCTGAACAAAAAAGCGTTGGACGTTCTATTTCAAAGTCCGATTTACGCCCAGGCGATTTAGTCTTTTTCCGTAAAAATCACCATGTTGGTGTTTATATTGGCGGTGGCAAATTTGTTCATGCTAGTTCAAGCCGTGGCGTAACAACAAGCTCACTTTCAGAAAGTTACTGGGCTCGTAATTATACTCAATCTCGCCGAGTGCTTTAATATCAACTTCGTTAAGCCGCATATTTTCGTTGAGATGTGCGCCTTTTCGTTTGATGTACCACATTGGTAATCACCCCTGCCACATTCACTTCTTCCCAATGACTAATACGCAAATTTGGCTCACTCACATCTAAAGAAAATAAGATCTTTTCATTGCCAATTTCATTAAAAAATTGATAGAACTTATATTCTCCCTGTTTTTCGATCACCAGTAGATCATTAACCTCAAATGAATCCCCACTCTCTACGATCAAGAGATCGTCTAACTCAATCCCCCAAGAAATTAAATTAGGATTTTTAACATGAACGAAAAATGTCTCTTTCGGCTTACGAATACAAAGCGCATTAAGATCTAATCGAATAGAGCGCTGGATATTTGAATCTCGATACAACGGCATTGGTTGATATGAGCGTTCACGGGTGAGTTGTCTAAGTTGTGCCATAATATTCTCCAATAAACTGTTTGTTTATACAGAGATCATTATACTGGTTAAAAATACAGAATCAACTAAAACTTAAACATTTTTTGTAAATATTTACAGTATTAAAATCCCCCTCGGCTCTCTCGATCTTCGGGGGATATATACATTAGTATTTTACTGTATGCCCATAGCTTTCAATAATGCCTTTAATATGCTCTAACGATTCTTTCGTCGGTGGCATTACGTCTTCTAATTCATATTCTAGCCCTAAGGTTTTCCATTTATGCGCACCTAAGCGGTGATATGGGAGAAGTTCAACTTTTTCAATGTTATCCATTCCTTGAATAAACTGACCTAGTAAATGAATATCTTCATCAGCATCCGTATAACCTGGCACAACCACATAGCGAATCCAAGTACGTTGATTACGTTTATGTAAATAACGAGCGAAATCTAGAGTACGTTTATTCGATACACCGATAAAATCTTTATGAATTTCTTCGTTCAGCTGTTTTAAATCAAGCATAACGAGATCGGTCACATCCAACATCTCATCGACCATTTCAGTATAGCTACGTACAAAGCCGTTGGTATCTAAGCAAGTATCAATGCCTTCTGCTTTACAAGCTCGGAACCAATCTCGCACAAATTCCATCTGCAATACAGCCTCTCCACCAGATGCAGTCACTCCGCCACCCGTTGCACGCATAAAGTGTTTATAGGTCACCACTTCTTTCATGAGATCTTCGACAGAAATCTCTTTCCCACCTTCAAGATCCCAAGTATCACGGTTGTGACAATATTTACAACGCATTAAACAGCCTTGTAAAAACAAAATAAAACGAATCCCAGGCCCATCTACTGTGCCACAAGATTCGTAAGAGTGATAACGTGCTAAAACAGTCATAATTTTCCTTATTTAATTCAGTTAACTTACGGCATTATATTGCAAATTTTTAATGAAATCATACCGCTTGTGATCTTTATAATACACTGCTCCATATTGATTGAGGCAAGAGATAAACCTCTTTTTCTGCTTTTTCGCCTTCCCCTACAATATGCCCAATACCACTCGTCATTACTGCTAAGGTCACATCAAAGGCATTAAGACTATCTCCGTACCCTGCGGTTAAGTTAAACATTGAACCGTCCGCAAGAAGATAAATTGTTTTTCCATCAACATCATAAGCATTGATATAAGGCATTGGTTCTGTCATTGCATATTGTTTTAAGAAAGCGACATCAATTTCTTCTGCAACGTGACCCACATTTAAAATGAATAATCCTGATTTTGCCTGTTTAAGCATCTCTGCAGACACTACATTTTTAGCACCAGTCGCAGTAGCAATCACATCTGCATCTTTAATCGCTTCTGATAACGGTAAGACTTGCCAGCCATCATATTGTGCTTGTAATGCACGAGCTTTATCAAGTTCTGCAATGATCACTTGTCCACCATAGGCTTTCGCAGAATGTGCAACACCCTGCCCTACTAAGCCATAGCCGATTACAACCACTTTTTTCTCATGCAATGTTAAATGTGTTGTTTGGAAAAAGGTATGCCAAGCAGTTAAACCAACCATATGGCGATTATGCAGACCTTCTTTTACGGGTAAATCATCCCAGTTGAAAATTGGATAATGTGGTTTTAAACCATTGAGGCGGTTAACACCAGAGCCTGTCGCTTCTAATCCTGCTTTGACATTCGTTTGGAAGTTTTTCTGATGAATTACTGTGGTTAAATCTGCGCCCATTTCACACAGATGAGTCGGATCCCACGCAATCGCGTCTTCAAAACTTTGCTGCCAATCTGCATGACTCATATTACGCCATGCTTTTGCCTCAGCGCCTTGTTGAACTAAATAAGCAACTACATCATCTTGAACCGTAGTTGGATTACAGGTGGTTAAGAACACTTTCGCTCCCTTATCAAGCAACCCTTTTATAATTGGTGTCATCTTTAGATCTAAGTGCATGTTGCATGCTAAACGTACATGAGAAAGATCAGGCAGAGACTCAATCGCTCTACGCGTTCTTGGCATATTTAATGTTGCCCATTCAAGCTCTGCAGAAAAGTTTTGGTACATCATTACTCCTTTATAAAATACTTTGTAAACTCCAATAAAAATTATACCGCTTGCCTTACGACAAGCGGTATCTTTTCTTTTATTTTTTACAAATGTAGATTAAATCGACTGTGTGAAAGTACGAGTAATTACATCCATTTGTTGCTCTTTAGTTAAAGAGTTGAAACGCACTGCGTAACCTGAAACACGGATTGTTAATTGTGGATACTTCTCTGGATTTTCCATCGCATCTAATAACATTTCACGGTTCATTACGTTTACGTTTAAGTGCTGGCCACCTTCGATGGTTGATTCGTGGTGGAAGTAACCGTCCATTAAGCCTGCAAGGTTACGTTTTTGAGATTCAAGATCTTTACCTAACGCATTTGGTACGATTGAGAAGGTATAAGAGATACCGTCTTTCGCGTAAGCAAATGGTAATTTCGCCACAGAGGTTAATGACGCTACCGCACCTTTTTGGTCACGTCCGTGCATTGGGTTTGCACCTGGTCCGAATGGTGCACCTGAACGACGACCGTCTGGGGTGTTACCTGTTTTCTTACCATAAACCACGTTTGATGTAATGGTTAATACAGACTGTGTTGGAGTCGCATTACGGTATGTTTTAAGTTTCTGAATTTTCTTCATGAAACGTTCAACAAGGTCAACTGCGATATCATCTACACGGTTATCGTTGTTACCGAATTGTGGATATTCGCCTTCGATTTCAAAGTCAACTGCCACGTTTTTCGCTACACCAACCACTTCGCCTGCTTTATTTTTGATTTCAATATCACCACGAACTGGTTTTACTTTCGCATATTTGATTGCAGAGAGTGAGTCTGCTGCCACAGAAAGACCTGCGATACCACACGCCATTGTGCGGAATACATCACGATCATGTAACGCCATTAATGCTGCTTCATAAGCATATTTGTCGTGCATAAAGTGGATGATGTTTAATGCAGTCACGTATTGTTTCGCTAACCAATCCATGAAACCGTCTAAGCGAGTCATCACATCGTCGAAATCTAAGTATTCAGACATGATTGGCTCAGTTTTCGGTCCAACTTGGTCACCTGATTTCTCATCCACACCGCCGTTGATTGCGTATAATAAGGTTTTCGCTAAGTTTGCACGCGCACCGAAGAACTGCATCATTTTACCTACGATCATCGGGCTTACACAGCACGCAATCGCATAGTCATCGTTTTGGAAGTCTGGACGCATTAAGTCGTCGTTTTCGTACTGAACAGATGACGTTTCGATAGACACTTTCGCTGCATAGCGTTTGAAACCGTCTGGTAAACTTTCAGACCAAAGGATTGTTAAGTTTGGTTCTGGTGATGGACCCATTGTGTAAAGGGTGTGTAATAGACGGAAGCTGTTTTTGGTGACTAATGTACGACCATCTAATCCCATACCTGCGAAGGTTTCTGTTGCCCACATTGGGTCACCTGAGAATAATTGATCGTATTCAGGAGTACGTAAGAAACGAACCATACGGAGTTTCATCACTAAGTGGTCCATTAACTCTTGCGCTTCAGTTTCTGTGATACGACCAAGTTTTAAGTCACGTTCGATAAATACATCTAAGAAAGTTGATGTACGACCGAAAGACATCGCCGCACCGTTTTGTGATTTTACTGCTGCTAAGTATGCAAAATAAGTCCATTGCACCGCTTCTTGCGCATTGGTTGCTGGGTTAGAAATATCGTAACCGTAAGATGCAGCCATCTCTTTCATTTTGCCTAACGCACGGTGTTGTTCTGCAATTTCTTCACGTAATTGGATGGTTGCTTGAATATCTTCACCAGACTCTAATTTTTCTTGTAAAGAGTTGAATTGTTTAACTTTATCCTTCATTAAGAAGTCTGCACCGTAAAGTGCCATACGACGATAGTCACCGATGATACGACCACGTCCGTACGCATCTGGAAGACCGGTAATTACACCTGATTTACGGCAACGTAAAATATCTGGAGTATAAACATCGAATACACCTTGGTTGTGAGTTTTACGATATTCAGTAAAGATTTTTTCAACCATTGGGTTTAATTCACGGCGATAAACTTGGCAAGAACCTTTCACCATGTTGATACCACCAAATGGCATAATCGCACGTTTTAATGGCGCATCTGTTTGTAAACCTACGATTTTCTCTAAATCTTTGTTGATATAACCTGGTGCATGAGAAGTGATGGTTGATGGAGTATCTGTATCGATATCATATGGTTCGTGGGTTTTGTTTTCCACTTTGATTTTTTCCATTACATCCGCCCAAAGCGTACTTGTCGCTTCAGTTGCATCAGCAAGGAAAGATTCATCACCTTCATACGGCGTATAGTTTTTTTGGATAAAGTCACGCACGTTCACTTCGGTTTGCCATTCACCTGGTGCAAAACCTTCCCACGCTTTCTTTTGAGCTTCGGTTAATTGAGTCATTTTAAGTCCTCGTTAGTTAATGTAATAAATTGAACGCAAGCGGTGCGATTTTGCAAAAAATCTGCGAAAAGTAACCGCTTACAAGTTTTGAATTAATGTTTCTTTAAGTGCAAAAACCACTGCACCATACCAATGAAAAATGCACCACCGACAATATTACCCAGCGTTGCCGGAATGAGATTTTTCACCACAAAATTTGCCATCGTTAAATCGGCGAACGTATTAGGTTCGACACCAATAGCTGTCCAAAATTCCGGGCTTGCAGAGCCGTGAATTAACACGCCCATTGGCACCATAAACATATTTGCCACACAGTGCTCAAAACCTGAGGCAACAAACATAGCAATCGGTAAAATCATAATGAACGCTTTATCCGTCAGGCTTTTCCCTGCATACGCCATCCATACCGCAATACAAACCATCAGGTTACAGAAAATCCCTAAGCTGAATGCTTCAATCCAAGTGTGGTGGATCTTATGTTGGGCTGTTTTTAAAATAGTCAAGCCCCATTGTCCGTTTGCAGCCATAATCTCACCGCTAAACCAAACCAGCAATACAATAAAGGTTGCACCGACAAAATTACCACCATACACAACAAGCCAGTTTTTGAACATCTGCGCCCATGTAATCCGTTTACTAGCTTTAGCCACAATCGTCATTGTACTTGAGGTAAAGAGTTCTGCCCCAAATACCACACACATAATAATGCCTAAAGAGAAAACGAGACCACCAATGAGTTTAGCAACACCCCATGGCATATCCGCAGCACCAACTTGTGTGGTAGCATAAAAGACAAAGGCAATAGAAATGTATGCGCCAGCAGTAATTGCTGAAATGAAAGAATAAAATTGGTTTTTGGTTGCTTTATAAACTGCGCCATCTTCGGCGATTTTTGCCATCTCAGCAGGTGAAAACATTACTATCCTTAAACGAAAATTTGAAAAATTATAGAAATTGTTGAGAATTATAGACCTGTTAAACTGATGATTAAATAATTTTTACGTTTAAAATAAATAAAGTAGAATTCTTTCTTGATCCACATCAATCTTTCAAAAAAAGTACGATTTTTATAAACTTAACTAGAACATAAATTTAACAAAACAGTTACAAAATGACCGATTACTTGACTGCTTTACTCGGAATTTTCCTAAGCGAAGAGAATCAACTCCTCATTATGTTTGCGAGTAGTTTTTTAAGTGCAACGATACTGCCTGGGAATTCCGAAGTGGTTTTTACTACTTATGCAACACAAGCACTATTACAAAAAAATACGGTGTATGGATTATTCATTGTAGCGACATTAGGCAATGCACTCGGTAGCATGACAACCTATTTTATCGCTCAATTTTTTCCTCAGCCTAAATTTCACGACCAGCAACATAAAAGCGTCAAACTCGCACTCACATTGAGTCAAAAATATGGTATATGGATTCTACTATTTAGCTGGCTTCCTATTGTTGGCGATCTCTTTTGTGGTATTGCAGGTTGGTTGCGCTTTAACTTATGGAAAAGCATACTATTAATCACGCTTGGAAAGGGAATTCGCTATGCTTTATTACTTTGGAGCATTTATTTGGTTGTTGGTTAAAGATGAACAGTCTACAATGCGAACAAACAATTTTTGATGAGAAAGACTATGACAAAACAACTCCCAGAGATCAAATCTATCTCCGTAATCGCCAAAACCCGAATTTTTGAAGTACAATCGGTAGATCTCCGTTTTTCCAATGGCGAAGAACGCACCTATGAACGTTTAACACCACAACGTCGCTCATCTGTTATGGTATTACCGATTCATAATAATCACCTTGTCCTTGTCAAAGAGTATGCCGTTGGCCCTGAACGTTATGAATTAACTTTTCCTAAAGGTATTGTCGATGCGGGCGAAGAGCCGATAGAAAGTGCGAATCGAGAGTTACAAGAAGAGATTGGATTTGGGGCAAGAAGTATCGAGCCACTACGTTCACTCTACAGCGGACCGAGCCATATGTACGGTCTAATGCACGTTTTTGTCGCACAAGATCTTTACCCATCACAGCTAGAAGGTGATGAACCAGAGCCACTTGAAATCATCTATTATCCATTAAACAAAATCGACGAACTGCTTGCCGACCCTAATTTTGCCGAAGCACGCAATTTATCCGCTTTATTTTTATTAAGAGAATATCTCCATGCACAAAACTAGCCCACATATTCTATGGATTTATCCACTACTTACCCAGTTACTCGGTTCTGCCCTATTACCCCTTTTTAGCGAATTTAGCCAAGGGGGAATGTTGGTTGTTTTTGCCTTATTTAGCGTTCCAGCTTTTCTATTTGCATTAGTCAGCTACAAACAACAGTATCACCAACGTAACATAATTCAAATTGCCTTTTTCTCAGGGGTAATCATGTTTATTTATAGCCTTTGTTCATTCTCGCTAATGTTAGCTTTTGATGAATACACCAGCCTTGAAGATCCTATCCCCCTATGGGAACAATCCCTTGCAGTAATCTTATTTGCCTTAACCTTTGCATTAGCAAATATTATTTATTCCATGGTCGTTTTACGCCTATTTTTACCGAAAAAATAATATTATTTTTACGAGTCTGAATTTGTGAGGTATCATTCAGAAATTATCTAAGGGAGTTTATATGCAAACACTCAATCAACAATTATTAGACAAAGTATTGAATATTGCTTACCAAGCAGGCGAACACTTGACGCACTTTTATAGCAAATCAGTAGAAGTTCAGATCAAATCAGATAAAACCCCTGTGACTGAAGCTGATCTTTTTATCAGCCAATTTGTGACAGCAAAATTAAAAGAACTGACGCCTGAAATTCCTGTTCTTTCTGAAGAAAGCTGTAAAATTCCACTTGCTGAACGAACTCACTGGCAGGAATATTGGATCGTTGATCCCCTTGATGGCACGCAACAATTTATCGATCGGACAGATCAATTTTCCGTTGTGATTGGATTAATTCAACAAAATACCCCCGTACTTGGCATTATTCATTCTCCTATTTTAAGAAAAACTTACTATGCGATGAAAAATCATGGTGCTTTTCTTAAAGAAAATAACCATGTCCAGCCCTTGATGAAAAATTGCAAAATGTTTGATAAATCTCACCGCTTGCAAGTGACCATTGGCAATTCAAATGGAGATAAAATACATCAAGCGGTACGACCACCTTATCAAATAGAACTCTTAAAATATGGTTCAAGTAGTTTAAAAGCAGGATTGGTCGCTGAGGGTAAAGCAGATTGTTATATTCGTTTAGGCGATACAGGCGAATGGGATACTGCGGCCGCAGAAATCTTATTAGCTGAAACAGGTGGAGAGGTATTTGATTTAGATTTTAACCCTCTCACCTATAATCAGCGAGAAACCTTTGTTAATCCGCATTTTATTATGGTCGGAAACAAACATCATGATTGGCGTTCTACCTTTCACTTTAATAAATAAAACTAATTTCTCACTTTAAATAAAGTAATGCAAAATAGTGCAACTTTTTATTATTTAGGATAGCAAATGAAAGCAGATAATAACTGTATTGTAATTTTTGGTGCCTCTGGCGACTTAACTTACCGTAAATTAATTCCCGCACTTTATCATCTCTACAAAATTGGAAGATTATCAGAAAACTTCTCTGTATTAGGCGTAGCTCGTTCTACATTAGATGATGAGTCTTTCCGCCAAAAAATGCATGACACTTTAATCAAACTTGAAAATGCAAGCGGTGAGATTTTAGAAAAATTTTGCGAACACCTTTACTACCAAGCAATCAACACTTCTGACGCGGTAGACTATGTAAAATTATTACCTCGTTTAGATGAACTGCATGATAAATATGGTACAGGCGGTAATACGCTATATTATCTTTCTACACCGCCAAGTTTATACGGCGTTATCCCTGAATGTCTTGCAGCACACGGTTTAACAACAGAAGAGTTTGGCTGGAAGCGGATTATTGTAGAAAAACCATTCGGCTACGATATTGAAACCGCAAAAGCTCTTGATATTCAAATTCACAAGTATTTTGAAGAGCATCAGATCTACCGTATCGACCATTATTTAGGTAAAGAAACGGTACAAAATTTACTCGTTCTGCGTTTTTCTAACGGTTTATTTGAACCACTCTGGAACCGTAATTTTATTGATTATGTTGAAATCACAGGGGCGGAATCTATTGGTGTAGAAGATCGTGGTGGCTATTATGATGGTTCAGGGGCAATGCGTGATATGTTCCAAAACCATTTATTGCAAGTATTAGCGATGGTTGCGATGGAGCCACCTGCGATTATCAATGCAGATTCAATGCGTGATGAGGTCGCCAAAGTACTACATTGTCTGCATCCGCTTTCAAATGAAGACATTAAAAATAACTTAGTACTTGGACAATACACCGCAAGTGAAATTGATGGTGAACAAGTCAAAGGCTACCTACAAGAAAAAGGCGTGCCAGAAGACTCAACCACAGAAACCTATATGGCGGTACGTTGCAAAATCGACAACTGGCGTTGGGCTGGCGTGCCGTTCTATGTACGTACGGGTAAGCGTTTGCCTACACGGGTAACCGAAGTGGTTATTCACTTTAAAACAACCCCACACCCTGTCTTTAGTCAAAATGCGCCGGATAACAAATTGATTATTCGTATCCAACCCGACGAAGGCATTTCAATGCGTTTCGGCTTGAAGAAACCTGGTGCCGGCTTTGAAGCGAAAGAAGTGTCAATGGATTTCCGCTATGCTGATCTTGCATCACCAAGCTTATTAACGGCTTATGAGCGTCTGTTATTAGATGCGATGAAAGGCGATGCGACCCTCTTCGCTCGTACTGATGCCGTTCATGCCTGCTGGAAATTTGTTCAACCGATTTTGGACTATAAAGCGGAACGTGGTCGTATCTATGAATACGAAGCTGGTACTTGGGGGCCTTCAGAAGCCGATAAATTGATAGCCAAACACGGTAAAGTGTGGCGTAAACCAAGTGGATTAATGAAAAAGAAAGTGTAATTTTATGAACTACATCACATTCCCAACAGCACAAAGTGCAGTGGAAAAAATCGCACAAGAATTTGTGTTATATAGTCAATTAAACCGCCCTGTACATATTTCATTATCGGGCGGAAGTACACCAAAACTGCTGTTTAAAACCCTTGCGCAAGAGCCGTATAAAAGCCAAGTTCAATGGCAAAATTTACATTTTTGGTGGGGCGATGATCGTATGGTTCCGCCACAAGACCCTGAAAGTAATTACGGCGAAGTGCAAAAATTACTGTTTGATCATATCCAAATCCCAACGGAAAATATTCACCGTATTCGTGGCGAAGAACCTGTGGAACAAGAACTGGCAAGATTTTCGCAAGAACTGACCGCTTGTATCCCGAACGGTGAGTTTGATTGGATTATTTTAGGCATGGGAACGGACGGACATACCGCCTCCCTTTTCCCACATCAAACAGATTTCAATGATCCGAATTTAGCTGTAATTGCTAAACACCCTGAGACAGGGCAAATCCGCATTTCCAAAACCGCTAAATTAATTGAACAAGCCAAACGCATTACTTATTTAGTCACAGGGGCAAGCAAAGCGGAAATTCTCAAAGAGATCCAAACCACCCCAGCAGAAAACTTGCCTTACCCAGCGGCAAGAATTAAAGCAACAAACGGGGTGACCGAGTGGTATTTAGACAAAGAAGCAGGTGCATTACTTTAATTTTTGTGAATAGATTGCCAATGAGTTAAGCCATGATTGAATATAAAATCAATATTCCTCTCTCCGTAGAGCAATATCGCACATTATTAAATCGAACAACATTGGGAGAACGTCGCCCGCTTAATGAATCGGAGCGTGTAGAATCTATGTTAAAGCACGCCAATTTAATCATCTCCGCATGGGATAAGGATGAACTGATTGGCGTTGCCCGCTCCCTGACGGATTTTAGCTACTGTTGCTATTTGGCAGACTTGGCGGTGCGGGACGATTACCAAAAACAAGGTGTCGGGCAAGCACTCATTCAGCAGACTCAAAACGCACTGCACCCAAAAGCAAAACTGATTTTACTCGCCGCTCCCCAAGCAGTTGATTACTACCCACACATCGGTTTTGAGCAACACCCAAGTGCATGGACGAGGAATTAAACAATGACAAGCGGTCAGATCTGCAAAAAATTTTGCAAAACGCACCTTTTGTAAGAAAAAAATAGAATGATGTCAATATTAGATTATATTTTAACCCCCCTTGTCGCCCTTGAACATTTCTATATTATGTATTTGGAAATGTTTGCGTTAAACAGCCCAAAGGCAAGGCAGATTTTTAATTTAGATGAACAAACAGCAAGCAACCCTAAAATTCAGTTGTTGTTTGCTAATCAAGGGTTGTATAACGGATTTTTAGCCACTGGGCTTATTTTTTCCCTTTGTATTCAACAAAGTGCGGTCACTTATTTCTTTTTAAGTTGTGTGATTGTCGCTGCAGTTTATGGAGCGATAAGTGCGAAGAATAAAGGGATTTTGATTAAGCAAGGGTTGCCTGCGGTATTGGCGTTGATCGCGAACTTGTTTGCATAAATATGTAGGGGCAAATTACATTTGCCCCAAAGAAATTAGCGTAAAATTCGGGGCAAATATAATTTGCCCCTACGATATATATTAGATATAAAACTGTAGGGGCTAATTACATTGGTTCCATAAAAAATTTAACAATCCAACAGGAGCAAAAAATGTCAGTAAAAGGCGATATCGGCGTTATCGGTTTAGCGGTAATGGGTCAGAACCTTATTTTAAATATGAACGACAACGGCTTTAAAGTCGTGGCGTATAACCGTACTACGTCAAAAGTGGACGAGTTTTTAGAAGGTGCAGCGAAAGGTACGAACATTATCGGGGCGTATTCTTTAGAAGATTTGGCTGCGAAATTAGAAAAACCACGCAAAGTGATGTTAATGGTGCGTGCGGGTGAAGTGGTGGATCAATTTATTGATGCATTATTACCTCACTTAGAAGAAGGCGACATCATCATTGATGGCGGTAACTCAAACTACCCTGACACCAACCGCCGTGTGAAAGCGTTAGCGGAAAAAGGCATTCGCTTTATCGGCTCGGGTGTGTCGGGCGGTGAAGAAGGGGCACGTCACGGGCCTTCTATTATGCCAGGCGGTAACGAAGAAGCTTGGCAATATGTGAAACCGATTTTCCAAGCGATTTCAGCGAAAACCGACAAAGACGAGCCTTGCTGTGACTGGGTAGGCAAAGAAGGTGCTGGTCACTTTGTGAAAATGGTTCATAACGGCATCGAATACGGCGATATGCAGTTAATCTGTGAAGCCTACCAGTTCTTAAAAGATGGTTTAGGTTTAAGCTATGATGAAATGCAAGCAATCTTTGCTGAATGGAAAAAAACTGAACTTGACAGCTATCTCATTGATATTACAACAGATATTTTAGGTTACAAAGACACAGACGGCACACCGTTAGTGGAAAAAATCCTTGATACCGCAGGTCAAAAAGGTACAGGTAAATGGACGGGGATCAACGCATTAGATTTCGGTATCCCATTAACCTTAATCACCGAGTCAGTGTTTGCTCGTTGTGTATCTTCATTCAAAGATCAACGTGTTGCCGCATCTAAATTATTCAACAAAACTATCGGTAAAGTTGAAGGCGACAAACAAGTTTGGATCGAAGCGGTGCGTAAAGCGTTATTGGCATCAAAAATTATCTCTTACGCACAAGGTTTTATGCTCATTCGTGAAGCGTCTGAAAACTTCGGTTGGGACATCAACTACGGTGCAACAGCGTTATTATGGCGTGAAGGTTGTATCATTCGCAGCCGTTTCTTAGGCAACATTCGTGATGCTTACGAAGCGAACCCGGATTTAATCTTCTTAGGTTCAGATGCGTACTTCAAAGGTATTTTAGAAAACGCATTAAGCGACTGGCGTAAAGTAGTAGCGAAATCTATCGAAGTGGGTATCCCAATGCCTTGTATGGCAAGTGCGATTACCTTCTTAGACGGTTACACTTCGGATCGTTTACCAGCAAACTTACTTCAAGCACAACGTGACTACTTCGGTGCACACACTTACGAGCGTACCGATAAACCACGTGGCGAGTTCTTCCACACTAACTGGACGGGACGTGGTGGGAATACGGCTTCGACAACTTACGATGTCTAATTAACTTTATTGATACAAAAAGCCGCATATAAATGTGCGGCTTGTTATTTACTTACTCTGCAATTCCCTGATCCCAGCCCAAAGCCTCTTCAGGTAATTTACGTTGTAATAGGAATCGTCTGTTAGCTTCTGCTTGAGGTTGGACTACTCTACCTGATGGCGTTGAGAAACTAATTCCACCGTTGAATAACTGCGACATTGTTCCAGAATTCATACTGACGCCCGCCAAACTAATATCCATCGTATAGCCAGAAGATACCCAGAATTCACTATTTTTACGAACAAGATGCTTATGTTGGTTTGCAATACGTAAGTGAATAAGTACTCTATCCCCTAATTCACTCAAGCTTAAGCGATTCACAATCCCCACTTGCATTCCACGGTACATTACTGGTGCTTGAGGTGTAATACCATTTGCATCTGTTGTTTCTACAATAATTGGGAATCCATCCGCATATTGAGTTTTCACCGTATCAGTATCAGCTAATTGGAATTGCGTTTTTCGCTCTCCGCTACCAGCATCCACATTAATATAGTTTTGAATCATTGCATCCAGATTTTTAAAGCCTGTAGTATCAATTTCAGGCGAAATTGCACTAAACTTACTGCCTGCTTTCGCCACTAAAGGATAATACTGCCCTTCAATGTAAGCGGTGGCTTTCACCTGTTTTTTTGCATTATCTAGCTGAAGCGATTCGACTTTACCAATGGTTAGCCCCATATATTTAATTGGCATACCTTTACTGAGTTTTGAGGCATCTTGAGCAATCAGTGTAATATAAGTATTACCCGATGTCGCTTTATCATAACTAGCATAAAGGGTTTTATTGCCTTTTGAACCGTTATTATCAAAACTGATTGCCCCTTTTAATGTTCTCATCAGAGAACCCATTTTCACATTCAAGCCACTCGTTGAAATATCCACTTCCGTTGCTGGCTCAATCCAGAAACGGCTATTGTCTGTCACTAAATGACGATATTTCGGCTCAATAAAGAGATCAACATCAAATTTCGCTTTTAGAGGGCGAATGCTTAATACTTCACCGATAGGGAAATTACGGTATAGCACAACCGAACCCTTATCAATGCTAGTCAAATCATTAGCAGACAATGTGAGTGTTGCTTTTTTCTCTACACTTACAATGCCAGCCTCTGCACTATCAACATCTTTATAAAGTGGATACTGTTTTTTGGCTTCACCTTCCTCTTTACTTGGTAAAATTCGGATACCGCCTTTTAACCAATCTGAAGGAGAACCCGCATGAACCCTTAATCCATCTAGACTTACTGACATATCAATATTAGAAATCGCCACAAACTTCGTATTACCAGCCACAAGATTTCGATAAGGAGGATAAATAATCGCTTGAAAAGCGACTCCTTCTAAAGAGACCTGTCGTTTTAAAATTTCACCGATTTGAACATCGTTATAGTAAATGCCTTGTCCTTGTTCTACACCATAGGCTTGAGGCGATACAAGTTGAAAAGCAAGAATATTAGGACGGCTCAAAAGATAATCGGATTCTTTTAATGCATTGAAACTGAATGTCGGATTACCTTCACCTTTTTCAATTTCAAAATATACGCCTCTGAGTAACTCACCTAATTTACTCACTTGCTCTTTATTTAGACTAAACTTAGGCTCTTTAATTAAAATTTGACTTCCTGATCTTAATAAGTCTGCATAATTAGGATCAATTAATAATGTACCTCGCATCAGTTCTAAAGGTTCATTTTTATCCTCTTTTGGAGGGGCAATTTCCTCTGGCTGCATATTTAAATAAGATAAAATGCCCACTTGGATATTTTGATAATACACGGGCGTTTCATTTATTTTTAAATTGGGTACCATGGGTAAAGTAATACTCACGCTGATCCCACGCTGAGCGGCTTTTAAATTTTCGTACAAATGAAATTTTTGTCCCTGATCAGCAATTTCAGAATCATCTGGCGAGTCAAAAGCAACTGCACCTTGAACAATAGATGCAAAGCTATCTACATTGACATTCACACCAGATAGACCCGCAGTTAAATTAATACCACTGATATTCCAGAAATGGCTCTCTTTTTTCACTAAATTCGCATACTTTTTATCAATCACGAGATCAATTTCGACCTGTTTTTGATCGCGAGTAAAACGATAATCGGCAATATTACCGACAGGAACCTTACGGAAATATACACTTGCACCAACGGTGATCGATCCAAGATCTGATGAAACAAGTTTGACTAAGAGATCACCATCCGTCACACTGATTGCTGGTGGCTCTTCTTCTGCGGTAAATTCATATTGGCTCTGAGCCTCACTATTTTCGCTAGGTTGCAATGTGATATAGTTTCCTGAAACAAGCGCATCTAAGCCAGAACCCCCCGCCAATGAAGCACTTGGTTTCACAAGCCAAAATTTCGTCCCTTCACGTAGCACTGACTTCGCTTCAGGATTAATCTCCGCATCCACTTGGATGCCCGTCAGATTATCAACAAAATAGACTTTTTTAACCTGACCTATTTGTAAACCTTGATAACGAATAACCGTTTTCCCAGCGGTAATCCCATCTCCTTCATGGAAACGAATCGTAATGGTTTCCCCCTGCTCTTTCAGAATTTGAAAGAACAGTAAACAACCAATGGCAAAAGCCACTATCGGCAACAGCCAAAAGGGTGAAATTTTTCTAGGTTGTCTCACCTTTGCAGGCACACTATTTGGAATATTCTCTGACATAAAATTTCAATTCACTAGATAGACGTAAGCGGTGAGATGTTGCAAAAATTTTACAAAATCTCACCGCTTGATCATGATTTACCCGATAATAAAGAGAAATTATTTTTTCTCTTTTTCATCACATTTTTGGATATTACTACATTTACCATAAAGATAAAGACTATGGTTTGCAAGCTCAATTCCATGTTGTTGACTAATTTCACGCTGACGGCGTTCAATTTCAGAATCTTTAAACTCAAATACTTTGCCACAGTCCATACAGATAATATGGTCATGTTGGTGGTTCATATTCAGTTCATAGACTGCTTTATTCGCATCAAAATTATGACGAGTCAAGATATCGACTTCTTCAAACTGATTTAATACACGATAAACCGTCGCTAAACCAATTTCAGACTGTTTCTCTAAGAGTAATTTATAAATGTCTTCCGCTGAAAAATGTTGCATTTGGTCGCGAGTTTGTTGCATGAGCTCCAAAATTGTCAAGCGAGGCTCTGTCACCTTTAAACCCACTTTTTTTAATAGTTTCACATTTTCTTCTGACATATATCCTCCAATAGATATATTAAGCTAATTCCGCTAAATACATTTCATCAAAAATCTGTTTACACCAACGGTTTACGCGCTCTTCGGTTAGTTCTGGTTGGCGATCTTCGTCAATACATAAACCGACAAAGGTCTCATCATCAATTAATGCTTGAGATGCTTCAAAAGTATAGCCTTCTGTTGACCAATGACCCACAATAGTGCCGCCATTTGGTTCAATCACATCACGAACCGTCCCCATTGCATCACAGAAATACTCGGCATAGTCTTCTTGGTCGCCACAACCAAAGATACCCACAATTTTGCCCGTAAAATCAATCTCTTTTAACGTCGGCATAAAGTCATCCCAATCTGCTTGAGATTCGCCGTAATACCATGTTGGGATACCAATTAATAAGAAATCGTAAGCTTCGATGTCTTCTTTCGTGCTTTTTGCAATATCACGAATATCCACTAGGTTAGCACCTAGTTGTTTTTGAATCATTTTAGAAATGTTTTCTGTGTTTCCGGTGTCACTACCGTAAAATAAACCGACAACTGCCATTTAAAATACCTATTATTTGCTCAATTCAATAGCATCGCCATTGAGATAATCGTTTAAAATGAGTTCAATCAACTGTCCTCGAGACAGTCCTTTTACCGCTGATTCTTGTTCCAATGCCTCCACCAAATCCGAATGTAACTTCAACTCGACTCGTCTTAAGCCAGATGAGCGATCTCGTCTAAGCTGATTCCGTTTATTAATACGAAGTTGTTGTTCTCGGCTAAGGGGATTTGTACGTGGTCGCCCAACTTTTGGCATATTTTCGAACAGATCTAAGGTAATACAATCTGAATCTTGCTTTGCCATTACTACAATTCTTGGGCTAAACTCTCCCATTCAGATGAGAATGAGAAGCCAATTATTAAAGTGCGAACTATACCATAATCTAACATTATTGAAAATGGGATAAGAAAATTTGCCTGAGATAATCTTAAATACAAAAGGTTTTAAATCACCCCTAACTTTTCTAAAGCCACCAAAATGCCATCTTGTTCAATCGGCAAAGTGACATAATCTGCCACCGCTTTTAACTCATCTTCCGCATTACCCATTGCAACCCCAAAACCTACGGTAGCAATCATTTCCAAATCATTTAAACCATCGCCAAACGCCATCGCATTTTCAATACCAAAGCCAAAATGATTAAGCACATCTTGAATACCACGTGCTTTTGAATTGTTTTTATTCAGCAAATCCACCGAATATTTATGCCAACGCACTTCTTTCAAATCATCTTCTAAAATTCCTGAGCGAATAACTTCTTCCGTGCGTTCTTGTGGAAAGAACGCCAATAGTTGAATAACCGAGTGATCCAAATAAAAATTCGGATCGACAATATAATCTTCTTTAATTGGACGCAACGACTCTTCAACTTCCGCCGTATTTTTAGACACCGCAATTTGTTCTGCAGTCACAAACGCATACTCAATCTGCAACGCCTGCAGTTTGGCTAATATACGCTCAATACGTTCAGTCGTTAGCGGATATTCACTGATAACCTGATCTCGATAAAGGTTATATTGCCCGTTTGTCGTCACAAACAGATCAAAACCTTTTTCATTCATTAACGGCTTGATTGCTTTAGGAAAAGCCCCGTGAGTTCTACCTGTGGCAATCGCTGGGATAATCCCTTTAGCTCGTAAGCGAGGAAGTACTTGCTCTGAAATAGACAGCGGAATACGGGTTTCTTTTTTGTAATACAAGGTTTCATCAATATCAAAAAACACAATTTTGATTGGGGCAGTTGGCTTTTGCATAACATCTCCTTTTATGTTTAATCTATGAAATTTTACTCTTTTTTCGATCCGTGTCACAAAAATTCCCCAAACTTCTCTTAAAAAACTTGATAGAGTTCAAAGAAAAAAGCTATTGGGGAAAAGATGAACGACTGGGGATTTCGCTGTGTACATTGCGACAGACAGCTTGCCATTGCATCACACGGTATTTGTAGCCGTTGTAATGCACTGCTAAAACGCCACTGCTATTGTGGTGGTTGTGGAAGTTTACTATTAAGCGATCACAATTACTGTGGAAATTGTTTAAAGAACGAACCTAAATGGCATCGTATTGTGCAAATTTCCCAATATAAACCACCGCTTGCAGAATGGATCCACCGTTTCAAATTTCAACAGCAATATTGGCTTGATCAACCGTTAGCACGGCTGTTGCTCCTTGCTATTTATCAAGCTAGACGAACACATCAGCTCACATTGCCCGAAGTGATTTTGCCCGTGCCTTTATATTGGCAACGGGAATGGCAACGAGGCTACAATCAAGCGGTACTATTAGCCCAGCATTTAGCAAAATGGCTTCATCTGCCAATGGATAAAGAGAGTTTACAACGTATTCGAGCCACCCAACCGCAACGAGAGCTAACAGGGCAAGAACGCCGTAAAAATCTACGAGGGGCTTTTATTTATCAACCGAAACAGCCTTATCAACGAGTAGCGATTGTAGATGATGTGGTCACTACTGGCTCAACCTTGAATGCCATCTGTGCTGAATTACTCAAACAGGGGGTAAAGGAAATTCAGGTGTGGGCGTTAGCGAGAGCCTAACCAAAATAACCTTTCACTTGTCTGCCAAACGGTTTCGGCAATCTGCTCAGGCTTTTCACGGCGTAATTCGCATAATGCGTTAAAACTGACAACTAAACGCTCTGGACGGTTCGGCTCGCCTTGATAACCAAAGACAGGCATATCAGGGGCATCGGTTTCAAGTAACAAACTTTCCAAAGGCAATTTACGCATTGTTTCTCTGGTTTTATTTGCTCTCTGATAACTAATCGTACCGCCAACTCCAATTTTATAGCCTAAATCGACAAAACGTTTTGCCTGTTCATAACTCCCTGCAAACCCGTGTACAACACCCGTTCGAGCAAGTTGTGCTTTTTTCAAAAACGTAAAAAGCTGATCGTGGCTTTTACGAGAGTGTAAATTCACAGGCAAATCATACCGCTTGGCAAGCGCTAATTGCGCTTCTAAAAACGCACATTGCTTGTGCCATAATTCAGGCGTACAAACTGTCTCCACAGCTCGTTCTAAACCAATCTCGGCAATCGCCGTACAATGCGGATCTTGCCGTTGCAAATAGCTTTCAAGTAAATCTAAATCAGTGGTTTGATGTTCGGTAATATAAAGCGGATGTAAGCCTAAGCCATACACAATATGGTTGGGTTCAGCTTGGCTACAAGCGGTCACTTGCTCAAAATTTTTTGCAGAAATCGCCACAACTAAAATTCGTTCCACCTGTTGAGCTTTAGCATTATGCATTAATTGTGAAACAGAGAGATTGAGATCTTGAGCAAGATAGTCTAGGTGTGTGTGAGTATCAAAAAAACGCATTTTATTCCTAAAACATAAGGGGCGAATACTCGCCCCTTAGTTCAATAACTCAACAATTATGCTTTTGTTGTATCATCAACATAGATATCTGGGTCTTCTTTACCTAATGGTTTTAACATGGTGAAGAATGCTACAGTACATGCTGCTGTTAAACCTAAGCCAATCCATACAGATAATTCATAATCTAAGCCAAAGCCGATTTTGTTGTATGCTAGGAAGGTAAATGATACGGTACTGATAAATGCCGCAGGGATTGTACATACCCAGTGGAATTTATTGTAGCGGTATAAGTAAGCTGCTGCAGTCCATAACATTACCATTGCTGTTGTTTGGTTTGCCCAAGTGAAGTAACGCCATAAGATACTGAAGTCGATTTTTGACACAATAAAACCAATTACGAATAATGGAATACAGATCATTAAACGTTTAACTAAGGTTTTTTGTTCAATGTTAAAGAACTCTGCAATGATTAAACGTGCTGCACGGAATGCAGTATCACCCGAAGTAATTGGTAATACAACAACACCTAATACCGCAAAGATACCACCAATGAAACCTAAGAAGTAAAGTGAAGAATCATATACCACTTTAGATGGTGAACCTGCTGCGATAGCATCTTGTAACGCTTGTGGGTTTTCATAGAATGCTAAACCAACCATACACCAGATTAACGCAATAACACCTTCAGCAATCATTGCACCGTAGAAAATGAAACGACCTTCGCTTTCATTTTGTGCACAACGTGCCATTAATGGAGTTTGCGTTGCGTGGAAGCCTGATAATGCACCACAAGAGATGGTTAAGAATAATAGTGGCCAAATTGGAACATCACCTTTTACTTGGAAGTTTTGGAAGAACTTCTCAACACTCATACCATCAATTGTACGGAAGAAATCAATAGGATCTGTTGCACTAAAGTGGCTGGTAAATAAACCGTATACCATACCTACTGACATAAATAGGAGTAACGCACCGAAGAACGGATAGATACGACCGATGATTTTGTCAACAGGAAGAAGAGTAGCTATGATATAATAACCAAAGATAATGGTTGTCCATACTGCAATAACAGTTGGTTTATCCATGCCCCATACAGTAATGTCACTTGCAGCCGCTGTTGCTGTTTGTGCAATTTCTTCTGCATTATTTAAAGACAATGCACCCGCAGAGTTACCAAATACATCCATAGTGATAGTACTTAATAATTGTGCTGGACTTGCAACGAATACTACCCCTACTAAAAGGAGTAACACTACCGCTAAAAGGTTAATAAATGCTTTAACTGGACGGCCTAAGTATTTACCCGCCAAGTTAGGCATTGATGCACCACCGTTACGCACACTTAACATACCACAGAAGTAGTCGTGTACCGCACCAGCGAAAATACAACCTAATACGATCCAAAGCATCGCTACTGGTCCGTATAACGCACCGAGGATAGGACCAAAGATTGGACCTGTTCCTGCAATATTTAATAACTGAATGAGCCAAATACGTTTTTTGGACATTGGCACATAGTCAACACCATCTTGCATTGAATATGCAGGTGTTGTTTTTTTCGGGTTAATCACGAAGATTTTTTCGATGATTTTACCATAAACGAAATAGCCTAGAATTAATACGGCTACGCAGAATAAAAACCACAACATATAAGAGATCCTATAATCAATAATTGATAATATACCAAAAGGCGCGCTATTCTATTAATTGATGTAAATAAAGTAAATCAAATTGTTATAGTAATATTAAGAAATGTGATAATGATCACAATCTAATTACAGTTCATCACTTAAAAAGACTATTTTTACATCACATTTAATTAACTTACCCTACTCTATGTTGTATAAATTATAAACTTTTGACAAACCAACTAGGAACTGAAAAACACTTTTTCTGTCTTATTCAGCACGAGTTAGCAAGAGAGTTAACTCGCATCCACATAACGAGAAATTTACATAAAGGAAATATTAATGAAAACTATGATGAAAAAATCAATTTTAACCTCACTTGTACTTGGATTAAGTGTACTAGCATCTCCAACAATCGCTCAAGCAAACCTACCTGCAGTAGTTGAAGGACAAGCGGTACCTAGCCTTGCACCTATGTTAGAAAAAGTAAAACCTGCTGTTGTAAGCATTGCTGTAGAAGGAAAAACCAAAGCATCGGAATCACGTAGAGCTGTACCAGAAGAGTTTGAATTCTTCTTCGGTCCAGAAATGTTTCGAGATGGTGGCGCGCCACGCCAATTCAGAGGTGAAGGTTCTGGTGTAATTATCAATGCAGATAAAGGATACGTCGTTACGAATAACCATGTGATTACTGGTGCCGATAAAATTACCGTTAAACTAGAAGATGGTCGTGAATTCAAAGCCAAATTAGTTGGTGCAGATCCAATGTCAGATGTGGCTTTAATTCAATTAGAAAACCCGAAAGACTTAACAGAAATTAAAATTGCAGACTCAGATAAATTACGCGTAGGTGATTTTACCGTTGCTATTGGTAACCCATTTGGTTTAGGACAAACAGTCACATCAGGTATTGTTTCTGCATTAGGTCGTTCAACAGGCAATACTGATGAAAGTTATGAAAGCTATATTCAAACGGATGCGGCAGTAAACCGCGGTAACTCAGGTGGTCCGTTAATCAACCTAAATGGCGAGCTAATCGGTATCAATACTGCAATTATCTCACCAAGTGGTGGTAACGCCGGTATTGCATTTGCAATTCCAAGTAATATGGCAAACAACTTAGTTCAACAAATCATTGAGTTTGGTGAAGTGAAACGTGGCTTACTTGGTATTAAAGGTGGTGAACTCAATGCTGATTTAGCGAAAGCCTTTGATGTTAATGCACAACAAGGTGCATTTGTAAGCGAAGTGATGGCAGATTCTGCTGCAGCTAAAGCAGGCTTAAAAGCAGGCGATGTCATTACGGCATTAAACGGTCAAAAAATTCGAAGCTTTGCGGAGTTAAGAGCTAAAGTAGCGACAACTGGAGCAGGTAAAGAAATTGAATTAACTTACTTACGTGATGGTAAAGAAAATAATGTTAAAGTGACCTTACAATCTGACGAACAAAGCAAAACCAGTGCTAAAAGCTTACTTCCAACCTTAAATGGTGCTGAGTTTGCTAACTACAATGACAAAAACATCAAAGGCGTTGAAATTGTTCAAGTAGAAAAAGGCTCTGTTGCAGAATCAAGAGGATTCAAAAAAGGTGATGTTATCGTTGGTGTAAACCGCCAAACGGTAGAAAATCTTGGTGAATTACGTAAAATCTTAGATTCTAATCCATCTGCCATCGCATTAAATATTTTACGTGATGGTTCTAACTTCTACGTAATTATTCAATAATGATAAAGGCTTGCAAGCGGTCAGTTTGCAAGCCTTTTTTACTAATTTCTCCGCTTAAGAAGCGTTTAATGGATAAAGATCTAATTTCGCCATCAACACTTGGTCATGATCTTCTTCTGGATTTTCTGTCGTGAGCAATTTATCTCCATAGAAAATCGAATTGGCCCCAGCCATAAAACATAAGGCTTGCATAGCTTCTGGCATATTGCCACGCCCTGCGGATAAACGAACGTAGCTTTTTGGCATCGTAATTCGAGCAACAGCAATGGTTCTAACAAATTCTGTCCAATCCAGATCTTCAGCATCAGCTAATGGCGTACCTTCTACTTTGACTAATTGATTGATCGGCACGCTTTCAGGTTGTGGATCAAGGTTGGCAAGACTTGCAATTAAGCCAGCTCGTTCTGGGCGAGTTTCATTCATTCCCACAATACCACCACAGCAGACTTTTAAGCCAGCATTACGCACTTTGCCGAGTGTGTCCATACGATCATCGTGAGTACGTGTATGGATAATTTTGTGATAGCTGTCAGGATCGGTATCGAGATTATGGTTGTAGTAATCCAACCCAGCTTCTTTCAGATCTTCAGCCATACCTTCTTCCAACATACCAAAAGTACCGCAGGTTTCTAAACCGAGATCTTTTACCGCAGAAATAATTTTCGTGACCACTTCAATATCTTTTGGCTTAGGTCCACGCCACGCAGCGCCCATACAGAAACGGCTTGCTCCACGCGCTTTCGCAATGCGTGCCTTTTCGAGAATTTCTTCTACATCTAACATGGTTTGACGCTCAAGCCCAGTATCATAGCGGGCAGATTGTGGGCAATATTCGCAATCTTCAGGACAGCCACCTGTTTTAATCGAGAGCAAGGTAGAAAGTTGGATTTCTTGCGGATTAAAGTTTTCACGGTGAACTTGTGCTGCTTTAAATACTAGCTCCATAAATGGCATCGCAAAGAGTTCTTCCACTTGGCACTTCCGCCAATATTGTGCGGTAGGGTGTGGGGTGAGTTCACTTTTAGCTTTTAGGTGAAGATTGAAGGTGGTCATTTGGACTCCTAAAATATGGGCGAGCACATCGACTCGCCCCTACAAATAATCTGAAATAAAAGACTAAATTTTACGATATTTCGTATGCTGTTTCACGGCTTTACGGATTTGTCGAGTACTGGTACGACGACGGGCTTTTGTCACATCAACTTTAGTTTCTGTTTCAGGCTTTAAGCCGACCAATTCACGCAAGTAATTCACTTGCTCTAATCCCATCTCTTCCCAACCACCACGCGGTAAACTTTTTTCAAGTTTGATATTGCCGTAACGAATACGAATCAAACGGCTAACTTGAATCCCTTGTGATTCCCATAAACGGCGAACTTCACGGTTACGCCCTTCGGTTAAGGTGACATCAAACCATTGGTTAATCCCTGTACCGCCAACTGCTTTTATCTGTTTGAAATTAGCAGGGCCGTCTTCCAACTGAACGCCTTTGCGTAAACGTTGTATCATTGCGTCATTCACTTCGCCAAATACACGCACAGAATATTCCCGTTCAACTTCTCGACTTGGGTGCATTAAGCGGTTCGCTAATTCGCCATCAGTGGTAAACAGTAGCAATCCTGAAGTGTTAATATCCAAACGCCCCACCGCAATCCAACGAGAGCCTGTTAAACGTGGTAAGCGGTCGAATACCGTTGCTCTTCCTTCAGGATCAGAACGCGTACAGAGTTCGCCTTCAGGTTTGTAGTACATCAACACTCGGCAGATCTCTTTTTGAGTTGGGATTAGGCTGACTAAATTGCCATCAATACGGATTTTGGTGCTTGAGCTAACCTGTACACGATCACCTAGCGTCGCAATTTTTCCATCTACACTCACTCGCCCTGCCGCAATCACTTCTTCAATTTCACGGCGAGAGCCTTGCCCTGCACGAGCTAGAATTTTTTGTAGTTTTTCACCGACGATTTTGTCGTTCGTTTTATTTTCCGTTTCAATGGAAGCGGTCGGTTTCGGCGATTTTTTTACAAGTGGTTTGCGATTTTGGGTTTCTTGGCGTGTATTACGCTGAGTCGGTTTTTGCAAAGTTTTTGCAGAATCTGACCGCTTGGCAGTCGGTTTACGAAATGTCGTCATTTAAGTTCCTTATTTGTCGCTTTCACAAGCGTCGGGGTGTTTCAATAAAACAAATTATTATTGGACACACGCAGTGTGTCCCTACTATCTTGTTACTCAAAAGGTGTCGGATCGCCCGATCCCACTCGAATAATTTCAGGGCTGTCTTGAGTTAAATCGATCACTGTTGTAGGTGATTGCCCCAAATAACCACCGTGAATAATCAAATCGACTTGATGTTCTAAATGCTCTCGAATTTCATCTGGGTCAGATTGCGTAATTTCTTCATTTGGTAACATTAATGAACACGAAAGAATCGGTTCGCCTAATGCTGACAGCAGAGCCAAAGCAATCACATTATTCGGCACACGAATACCTATCGTCTTACGTTTAGTCATTAAACGACGGGGTACATCTTTAGTCGCAGGCAGAATAAAGGTATAAGGATTTGGCACATTATTTTTAATCAAGCGGTAAGATTGATTTGTCACTAGTGCATAAGTCGAAAGCTCTGATAAATCGCTACATACTAGCGTAAAGTTGTGATTTTCAGGCAAACGACGAATGGCCACAATGCGATCCATTGCGTGCTTATCGCCAATCGCACAACCTAAGGCATATCCAGAATCCGTAGGGTAAACAATTACCCCACCATTTTTAATAATTTCCACCGCTTGGTTAATCAAGCGAACCTGTGGATTCTCAGGATGGATATAAAAAAATTGGCTCATATTCTGTCCTTAGATTTATTAATAATTGGTGAGATTATACGCTTTTATTCCACGATTTTAAATATAAACAAAAAAACAAAGGGCATCTAAGATGCCCTTTGTTCAGTTAGATTAGTTAATGCCAATCCAATTTGGTAGTGCTAACGAAATGGCTGGTATATACGTAATCACAATTAAGAAGAACAGCAAGATAAGGAGCCAAGGCATTGCTGCTTTAATCACTTCGGATAGTGGCATTTTTGATACCGCTGAAGCAACAAACAAGTTCAATCCAATCGGAGGTGTGATCAAGCCAATTTCCATATTTACGACCATGATAATACCGAGATGAATTGGGTCAATACCAAGCTGAACGGCAATTGGGAACAGAATCGGAGCAAGAATTAAGATAATTGCTGATGGCTCCATAAATGCGCCAGCAATGAGTAAAACAACGTTAACGACAATTAAGAATGTCCATGGTTGCAACTCCCAACGTAAAACTGTTTCAGTAATCAGCTGCGGAATTTGCTCTGTGGTTAATACGTGAGCAAATAACATGGCGTTTGCGATGATAAACATCAACATCACACTTAATTTTGCAGATTCTAATAATACTCGAGGACACTCACTCAGTTTAACATCTTTATAAATAAAGACCGCAACAAAGAAAGAGTAAACGGCAGCAACAGCTGCAGCCTCTGTTGGAGTGAAAATACCACTATAGATACCACCAAGGATGATCACCATCAACAAGAGTCCCCAAATCGCTTTACGCCCTGCGGTTAACCACTCTTTAACTGTTGCTCTTGGCTGTGCTGGTAAATTTTTAATGCGAGCGACGATGTAGATGGCAACCATCAATACTACGCCAAGTAATATCCCCGGAATTACCCCAGCCATAAAGAGTTTACCTACTGAGGTTTCTGTTGCTGCTGCATATACAACCATCACAACAGACGGAGGAATTAGAATACCTAAAGTACCCGCATTACAGATAATCCCTGTACCAAAGCCGACGGGGTAACCTGAACGCACCATTCCCGCAATCGCAATAGAACCAACAGCAGCCACCGTTGCGGGGCTTGAGCCTGAAAGGGCTGCAAATAGCATACAAGAAAGCACAGCGGCAATAGCTAAACCACCACGGATATGCCCAACTGTTGCGTTTGCAAAATCAATAAGACGTTTTGCTACACCACCAGTGGTCATAAATGCACCAGCTAAAAGGAAGAATGGGATAGCAAGTAAGGTGTAATGTTCTGAGGTTTCAAAAAGTTTGATGGCTAATGAGCTAACAGAATCTTGGCTAAATAACATAATTGTAATAGCACCTGATAACCCCAGAGAAACAGCAATAGGCACACCGATGAACATCAATACAAATAAAAGCACAAATAAAACTAGGATGGTCATTTTTCTTCTCCTTGTGCTAATTTCAAGGCATCTTCACTCTCATCAGCTAAACCTAAATTAGTTTGTTTACCTTGCAAAATACGAATCATAATTTCAGCAAAACGAATGGTAATTAAGGCAAACCCAAGGGGCATAATTAACCCTACTTGCCAAAGTTTAATATTAAAATGATGGAGATCATCTGCACCGATGTCTGTAACATACATCGCATAAATCCATTCATAGCTTGCAATCGCAATCAAAATGCCGTAAGCCAAACATGCTACAACGGCAAACAAGCTAACGACTTTTTGACCTGATTTAGAGAGCTTTTTGACTAATACATCAACGCCAATATGTCCTGCCGTTTTCACCCCGTAGGATGCGCCGAAAAAGATTAACCAACCAAAGCAAACTTTAGTAATAGCCACACTCCAAGTCATATCCTGAGCAGTTTCCATAATAAACTCACCGATAGGTTCAGCAATGGCTGCCGTACTTGGAAAAGCATCCGCTAATTCAAAGAAAACGTTATAAAGGTTATTAAATACAACATAAAAGAAGGTAACTAAGGTCATTACCATCAACAATATCGCAATAAAACACTCTTCAAAACGATCCCAAAACCACTTTAAAGAATCCATATTTTACTCCGCTAAATATAAAGAAAGTGCGACAACCAAATGCTGCCGCACCTAAAAAAGAAACTATTATTGTTTATTTGCTGCTTCTGCGGCTTTAATTAAATCAGCACCAATAGCATCTTCAAATTGTTTCCAAACAGGTTTAACCATTTCACGCCATTGTTCACGTTGTTCTGGTGTTAATGTCACGATCGTTGATGCGCCTGAATCAATAATTTTTTGTTTATCGCCTTGGTTTAAGTCATGAGACTGTTTATTCACCTCAACCGAAACTTCATCTAGAATTTTTGTCAACTCAGTACGAATATCCGCAGGAATTTCATTCCAGAATTTGGTATTCACGATAACCATGTAAGAAAGTAAACCGTGGTTTGATTCGGTAATGAATTTTTGGACTTCATGAATTTTTTGTGAGTAAATATTTGAGTATGGATTTTCCGCACCATTTACTACACCTGTTTGTAAGCCTTGATACATCTCACCAAATGCCATTTTACGAGGAATCGCACGTAATGCTTTAAACTGTGCATCTAACACTTCTGAATTTTGTACACGGAATTTCAAGCCGCGCGCATCTTTTGGCTCACGTAATTCTTTATTTGCAGAAAGCTGTTTTAAGTCGTTGTTCCAGTAAGCCAAACCAGTAATACCTTTATCTTCCATTGAACTTAGTAGGGATTTGCCTTCAGGACTTTGCTCAAAACGCTCAACGGCTTTGATATCATCAAATAAGAATGGTAAATCGAAAATTTGAATCTTCGGTGTGTATTTATCAAATTTCGCTAACGATGGCGCAAGCATTTGTACGTTATTTAACAAAAGTGCTTCCATTTCTTTACCATCACCGTAAAGTGATGAGTTTGGATACACTTCCACTTTCACTTTGCCCGCTAAACGTTCATCAACCAGTTTTTGGAACATTAATGCGCCTTGACCTTTTGGTGTTTCATTAGCAACCACGTGTGAAAATTTAATCACAATAGGATCAGCCGCCCAAGTTGGTAAAGATAAAGCAGCACTCATTGCTAATGCGCCTACGATTTTTTTAACATTTTTGCCTAACATGTCTACCTCACAATAAGAGTTGGTTATGAATTTACGACATAATTTGCCTTAATTACAAAAAAAGTAAACAAGCTGTTTACAAAAATTTGACATACCTCTCACTTTTTTATAAAAGAATTGCAACTCCAATAACTCAAATAAAAATGAAGTAATTCAATCAACTTTTATTAATAAACTCCTTGACTTTTCCCTCTTGTACTAGTTTAATAGTACAAAATTACAAACAAGGAAAGCAAAATGAGCGTGCAGATTAAACAAAGGGAACTTCCTTATTACGCCGATACTACGGCGATTTTTCACTATTTATGCGGCAACCAGCCCCATACACTTTTATTAGACTCGGCAGAAATTCAAAGTAAAAATAGCCTAAAAAGCCTGCTCTTTGCACAGTCTGCGTTACATATTTTTTGCGAAGGGCAACAGGTCAATTTTCAGGCCCTCACTACAAATGGCAAAGCAGTTTTACCCTTAATCGAACAGGCGTTAAATCAGCTAAACCCTGCTCCAATTTGCAAATTTTTTGCGGAATCTGACCGCTTGCAAGCCGATTTCCCTATGCTCAACGAAGCCTTAGACGAAGACAGCAAACTGAAAACCACCACCATTTTTGACGGATTGCGTACCGTCAGCCAGCTCTTTGCTAATTCAGTTTCACCGATCTATTTAGGCGGTTTGTTTAGCTATGATTTAGTGGCTCAGTTTATCCCAATGGAAAATATTGAGTTAAAAGACGACGGATTGTCTTGCCCTGATTACAGCTTTTACCTTGCCGAGCAGTTAATTTTTATCGACCACCAACAGCAACAAGCTACCTTGCATACCTTCTGTTTTGATCCGAAAGAACAGCAAAATCTTACTGAACAAGCGGTAAGATTTGCCGATAAATTAACAAAAAATGTCGGTAAAGATCTCGATCTTGAGGTGAAATCCGCTTCAACCGACGTCCAAGTAAATTTAGACGATGAGCCGTTTAAAGACATTGTCCGCCGGCTTAAACATCATATTCATATCGGCGATGTGTTCCAAATCGTGCCATCTCGCCGTTTCAGCTTGCCTTGCCCGAACACCCTTGCGAGCTATCGCCAACTGAAAGCGAATAACCCAAGTCCTTATATGTTCTTTATGCAAGGGGAAAATTTCACGCTATTCGGAGCTTCTCCTGAAAGTGCATTGAAATATTCACAACAAAATCGCCAATTAGAAATTTATCCGATTGCCGGTTCACGTCCACGTGGGTTTGATGAGCAAGGTAACATTGATTTAGAGCTGGATTCACGACTTGAGCTTGAACTGCGTTTGGATCAAAAAGAGTTAGCCGAACATTTGATGTTGGTGGATTTAGCTCGAAATGATGTAGCTCGGGTGTCGATTTCAGGCTCTCGCCGTGTTGCTGATTTGATGCAGATCGACCGCTATTCACACATTATGCACTTAGTTTCACGTGTAATCGGTACACTTCGCCCCGATCTTGATGCCCTACACGCTTACCAAGCCTGTATGAATATGGGAACGCTGACGGGCGCACCGAAAATCAAGGCAATGCAACTGATTTACCAGTTTGAACAGCAAAAACGCCATAGTTATGGTGGCGCTGTCGGCTATTTAACCTCTGACGGCAATTTGGACAGTTGTATTGTGATTCGTTCCGCCTTTGTGCAAAACGGCACGGCTTATGTGCAAGCAGGCTGTGGCGAAGTGTTGGATTCCGATCCGCAATTAGAAGCCGATGAAACCCGCCATAAAGCCAGAGCGGTGTTAAAAGCGATTGCTCAAGTTAATCAGTAGGAGATCAAAATGGCAAATATTCTTTTCGTTGATAATTTCGATTCCTTTACCTACAACTTGGTCGATCAATTACGCCAACTTGGACATTCAGTAACGATCTTTCGCAATGACTACCCGTTGCAAGCCTTTTTACAGAAAGCGTTAACCACTGAAGATTGTATTGTGGCATTGTCTCCCGGACCAGGTAATCCGCAGGAAGCTGGTAATTTACTGGCAATTATCCGAGAGCTGAAAGGCAAAGTACCGATGATTGGGATCTGTTTAGGACACCAAGCGATTATTGAAGCCTTAGGCGGTGATGTCGTCCATACGGGGCAAGTCCTTCACGGTAAAGTGTCGAAAATCGAACATGATAACCAAGCGATGTTTGCAGGACTCAATAACCCGATGCCAGTGGCACGTTACCATTCGTTAATGGGCGACAATTTGCCCGATGAATTAGAAGTGAATGCCCGTTTCGGCGACATTGTGATGGCAATTCGTCATAAACATTTACCGATTTGCGGTTTTCAATTTCACCCTGAATCGATCTTGACGGTAGAAGGCACAAAACTGCTGAAGCAGTCGGTTGAGTGGTTATTGAATTAAGTTATAAACGCTGGTGCAAGCATCTCGCTCGTGCCTGAACAAGCGGTCAGTTTTAATGAAAAATTTGCAAATTGCCTTATGTAAACGAAAGGATTTCCTATGCAACACGAATCACTATTAGAAAAACTCTTTAATCGCCAAACCTTATCCCAAGCAGAATCCCATTGTTTATTCCAACAATTAATGCAGGGGCGACTGTCTAACGAACAGTTAGCAGGTATGCTTATCGCTTTAAAATTGCGTGGCGAAACCATTGAAGAAATCGCAGGAGCCGTCACGGCGACCCTTGAAAATGCACAACCTTTTGCAAGACCAAACTATCCTTTTGCGGATATTGTCGGCACCGGTGGCGATGGCGCGAATACCATTAACATTTCAACGGCAAGTGCCCTTGTTGCGGCAAGTATGGGGCTGAAAATTGCTAAACACGGTAGCCGTAGCGTGTCGAGCAAAACAGGGGCAAGTGATCTATTAACGGCATTAGGAATTAATGTGGGGATTTCTGCCGATACCGCTCGCCAAGCACTGGATGAGATCAATCTCTGCTTTTTATTTGCTCCGCAATATCATCAAGGCTTTAAATATGCCATTCCCGTTCGCCAAGCATTAAAAACTCGCACGCTTTTTAATATTTTAGGTCCGTTGGTGAATCCTGCCCGTCCGAAACATCAATTACTCGGCGTTTATGCCCCTGAATTACTGAAAACCTACGCCGAAACAGTCAATAGCTTAAATCATCAGCATACGATTGTGGTTCACGGCTCAGGTTTGGACGAAGTGGCGATTCACGGTGAAACACAGGTTGCCGAAGTGGAAAACGGAGAAATCCGTTACTTCACATTAACCCCTGAAGATTTCGGCATTCAACACCATTCTCTCAAAGCGTTAAAAGGCGGTGAACCTGTAGAAAATGCCGAAAAAATCACGGCGTTATTACAAGGCAAAGGTGATCCGGCTCATATTGATGCAGTGGCGGTGAATGTTGCGGTGTTAATGCGCCTGTTCGGCGAACGGGATTTGAAAACCAATGTGGAAAAAGTAAAAGCCCATTTAGCTACGGGAAAAGCCTTTGACACCTTACAACAATTAGCGCAATTTCACTGAAAATAAGCTCAAAAGGAGAAAAAATGTATCAACTTTATGTTAATCCACCGAAATCCTCTTGGTCTTTACGCCCGTGGATTTTATTAAAAGCCTTGAATATTCCTTTTGAGCAGAAAATCGTACGTTATTTGGATGATTTAACAAAACAACGTGAACAGTTTAAAAGCTTCTCCCCGACCTCAAAAATCCCTGTACTTTATGCGGAAAACCATGTTATTTGGGATAGCCTTGCGATTGTTGAGTTTATTGCTGAAGATTACCCGCAAGTATGGGTGGAAGATAAATTTGCACGAGCTTGGAGCCGATCGGCTTGTGCTGAAATGCATTCGGGTTTTGAACAATTACGTACTATTTGTAATTTTGAACCGCTTAATCGTATTCAGTTAGAACATATTCCACTTGAATTAGCAAATGAATTACAACGTATTGATGAGCTTTGGCAAGAAGGGTTAGCGCTATTTCAGGGAAAATATTTAGCTGGCAATCAGTTTACTGCGGTCGATGCTTTTTTCGTTCCCGTCGCACTTCGGATTGAAACCTACGGTTTACATCCTTATTTCAGTGAATCTTCACTTAACTATCAAAAACATCTCTTGGCATTACCTGCGCTAGCAGAATGGCTTTCTGCATAACAAGCAGTCATTTTCTTCCTATTTTTTGCAAAGAGAGAAAATGATTGAAATTGTTTAAAATTTCGCTCAATATATCACTTGTTATGGCCCACATCGTTGTAGGCTTTTTTTGATTGATTTAAGGAAAGAATATGACTTTTAGTTCATTATTTACACTATTAGATGATATCGCCTCGGTGCTTGACGATGTAGCATTGATGACCAAGGCAGCGACAAAGAAAACCGCTGGGGTGATCGGCGATGACTTAGCTTTAAATGCAAACCAAGTAAGCGGTAAGGATATTAAACCAGAACGAGAATTACCGATTGTATGGGCGGTGGCAAAAGGTTCGTTGATTAATAAAGTGATCTTAATTCCGATCGCATTGTTACTGTCGATTTATTTGCCTGCGTTGATTAATCCATTATTGATGATTGGTGGTGCTTATCTCTGTTTTGAAGGGGTAGAGAAATTATTGCATAAATTCTTACACAAAGCAGATAGCAATGAACCGCAAGAAGTCGTATCAGAAGCAGATAAAATCAAAGGTGCGGTTCGTACCGATTTTATTCTTTCTGCGGAAATTATCATTATTGCCCTTGGCGTTTTACAAGGTGCACCAACCTTAACCAAAATTTTATCGCTCTCTGCGATTGGTGTTGGAATTACGCTTTTTGTCTATGGTTTAGTTGGGCTGATCGTCAAATTGGACGATATTGGGTTATGGATGATGCAAAAGAAAAGTGCGTTATCACAAAGTATCGGTAAGAGCCTACTCTTTATTATGCCGTGGTTTATGAAATCCCTTTCAGTGATTGGGACTATCGCAATGTTCCTTGTTGGTGGTGGAATCTTTACTCATACAGTTCCCTATATTCACCATGTTATTGAAGGACTACAATTACCCGCTTCACTATTAAGCATTGCCGATCTCGTCGTGGGTATTATTATTGGTAGCATTGCTTGTGCTATTATTCTTCCAGCAATGAAATTATTTAAACGTAAATAATAGATTTCTCTGAAGCGCTTTAAATTTAAAGGCGCTTTTTCTTTTCATCTACTTAGGAGTAAATTTGCTCAGGCTAAATTATAACCCTATGAAAAGTCTAATAATTATTTACAAAAAGCCAGATTTTAGACACTTTGACTAGTAACTAAACAAGCGGTCACTTTTTTTTATTTTTTTGCAAAAATAATTTGACATATTTCCAGAACCTAGTAATATGCACGCCCACAGACACAGTGAGTGGTGAGATGGCCGAGCAGGCTGAAGGCGCTCCCCTGCTAAGGGAGTATGGGGTTAAAAAGCTCCATCGAGGGTTCGAATCCCTCTCTCACCGCCATTTACTTTATCACGCACCCGTAGCTCAGCTGGATAGAGTACTCGGCTACGAACCGAGCGGTCAGAGGTTCGAATCCTCTCGGGTGCGCCATTTAATATTTATCTATCAATATTGAATGGTCGCTGATAAAATAAATAACACCGTTTCTTTTCAAATACGCACCCGTAGCTCAGCTGGATAGAGTACTCGGCTACGAACCGAGCGGTCAGAGGTTCGAATCCTCTCGGGTGCGCCATTTCAAACTTTCAAATCTTTTCGTTAAAGCCAATAATAATTCTAAATCTTACGATAAGATGTTACTTAGCGGTTTTTATGCTAAATTTTGCACATCAAGAACATATTCGCACATATTATTCCGATACCCGTAATATTCATTTTCAATTACCACATCTCACCGCTAATCAATCTGCTGATGTTTGCGTGATTGGCGCAGGTTTTTTAGGACTTTCTACCGCTTTAGAACTTGCAGAAAAAGGCAAGAATGTCATTGTTGTTGAAGGCGCTCGAGTAGGATATGGTGCTTCTGGCCGTAATGGCGGACAAGCGATCAATGGCTTCGAAGAAGGCATTGATGAATACATTAAGCAAGTTGGCGAAGCAAACGCTCGTCAGCTTTGGGATATGTCCCTAGAAGCGATCAACATCATTGATGAGCGTGTTAAAACCTACAATATTCAATGTGACTGGAAGAAAGGCTACGCTACATTGGCATTAAATCATCGTCGAATGGATGATTTGGTGGCGATTGAAAAAGAGAGTCGTGAACGCTTTGGCTATCAGCATATGCAATTATGGGATAAGGCAAAGTTAGAACAACATTTAGGCAGTAAAATTTATTGTGGTGCGTTGTACGATAGCCAATCTGGACATTTACACCCATTAAATTATTGTCTAGGGTTAGCGGCAGCCTGTTTAGAGAAAGGTGTCACAATTTACGAACATACTCCAGCCCTTGATCTGCAATTTTCAGGCAAACAGGTTAAAGTTATTACCCCACAAGGCACTATTACTGCAGATAATGTCGTGTTGGCAACAAATGCCTATATTGACGCTAAATCTAACAAAAGAATTAGCTTTAAACTTGCACGTAAAATTCTTCCTGTGGAAAGCTTTATCATTGCAACAGAGCCACTAACTCAAGCAATGGCAGACAGTATTATCAATAATGGTATGTCTGTCTGCGATAACAATATTTTGCTCGATTATTACCGCTTGAGTGCGGATAACCGTTTACTCTTTGGAAGTGATTCGAGCTCTAATGTCGATATGATGGCAAAAATGCGTCGTAATATGCTTGATGTGTTTCCACAACTTGAAGATGTCAACATTGACTATGGCTGGGGTGGACCGATTGATATGACATTAAATGCTTCTCCACACTTTGGTCGAGTGAAGTCTAATGTTTATTTTGCTCACGGTTTTTCAGGTCACGGCGTTGCATTAACGGGGCTTGCAGGGCGTATTATTGCTGAGGCGATTGAAGGTAATGACGAACGTTTACGTATTTTTGAAGCCTTGAAAGTACCCGGTTTATTTGGCGGAAAAATGGTAAAAAGCATGGCGCTTAAAATTGGTGTAAATTATTACCGTTTTTTAGATAAATATAGATAACAAAAAGCCGCTTAATAAGCGGCTTTGAGCAGATTTCAATTACTCTTCAAAAGGTGCACTAAATCTTTCAATTCTTGCACCTAATTTTTGTAATTTTTCTTCGATATGTTCATAACCGCGATCGATATGGTAAATACGATCGACAATGGTTTCACCGTTTGCAATACAGCCTGCTAATACTAAGCTAATTGAAGCGCGTAAATCCGTTGCCATCACTTCTGCAGCAGATAAATTCTCTACGCCATGGCAAATTACGGTATTACCTTCAATTTCCGCTTTGGCTCCCATACGAATTAATTCAGGGATATGCATGAAACGGTTTTCAAAAATCGTTTCGGTAATTTTACTTGTACCATTAGCTACAACATTTAATAAAGTAAATTGTGCTTGCATATCCGTTGGGAAGCCTGGGTGTGGCATAGTGCGAATATTCACTGCTTTTGGGCGCATGCCTAAAGAGTCTAAGGTAATAGAATCTTCTGTCACATCCACTTGCATACCCGCTTCGCGTAATTTTTCAATCACAGCATCTAAGGTATCTGCTTTAGTGCCACGGCAAGTAATACGTCCACCTGAAATTGCTGCAGCAACAAGGAAGGTACCTGTTTCAATACGGTCTGGAACAATATGATGTTCGCATCCGCCTAAACGTTCAACACCTTCGATAGTGATCATATCTGTACCCGCACCACTGATTTTCGCGCCCATCTTATTTAAGAATACGGCAGTATCTACCACTTCTGGTTCACGTGCGGCATTCTCAATGATTGTTGTGCCTTTAGCTAAGGTCGCAGCCATCATTACAGATAATGTTGCACCAACGCTCACTTTATCCATTAATACGCGCGCACCAGATAATCGACCATTCACTTCTGCTTTTACATAGCCTTCATCAAGGGTGATTTCAGCCCCCATTTTTTCAAGGCCTGCAATATGCATATCAACAGGACGCGCACCAATCGTACATCCACCTGGTAATGAAACTTGTCCTTGGTGGAAACGGGTTAATAATGGTGCTAATGCCCAGATTGAAGCACGCATCGTTTTCACTAATTCATAAGGTGCAACATAGTGATCGATTTTACTTGCATCAATATGAACACTATTGTCTTCAGTGCGCTCTACCACCACACCTAACTTACGTAAAATTTTGAATGTGGTATCCACATCTTTTAAATTAGGGACATTAGTTAATACAACAGGCTCTTCCGCCAAAATTGCAGCAAATAAAATAGGCAGTGCAGCATTTTTTGCACCTGAAATATCAACGGTACCACTTAACGTAAAGGGGCCGTGTACACGAAATTTTTCCATTTGAGTTCCTTAAATAATAAAGACAAAAATTGAACCTAAAAATAGCTTTGCAAGCGGTCAGATTTCTACCTTATTTTGCAAACTTTTTTATCTTCAATTTCAATTAACCAGCCATATTAAGAAGACGTTCTCTCTTCCACTGTTCTTTGGTAAAAGTTTTAATTGTTAATGCATGAATTGCATTCGTTGCAAAGAATTCTGTTAATGGGCCGTAAATCATTTGTTGTTGTTTTACTTTTGATAAAGACGCAAAAGTATCGCTCACTGCGATGACACCATAATGGGAATTTTCGCCTTGTACATAAACTTCATCCAGTTCTAAGGTATTTTTTAGAATTTCTTCAATTTGTTTTGGTTCCATTGTTATTTTTTCTCTTTAGGTAAAAAAGTCTTAAACCAATCTGATAAATCAAATAATTCCGCAAGACTTGTGAGCGTTGGCGGAGTATTTAATAAACAATTTGGATTTTTCTGTTGATAATGATGGAGTAATTCTGCAAGTAGTGTGAAGCCAGACGAATCAATGCTTGTAAGCGATTTGAGATCCCAATAAATATATTGGTTACTTTTTGGTGATAAAAAAGAAGCACGTTGCTTCCATAACGGAAGCAACGTGTCACGTGTAAGGTCACCAGACAACTGAACCATCAGACTTTCATTATTTTGCTGAATGTCCCATTGTAATGGATTTTTGGATTGCATACAGAATTATTTACCTAAAGTAATAGGTTGTTTTGCAGATTGTGCAACTTGAGCGGTTAATGCATCAATACCTTGTTGACGTAAGATGCCACTCCATTCATTTTGTTTTGTTGCAACCATGCTTACACCTTCTGCAGCCATATCGTAAGCTTGCCATTCACCTGTTTTGCTATTTTTACGCCATTTAAAATCTAATTTAATTGGCTGAGCATTGCCTGATTGTAAAACATTCACACGGATGCTAACGATAGATTTATCGCCGACCGGTTTTTCACTTTCGATTTGTACTTGTTGGTCTGAATATTGGGTTAATACTTGTGCATAAGATTGCTCAATAAACTGACCAAACGCATTAAAGAACGCATCACGTTGTGCATCTGTTGCAGAGGCTAAATTTTTACCTAACACTAATTGACCTGCATATTTCACATGAACATGCGGCATTAAATCATTACGCACGATAGTACGTAAATAGTTTGGATCTTTTTTAATTTTGCTTTGATTTGCTTTGATGTCACCGAAAAGTTTATCTGCTGTTTGTTGCATTAAAACATAAGGACTTATTGATGCAAATGCAGTCGTTGAAACTAAAGTTGATAAAGCGACAACGCCAGCAACAAGAATGTTTTTAAGGGTTTTGATCATGTTTAAAACTCCAAAAGTAAAATGGATCATCCATTTATTATTTATAGTGAGCAAATGCTCGTGAATTATTCCGCTTTAGGTTCAGCGGACTCTTCTTTGTTGTCAGATTTCTTATCGCCATATAAGAACTGACCAATTAAATCTTCAAGAACCATAGCAGAGTTGGTATCTGCAAAGGTATCTCCTGCTTTTAACATACTCGTTTCACTTTCAAGAACAAAGCCCACATTTAAGGCAATATATTGTTCTCCAAGTAAACCAGCCGTTTTAATTGAAAGTGAGCTTGTATCTGGAATTTGATTAAATTCTTCATTGATAGCGAGAGTCACTTTCGGAGTATAGGTTTTCGGATCAAGTTGGATGTCAGAAACTCGTCCTACAACAACGCCACCGACTTTAATCGGCGCGCGAACCTTTAGTCCACCAATATTATCAAAAGTTGCATAAAGCGCATAAGTTTTTTCTGAAGAAAAACCTTGAACATTGGCAACACGTAAGCCTAAAAAAACTAAAGCTCCTAATCCAAGCAGAACAAATAACCCTACCCAAAATTCATATTTAATTGATTGACGCATAATTTTCCTTATTGAAAGGGGTTAACAAGCGGTATGATTTGCACGATTTTTTGCAAATTCCTATCTTATTAACCACCAAACATAATTGCCGTTAAAATAAAATCTAAACCTAAAATCACTAAAGATGCATGCACAACGGTTCTTGTCGTTGCTTGGCTAATGCCCTCCGATGTTGGCAGTGCATCATAGCCATTAAATAGTGCAATCCATACCACTGCAAAAGCAAAGACGACACTTTTAATAAATCCATTGAGTAAATCAGTTACCGTTACGCTACTTTGCATGACAGACCAAAAGCTTCCTGAGTCAACGCCTTTCCAATCAACGCCAACTAAAGAACCACCCCAAATACCAATCGCAGTAAAAATCACCGCTAAAATTGGCATCGCAATCACACCAGCCCAAAAACGTGGCGCAACAACACGACGGAGTGGATCAACTGCCATCATCTCTAAACTTGAAAGTTGCTCTGTGGCTTTCATTAAGCCAATTTCTGCCGTTAATGCAGAACCTGCACGCCCAGCAAATAATAATGCCGTCACCACAGGACCAAGCTCACGTAATAGCGAAAGGGAAACCAACTGCCCTAGGCTTGTTTCGGCGGAAAAATCGACTAATACCACATAACCTTGCAAGCCCAACACCATGCCGATAAATAAGCCGGAAAGCATGATGATTAATAAAGACTGCACGCCAAGGACGTGTAACTGCTTAATCAGCAATGGCGTATGCTTGCGAAATTCAGGTTTGCCAATTAATGCTCCCCAGAGCATAAAACTTGCTCTGCCAAGCGCTCGAATAAAATGGATGACAGAGCGTCCAACAGATGAAACAAAGTCAATCATTGAAACAGCTCCTTGGTATAATCTTCGGCTGGATAATGGAATCTCACTGGACCATCTGCCTTTCCTGATAAAAATTGAACAACTTGCGGATCTTGACTAGACAATAAGTATTCAGGCGTACCTTCTGCAATTATACGTTTATCTGCAATGATGTAAGCATAATCTGCGATGCTTAATACTTCCGTCACATCATGAGAAACAACGATAGACGTTAAGTTTAATGCTTGATTTAATTTTTTAATCAACTCAACGATAACCCCCATACTGATAGGATCTTGTCCCGTAAAAGGCTCATCATACATAATTAAATCAGGGTCTAATGCAATCGCTCTTGCCAATGCCGCACGGCGAGCCATACCGCCAGAAAGTTCTGATGGCATTAATTGTGCTGCGCCTCGTAATCCAACCGCTTCAAGTTTCATTAATACTAGCTTACGAATGAGTTCTTCGGGTAAGCGAGTATGTTCACGAATAGGAAAAGCGACATTGTCAAAAGTCGATAAATCCGTAAATAATGCGCCAGATTGGAACAACATCCCCATTCTCTGACGAATTTGGTACAAGGTTTTATTATTTGCCTGACAAATATCTTGTCCATCAAAGAGTATTTCACCGCGTTCAGGTAAAATTTGACCGCCAATAAGACGTAAGAGAGTGGTTTTTCCAATCCCTGACGGTCCCATAATTGCAGTCACTTTGCCTTTTTGCACTTGTAGATTGAGATTGTCGTAAATAACACGCTCACCTCGTTTAAAGGTTAAGTTCTTTACTTCAACCAAATTCTCTTTATTACGCATTCGGTTTCTCTAGGTTAAAAAATAGCTTGCGATAATCAATGATGCCCTAATTAAAGTCAATGTTATTTAAAAAAATTGACAAAATTATTCTCAATAAAAAGGGCATATTGATAGGCGTACTTCAATATGCCCAAGCGTTCTCAATTTAGCCCAACTTATTGAACATAGGTAATGACTTTAACGACTTTCATAACACCGCTAACATTACGTGCTACATCTGCAGCGGCGTTCGCTTGAGTATTGGAAAGGTTGCCCATTAAGAACACCTCACCATTCTCAGTAATCACTTTCACTTCTGTCGCTTTTACTTCATCATTCACTAAAAGTTGAGATTTTACTTTGGTCGTGATCCAACTATCTTTGCTAATTTGAGCGACACTAATTTTTTCACCGACACGTATTTCATTATAAACGGTAGAAACACCTTCAACACCAGCTGCTACACTTTTTGCAGCCTCTCTTGCAGATTCATTTGGTGCTTGTCCAATTAAAAGCACTTTTCCATTATAAGCAACGACATTAATGCGAGCTTCAGATTTAATCTGTTCATCCTTATTTAAATTATAAGCAACTTTTTCTTCCAAAGTTTCATCATCAATTTGGCGGCCAGCACTTCTCGGATCTGTTGCCACTTTTGCGGCAGTAGCCCCACCGACAACAACAGCTGTGGCTAAACATCCCTGTAAAGACAAAAGAGCGATTCCTAGAATCCCTGCTTTTCCAAGTTTTTTTGCTAACGCTAGCATAATAATCTCCTTAAATGTTTAATTTGATGAGGCAGGAAAAAGTAAATTATCGACTAATTCACAAATCATATTCACACAAAATTGATGCCCTTCAATAATTCTCATCTCACTTATTGAAGGTAACTCAATTTCCAAATCCGTTTCATCTAATAACCCTTTAGTATGATCATTTCGACTACTGGTAAATGCAAAAATCTCTAAATTTTCATTATTCGCACAATGAATCGCATTTAATACTGCCTCTTCATTACCAATAGGCGAAAAAGCGACAAAAAGATCACCTTCTTTTGCAATCGCTTGTAACTGCTTACGGTAAATTTGTGATAAATCTTGATCTTGATTTAAACACCCTACCAGCATACCATCAAATTGTAACAAATGAGCCGAAAGGCTTGGACGGACAAGTTCATACCGATGTAAAAGATTGCTCACTAATAACTGGGCATTTGCATAAGAACGCCCATAGCCACAAACAATCACCTTATTACCTCGAAGTAAGCACGCCACAATTCGATTAGCCGCTTCATTTAATACTTTTGGCAATAATTCTGCAGATGCAATTTGAATTTGAATACTTTCACTAAAACGATCTTGAATTTTTTTTAACATCTTATCCTAAAAAATTTTTTATCCATACTGGCAGGCTGTTTCCTTCAAATGCTACCACATCAAATCGGCAATCTGCTGTATCTAGTGAAAGATTACGTTTTGCTAGCCATAAATTAGCCGCTTTTAGCCATCTCTGCTGTTTTTGGTAATTAATACTTTCAACAGCAGAGCCAAAATACGCATTTTTACGTTGGCGAACCTCAACAAAAACAAAAGTCTCTCGCTCCTTCATAATTAAATCAAGTTCACCACATTTAAAAGATACATTTTGTGCGATGAACAGCAACCCCTGATTTTCTAAGAAAACCTTTGCTTGCTGTTCATAATAATAACCTTGCGCTCGCATCTTAGTTAGCGTTGATGATGCTACCGCTACGATATTGTAACCAGTTCATTTCACGCTCAATATTACAGTTAGTACCTGCACTTAAAATACCTGTTAAACCATGGACTTTATAACCCGGAATCTGACGGAACTCATTGAATTTATTCGCAATAGACCAAGTGTCTGAACCCATTGCATAAAGACGCATCATTGAGAAGTCGCTCTCTGCAATTTGCTCTGCTTTTTTATACTCATCTGAATCTGGATCTGATAATAACGGAATTTCGCTAAATTTAACCCCTTCCATTGTTAAACGGAAATCAGGACCATTATTTGGCGAATTGCTACGTGAAGAGGTATAAATTGGATATTGATTCGCTAATGGCGAGTTATCAATACCTTGTTTCACATCGACTAATTGCTCCGCTGTACCTAATATATAAATACCACTACCCTTGGTAAGACCCGCACTTTGCAATAAAGATACGCCTTCAAATGCTTCGTTATAATAACGAATATCTGCATCTTTATTAGTTAATTGACGCCAGCGTTGTGCGAAAGCATCTGCTGAACGTTGTCCGAAATCCCCATTTGGTGCAAGGACTAATGCATTACTTAAACCATCTTTTTGGAAACGCTCTGCTGCTGATTTTGCTTCAGACTCTGGAGATAAGCCATAATAACAAACCTTTGCAACAGCTTTGACATTAGGTGTTGAATTTAATGCCAATACATTAAGATTATTAATTTCTGGACTCACTAGCATTTCATCAACACGATTTTTTAATAAAGGCCCAATAACCGTTTGCACCCCTTGCTGTTTTGCTTGAGTAAGCAAATCATTCACAGGAGCAGTATCTGTATCAAAGACTTGGATAGCGATAGAGTCTTGCCCTTTAGCATCATCAAAACCACGTTTAATAATATCGCCTAGAATTTTACCTTCACCACTCAATGGTAAAAGTAATGCGACTCCATTTAACTGTGTTTGTTGGAAAGAAACCACATTTTGTAATTCTGTTGGCATTAAAATTGCAGCAGAATGATTTGGATATTGTTGTTTCCAATTTTGGATCACCTGTGGAAGCTGTTCTGGTGCAGACATATTTTGATTATATGCCACAGCCAATGCTAACCATCCAGCAAGTCCCATTTCCCCAGGACCCGCAGATGTTTTTTCTAACATACCACGGTTAGCATTACGCAAAGTTTCCCAAATTTTATCGTTATTTGTCTGACGGCTTTGTGTATCCGTCATATAGCTATCCATAAAAGATCTTGCTCTAACAACTTCAATCACATCATTTTGGTTTTCGGCAATACGAGCTTGGGTTTGGTAAACTCGTAATAATTGAGATTGACTTAACTGCGCTTGCGGCAAGCCTCTTAAAATAGATTGAGCTTCTGCATTTTTTCCTTGAAGTGCCGCTAATTGTGCCGAAAGTAGTTGATACTCTGGTTTTTGAAGCTCATTTAGTTTCTCCACAATAATATCAGACATTGTATTTTGTGCTTCAACGACTTTATTTTCATCAATCAGTTTACGTACGGCTAATAAGCGATAGCTTTGCTGCTCTTCTTCCTTACCACTTTGATCTGCTTTATTAATGTAGAACTCAGAATTTGCATAAGCTTCATCTTTGAGAGCTTCTGTTACTTGATTATTTGAACAAGCAGCAAGTAATAAGGCTAATGTCGTAGGAATAAAGACAGTCTTCATTTTTTGGCGAAAGCCACGACTTTGTACTAAAATAGTTGGCATTTTATTGCTCCATGAATTTGGAAATAGATATTATTGAATCTTTGCATAAAAACATCTAGCGATCTTACTTATCAAATAAGCGAAAATCAAATGAAAAACGGACATAATCACGAACAAACTGGCACATTATATATTGTTGCTACCCCTATCGGAAATCTTGATGACATCACACAACGTGCATTAAAAACCTTTGAACAAGTCGATTTAATTGCCGCAGAAGATACTCGCCATAGTGGCATTCTATTAAGCCATTATGGTATTAAAAAGCCTTTTTTTGCCTTACACGATCATAATGAGCAACAAAAAGCCTCAATTCTGGTTGAAAAATTACAACAAGGACAACACATTGCCCTGATTTCCGATGCAGGAACGCCATTAATCAGCGATCCAGGGTTTCATCTTGTTCGCCATTGCAGACAGGCTGGTATCCATATTGTCCCAATACCTGGGGCATGTGCCGCCATTACCGCATTGTGCAGTTCAGGTATTGCATCTGACCGCTTTTGTTTTGAAGGGTTCCTTCCTGCAAAAAGTAAAGCACGCTGTGACAAACTCACAGCGCTTTCTGAAGAACCGAGAACACTTATTTTTTATGAATCCACACATCGTATCTTAGAATGTTTGGCTGATATGCAAAAGATCTTCGGTGAAGATCGCTATATCGTGATGGCAAGAGAACTCACAAAGACATGGGAGACTATTCGGGGAGATACGCTTATGAATTTGATCGATTGGTTATCTCAAGATAGTAACCGCATCAAAGGTGAAATCGTTTTAATTGTTGAAGGGAAACTCTCTCAGGAAAATGAAGAAATTTCACCGCAAGCGATCAAATTACTGACATTACTAAACCAAGAACTTCCATTAAAAAAAGCAGCAGCCATTGTTGCGGAAACCTTCGGATATAAAAAAAATGATCTTTATCAATATGGTTTAGATCATTTTAAAGCATAACAAGCGGTACGATTATAGGAAAAATTTGCAAATAAATTATCACATTGTTTTTAAAAGAAATTAATCTCATTTAAGCGATTGTTTTTTTCTATTAAATGGATAAATTATATTCATTTTTTAAACGTTATTTTTCACTTATAATAAACCAAAATTCATTTATTAGCCCATAGGAGAAATCATATGTTTAATTCGATCGGTTTAGAAAAAGAAGCATCTGCTAAGTTAGCTCAAGAGCTAAACAATCTATTAGCAAGCTACCAAGTATTCTATACTAACGTGCGTGGTTATCATTGGAATATTAAAGGTGTAAGCTTCTTTGAGTTACACGCAAAATTTGAAGAAATCTATGATGATTTAGTCGTAAAAGTAGATGAAATTGCAGAACGTATTCTTACCTTAGGTCACGTACCTGCTAATGCATTTAGCCAATACCTAAACGTTTCATTAGTCAAAGAAGACATCGGTGCAAGTTCTGCACAACATTGTTTAACAGGTACATTAGAAGGTTTTAAAACCTTATTGAAACAACAACGTGAAATTCTTGCCCTTGCGAATGAAGCTGGTGATGAAGGTACAGCATCACAAATGAGTGATTACATTAAAGAGCAAGAGAAACTTGTATGGATGTTCTCTTCAGCAGCAACTTGTGGCGTATGCCAGCAATAATCTAAAGAAAAAGCTGATTTCAACAACATTGAAATCAGCTTTTTTATTACAATAACATCTTTACAATCTTATCCAATTTTACCCGACCAAACTTTTTAAGTAATTTTTTCACTTTTTCAGGGTAATCTTTTAGCTCTTCTAAATCACTATAATGGGTAAGAATCGTAGTATGTGTACGAATCTTCGCTAACTCGTCTTGGGCTTTTTCCGTAAGTTCTCTTTTTGGATCGGAAATCAACACCGCATTTTCTGCGTCGAGTTTCCACGCCCGCGGATTCAAATTATTACCTGTCAATAAAATATAACGATCGTCAATCCATACGCCTTTTAGATGATAGGTGTTTTCACCATCTTTCCACAAACGAATGGTTAATTGCCCATTTTGAATGTAAGAGTCAAAATTCTTTGCAAATGCTCGTAGGTTTTTTTCATACAGATACGGTAAAGCAGACGCCATCGTAAAATTTTCTTCCGGTGGCGTGAAAAAGTCATTTGCCGTTTTATCACCAACAATGATTTCAATCTGTTTGCCATTCTCTAATAACCATGTAATGCGTTGGCTGATAGAACGCGGGAAATTGAAATAAGGAGTACAAATCGTTAATTTCTGTTGTACTTGAAAAAACAGTGCTTCAATCGTTTTATTCAGCGGATTTTTACGTCCTAAGCCCACCACAGGAGAAACCATTAGCTGTTCATGATTCATTGGCTTGCCATTAAAACGATATGCCTGTTGGCTTAGCTCCTTACGGAAAGCTTTTACAAGCGGTCGGATTTCAATGGTTTTTGGACGATTTGCTTGATCCAAGCGATTTACAGCTGGGTTAGTCAAAATATTCTGCTGAATAAAATTGACCCAACTGTCCGCCAAGATTTTATTTTCTATTTGATGATAACGGTCGTAACGATAACGCTCAAACTGCTGCAAATAGACGTTGTTAATACTGGCTCCGCTATAAAGCAGAGTATCATCAAACACAAAACCTTTGAGGTGCAACACGCCGAAGATCTCACGTTTATTGACAGGAACGCCATAAAACGCAATCTCTTGCTCTGTCGGCAGGGCATATTTTTCACGCGTTTGAGTGTACCAATCGGCATTTGAACTTTGGGTTTCTTCGCCGATACGCCCACGTTGCGCCCTATGCCAATCCACAAGGACTTTGATTTCCAGCTGTGGGTTATCTAATTTCGCTTGATAGAGTGCATCTAAAATCTCTTGCCCTGCTTCATCTTTTTCAAAATAGAGAGCGGTGAGATAAATGCGAAATTTTGCTTGTTTGATTAACGCTAAAATTTGTTGTTTAAACGCAGTGCTACTTGTTAGAAAATCCACTTTTTCTACCGCTTGGGGTATGAAGGTGAGATTGTCTAAGTGGCGTTTTGCACGGGTTTGTTTATTCAGAATAAGCATCTTATGCTCCATTTTTTCTTTACTTCGTAGATAGTTTCTACGCAGTAACACTATCCCTACTTTTCTTTGCTTCGCCAAAGAAAAGTAGGCAAAAGAAAGGCGACCCCGAGCGTTTCTTCTTCCTACGCTTGTTGCTAATTTTTGGGACGAACTTTTCAAACTCGCTTGCTTCGCAAGCTCAAACACGAAAAGTTGTCCTCAAAAATTGACGCAACCGCTTCGGCGAAACGCAGGGGAATTGATCGAACATCTCGATCTCAACTTTGCAAAAAATTAATCAAAACTTACCGCTTGTTTGGCGGTTTGGGTTCCCTTCTGAACCGCCTGAGCGTGTTTAAATTTGTAGGAACATTTTTCTCTGAGCCAACGAAGTTGGCGAATTTAAAATGTTCCGTTAAGCAAATTTAAACTAAGCGAAGATAAGCGGTGAAGTAGGGCTGCCTTTCTTTTGGTTACTTTTCTTTGGCAAAGCAAAGAAAAGTAACAAAATTAAGCGACGATGAAACTACGCAAAGTTTCTTGTTTCACCTTCCCCAACCACATTCTCCACACAACGCCCACAAATCTCGGCGTGTTCTGCATTTGCACCAATATCCGTCGCATAGTGCCAGCAACGTGGGCATTTTTCACCGTCAGCACGTTCTACTTTCACCGCAAGACCAGCTAATTCGCCTTCAGCAACATCGGCTTCGGCAAGTGGTTTAACCATCGCTTGTGAAGTAATTAACACGAAGCGTAGCTCGTTGCCTAACTGTTCTAACAACGGACGAATATCATCATTTGCATAAACGGTAACTTTGGCTTCTAAGCCAGCACCAATTAACTTGTCGTTACGAGCCTGCTCTAATACACGGTTGACCTCAGCACGTACTTTTAACAGTTTTTGCCAGTAGTTGTCGTCTAATTTATCGCTTTCACTTAAACCGAATAATCCTGTATAAAATTCTTCGGTAAAGACAAATTCTGAACGTCCTTCCACTTGTGGTAAGTAGCCCCAAATTTCATCGGCAGTGAAGGATAAAATCGGAGCCATCCAACGCACTAATGCTTCAGAAATATGCCACAGCGCAGTTTGGCAACTACGGCGTGCAAGGCTGTCTGCTTTGGTTGTGTATTGACGGTCTTTGATAATATCTAAATAGAATGATCCCATTTCGATTGAACAGAAACGCATTAAACGCTGAACAACGGTGTGGAATTGATAATTATCATAGGCTTCTTTAATGTCGTTTTGTGCATCTAACGCACAGCTTACCGCCCAACGATCTAAGGCGATCATCTCTTCAGGTTTCACGAGATCACATTTTGGATCGAAGCCGTTTAAGTTCGCTAGTAGGAAACGTGCGGTATTACGGATACGGCGATAAGTGTCGCCTGCACTGTTTAAAATGTTGTGCGAAACCGCAATTTCACCGGTGTAGTCCGTAGAAGCAACCCATAAACGTAAAATATCTGCACCATTTTTGTTCCACACTTCACTTGGCACAATCACGTTACCGAGTGATTTTGACATTTTGCGACCTTTTTCATCGACGGTGAAACCGTGTGTAAGTACTTGATTATAAGGGGCTTTATTATCGGTTGCTGTAGAAAGCATTAATGATGACATAAACCAACCACGGTGTTGGTCTGAACCTTCAAGGTACATATCCGCAGAATTGCCGTTAAACTCTGGGCGTTGTTGTACCACAGACGCATAGGTCGATCCCGAGTCGAACCACACATCAAGGGTATCAGGCACTTTACGATAGATTTTCGCATCTTCTTCGCCTAAGACTTCTTTCGGATCTAAATCCCACCACGCTTGAATGCCCGCTTGCTCAACACGTTTTGCCACTTCTTCCAAAATTTCTAAGGTGCGAGGGTGTAACTGTTCAGTTTCGTTATGTACAAACATTGTCATCGGCACGCCCCAAGTACGCTGACGAGAGATACACCAGTCAGGACGGTTTGCCACCATCGTATCAATACGTGCTTCGCCCCAACTTGGGATCCAACGAACACGTTTAATTTCGCCTAACGCTTGTTTGCGTAAACCTTGCGTTTCCATACCGATAAACCATTGCGGTGTCGCACGGAAAATAATCGGAGTTTTGTGACGCCAGCAGTGCGGATAGCTGTGTTTGATACGCTCTAATTTGAGCAACGCCCCTGTTTCTTTCAGTTTTTCAAGGACTAAATCATTACTTTCAAACACGCCTTTGCCTGCAAAGAATGGTGTAGTTGAAACGAATTTACCATCGTTTGCCACCAAACAAGCCATTTCTAATTTATATTTTTGACCTACAATATAGTCGTCCAAACCGTGATCCGGTGCGGTATGTACTAAACCCGTACCGCCATCGGTGGTAACGTGATCGCCTAAAATAAACGGTACACTATACTCATAGAACGGATGGTTAAAACGCATTAACTCTAAATCACTGCCTTTCGCTGAACCTAACACTTCCACTTGCTCAACGCCTGCTGCTTTTTGTACAGCTTCTAGAAGTTCTGCCGCAAGAATAACACGCTCATCGCCAAATTGTACGAGTTGATATTCTAATTCCGCATTTAACGCAATCGCACGGTTTGACGGCAACGTCCAAGGGGTTGTTGTCCAAATCACCGCAGAAATCTGACCGCTTCCTTTGCCCTGAGCATTAAATTTCGCTTCCACGGCAACAGGATCTACCGCTGAAAAACGTACATAGATTGACGGCGAGACTTTATCTTCATATTCCACTTCGGCTTCAGCAAGGGAAGAGCCACAGTCTAAACACCAGTGAACCGGTTTTGAACCTTTGTATAAGTGACCATTTGCAATCACTTTACCGAGCGTACGGATAATATTTGCTTCGGTGTTGAAGTTCATGGTCAGATATGGATTATCCCAATCGCCCAACACGCCCATACGGATAAAGTCTGCTTTTTGCCCTTCAACTTGTTCTGTCGCATATTTACGACATTCTTGACGGAACTCTGCTGCTGAAATTTTTTCATTTGGCTTACCCACCAAACCTTCTACTTTTAATTCAATCGGCAAACCGTGACAGTCCCAACCAGGGATATACGGAGAGTCAAAACCCAACGCAGTTTTTGATTTAATAATAATATCTTTTAAAATTTTATTAACGGCGTGACCAAGGTGTAACGAACCATTTGCATAGGGAGGACCATCGTGCAAAATAAAGGATTTTTTCCCTTTTGATGCTTGACGAATTTTTTGATACAAATTCTTATCGTACCAATTTTTTAACATCGCAGGTTCACGCTTAGCGAGATCCCCACGCATCGGAAAGCCTGTTTCAGGCAGATTTAATGTGTTTTTGTAATCAGTCATCTTATTGTTCCAATTAATAAAATTTAAAAATAAATCGGTGATTGCGTATTTGCAAAATTCTCTCTCAATCTGACCGCTTGTTATGGGCAAAAAAGTCTTTTACTTCAATCACATCACATTCTATCTGTGATTTCAGTTCATCAAAACTTGCAAACTTAATTTCCGAACGCACTTTCTTTAAAAAACGGACTTCAATCGCTTGCCCATAAATAGATTTATCAAAATCAAATAAATGCACTTCTAATAACGGTTTTGTTCCGTTTATCGTCGGTCGATTGCCAACATTAGCAATGCCGTTGAATATGCCTTCGGCTGTTTCAACTTGCACGGCATAGACACCTTGGATTGGCGTCACTAAGCGGTTCAACATAATATTTGCTGTTGGAAAACCAATGGTTCTACCTAGTTTATTTCCATGCGCCACTCTGCCTCGAATGGAGTACGGTTTTCCCAGCATTTTTTCAGCTTGACTTAAATCGTCATGTTCTAAAGCTTGGCGAATTAATGAGCTACTAATTCTCTCTTCCCCTAAACAATGACTATGAGAATTTTCAACACTGAAACCAAACTGTTTTCCTGCTTCTTGCAAAATTTCAAAGTTTCCAGACCGCTTGTAACCAAACTGGAAATCATCTCCAACGCTTAAATACTTTACATGGAGCTGATTAACCAAGAGATTTTGAATAAACTCGTCAGGTTGTTGCTGCGCAAAAGTACTATCAAAGCGTACACAGAGTAAATAATCTACTCCTACACTATCCAGTGCATGAATTTTATCTCTCAAACGCATTAAGCGTGCTGGAGCGGTTACATTTGCTAATTTTTTTGCAAAAAACTCTCTTGGTTGAGGTTCAAAAATCATTACCACTGACGGCAAATGTAAGGCATTTGCTTTCTCTAACAAACGCTTCAAAATTTGCTGATGTCCTAAATGTACACCATCAAAATTGCCAATGGTTAGCACACATCCCCGTCCAAAAACAGGAAATCGCGTTAGATTATGAACACCTCGAATTAATTGCATTGGATTAGAAAGAGTTTAGTTTTTCAGACAAAAAATTATGCCTGATTATATGGGAAAAGGGTAGAAATGGAAAGGTAGGCTATAAAGATATTCTCAAAACATCATCACACAGACTCAATAATGCAAATTCAGTTAAACCATAAGACATTTTGTTTATATATTATGTGTAAATCCTATTTCTAAACGCTTTTAAACCGTTATAATGTTGAAAATTTGTAAAAAATCGTGAAAATCTTACCGCTTGTGACTTTGGAGCAACTATGACAAAGCTACTCTTTATCATTAACTCAGCCCCTTATGGCAATGAAACCTTTTTTAGTGGTTTGCGCTTAGCGTTACAAATTCAAGAACAGCATCAAGCTGAAATTAAACTCTTCTTAATGTCTGATGCTGTTGTTGCAGGACTTGCAAAACAAAGTCCAACAGAAAGCTACCACGCCCAACAGATGCTTGAGATTTTGACAGCGCAAGGCGCTATCGTTAAACTCTGCAAAACCTGTACCAATGCACGTGGTATTAGCGCATTACCGCTCGCAGATGGCGTAGAAATTGGCACTTTAGCTGAGTTAGCCGATTGGACTATTGAAGCCGACAAAGTATTAAATTTTTAATTAAGAGAAAATAATGACAACAAAATTAACGCCAGATGAAGCAATAGACATTGCTTACGATATATTCTTAGAAATGGCAGGGGAAAACCTTGATCCTGCGGATATTTTGCTTTTTAACTTACAGTTTGAAGAGCGTGGTGCAGTAGAGATGGTAGAAACGAGCGATCAATGGGATCAAGAAATTGGTACATTGATCGACCCAGATGCGTTTGCAGAAGTATGGGTAGGATTAGTCAATGAGCAAGATGTGATGGATGATGTATTTGCTCGCTTTTTGATATCCCATGATGCTGAAAATAGAGAATATCACGTCGTTTGGAAAGAATAAGATGAATGCACTGTCAGTACAACAATTTAGAAATGCAATGGCACATCTTCCGTCAGCGGTCAGTATCGTCACAAGTAATGGCTCTGCTGGAAAAGTCGGAATGACCATCTCGTCAGTCACATCGGTTACAGACTCCCCTGCAACCTTGCTCTTTTGCATAAATCAAAATAGTGATTTACACGATATTATTAAACAAAATGGCAAAGTCTGTGTGAATGTGCTTAATCATCAACAAGAGACATTAGCCAAACACTTTGCTACTATGTTAGAAAGCACCATGGAAGAACGTTTTTCTTGGGATATTTGGAAAGTAGGCAAATCAGGGCAATTTGCATTAAAAGAAGCAATTACCGCACTTCATGGTAAAATCATTGATACGCACTCTGTGGGTACTCACACTATTTTTATCGTGCAACTTGATGAGATAGATACACAACCTCAAACTGGTTTGATCTATTTTGCTCGACAGTTTAAATCTCTTGAAATTTGATCAATATCAAAAAGAACATAAAGACCGACTAAATTAGTCGGTTTTTTATTGCCTTAAAAAGAGAAAGGCATAAGATCTTGTAAGTGAATTAATTAAAGGAAATCTCTATGGAAAATTTAATCTGCTATAAACAAATGCCCGAATGGAATAAAGAAAGCTTACCGCAAATGTTTCAAGAGAAACACAATACCAAAGAAGGCACTTGGGCAAAACTCACGATTCTACAAGGTCAACTCAAATACTACGCATTAACAGAAGATGGGGAAGTCACCCAAACCTTTACTTTTGATAGCGAAAACCAGCCACCGTTCGTTGAACCACAAGCATGGCATAAAGTGGAAGCGCTTAGTGATGATCTAATTTGCCAGCTTTCCTTTTATTGCAAACCTGAAGATTATTTCGCGAAGAAATATAATCTGACAACCACACATTCCGAAGTGCTAAATGCCACAAATTATATTAAATCTGGCAAGGTGCTAGACTTAGGTTGTGGACGTGGTCGCAATTCACTCTATATGAATTTACTCGGCTGTGATGTTACTGCGCTAGATCACAGCGAAGAAAGCATTCACTTCCTGAATACGATTATCGAAAAAGAGCAAGCTCAGCATATCCGTACAGGGATTTATGATATTAACCAAGCCAATATCGAAGGGGAATTTGACTTTATTATTTCAACGGTGGTGATGATGTTCTTAAACCGTGAACGTATTCCAGCCATTATTGAGAATATGCAGAAAAATACCAAAATCGGCGGGTATAACTTGATTGTTTGCGCCATGAGTACGGAAGATTACCCTTGCCCTATGCCGTTTTCATTTACCTTTAAAGAAGGGGAATTAAAACAGTATTATCAAGACTGGGAATTGGTTAAATATAATGAAGATTTAGGACATCTACATAAAACCGATGCCAATGGAAACCGCATCCAGCTACGTTTTGCGACGATGTTAGCCAAAAAAATAAAATAAGGCTTATTTAAATAAAAAACTGAGTTCAATGCAATTATTGAGCTCAGTTTTCTAATATATAAAGACGTTTGTTTATGAATAATAAAATATCTTATTTTAGTAAATCTTCATTTTTGGCATGGTTCCACTTACCACGCTTTTTATCCATATATTGAAAATATTCATTAGTGAAAGTGCCTTGTGCGCAAGTAATCTTATCTCGACGATGATTGACCGTTTTTCCTTCTAATGCCATATTTAAGGTTGTTGGGCCTGTCAGCGAGAACACCCCGCCATCAATACGACGTTGTTCAATATTATCAATAATAATCTCTAAAGTATCTTTTAAAAATGGATTGCCTTTTTCACTTGCAAGGAAAAAATTAGTATATTTATCTCGGCGGGTAATCACAACTTCACTATCATTTTCACCAATAATTGAAGAGAGGTTCCAAACTAAATGCCCATCAATATCCATATAGATACCACCTTCATTATATAAAGTGAAAATACGCCAAAAATCAGCTTGAGCAGCGCCATCTGTGAGCTTGCTATAGGCAGTAAAAGTACGCTCATCTGCATTTGCTTTAATATACTCAGCTCTTTCTTCCGTACTCACGTAGCGATAGTCATAATCTAATGATAAAAGACGGTTCACTAAATAATTACAATAAACGGGTAATGCCACTCGATTACTGTAATTTGTTTGCCAAATCGTTTTATTAATTCTAGTTGGTTTTGTTGGCTTAATTTTAGCAGGACTAAATTCTGGAATCGTAAAACGCTTTTTAGGAAAAAGTGCATGAAACGGATAACTTAATACTTTAATAATATTACCAAGTAAACGCCACAAGCCATTTGCGACGACAATCGGTTTATCACATTTTGTAGCTTTGCTCATAGAGACTCCTTTAAAATCAATTTATCTTAGCATTTTATTCAGAACGAAAAAAGCAAGCGGGCAGATTTTGCAAAAAATTTGCAAGATCTACCCGCTTGTCACTATGTGTAACCTATTATGCAATCGTCATTTGCCCTGCATAAAGCACAAAATAACGTAAACAGAGGACACCGATTAAACCTAATATCGCAAGGAAAAGGATAAATCCTTTTTGGTGTTTCAGTTTAGCTGGTGAAACAATATTAAGTAACATTGGAATAACTAAACCGATAGCCACAACGCCTACCCAGAACATTTTACCCCAGTAGCCAGAGAAGGCTAAAGCGTTATCTGCTGCCACGGCACTTTGTCCACCTTTAGCATAAAGGTAAGCAAAGAAGCCTACTAAAAGTAACATTTCAATCAAGGCAACTGGCTTTTCAAACTTATGCAAGAAATGTACTTCGTGGCTATCCGTTGCGACTTTGCCAACCACTAAAATTGCAACGAGAAGTGCTGCTATACCCGATGAAGTCCCTGATGCCAAGAATAAGACTGGCAAGACAGGGTTATTTAACATTGGATAGCTGATTAATTCAGATAATAAGAAACCCGTATAAGCCCCAAGTGCAAGGGAAAGTAAAATCAACAGGATTTCAATCAACGAGGTAAATTTCGCTGCAATATCAATTAATCCAAAAGCAAATTTGGGAATAAAACTGAAACCACTTAGCCAGTTTTTGAAGATAATCGCTAACCAAACAACTAATACCGCCATAAAGACTTGGAATAGCATAACCCCCATCGACATTACCGAATCAAACTGGTAGTTGAACATCAGATACCAGAATGTCCACGGACGAGCCAAGTGGAAAATCAATAAGGTTAAACCGATGATGGTTGCAAGCGGTGACATGATTGCCATTGTGCGAATCATCCAACTTTGGCTTGGATCAGCTAAATTCGCTTTACGCTTATATAACACCGTAAGCAAGGTTGAACCCGCGGATATCCCAAGTAAAAAGAGATAAATCGCAATGGTTGAATCCCATACTAAATTTGGGGTTTGGAATGGAACATATTCATTCATCGTTACACCCCCTCTCTTTTAATATGATAGAGCTGTGGATCTGTGCCTAATTCAACTTTAGTACGATAAGTCGCTTTCTCTTTAATTAAACGAGAAATATCGCTGTTTGGATCGTTTAAGTCGCCGAACGTCAGTGCTTTGGTTGGACAGCTTTCTACACAGGCAGGCTGTTTACCTTGTGCAAGATTTGTATCTCGACAGAAGTTACATTTATCGGCAGTTTTCTTCACTGGCTCAATGTAGCGAACACGATATGGGCAAACCGCAATACAATAAGAGCAACCCACACATAAATTCGGATTCACATCCACAATCCCTGTAGCTTTATCCACAAAGGAAGCACCAGTCGGGCAAACACTTACACAAGGAGCATTGCTACAATGTTGGCAAGATTGACGGAAAAATTCATATTTTACGTTTGGAAATTCGCCATAAGGTTGACTACGAATAATTTCTAAACGAGAGACACCTTCTGGCACTTTGTTTGTTTCACGACAAGCGTCCATACAAGCAGTACAACCGATACAGGCTTGCTCATCGTGCAACATCGCATAGCGAATGGTTTTACTTTCTTTCTCAGTCGCAAGGGAGAGCTGACTTGTGGCAAGCCCCGTTGTGCCTGCCACGGCAATCACTGCTCCCGCCCCTGAGATGAAATCTCGACGGGAACAACTCATTTTTGATCCTTAGCTTCCGCTTTTTTGAACGTACCTTTGTGTACTTCTGTGTGACAATCCACGCAGAGTTTTACACGCTGTTTAGACTCAATTCCTTTCATTGGTTCTTTTTCTGGGTGTAGTTTATGGCAGTTTACACACGCAATTTTATTCGCGTGGGTGTCGTGCGCCCAGAATTTTTCACGCAATTTGTCAGGGCTATGGCAAGCAAAGCAGACTTGATTTTGCTCTTCGACTGAACGTTCTAAGGCTGGATTTTTAGCCTTACCGTGGGCGTTAAAACGCATTACGTCTTTCACCCCTTTACGGTGATTTTCAGAAATATTGCCGTGACAACTTACACAGTTAAGCGGTTTGCCGTTATTTGGACTAACCGTATCTTTTTGAAAGTGCTTACCTGTGTGTTTGAAGGTAGATAAATGTCCGTGACAATTCACACAATAAGTATTCGGATCACGACGAGAGTCTTTAGCAATAGTTGCGCCATCTACATTATCCAACGGATTGGTCCAAATTGGCTGTGGTTGTGCTGGCATTTCTGCCAACACAGTAGAAGATATTGCAAAGAAACTCAGTAATGCAACCGCTTGTAGCTTAATCATTGAGAAAATATGTTTCATAGTAGCCTCGACTTAGCAAATTATTTTGCGTCCGCAGGTAATAAGCCTTTCTCTTTCGCTTCTTTTTCCCATTGTGGTACTACGGTGCGTAAGAATTCTTCTTTCGCTGCTTTCTCTTTATCAAAGTCGATACCTACAACTTTTTGTGCTTTCGCTTTCGTTGAAATATCAGGGAACTCAATCGGAGTTTGTACGCCGTGTTTCGTTAAGATAACTGCAAGTTTAGTACGAGCATCTGCCGCACGATCTAAGCCAGTTCCGATCACATGAAGAATAACATCAGGTGCGTGCATATGGCCACCATGACCTGCTGCTGAATAGTCCCAACGCCATTGTGCATGACGAATTGCTTGCAATGCATCTTTCATCTCTTCTTCAGTTGCACCCGCTTCCCAAGCTCTTTTCGCTTCAAAGTGTGCTTTCACAATTTGATCTTCTAAACGGATCATGACATCTTTGATCTGTTTTTTATGCTCTTTCACGCGTGCTTGTAAGCTCTCTTTGCTTTGTTCGTGACAGGTTTTACAAGTATGTTCGAAATTATCAAACGGATTGCCAATTTTGTGATCCGTATAGACTTTACCGTCTTTAGTTTCCACTTTTGGCATATGGCAGTCGATACAGGTTACACCGTTTTTACCGTGCGTACCTAATGCCCAAGTTTCGAAGTCTGGATGTTGTGCTTTTAGCATTGGTGCTTTTGATAAGCCGTGAACCCAGTCAGTGAACTTAATTTCATCATAGTATTTTTCCATACTATCGACATCGACACCTTTATCCCAAGGGAAAGTCACCGCTTTTTCTTTACCTGCAAAATAGTATTCCACGTGGCAGTTTGAACATACTGCTGCACGTTTACCATGTTTATCCAGTGTATCGAATTTCCAGCCAATTACTTCTAATGCACGTAAAACGTGTGGACGGGCAACACGTAATGCAGCTTTGCCATCTTTAAATTCTTGTGAAGTGGTATCGTGACAGTCAGCACAACCAATCGGGTTGACAATTTCTGAACCATATTTTGCCCACTTAGCATCAAAATAGCCAACTTCACCTTTTTCTGCGATCATCCGTGGCACATCAGGACTTTTACATGCCCAGCATGCCATCGGTTGAGGGCCTGCATCTGGCTCCATTGGTGCACCTGTACGTAAAATATTACGCACATCAGTAACCGCATAGAAGTGACCACGTGGTTTGTTATAGTCTTTTGAGAAAGCATAACCTGTCCAAAGAATCACTAAACGTGGATCTTCTTCTAATGCACTCACCACCTCTTTAGATTCTGCTGTCGCTGCCCAAGATTGGTATTGCAAAGGGTAGAGTTCAGCAAATTTATGATTTGCTGACTCAATCTTCACATCGGGTTTTGGACCTTCAAATTCTTTGGCTTCCCCTGCCCAAGCAGAATGAATACACCCCAACATCGCCATTGTCGCAACAAGGCTGTTTCTTAACATTTTGCTTACTCGTTTCACGCGAGCCTCCCACATATGATTCATCACAAATGATAATTTTTCTTATTTAAAACAATAAGATAGAATAAAAGATGTATTTGAAATGTATAAAAAGGTGAGATGATTTACTAGAAGATTTTGCACTTTATTTGAAGTAAATCAAATAATCAAAACCAATCGCTGAATAAACAACCAAGTGGAAAAAAGATATAAAAAAAGCACCTTAAGGTGCTATCTTCTGTTTCGAAATGGTGCCCGAGGCCAGACTTGAACTGGCACGCCCCGAAAGGCGAGGGATTTTAAATCCCTTGCGTCTACCGATTCCGCCACTCGGGCATAAACGCATCATAAAAATGGAGCGGGAAACGAGGCTCGAACTCGCGACCCCGACCTTGGCAAGGTCGTGCTCTACCAACTGAGCTATTCCCGCATTGATTTGCTAAATTGTCTTTCTGTAAATGGTGCCCGAGGCCAGACTTGAACTGGCACGCCCCGAAAGGCGAGGGATTTTAAATCCCTTGCGTCTACCGATTCCGCCACTCGGGCACTACACATTACAAAAATGGAGCGGGAAACGAGGCTCGAACTCGCGACCCCGACCTTGGCAAGGTCGTGCTCTACCAACTGAGCTATTCCCGCAATAAAAACGCTACGTTACCGTAGCGAATTTGTGTGGAGCATTCTAGTGATTTTTAAATTTTTGTCAAATACAAATCTTAAAAATTTGTTTGTTCGGCTAAATTTTAGAAACTTCTTGGAAAATTTTCGGACAAATAACTGCTTTTGCAAAAGATCGGCTCAATCTGACCGCTTGTTATATTAATCTTTCATTAAACCTTCAATCAACTCCACCACAAACGCCAAGCGATCTTCCGCCCGTTCCATTGGCTTGGTAAAACGGAATTTCAATGGACCGTCAAATTTATAGACATTTTTATCCGCTTGGATCAGTTTTAAGAATTTCATCGGATCAGGCGTTGCGGTTGGTTTGAACTCAAGATAACCACCGTTGATCCCTGCATCAACTTTTTTCAACTGCAATCCTTTTGCCAAATGGCGTAACTGAGTAATTTGGAACAGATTTTTCGTGGCTTCTGGCAATAAACCGAAGCGGTCAATCAGTTCGATTTTCAGATCTTTTAAGGCTTCATCACTCTCTGCACTGGCAATGCGTTTGTAGAACGACAAACGCATATTCACATCAGGCAGATAATCATCAGGCAGTAACGCAGGCACTCGCAATTCAATATCCACTTGCTGTTGGGTGATTTCGTCTAAAGTCGGTTCACGCCCTTCTTGCAAGGCTTTGACCGCATTTTCAAGCAGTTCCATATAGAGTGAAAAACCTAAGCTCTCAATCTGTCCGCTCTGTTCGCTCCCTAGTAATTCACCCGCTCCACGAATTTCAAGATCGTGGGTTGCCAGCACAAAGCCTGCCCCAAGGTTATCAATGTTACTCATCGCTTCTAACCGCTGTTGTGCATCTTTAGTCAGCGTTTTTGGTGGAGGGGTAAGCATATAAGCATAGGCTTGGTGGTGCGAACGTCCGACACGTCCACGTAGTTGGTGTAGCTGTGCTAAGCCGAATTTATCCGCTCGCTCAATAATAATGGTATTGGCGGTCGGTACATCAATCCCTGTTTCAATAATGGTTGAGCAAACCAACAGATTAAAACGTTGGTGGTAGAAATCGGACATTACTCGCTCCAACTCACGCTCTCGCATCTGCCCGTGTCCGATCACAATACGAGCTTCTGGCACTAGCTCAGCAAGTTGTTGCGCGGTATTTTCAATGGTTGCCACATCATTATGCAAATAATACACTTGTCCGCCACGCAGAATTTCACGCAAAATCGCTTCTTTGATCACCGTATCATCGCTTTGTCGCACAAAGGTTTTGATTGACAAACGGCGAGCCGGCGGACTGGCGATAATCGACAGATCCCGCATTCCGTTTAACGCCATATTGAGCGTTCTTGGAATTGGCGTTGCCGTGAGCGTAAGAATATCAATATTGGCACGCAGTTGCTTAATTCGCTCTTTTTGACGCACGCCGAAACGGTGTTCTTCGTCAATCACCAGCAAGCCAAGATCCTTGAACTGCACATCTTCTTGCAATAATTTATGCGTGCCGACCAAAATATCGACCTTGCCGTCCGCCACTTTTGCCAAAATTTCCTTCTGCTCTTTGGCGGTTTTGAAACGGGAAAGCACTTCCACATTGATCGGATAATTGGCAAAACGATCTTTAAAATTCTCAAAATGTTGTTGTGCCAACAAGGTTGTTGGGGCGAGGATCGCCACTTGTTTATGGTTCATTACCGCCAAGAAGGTCGCTCGCATTGCCACTTCGGTTTTACCAAAGCCAACATCACCACAAACGAGGCGATCCATCGCTTTCGGCAAGCACATATCGCTAATCACTGCATTGATCGCCGTTTTCTGATCTTCGGTTTCTTCAAACGGGAAAGTGTTGCTAAATTGCACGAACGCATCACGATCATACTCGAACGCAAAGCCTTTTTGCGACTCACGTTTCGCATAGACATCCAGCAACTCCGCCGCCACATCACGAATTTTCTCCGCTGCTTTTTGGCGAGTTTTCGCCCAAGCTTCCGATCCCAACTTATGCAACGGGGCATTTTCGTCCGTGCCGCCGATATAACGGCTAATCAAATGAAGAGAAGCCACAGGCACATAAAGTTTGGCATCGTTGGCATAATGCAACACAAGGTATTCCGCCTTAATGCCGCCAGCATCAAGGGTGGTTAAACCGCCATAACGCCCCACACCGTTTTCCAAATGCACCACTGCTTGCCCGATTTTTAGCTCGGCAAGGTTGCGGATCAAAGTATCAGGATTAACAGTTTTACGGCTTTTCTCTTGTCGGCGACTTTGCTGAACTTTTTCGCCTAACAGATCCGTTTCGCAAATTATCGCCAGTTTTTGACCGCTTGTTTCAATAATAAACCCTTGATCAAGCGGTGAGATCAGTAAAGAAATTGGCGAATTGATCTCAGCCAGTTGCTTCACTTGCTTTGGTTTAATATTTAACGGTGCAAGTAACTCCAGCAAGGTTTCCCGTCTGCCTTCCGTTTCCACCGAAAAGAGAATTTGCCCCTTAAATTTCTGCTGAAACTGTAAAAAAGCGGCAAAAGGCTCTTTTTGGTTGGATTGCACCGCAATGTCAGGTAGTGGCTCAAGGTTGGCGTTCTGCTTCGCCGCCGAACTGCGGACTTTCTCATTGGTTAAAGTTAGACGTGGATAGCCTTTTAGCTGTTGGTTAATCTGATCGATATTAAACCAAAGCTGTTCAGGTGGAAGTAGCGGTCGCATCGGATCGACACGGCGACTTTCATAACGTCTTGCGGTATCTTGTTGAAATTGCTCGGCTTTTTGCTGAATATCGGCAAAGGTAATAAACAACGTCTGTTCAGGCAGATACTCAAACAAGCTCGCCATTTGTTCAAAAAAGAGCGGTTGCCAGTATTCAATCCCTGCATTCAAAATGCCTTTGCTCACCTGCTGATAAATATGCTCAGGTTCACGGCGAATTTCACCGAATTGTTCACGGAACTTGCCACGAAAATACTCGATCCCGTTGCTATCTGTCGGGAACTCGTGGGCTGGCAATAAATTGATTTCGTCAATCTGTTCAATGGTACGTTGATTATCCACATCAAAGGTGCGGATCGTGTCGATTTCATCGTCAAAAAAGTCCAAACGGTAAGGCGAATTCGCCCCCATTGGATAAAGATCGAGCAACGCCCCACGCACTGCATATTCGCCATATTCCAGCACCTGTTCCACCGCTCGATAGCCGGCATTTTCCAGCTGTAAACGCAATTTCTCAATCGAAAAACGGTCGCCTTTTTTAATCAACAGTACATTGCTCGCCAAATAACTCGGTGGGCAGACTTTTTGTAATAAGGTATTGATTGGCAACAGGAAAATCTGTTTCTGCCCTTGTTGCAACTGAAATAACGCAGACAAACGGGCGGAAATAATATCTTGATGAGGTGAAAAATTGTCGTAAGGCAAGGTTTCCCAGTCAGGAAAAAGCAGTACAGGCAGTTTGGTGAAGCTCGGCAAACTTTTTTCCAACCGTAACGCTGTGCGAGTATCAGGTGTCACCACCACCGTCAAGCCTTGGAATTGCTGGCTTGCTTGCACAATCGCAAGAGTATCCGAATGCCCGATTAAGTTACCTAAAGTTTGATGATCTTGATGTGTGCTGTCCGCTCTCGGCAGACGAAATTGAAGTTCAAATGACATACAAGCGGTTTGATTTATCCGAAATGTTGCAAATGGAAGAATTGTACTCGCTATAAGGACGAGTTGCAAAAGATTGGACAAATCTAACCGCTTGTATTAAAAATATAACTATTCTTGGGTGTAAATATGTATTACCAACGATACCCTACTTTTATCCCTGCATAACGATATTTAGAGATTTCTTTTCCATATAAGATACCTAAATTCGCATCAAGGAACCAGTTTTTACCTTCCACGTTTAAACCTACTTCATGATTAAAGTGTCGGTCAAAGTTCTGCATAAAGGTATTGCCATTTACGCCTATCATCTTATTACGGATTGAATTGTGGCTAGCATCAGTATAAGTACTACTTAATCTTGGTGTAATACTTAACTGACCAACTTGGAATTTATGTTCCAAAGCTAAACCAGCTTGATAGTGTGTCAATGTCATTGGTTTAATTTGCACTTCAGCACCGTTTAAGTGGTAATTTACCCCTGAAAGACGATGTTGTTTCACGCTAACAGACGGGCGGATTTGCCAATCATTAAGCTGCCAAAGTTTAGCAATGGTAACACCAAGCGTATTAATGTGGCGTTTCACATCTGTTTTTTCGCCATCAATACTTACGCTATTTTTGGCTTTTCCATAGCTTGCTTCTAATGCCGCAATCCAACCATTCTCTGATTGAGCTTTAAGATAAGCGGTAGCTGCTTTGTATTTACCATCGCCTTGAGCTTGATCGAATGTTAATGTTGAGTTCAAAGAAGAAAGTATCAACCCAGCTCGAAATACAGGAGATAATTCGCCTTCAACGCCTAATTGGGTAAGTGACGCATTTCGCTTATAACGACGATAGTTTGCGGAATCTGCTCGAACTTGTTGATAATCATAGTTCACCCAAACAGATAATGGATCAGTCTTGAACTTTGTAAGCTCACGATACACATTACGATCAACTTGAAGCAATGTACTTACCTGAGCAGATAGTTCAGATAATGCCGCATTCGTATATTTACTGATACCATCTTTTTGGCTCATTGGTTCATCAAATGATGCAGTACGTACTACAGCTTCACAAATCTCCGCTGATTGTGTTTGAAGGCAAAGCTCTTCTGCTTGTCTAAATACATCACTAACTAATACTTCTAGTTCTTGAATTTCTGCCTGAGCTTGGTTTTGCTGCTCTTGTGCTCTCCGTAACGACATATCAAGAGCTTTAATAGTTAGATCAAGTCGATCATACAACGCAGTATTGCTGTTAATTTGATTCTTAATGAGATTTAACTGCTGAGTTGCACGTCTACGAGCAAGGAAATTTACCAATTTCAGTGTTTCTAAATAAGATTCTTGGTTTTTATACTGTCGTTTTAATGCATTAATCGTCTTCTGGACTTTTCTCTGCTCATTTTGTTTCGCTTTCGCTTCATCAGATAAACGTTTTACTTCTTTCTCATATTTCTCTGCTTCAGCTTTTGCTTTATCCAAAAGTACTTGTAAATCTTGTGACTGGTGATTCACTTGTGCATCTCTCAGTGGACTGTATAAGCGATAGTCATTACGTATATTAGTTAGAATATAACGATATGCACCGAGATCTACATATCCATCATTCAATGATAAATTCAACTCTGAAGCATTTTGTTCTGCATTAGTCACTCTCATTAAACTGATTGGGCTAACATCTGTTGGCTCCCGCCCCGTATTGCTGATTGCTAAGTTAAAATTACCCCTAGCTCTGCCATTTACCGTAATATGATCGCCTAGACCTTCGGCAGCATTAGTCAGATAAGAGAATCGTCCTGTTCCTGACAAATCACCATTAATGGTTAAAGATTGATAGCGGCTGTGGTTATTCTCTGCATTTAGATCGACTTCACCACCATTAAGCACAAAATTACCAAGAGTGCTATTCCCGGTCATCTGCCATTTACCATCGGATTCAATGATTGTTGTGGTGGTTTTATCCGCTGTGATTCGTCCTGTTAAATTAGCTTTTCCTACATGGAGTTGCGCATTATGCCAAAGTCGGACGTTACCATTCGCTTGTAGCGTTGGTATACTGTTGTACACATTTTGCGATATGGTTGGTGTACTGCAACGAATATCTCCCGTATGATCTGAACGTTCGCAGACAGGCGTACTGCCTTGAATAAAACCAAACTGTAATAGACCTTGCTGTGCACCATAAAAACTACCTGATACTAGAGAAGTATTACGTCCAAAGATAAGCTTACCATCGTGATTAACTGAAAATGCATTAGCCCGATATTCGCGGTTAATCCATTCATCATCATTAACGACTTCTTGATTAGTCACATAGTCGTAGGCGTGTGGAACAGGTCTGCCTGAGAGTAACACTGTACCATCATTTACCTTCAATTCACCATTGAGTCGCATTCCCCCTGTTAGCACAAGGCGATCTTGAGCATTAGTCGGCTTATAGGTCACATTCATTCGACCATTAGTACCATTTGTTTCGCCAAGCACACCTGTAAATAATGTTGTAGAACGTACCGCTTGTTTACGAGAAATAACAGTATCAATCGCTTGTTGTTTATCTGAACCTAAATACTCCCAATCATCACTGCTTGTTTGATTCGTTGGGTAGAAAGCACCTGCATTACCTTTTAACACAAAGTAATCTGTCCGATTACCTGCATGAGTATTGATATATTCGTAAATATCTGCCCCTGCCGAATTCCATCTTCCCCAAACTAATTCTTTAGTATCGTAGTATTTAAGAGCATTTTTAACTGCCGTAAATTTATCGCTTCCGAGATAAATCCAACTATCATTATCCGTTTTCTGCGTAGGGAAATAACGACGAGCATTGCCACCATCTTTTAAGATAAAGTAGTCTTTTCGATTACCTGCGTGAGTGTTGATATATTCATAAATATCCGAACCAGCAACACCCCATCTTCCCCAAGTGAGTCGCTCAGCCTGTTTTTGAGTAAATGCAGTTTCAATAGCTGCTGTTTTATCTGAACCAATATATGTCCAATGACTATTACTCGATTGATTCGTTGGAAAATAGCTACCTGCATTTCCCCCTGTATTTAACGTGAAATAGTCTGTTCTATTTCCTGCATGAGTATTGATATATTCGTAAATATCTGCACCGCCAGTTCCCCATCGCCCCCAAGTAAGAGATTTGCCTAATTGTTCTGCTTGGGTTTGGCGTGGGACCACATTGAAAATACGTTGGTCAACTTTACCATGTCCACGTAAGACAACATTGGCTGTATTACTGGTATTATGATTGACAACTTTAGCTCCATCATCAACGGCATTGATCGTAGATGAATCAAACGTTGTTCCGTTTAAATCTAAACGTCCGCCACGATAACCAAAATGAATATTCTCAGGTTTTACCTGTTGGTTATCATTTAATACGACGGTCGGGCGACCACTTACAATTTCGACACGGTTAAAGGCTTGTTTATTTCCATCACTGTCTGCTTTCATCGCAAGCACAACTTTACCATCACCAACGCTGATATCGCCTAAGTTAGTTCCTGTACCATTAACAACAAGTGTACCTTGCCCCAGTTTAGATAAGCGATCACCTTCGGGATTTTTTACCTGCCAATTAACTGTTTTATCGTAATCAACAACCACTCCAGCACCAAGCCAAGTCGTATTAGCATTCGCACCTTTAACAGTCATATTACCGCCAAGCTCTAATGCTCCAGCCCCTTGATTGATATGATTGGCTAAGGTAATAGTACCTGCTTGTCCATCAAAGCGAACGGATTTTCCGTGATTGAGAGCTGATGCTTCATCACCAGTGGTATTTTTGAGTAAGACTGTAAGTGATTTACCATTACCATTAATTATGCTCGTATTTCCTTGAGGCATCCATGTGAAATAGCTTCCATCTTGTGCATTAGTTAAAGTTCCTGCATGGCTATTATTAATATTTTGGGTGACAAAATTAGGTTTCATCGTTACATACCAAAACTGGCTACTCGAATAAGCCCTGGTAACACCAATTATCCCCCAACGCTTTGTATTACGATCATAAGCAAGCAAAGGTGAACCACTATCCCCTTGTTCAATAATTGTAGGCATAATGCCATTTGCTGTACTCAAATTACGTTCAAAATTAATTGTACCGTCACCTTTGGTGGAACTAAAATTAGGAATATTTCCGCCAGTGAGGAACTTATATGCCCAAGCAACATAAGTCTTTTGGTTACTCTCCGCCCCAGTACCCGCATATTGCAATCCTGAACCTACCCGAGCATAGGCACTAAATCGATTCGCATCTTCATAATTTGTTTGTAAGTCACCTGCAAAATGAGTTGGAATAGGTGCAACTTCTGTCACTAATTTATGTAAACGTGGAGCATGGAAATCAGTGGTATTAGTGATAGGATCTGAAAGGTTATTGCGAGCAACAAGTTGATAATCAAAACGAGGTAAAATATCTTTATGACCGAAATTAATAGTCGTATAACCCGCATTATGTGCAACACTAGTGATAAACTGAGGGTGAATCAATGTCGCAACCCCATTAGTGCTAACCGCACCAAAATCAGGCATTGGCGCATTTACCATGGTACTGCCAATTCGATTGCCACTGGTGTTATAAATAGGAATATCTGTCGCTCCGACCGTAAATTTTCCTTTATTTTCAGCAAAATCTCGGAAGTCTTGGTAAGGAATATCACTACGAACAACAGATCCATAAGCCATATAACTGCCTAAAAGACCAGCAATAGCGATCGCTAATGTAGAGTAGCGGAATGGTACTTTACGCATAATTGCCTCCTTATATAATTTTACATAAGCTTAAATTTAAGCCTATCTATCATTTTCTTGTTTTGATTTCTTATATTATTTTTTAAAATGATCGTGTCACTCTAAGGTAACGATTTGATTATCTACCCGCCCTATATAAAAAGCAATAAAAAAGCATATTTGTACCATGTTTTTACTCTAAATTTAGACATGGTTCAAATATGCTTTCAGTATGGTATCGATTGTATTAATTACGAAACAAAGAAAGATTTTTAGAATCGTGGCATACGCATATTATTACTACTCACCTGTTCATTAGCTGAACGTTGAGCGGTAATCACTTTTTCACCTTCGTTTAACCCAGAGATAATTTCGGTATATTGACTGTCTGCTAACCCCGTCTGAACGGTTCTTTCTACGGATTTACCATTTTCAAGCACCTGAATAATTTTCTCTTTACCTTGTTTTTTAATTGCTGTTGTAGGCACAAGTAAAACATTTTTCTTCTCTGAAATAACGACCTTTCCTTGTGTCGTCATTCCAATACGCAAACTCATTTCAGGATTATCTACAATAACATTTGCGTAATAATAAACAGCTGTACTATTTCCCGATTCTTCGGTGTAATTATTATCGGTTAGGGTGGTTAATGCAGGATCAATGGATTTAATTTTACCTTGATATCGACGGTTAGGCTCTGCCAAGGTATTAAAACTGACAGCTTGATCAGCTTTTACTTGAGCAATATCGCCTTCAGCAATTTCTAATTTTATTAACGCTTTCGATAAATCTGCCACTTGAACAATTGTTGGAGAGCTTTGATTAGCATTGACGGTCTGCCCTTCAGAAACAGGGATAGACACAATAATCCCATCAATCGGTGACGTGATTTTGGTATAACCTAAATTTGTTTTAGCTGTATTCACTGCAATTTCAGCCACTTGAATTTGTGACTTCACATCTTCAAGATTGGCTTTCGCTGTTGCAAGTTCATTTTTAGCCGATTCTAAATCACTTAAAGATGCGCTCTTTTGGTTATAAAGTTTAGATAAACGTTGGTAATTCGATTCTGCCACGCTTAATGCTACCTGTTTAGCATTAAGTTGAGTTTTATAAGCAGATAGTTCAGCTTGTGCTGTATTCAGATTATTTTGTTGTGTTTCTGAATCAATCTCTGCGATTAATTCCCCTTTTTTGACCGTTTGCCCTAAGGTCACATGGATTTTTTGGATCTTACCAGAGACTTGAGCGCCCACTTCTGTGCGTTGATTAGCTCGGACAGAGCCTGTTGCCAACACACTTTTATCTAAATCACCTATTTTACTCTCTTCAGTAATATAGTGAATTTGCTGGCTTTCTCCTGTATTAAAGTAGGAATAAGCGCCTACACCTACCCCTGCTAGAATGGCGATAACTAAGAGTGATTTTAATATTTTCATAACTTTCCGATAAATATAACTAAGCGGTAAGTTCCGACAAATTTTTTGCAAAATTGTTCAAAAATCTTACCGCTTGTATTGCCTAGATGATACCAAAAATCGTACGGAGATATTTTGCTACTGCCTCATCTTTATGATCACCAATCTGTTCATTATTTGGCAAGGCTGATTTTAAACGGGGATCTGCATTGCCCATTAAGCATCCTTTACCAACCTGAGATAACATTTCAACATCGTTCATACCGTCACCAAACGCAATGCAGTCTGATAAGGAATAACCTTTTAGTTTGACTAGCTCAGCAAGCGTGTTGGCTTTACACACGCCTTTATTCATCATTTCTAAGCATTGTGGAGTTGAATAGGTAATTTGAAGTTGATCGCCATAGTGTTGACGAACATATTCTTCCACTGGCAGTAAATCTTCAGGTGTTTTCCCGATAAAAAAAACTTTTTCCGTATTTTTTCCATGATGTTTAGAAAAATCAATGACTTGATACATAAAGCCTGAATCTTGGTGATATTTACGCAGCTGTTCAATTTCAATATTGATAAACCACTCATCACCTTGATAACTATTAATAAATACTCGTTTTGAGTCAAAGGGCGTTTCATTCATAATGGAGAACGCAATTTCTTCAGGAAGATGATTTTGGTATAAAAGTTGCCCCGCAAGATTGTTTCCTCTTGCACCATTAGATGTCACTAAAGTCGCTTCATTTACCCCAACTTTACTGATGATATGTTTTACATCAGGGTAATTTCGTCCCGTGGCTAAGAAAATATCAACGCCTTTTTCAGAGAGTTTACGTAAAGTATCAATAGTAAAATCACCGATCCGATGATTTGCATTCAGTAATGTTCCATCAAGATCTGAAATAATTGCACGATAAGGTTGAATTGCCATAACACATCCCTTGGCTGGTAAAAAAGATAAGTAAGGCTAACAAATTTACTAAGCTATATCAAAAAAAATCCCATTTTCTTTGTGTTGAATTAAGCGTTGATTAAAAAATAACAAAACAGCTAAAAAATATTTAAGGTTGTATTTAGAAAAAAAATGTCATTTTTATTTTGAAAAATGTAGAAATAATCAATAAATCAACTATTATGTTAATAAAATACAGATAAAAACACTAAAACTTTAACACATTTTAAACAAGTAAACGTTTGCGCAAATATAAAATACTATTGACATCACTCCATTTGAAGTTAATATGAGGCTGTTCCAAATAACAATGCAAACATAAACACACAACAATGGTAAAACTATCTTCTCTGAGCCTGCTTCTTCTCACGCATTCTGTGCGAGGATAAGACTCGGTTAGAGAAAACAGTTCACTATCCACACTTAGCCCGCACGAAAATGCGGGCTTTTTTTTATCCGTGTGAATGTTAATATATGAATATAACAATGTAAGAGGATCTCTATATGGCTAACAATAATATTATTATTTTTGATACCACTTTGCGTGATGGCGAACAATCATTAAAAGCAAGCTTAACGGTAAAAGAAAAATTACAAATCGCACTTGCTCTCGAACGTTTAGGGGTAGATGTAATGGAAGTTGGTTTTCCAGTATCATCTGCTGGCGATTTTGAATCTGTTCAAACCATTGCTCGCCATATTAAAAATAGCCGAGTATGTGCTTTATCTCGTGCAGTTGATAAAGATATTGATGTCGCAGCAGAAGCCTTAAAAGTTGCAGAGGCCTTCCGTATTCATACCTTTATTGCAACATCTGCCTTACATGTTGAATCTAAACTCCGCAAAACCTTTGATGATGTATTGGATATGGCCGTTCATGCAGTTAAACGTGCTCGTAGCTATACCGATGATGTAGAATTTTCCTGTGAAGATGCAGGGCGTACAGGGGTAGATAATATCTGCCGTATTGTTGAAGCTGCGATCAAAGCAGGAGCAACCACGGTCAATATTCCTGATACCGTTGGTTTCTGTTTGCCTGCTGAGTATGGCAATATTATTGCTAATGTGATGAACCGTGTACCGAATGTGGATAAAGCAGTGATTTCTGTCCATTGCCATAACGATTTAGGCATGGCAACTGCAAACTCATTAACCGCAATTCAAAACGGTGCAAGACAGATTGAGTGTACCATCAATGGTATCGGTGAACGTGCAGGTAACACCGCACTTGAAGAAGTGGTAATGGCAATTAAAACTCGCCAAGCCTTATTTAACGGCTTAGATACTCGTATCAATACCCAAGAAATTCACCGTGTCAGCCAAATGGTAAGCCAACTTTGTAATATGCCAATTCAACCGAATAAAGCGATTGTAGGGTCAAATGCTTTCGCTCACTCATCAGGTATTCACCAAGATGGTATGGTTAAAAATAAAAATACCTATGAAATTATGTCACCAGAAACTATCGGATTGAAAAAAGAGAAGCTCAATCTGACCGCTCGTTCTGGTCGTGCTGCCGTGAAAAACCATATGGAAGAAATGGGCTATCAAGAGAGCGATTACGATTTAGATAAACTCTATGAAGCTTTCTTAAAATTAGCAGATAAAAAAGGTCAAGTTTTTGATTATGATTTGGAAGCCCTTGCATTTATTGATATGCAACAAGGGGATGAAGATCGCTTAGTGTTAGATGTAATCACATCACAATTAATCAGCGGATTACCAGCTTCTGCTTTCGTACAAGTTGAATTAGATGGCAAACGCTTAAGCCAAGTATCACAAGGTGGTAATGGCCCTGTTGATGCAGTTTATAACGCTATTTTAGCGATTACTGGCATGGATATTAAAATGCTCAACTATAACTTAACAGCAAAAGGTGAAGGTGCTGAAGCATTAGGACAAGTTGACATTGTGGTGGAATATCAAGGCCGTCGTTTCCATGGCGTAGGTTTAGCAACAGATATTGTGGAATCTTCCGCTAGAGCCTTAATCCACGCAATCAATGCGATTTATCGTTCACAGAAAGTGGCAGATTTAAAAGCCAAAAAATAACTTTATAACCATAATCCAAATAGCACGATATTGCGTGCTATTTGGCTTTTCATCCTTTCCTACTCCTTTCTCATCCCTAATTCATTTTTAAAAGAATGATTTAGCACTCGCAATTTTATTCATAATACCTATACTATTTAAAAAATTTTATTTGGAGGATCTATGTCATCTACTCAACAATTTGAAACACTGTTTGAGCAGTCGTTAAAAAACTACTGTGAAGAGCGTTTTTTAAAACCAGAACAACTTTCTACACAACAATGGTATCAATTCATTGCCGAAGTCAGCCAGCAGGCGATTTTGCAACATTTCCCTAAAAATGCACCGCTTGTAAACACTCGCAAAGTAAACTATCTCTCAATGGAGTTCTTAATCGGACGTTTACTGGGTAACAACTTAATGAGTCTTGGCGTTTATCAATATGTCCATTTAGCCCTTGCTCAATATGGTAAAAATTTAGTCGATATTCTTGAAGAAGAGCGTGATCCATCATTAGGCAATGGCGGTTTAGGTCGTTTAGCTGCCTGCTATTTAGATTCAATGGCAAGCCTTGCTCAGCCAGCGGTCGGATACGGATTACACTATCAATACGGTTTATTCAAACAGAGCTTTGGCTGGGCAGGTGAACAACGTGAAGAAGGCGATGCGTGGAGCCGTGATTTCTATGCTCAACAATATCATCGCCCAGATTTTCGCCAAACCGTTGGCTTTGGTGGTGAAGTATGGCATCGTGACGGTGATAAATATGAATGGAAACCAGCGTGGACAATTTATGGTGAAGCCTTTGATTTACCCGTAGTGGGTTATAAAGGGGTTCAACAGCCGTTACGTTTATGGCAAGGTTATAGCGAAACGTCCTTCGATCTTGCTCAATTTAACGACGGCGACTATCTTGAGTCTGAAAGCAAAGTGGTTGATGCGTCAAAATTAACCAAAGTGTTATATCCAAACGACAATCACCAAGAAGGTAAAGAGTTGCGTTTAATGCAACAATATTTCCACTGTGCTTGCTCTGTTGCTGATATTCTAAAAAATCACCTTGCACAAGGCAGAACCTTAGAGCAGTTGCCTGAATTTGAAGTAATCCAGTTAAACGATACGCACCCTGCGATTGCAATCCCCGAATTAATGCGTCTTTTGATTGACGAATACGGTTTATGTTGGGATCGTGCTTGGGCAATTTGTTCAAAAACATTTGCTTACACCAACCATACTTTATTGCCTGAAGCGTTAGAGCAGTGGGATCAAAATCTCGTCGCGAAATTGTTGCCACGCCATTTAATCATCATTGACCGCATTAACCACGAGCTTTATCAACAAGTGAAAGCGGAATTTAGCGAAGCAGAATTTGCAGATGCGTGGGACGAAACAGCGGTCTTAATGAACCACCGTGTGCGTATGGCAAACCTTTGTGTTGTAGGATCTTTTGCTGTCAATGGTGTGGCACAAATTCACTCGGATTTAGTGGTAAGCGATTTATTCCCAGCTTATAACCGCTTGTTTAAAGGTCGCTTCCACAATGTAACTAACGGTATTACCCCTCGTCGTTGGATCCGCCAAGCAAACCCATTATTGAGTGCATTGTTAGATAAATATGTCAAAGGTGACTGGACAAAAGATCTTGAATTGTTGGCTCAAATTGAGAAATTTGCCAAAGATCCACAGTTCCAAGCAGATTACAATCACATCAAACAGCAAAACAAACAGCTATTAGCGAAAGAAATTGAGCAATCACTTGGTTTAAAAGTGAATTGCAATGCGATTTTCGATGTTCAAATTAAACGTTTCCACGAATACAAACGCCAACATTTGAACCTGTTGAATATCATCGCCACTTATCAAGAGCTTAAAGCGAACCCACAACAAGAGGTTGTACCACGCCTGTTTATCTTTGCAGGTAAAGCGGCACCAGGTTACTTTATGGCGAAACAAATTATTCAAGCCATCAACGCTGTGGCAAAAGTGATTAACAACGATCCTGATATGCAAGGTAAATTACAAGTAGCATTCTTACCAGACTACCGTGTAAGCCTTGCGGAGAAAATCATTCCTGCGGCAGATGTTTCTGAGCAGATTTCTCTTGCGGGTAAAGAAGCGTCAGGCACGGGCAATATGAAATTAGCTCTCAATGGTGCAATTACGCTTGGCACATTAGATGGTGCAAACGTAGAAATTGCAGAATTTGCAGGGGAAGAAAATGTCGTGATTTTCGGACATACAGTTGAATCTGTGCGTGAATTGCGTGCAAAAGGTTATGTGTCTAAAACTTACTATGAGCAAGATCCTGTATTAAAACAGGCGATTGACGCATTAGCGGACGGCACTTTCTCAGGTGGTAATAAAGATACCTTTGAACCATTAGTTTACGATCTGTTAAACAAAGATTATTTCTGTGTGTTAGCGGATTTTGCAAGCTATCGTGAGGCTCAAAAAGAAGTTGCAAAACGTTACCAAGATCAAACCGCTTGGGTTGAATCTGCGATTCTTAATACAGCTCGTTTGGGGACATTCAGTTCTGACCGTTCTATTCGTGATTACCAAACTCGAATTTGGAAAAAAATAGGTTAATTTAATGTATAAAAGGGCTGATATTTTTCAGCCCTTCTTTCTATACAAGCGGTTACTTCCGCCTACTATTTTGCAAATTACAGTGCTTTTAACACATTCACCATCTCAATCGCACCTAACGCACATTCAGAGCCTTTATTACCTGCTTTTGTGCCTGCACGTTCGATAGCTTGTTCGATATTTTCAGTGGTTAATACACCAAAAATCACTGGAACACCTGTTTGTAAACTCACTGCCCCAATGCCTTTTGCCGCTTCATTACATACATAATCATAGTGTGTGGTTGAGCCACGGATTACCGTACCTAAGCAGATTACCGCATCATACTTACCGCTTTCCGCCATTTTTTTTGCGACCAACGGAATTTCAAATGCGCCCGGTACCCAAGCGGTATCAATATCGCTTTCGCTAGCACCGTGGCGAACGAGTGTGTCAATCGCACCGCTTAACAGTTTGTCGTTGATAAAATCATTAAATCTCGCACACACAATGCCGAATTTTAACCCTGTTGCCACTAAATTACCTGTGATAATTGCCATTTTTGCTTTTCCTTATATTGAATGTAAATTCCCCTCTCCCGTTTACGGGAGAGGGTGGAGAAAATTCGAAGAATTTTCGGAGGGAGAGGGCTTTTCAAAATTTTTAAAAAATCTGACCGCTTATCCTCTCTCTGCTCAAAATAGCCTTACGCTATTTTGAGCTGTCTCTCTCCCGTAAACGGGAGAGAGTAGACGTTAAAAATTAAACAAATGTCTCATTTTAACTTGTTTAACTTTAAGGTATTCCAAATCGTGTTTGTTCGGCTCAACCATAATCGGCTCTCGTGCCACGATATTTAAGCCAACTTGCTGTAAGCCTTCGATTTTTGCTGGGTTATTGGTCAGCAAGCGGATTGTTTTTACGCCTAAACTGCGAAACATCTGTGCACCGATATGGTATTCACGTTCATCTTCACCGAAGCCAAGAGCCAAATTTGCCTCGACGGTATCCATTCCTTTATCTTGTAGCTCATAAGCACGCAGTTTGTTGATTAAGCCAATGCCTCGACCTTCTTGACGTAAATAGAGCAACACACCTCGACCTTCTTGTTCAATTTGGCTCATTGCGGCGGCAAATTGCTGACCGCAATCGCAACGTTGTGAGCCAAAGGCATCACCAGTCAAACATTCAGAGTGAATACGGCACAGTACCTCTTCGCCGTTACCAATATCCCCTTTCACTAAGGCAATATGCTCTTTGCCTGTGATTTTTTCAATAAAACTATGTGCAGTAAATTCGCCATATTTGGTCGGCATTTTGACCACAGAAATTTGCTCAATTAAACAATCTTTTGCTCGGCGGTATTCTTGAAGCTGAGCAATCGTGATAAACGGCATATTGTGTTGTGTGGCAAAGGCTTGTAGTTCAGGCATTTTCATCATTGTGCCGTCGTCTGCCATAATTTCACAACATAGCCCTGCGTGTTTAAGCCCTGCTAAACGAGCGAGATCTACTGTTGCTTCCGTATGTCCGTTACGCACCAACACGCCACCGTCTTTCGCAAGCAGTGGGAACATATGCCCAGGGCGACGGAAATCGCTTGGTTTAGCGTTGTCGTCCACCACTTTAAGTGCTGTAAGCGAACGCTCAAAAGCCGAAATACCTGTGTCTGTATCAATGTGATCGATAGCTACGGTAAAGGCAGTTTCGTGGTTGTCGGTGTTGTACGAAACCATCTGCGGTAGGTCGAGTTTTTTGGCAATCGCCGTTGAAATCGGCATACAAATCAAGCCCTTACCATAAGTTGCCATAAAGTTGATATTTTCAGGGGTGGCAAATTCCGCCGCACAGATAAAATCCCCTTCGTTTTCTCTGTCTTCATCATCGCTGACGATAATAATTTTGCCTTGGCGTAATGCGTCTAAGGCTTGTTCTACACTTGAAAATTGAAACATTTGCTTTCCTTTTCGTTTAATACTGTAGGGACACACTGCGTGTGTCCGTTAGTCATTCATTTTATGGACACACGCAGTGTGTCCCTACTTAAAATCCGACCCGCTTTAAAAACTCTTCGGTGATATTGCTCTGTGGCTCGCTCTGTTTCGGCGACAGCAATTTTTCCACATATTTTCCGATTACATCGTTCTCTAAATTCACGAGACTACCGACCTTTTTTGTGCCTAAATTCGTTTCGCTTAAGGTATGCGGAATAATCGACACACGGAAACTGTTTTCATCACAATCGACCACCGTCAGGCTTATTCCGTCAATCGTAATTGAGCCTTTTTCAATGATGTAACGCATCAGCTTTGCCGTGGTTTTAATCTGATACCAGACCGAATTATTCGCTGGGGTAATGCTGACAATTTCCCCTGTGCCATCAATATGTCCTGAAACAATATGTCCGCCGAAACGTCCATTTGCCGCCATTGCACGTTCAAGATTAACGGGGCTGTTCGGTTGTAATTCGTCTAATGATGTACGGGCGAGCGTTTCCGACATGACATCTGCGGAAAAATGGTTTGCGCCAAATTCAGTTACGGTTAAACAGACACCATTAACCGCAATGCTGTCACCTAAGTGCATATCCGTAAAAATTTTGCTTCCCGTAATGGTTAAAACGGCAAATTCCCCTTGTTTGTGGATTTTGGCGACTTTGCCGACTTCTTCAATAATGCCTGTGAACATATCAATGTACCCCCACTTCATAATCAATCAACAGATCTTCGCCAATTTGGCTGATCTTTGCATTTTTCAATTGCACCGCATTTGCCAACACACCGATCCCTTCACCACCGATGGGCGTTTTGGCGGTAACGCCACCGACTAATTTCGGGGCGATATAACAATGCACACGGTTTACAATGCCAGCGTTTAACGCACTGAAATTTAAACTTGAACCGCCTTCCAACAATAGGCTGTCAATGCCTTGTTCGCCGAGTTTTTGTAAAAGATCGGCTAAATCGATCCGCTTGTCTTTTGCTTTACAGACCAGCACTTCCACCCCAAGCGGTTGGAATTGGGCAATTTTTTGCAAATCGTCTGAAACTGTCGCAATTATCGTGCGATAGGTTTTGGCTGTTTGGACTAATTGACACTCTAATGGCGTACGCAACCGGCTATCGCACACAATCCGCACCGGCTGTTTGGCATTTGGCATTCGGCTATTAAGCATCGGGTTATCCGCCAGCACGGTATCAACCCCAACCATAATCGCACTGTATTGGTGTCGGGTACATTGCACATTGGCTCTGGCTTGCTCCCCTGTGATCCATTTGGACTCGCCTGTTGCGGTGGCAATTTTACCGTCTGCGGTCATCGCATATTTCATCAACACATAAGGGCGTTTAGTTTGAATATAGTGAAAGAAAATCGGATTTAACGCATCACATTCGGCTTTCATCACATTTTCAATCACCTCAATCCCTGCTTGACGGAGTTGTGCCACGCCTTTACCCGCCACAAGGGGATTGGGGTCACTTGAGCCGATAACAACGGTTTTAATCCCCCGTTCAATCAGCAAATCAGAACAAGGCGGTGTCCGCCCGTGGTGACAGCAAGGCTCAAGGGTAACGTAAGCCGTTGCTCCGCTTAAATCTTCCTGACAGTGTAAAATTGCATTACGTTCGGCGTGCCATTCGCCGTAGCGTTGGTGATAGCCTTCCGCAACAATGTTGCCGTCTTTGACAATCACACAACCGACCAACGGATTAGGATTTGTCCAGCCACGACCAAGTTCAGCCAGTTCAATGGCACGAGCCATAAAAATAGAGTGTGTCATTTGGGTTTTGAATCATAAATTGGAGGGCGCGGAAGAAGGGCAACTCTCTCCCCTTTACGGGAGAAAGACAGCTTTGCGAAAAGCAGAGAGAGGGAAAACTTGCTTGCAAGCCCTCTCCCTCCGCAAATTCTGCCGAATTTGCTCCCCACTCTCCCGTAAATGGGATAGGAAAAACAAACGCCTTGAAATCTCACGATCTCAAGGCGTTAAAAGCATAAGAAAAGCACTCGAACAGTGTTCGAGTGTAGATATTCTAGCTCTTCTTCCATCCAGACTATCACTGTCGGTACTGGAATTTCACCAGTTCCTGCTTTGGCTTTCGCCGCCGCTCGCAGACTTTACTGCCGATCGGGAATTTCACCCTGCCCTGAAGATTAAAAATTTGCGTGAATTTTGCGGAAATTTATAGGTAAAGTCAATTACAAATTTTTAACAAAACTCACATTCACATTATTTGCTGTTTTCAAGTTGATCAAGGAAGTCTTGATTCACTTCAATTTTTGCTCGTTCACGTAAATCTTTGAGTAAGTCATTACGTAACACTACTCGCTCTGCTTGGTTAAATTGAGCTTGTAATGGTTTAAACTCGTTAGCCGTGCCATCAATCACTTTATCTAAAGCGATAACAACCACATCACCATTCGCATTACGAGCGGTCTGATAAGTCGGTTTTTCTGCAGGTTTTGCCATTGAAAAGACCGCTTGTGCTAAAGCTGGTTCAGTGATTTGTGCCTGTGCAAAGACAAGTTCTTCAGATGCACCAAATGCCACTTCTGCTTTTTCGCCTTTATTCAGCGCAGTAACTTGTATAGCTGCTTTCTCTTCTAAGGCTTTAACGGCTTTTTGTTGTTTTACCGCTTGCTCAACCGCAGATTTTGCTTCGTCAAAGGTTTGTACATTTTCAGCTTGATATTGACTTACACGGACAAAGATTGTTTTTGGATGCGTTGCATCGCCAATATCAATCCCTTCTGAATTTTGACCGCTTTGACGGAGCTCACCTTCAAATAAAGCACGTAGCACTTTTTCATTATTTAAGCTCGCTGGAACATTTTCACGTGTAAATGAATCTGTTTTATTTACCGCTACGCCAGCCACTTTTGCCACCGCATCTAATGAACCATTATTTTCAAACGCTGCATTTGCCATTTCACGAATAGCATTTGAGTAGTCCGTTAGCAACAATTCATTTCTAATGGTGTCAATAATTTGCGTTTTTACTTTTTCAAGCGGTACAACGGTTTCACTATTTCGTTCTAAGACTTTCACGATATGGAATGCGTTATCTACTTTAATAGGTTGGCTTGTTTTTCCAACGTCTAATGCATTTGCTGCATCTTCAAACGCTTTCGGGAATACCCCCGCTTTTGCCCAACCTAAATCACCACCTTGAGCTGCTGATAATTTATCTTGCGATTTTGTTTTTGCTAATTGTGCAAAATCTTCACCTTTTGCGAGAGCTTGTACGATTTCATTTGCTTCAGCTTCGCTAGCCACTTGAATATGTGCAATTTTTGCTTCGCCTTTGGTTGTATATTTTGCTTTATTTGTTTGGTAGTAAGTATCAACCTGTTCATCAGTGACTTGGACTTTACTTTCAAGATCTTTTGGCTCTAACGTAACATATTCAACCGTTAATTTTTCAGGATTGATTAACGTTGCTTTATGCTCATTATAGTAAGATTGAAGCTCTTCCGTAGAAGCCGTTTGGTTCTTCGCTTCATCTGCAACAGAATAGGTTGCTAGACGCACTTGGCGTTTTTGTAAAAGTAATTTCGCTAACAACTCTTGTTGAGCAGGAACAGTAAAACCACTGTTCACAATAGCTTCTTGAATTTGAGCAAACAGCATACCTTCATACACAATCGCCGCATAACCATCTGCAGTTAAGCCATTATTACGGAGTGTTTGTTGATACAAATTATTGCTAAATTTGCCATCTTGTTGAAATACTTCTGAATTGACAATTTCAGATTTAATTTGCTCCGCACTAATATCAATTTTAAGTGACTTAGCGTACTGACGAAGAAGTTCATCATCAATCAAACTATTTAGAATCCCTTCATTGAATTGTTTTGCATAAGCAGGGGTATCCATTAAATCCCAGAATTGAGCCCCCATTTGTGCATTTAGTATATTTTGTTGCTGCCCTTTCGCTCTATTAAAGGCTTGTTGTGAAATTTCTTCACCATTCACTTTTACTGCGGAGTTATCCGTGGCCATAAGTCCTCCACCGATACCACCTAATACAAAAGAGAGAGAAACAAGGGCAAAAATAATTTTAAAGATAGGCCCATTTGCTTTCTCATGCATTTTTTCAATCATTGTATTGTTCCCAAAATTACAAAAAATTGTGCTGATTATACTGTAACGGTAAGAATTCTCAAATTTTTAGTGAGCAAAAATGCATGAAAAAGCAACCGCTTACTTTACTTTAAACTTTGCAATTATGATCAAAATTTGGTTTAATTCTCCACCTTTCTTCTACGAAGAATTATCTTCACTTTTCGTTTGTTTTTATAAGGGTACCATATGGGTATTTACACTTATATCTGCTTTTTATCTGCCTTATCCATTCTATTAGGGTTTGTGACTCATAAAATCAGTGATAAAGTTCAATCAACTATCGCCATTACCGCAGCTGCAATGGTGGGATCATTATTATTACTTTTGCTCGGCACTTTTGGATGGTTTAATCTTGATGCCGTTGCAACTGAAGTGATGGAGCAAATTGATTTCAAAAGCTTCTTACTTAATGGGATTCTCGGTTTCTTATTGTTTGCTGGATCTTTAGGTATCAAATTGCCTGTATTAAAAGATCAGAAATGGGAAATTACCATCTTTGCGTTATTCTCAACCTTAGCTTCAACCTTGATTATCGGTTTCTTTGTCTATGGGGTAGCTAACCTAATTGGGCTACAAATTGACTTGATTTACTGTATCGTATTTGGCGCATTAATTTCTCCAACTGACCCTATCGCAGTACTTGCGATCATCAAAAATCTACGTGCTCCAAAACGTTTATCAATGCAAGTAGAAGGGGAGTCGCTTTTCAATGATGGTGTCGGTTTAGTTATCTTTATCACCGTATTTGCCGTTGCATTTGGTGGTCAAGAAGCAACTTTTAGTGGCATTATGAGCCTCTTCTTACATGAAGCAATTGGTGGTATTTTATTTGGCTTTATACTTGGCTTTATTGCGCATATCTTAATTTCATCGACAGATGACGGTAGCTTAGAAATTCTTTTAACCCTGACAATTCCAACCGCAGGCTTCATGTTTGCAAACAATGTGTTGCACGTTTCAGGTGCGTTGGCAATGGTTGTTGCAGGCATTATGATTGGTAACTGGACTCGCCGTTCAGGTTTTTCAGAACAAAGCCAACGCTATCTAGATCATTTCTGGGAAATGATTGACCACTTCTTAAATTCACTACTCTTCTTCTTGATTGGCTTTGCAATCTTATTAGTTGATTTTAATATCTATGGTATTGTGATGATGATTGCAGCTATTCCAATCTGCTTAGCCTCACGTTATCTTAGCTTATGGTTTCCGTTTAAAGCATTACAACAATTTAGAACCTATAATCCTTATACGCTCAAAATCATGACTTGGGGAGGATTACGTGGTGGGTTAGCATTAGCTATGGCTCTCTCTATTCCAGCCAAAACCGCCTATGCAAATGGAATTGATATTAAAGATTTGATACTGGTAATGACTTATTCTGTGGTTATGTTCTCTATTCTAGTACAAGGCTCAACCGTAGAGCCTATGATTCGTAAATCAAAAACGGTTGATCCGAATCGGGAAGAATATTTGCAACCTACGAATACCCATTCAAATCACTAAATTTTGATAAAGGCATTGATCTCCGCATGCTTTGCCTTTAATATATGCAACTTCGTGTCGTAGCTGAATTAGAGATCGGCTATTGATGAATATAAACTTAACTACTTTTTAGGAGTAAAAAATGTCTCTAAGCGTAGAAGCAAAAGCAAAAATCGTTGCTGAATTTGGTCGTGATGCAAAAGATACTGGTTCTTCAGAAGTTCAGATCGCTCTTTTAACAGCACAAATCAACCACTTACAAGCACACTTTGCTGAGCACAAAAAAGATCACCACGGTCGTCGTGGCTTATTACGTATGGTTTCACGTCGTCGTAAATTATTAGACTACTTAAAACGTACTGATCTTGCTAAATACTCAGAAACTATCGCACGTTTAGGTTTACGTCGCTAATTTCCGAATATGAAAGAACCGAGCTTATGCTCGGTTTTTTTATATGTTTTTGTTATAAAAAAAGCCCTGTCATACAACAGGGCTTATGAAGAAAGGCACTAATTATAGGCTTTCTGTGAAAGTACGAGTAATTACATCACGTTGTTGTTCTGGTGTTAATGAGTTGAAACGAACTGCATAACCTGAAACACGGATGGTTAATTGTGGGTATTTCTCAGGATTTTTTACTGCATCTTCTAATGTTTCACGACGTAATACGTTTACGTTTAAGTGTTGACCACCTTCTACTTTGATAGTTGGTGCAACATTAACTGGAACTTCGCGGTATGAAACTTGACCTAATTCGCTGATTGCAACGATTTGGTCTTCTTGGAAATCACCTTTAGCCACTAAGCAACGTGCTTCGTTTTTCTCTTCATCTAATAACCAGAAAGAGTTTAATAAGTTTTTGTTTGCAGATTCAGTGATTTGTACACCTTTGATCATTTTTGACTCCTAGTATGTTGGGAAGAATTATAAGAAAATTTTAATTTTTCAAAAAATTTTGAGTATTTTAACGCTTCTCTTTTAAAATGCGAGAAAAATTTAATCATTTTTGTAAAAAAATTTGATCTTAGATTAAAAAACAATCAGATTTAACGTGCTATTTTTATTTGTAACAATTTAATAACAGGATAAACTATGAACACTTGGACAGAAGCCATCGGGGAAGAAAAAACTCAACCCTACTTTCAACATATTTTGCAATATGTACATCAAGAACGTTTAGCTGGAAAAATAATTTATCCACCCCAGAATGAAGTATTTAATGCCTTTGCATTGACTGAATTTAAAGATGTGAAAGTCGTGATTCTAGGTCAAGATCCTTATCACGGGCCAAATCAAGCTCACGGTTTATCTTTTTCGGTCAAACCTGGTATTGCGCCACCACCGTCATTACTGAATATGTACAAAGAATTAGCACAAGATGTCGGGTTTCAGATTCCTTCACACGGCTATTTGGTCGAGTGGGCAAGACAAGGGGTATTGTTACTTAATACGGTTTTAACCGTTGAACAGGGAAAAGCCCATTCTCATGCGAATATTGGTTGGGAAACCTTTACGGATAAAGTGATTCATCAGCTAAACCAACATAGAGAGAATCTCGTCTTTTTACTTTGGGGCAGTCATGCTCAAAAGAAAGGACAATTTATTGATAGACAGCGCCATTGTGTCTTAACTGCGCCACACCCTTCTCCACTTTCTGCCCATCGTGGTTTTTTGGGATGCCGTCATTTCTCTCAAACTAATGCTTATTTAAGAGAAAAAGGGATCAAAGAAATTCATTGGCAACTACCATTACAAGCGGTGTGATTTTCAATATTTTTTACAAAACAAAACGGGCATCCCTTGATGCCCGTTTCTATTCATTAGTGGATTAATCCGCTAACTTCGTACCATATAAGTAAGTATAACCAAATGGACTTTGTTTATAGTCTTGAACACGTTTGCTTGTTGGGGCAAAGTTAATTGAGTGTGCGACATTGATCCAAGGCGCTTGTTCTTTTAACAATACCTGTGCTTGTTCATAAATTTTAGCACGTTCTGCCTTGTCAGATAAACCAATGGCTTTATTTAACAATGCATCTAATTCAGGATTTTTGAAGCGAGCGTAGTTACTGTTACCCACGTTTTCACTGCTGAATAGTGGCGATAAGAAGTTATCAGGGTCGCCATTATCACCAGACCAACCGTAAGTCCCCGCAGTCAATTCACCTACTTTGGTACGTTTGATGTAGTCACCCCATTCATAGCTGACCAGTTTTGATTTCACGCCCACTTTTTCCCAGTCGCTTTGTACTAATTCCGCCATACGACGTGGGTTCGGGTTAGAAGCACGCACTACAGGCTGTACCCAAATATCCGTCTCAAAACCATTTTCAAAGCCTGCTTCTTTTAATAACTGTTTTGCTTTTTCTGGGTTATATTCATAACCTGTGATTTCGTTGTTATAGCCCCAAATTGTTGGTGGAAGTGGGTTTTTTGCAGCCACACCTGCACCACGATAAACGGCATCAATGATGGCATTTTTATCCACCGCATAGTTTAACGCTTGGCGTACTTTCACATTATCGAACGGTGCTTTTTCAGTATTGAACGCAATATAAGCAATGTTCAACCCTTCTTGAGAAAGTAAGTTCACTTTCGGATCGGTTTTCATTTTCTCAAGATCTGCTGCATTTGGGAAGTCAATTAAGTCACAAGTACCCGCTTGTAATTTTGCATAACGAGCCGTTGCATCAGGGACAATTTCAAAGATCAAGCGATCAATATCGGCTTTTCCTTTCCAATAGTCTTTATGTGCGAAATAACGACTTTTTTGATCCACTTGATAGCCAGCAAATACAAAAGGACCTGTACCTATTGGCGTGGTATCAATCACTTCAGGCGTACCTGCTGTTAACATTTTGTCCGCATATTCCGCTGAATAAATCGAGATGAAGTCCATACCTAAACTCGCTAAGAACGTCGCATCTTGACGGTTTAAGGTAATTTTCACTGTATGATCATCAACTTTCTCTACTGATTTCAACAATGTTGGGAATTTCATTGCTTTGAAGTACGGATAAGTTGCTTTAGAGACATTGTGATACGGATGATTTGGATCTAACTGACGTTGGAATGAAAATACCACATCGTCCGCATTAAAATCACGAGTTGGAGTAAAGTCTTTATTCGAGTGGAATTTCACGCCTTTACGTAGGTTAAAGGTGTACGTTAAGCCATCATCACTTACAGTCCAACTTTCCGCTAGTGCCGGCTCAATATCTGTTGAACCACGTTTAAACTCTACAAGACGGTTATACACTTGTTGTGAACTTGCGTTATAAGAAATACCGTCCATCACTAATGCAGGACTAAATCCTGTTGGTGAACGGCTTACGCAGTTAATAAAAGTTTTCTCTGCCGCCTGAGCCATTGTTGATACAAATAATGTAGCAGCAATTAAAGAAAGTTTAGCATTAAGTTTCATGTAGCCTCCGTTGAGGGAATTAAAGAAAATTTTTGGCAAGATACCGATTATTTGCCCGAAGGTAAAGAACTAAAAGTAGTTTTTTATAACAAAAAAATATAAAAAAACCGCTTGTATATGCTACAAGCGGTCAGATTCTATCACAATTTTACTATTTATACTCTTCCATCAACTCGCCCGCTTTTTGCACCATTGCCGTTGAGCCAACAAAGAATGGCACACGTTGATGTAACTCTGTCGGTTTGATGTCTAAAATCGAATTAAACCCGTCTGTCGCCATACCGCCAGCCTGTTCCGCTAAGAATGCCATCGGGTTGCCTTCATAAAGTAGGCGTAATTTACCGTTCGGGTGGCTTTTCGTGCTTGGGTAAATGTAGATACCGCCTTTTAACAAGTTACGGTGGAAGTCTGAAACCAATGAGCCGATATAACGAGAAGAGTATGGACGACCTGTTGCCTTATCTTCTTCTTGGCAGAATTTAATGAATTTCTTCACGCCATCTGGGAATTTGAGATATTGCCCTTCGTTAATAGAATAGTATTTGCCTTCAAACGGCATTTTCATATTTGGGTGAGAGAGAATGAACAAACCTAAAGAAGGATCGTAGGTGAAACCATTCACACCATTGCCCGTCGTGTAAACTAACATGGTTGATGAGCCGTAGGTAACATAGCCTGCCGCAACTTGTTTACGCCCAGGTTGTAAGAAATCGTCCATTGTCACAGGCGTGCCAATCGGTGATACACGTTTGTAGATTGAGAAAATTGTTCCCACAGACACATTCACATCAATGTTGGAAGAACCATCAAGGGGATCTGTCATAAGAATGTATTTCGCATTTCGACCACGTTCTGTATCAAACGCCACGAAAGTATCATCTTCTTCAGAGGCAAATCCAGCCACATCGCCACGAGCAATTAACGCTTTTTTCATTGTCTCGTTGGCAAATACATCGAGCTTCATCTGGGTTTCGCCCTGAATGTTTTCATCACCAGATACGCCTAAAATATCTTGGGTTAAACCCGCTCGGTTAATATCACGATGAATGATTTTTGCCGATAAACGAATAGAGGACAAAATACCGCTGAGTTCCCCCGTTGCCCCTGGGTATTCTGCTTGTCGTTCAACAATAAATTCACCTAATGTTTTCATTTGCTGTCTCCTATTAGCTATTCAAGTCTATTTGTTTTATTATACTCGCCCATTGAAACTCTGTTTTCGAGTAAAGTTTTGTTTTGTGATACTGTTCACAATTTTTATGTAAGGAAGGCTATGAAACAGCAACATATTCATATTTTAGGGATCTGCGGTACTTTTATGGGTGGCGTGGCGATTATTGCAAGAGAGTTAGGCTATAAAGTTACGGGGTCTGATACCAATGTTTATCCTCCAATGAGTACTTTTTTAGAAAAAAGCGGTATTGAAATTATCCCCCATTACGATATTGCCCAGCTCGATCCTGTTCCCGATATGATTATTATCGGCAATGCGATTAGCCGTGGTAATCCTTGCGTAGAACACATCTTAAATCACCGCTTGCCGTACACATCAGGACCGCAATGGCTAAGAGATCATTTACTCAAAGATCGTTGGGTGTTTGCTGTGTCAGGCACACACGGCAAAACCACCACAACGGGAATGTTAAGCTGGATTTTAGATCAAGCAGGCATTGATACAGGTTTCTTAATCGGCGGTGTTGCAGGTAACTTTGGTATTTCAGCGCGTGCAGGCTCAAGCGATTTCTTTGTGATTGAAGCGGACGAATATGATTCAGCATTTTTTGACAAACGTTCTAAATTCGTACATTACAATCCAAAAACCTTAATTATCAACAACATTGATTTTGACCACGCAGATATTTTTGATGATTTAAAAGCAATTCAACGCCAGTTCCATCATCTTATCCGCACAATGCCTCAAAATGGTTGCATTTTATCGGCAACATCAGATGAAAACGTACAAAACACCTTAAAAATGGGCTGTTATAGCGAGCAACAATTTATCGGGCAAGCTCAAGACTGGTACGCCAAGCCGTTAAGTTCGGATTACTCCCATTTTGCGATTTACCATAAACAGCAAAAAGCAGGGAAAGTGAAATGGAACTTGCTTGGCGCTCACAATATGCACAACGGCTTAATGGCGATTGCTGCCTCACATCACGCAGGGGTAAGCGTTGAGCAAGCCTGTTTAGGCTTAAATAGCTTTATTAATGCCAACCGCCGTTTAGAAGTCAAAGGGGAAGTGAACGGCGTTACTGTTTATGATGATTTTGCTCACCATCCAACCGCTATTTTAGCCACAATCGACGCACTTCGCGGCAAAGTAGGCAAAGAACAACGCATTTTAGCAGTATTAGAACCCCGTTCAAACACAATGAAAATGGGAGTTCACAAAGATGAAATTGCCCCATCGTTAAAAGAAGCAGATGCCGTCTTTGTTTATCAACCCGATACCATTCCGTGGCAAGTGAGTACGATTACGGACGCATTAAGCCAGCCGGCACAATGGTCGGCAAGCCTAGATGAATTAGTTGAATTGATTGTCAAGGAAGCCAAACCAACGGATCATATTTTAGTGATGAGCAATGGGGCATTTGGCGGGATTCATCAAAAACTCTTAGCAACATTAGCCAAATAAAAAATCGGTATTCTCATGACTAAGGTTGTGAGAATACCGATTATCTTCAGATGAAATGGCAATTATTTAGCCAACAAATCTTCTTTTTCACCATAAACTGGTACAAGTGTTTTCTGGTAAGCAGCTTTTAATTTGCCGTTTGCTTTAAAATCAGCAATTGCTTTGTTTACAAAGTCTAATAACGCTTTGTTACCTTTTTGTACCGCTGGTGCGATATTTTCTGTTGGACCCACATTGCCAATGGCGACTTCAAAAGTTGGGTTCGTTTTTACCCACGCCCAAAGTAACGCATTATCGTGTGCTAATGCCACGCCACGACCATCTTTCAACGCATTAAAGGTTTCGGTATTCTGATCGAATTTCAACAATGTGATTTCAGGGTGATTTTTGGTGAAATACGCATCAGCTGTTGTTCCTTTGTTTACCAATAAGGTTTGTCCTTTTAACTGTGCAATATCAGTAATAGGCGCGCCTTTTGGCGATACCACACCTAATGCCACATTCATATACGGGCTTGCAAAATCAACCACTTCTTCACGAGCTGGTGTTTGAGTGAAGTTCGCTAAAATCAAATCAACTTTATTCGATTTTAAATACTCCACACGGTTTGCCGCTTCGGTTAAGACGAACTCGACTTTGTCTGGGCTACCTAGTAATTCATTCGCAATGTCTTTGGCAATCTCGACATCAAAGCCTTGATTTTTGCCGTTAGCATCGACATAACCAAAGGGCGGTTTATCTCCAAACACACCAATACGAATAACGCCATTCTCTTTAATTTGAGCAAGGCTGTCGCTAGAGGCTTGAACAGTGTTTGACACGCCAGCAAATGCAATAGCTGTGGCTAATAACGTTTTTAATGTTGTGCTAAGTTTCATAGGTTTCTCCTGTAAGTTTGAATTTGTAAAAAATTAAGAAAATCTGACCGCTTGTGATTAATAATCCATACCGTGTAAAAATTGTTTAGCTCGCTCTGTTTTCGGCTGATGGAAAAATTGATGTGGCTCGCTCTCTTCAATAATGCTTCCTTTATCCATAAAGATAATGCGATCAGCCACTTTTTCCGCAAATCCCATTTCGTGTGTCACGATTAACATCGACATTCCTTCGTCAGCGAGTTCTAACACCACATCAAGCACTTCTCGCACCATTTCAGGAGCGAGCGCAGCGGTAATTTCATCAAGCAAAATCACTTCAGGGTTCATACATAACGCTCGAACAATCGCAATGCGTTGCTTCTGTCCGCCCGAAAGCTCTCTAGGATACGCCGTTTTGCGATCAAGCAATCCCACACGTTCAAGTAATCTATCCGCTTGTGCTTCCGCCTCTGCTCGCTGACGTTTTTGTGCTTTAAGCGGGCCTAGCAGAATGTTATCAATCACATTCAAATGGGCGAATAATTCATAGCTTTGAAACACCATTCCGACCTTTTGACGAGAGCTTTCCCAATCTAAATCTTTGCCAAATTCGCCAACGCCGGCCATTGAAATCGTGCCGCCTTGTTTTTCTTCCAAACCATTGACACAACGTAGCAAGGTGCTTTTCCCACAACCTGACGGTCCAAGAATAACTACCACTTCACCTTTGTGAAGGTCTAAACTTAAATCAGGAATAGCAACGGTGTCGCCATAGGTTTTATGTAAATGTCGAATAGTTAATAACGGCATAAGTTAATCATCAGTGTCAATCAATGATGCGATTGTGTCGTAAGATGAAAAGAAAGGGAAAGTCTTAAAAACTATTTTTTATGAAGTTTAGTTATAAGAAAGCGGTAAGATTTGAGTGAAATCTTACCGCTTGTGATAGGAATTAAAATATGTGCATCAAAATGCTTTTATGTCTATGAATGATTTTCTCTTAAATCTTTCATCAACCCTACCATATAACTGATTAATACAACAGAGAATGGTAAACCACATAGTACAACGGCTGATTGCATTGCACCAAAACTACCCGCAAAAAGTAAACCGATAGATAATAGAGTCACGATTACCGACCAGAAAATTCTTAACCAATTTGGTGCATCTTCTGCATCTTCTGGTAATTCTTTTGCGGATAGATTAGAAATCATAACAAGTCCAGAATCTACTGGTGTTAGGAACATAATAAATCCAATTACAATCAATAATGCAATGACAATTTTACTGAATGGGAAATACATGACTAATTCATACAACATATTTTCAATAGGCTTATTAGAAATTGCAGAAGTAAGTTCTGTTGCATTACCATTCATTACAAGATCGATAGCTGTATTACCGAAAATAGACATCCAGACTAACGCAAAGCCTAACGGAATAAACATTACGCCAAAGACTAACTCTTTAATTGTTCTACCTTTAGAAATTCTAGCTACAAACATGCCAACGAATGGTGTCCATGCAATCCACCAAGCCCAATAGAAAATTGTCCAACCACTCATCCAACTAGCAGCTTCATCACTTTCAAAAAGGTAAACATTAAACGTTTTTTGAACCAATGCCGATAGGTAGTCGCCGATATTCTGAACAACACCATTAAGTAGGAAAATGGATTTTCCGTTAAAGAAAATAAACAGTAAAAAAGCAATCATTAACAAAATATTAATATTTGCAAGTAAACTAATGCCCTTTTTAACCCCTGTAACAGCGACTAAGGTTGCCACAATCATCATCACAATAGCAATAATGATAATAATTGATTTGCTCTCTGGTATATCTACTAGATAAGTCAGACCTGAATATAAGAGTAAAGCTCCCATACCTAAGTTTGTAATAAGAGAAATAAGCGTTGCAATAATTCCAAAGCCATCAACAAAATGCCCAAAAGAACCATAAATTTTCTCTTTCAACATTGGGTAAAGAGGTGAACGTAGAGCTAAAGGTAATTTTTTACGATAAGCGAAGTAAGCAAGTACAACCCCCATTAGTGCATAAAGTGCCCAGCCATGAAGCCCCCAGTGAAGAAACGTAATGACCATTGCTTCTCTCGCCTGAGCCGCACCATTCGCTAGTTGAACTGGAGGGTGAAGATAGTGATCTAGCGCTTCATATGCCCCATAATACAGAATACCTATACCAATCCCTGAAGAAAAAAGCATTGATACCCATGATTTGAACGTGAATTCAGGCTTTTCATCTGCCTGAGCTAGCACAATATTTTGATATTTGGAAAACGCTAACCAAACAACAAAGAATAAACATGCTGCAATAAGCAAAATGTAATACCAACCTAGTACATCAGAAATCCAACTTTGGATACTACTAAGTACATCTGCTGTTTTTTCTGGGCTTATCGCCATAATAACACCAATGATAATGGATGTTATTGCAGCAGATAGAAACACAGGGTAATTCAGCTTAAACCCTTGATTTTTCATTGATTTACTCATACCCCCTCCATCAAGGGTGACCTTTTGGTTAAAAAAATGTAACAAATATGTAAATAAATTATCTTTTTTTTATTGAACAATCAATCAAAATAATGTAGATTTTTATGTAATTCAGATAAACAACATATCAATTGATTATTTTTCAAGCATATTACCTAGTGGGAGGTATATAAAAATGCCAAAAGTTGGAATGGAGCCCATCAGAAGAAAACAGCTTATCAATGCAACTATTTACTGCATTGACACCTATGGTATCTCTGATGTAACCATTGCCCAAATCGCACAGCGAGCTAGTTTATCAACAGGAATTATTAGCCACTATTTTGGTGGAAAAATGGGATTGCTAAGAGAAAGCATGCTGGAATTAATGAGACAGCTACATGAAAGCATTGCATCAAAAAGTAAAGCTGAAAATGTTCATGATGATCCTAAAAGAGCTATTGAGATTATTATTGAATGTAATTTCAACTCATCTACATCTGCCATGAAAGTCTGGTTGTCTTTTTGGGCTATGAGCATGTATCAACCAGAACTAAACAGACTACAACGGATTAATGACAACCGCTTATATTCAAATTTACTTAGCCATTTCAAAAAATTAATCCCCAAAGAATATGCAAATGACGCAGCTAGAGGATTAGCTGCACTCATTGATGGTTTATGGCTACATGGTAGTTTAAGGGCTGAAAAATTTGACACTATCCAGGCAAGAAAAATAGCGTTAAGTTTCTTTAACAATATTTGTAAACAATATTCTGCTTAATAGGTAAGCGAAAATTTAGGAGAACATAATGAAATTTGGTATTCAAAAACTCTACATTAATGGGCAATACGTAGATGCAACTAGTGGAAAAACATTTAAAAGTGTAAATCCCGCAAATGGAGAAGTGCTCGCTGAGATTCAAGTAGCCTCAGAAAGCGATGTTAATTTTGCTGTTGAGTCCGCCCAAAAAGCACAGAAAATCTGGGGAAAAATGACGGCTATCGAACGTTCGCGTATTTTATTAAAAGCAGTCGCTTTGTTGAGAGAAAAAAATCAGGAACTCGCTTTATTAGAAACCCTAGATACGGGAAAACCGATCTCAGAAACAGCCTATGTTGATATTGTGACTGGTGCTGATGTTATTGAATATTATGCAGGACTCATCAATGGATTAGAAGGAGCACAGATTCCTTTACGTGAAACTAGCTTTGTGTATACAAGAAGAGAGCCTCTTGGCGTGATCGCTGGAATTGGAGCATGGAACTACCCTGTTCAAATTGCAATGTGGAAACTCGCTCCAGCACTTGCAGCAGGAAATACAATGGTTTTCAAAGCAAGTGAGATGACACCATTAACAACATTGAAATTAGCTGAAATCTTAACAGAAGCTGGACTGCCAGCTGGGGTATTCAATGTGGTCAATGGGGCTGGTAGAGATATTGGTGATTTCCTGACAAATCATCCAGATATTGCCAAAATTTCATTCACTGGCGGCACATCTACGGGTAAACGAGTTTGCGCATCTGCAACATCTTCAACGTTAAAAGAAGTTACTATGGAATTAGGAGGAAAATCTCCTCTTATTATTTTTGATGATGCTGATTTAGATCGTGCAGCAGATATTGCAGTGATGGCAAACTTTTATAGCTCTGGTCAAGTATGCACAAATGGAACAAGAGTCTTTATTCCAAGTAAATTAAAGCAACAGTTTGAACAAAAAGTTGTAGAAAGAGTAAAAAGAATCAAGATGGGATGCCCACAAGATCCTGAAACAAATTTCGGTCCTGTTATCGGTTTTAATCATTTAGAAAATGTATTGCGTTACTTAGAACTAGGTAAGTCTGAAGGGGCAAAACTGTTGATTGGAGGAAATAGAGAACTCTCTGGCGATTTTGCAAAAGGTGCTTATGTACAACCAACCGTATTCACTGACTGTACTGATGATATGACGATTGTCAAAGAAGAAATATTTGGTCCGGTGATGAGTATCCTGTCCTATGAAACAGAAGATGAAGTCATTCAACGAGCTAACAACAGTACATATGGTTTAGCCGCGGGTATTGTTACTCAAAACTTAAATACAGCCCACAGAGTGATTCATCAATTAGAAGCAGGTATTTGTTGGATCAATACTTGGGGAGAATCTCCAGCACCAATGCCTGTCGGCGGATATAAACAATCAGGTATTGGCAGAGAAAACGGAGTAAGTACTTTGGAACATTACACTCAAATCAAATCAATTCAAGTTGAGTTAGGCGAGTATAACTCTGTATTTTAATTTTATAAGTGTTGTAACTACTATTATTTAAAGGAAACATTATGTCTATTAAAGAATTTGATTATATTATTATTGGTGCAGGTTCTGCTGGTAATGTTCTAGCAACTCGTCTTACTGAAGATAGCGATGTATCAGTGCTCTTACTTGAAGCCGGCGGTCCAGATTATCGATTTGACTGGCGTACACAAATGCCTGCAGCACTTGCATACCCTCTACAAGGAAAACGCTATAACTGGGCTTATGAAACGGATCCTGAGCCTTATATGAACAACCGTCGTATGCAATGTGGTCGAGGTAAAGGACTTGGCGGCTCGTCACTGATTAACGGAATGTGTTATATTCGTGGTAATGCAATGGACTATGATAACTGGGCTGCACAAGATCCATTATTATCAAACTGGACCTATCAAGATTGTTTACCTTATTTTAAAAAAGCAGAAACTCGAGATATTGGTGGAAATGACTACCATGGTGATTCAGGCCCCGTTTCTGTGACAACGCCTAAAGCGGGTAATAATGTTCTATATCATGCAATGGTTGAAGCTGGTGTACAAGCAGGTTATCCAAGAACTGAAGATTTGAATGGATATCAACAAGAAGGGTTTGGTCCAATGGATCGAACAGTTACTCCAAAAGGCCGCCGAGCAAGTACTGCAAGGGGATATTTAGATCAGGCTCGTAGTCGACCTAATCTTACTATTGTCACACATGCACTTACTGACAGAATTCTATTTTCAAATAAACGAGCGATTGGTGTAGCCTACCTACACAAAGACCAACCAGAAACTGCGTATGCTAAACGCGAAGTGTTACTCTGTGCTGGGGCAATTGCATCACCACAAATTTTACAAAGATCTGGCGTAGGTCCAAGTAATTTACTACGTTCATTAGATATTCCTGTCGTCCATGATCTACCTGGAGTGGGAGCAAATTTACAGGATCACCTAGAAATGTATCTTCAGTTTGAATGTAAACAACCTGTCTCTATTGCTCCAGCCTTAAAGCTACATAACCAAGCAAAAATTGGTGCTGAATGGTTATTTTTAGGAACAGGTTTAGGTGCAACTAACCAGTTTGAAGCAGGTGGATTTATCAGAAGTGATGAACGTTTTGAATGGCCAAATATTCAATATCACTTTTTACCGATAGCGGTAGACTACAATGGCTCAAATCCTATTAAGTTTCACAGTTTCCAAGCTCATGTAGGCTCAATGCGTTCTCCAAGCCGAGGCAGAATCCATGTGAAATCAAAAGATCCGAGACAAGCTCCTAGTATCTTGTTCAACTATATGTCTACAGAACAGGATTGGGAAGAGTTCCGTGCTGCAATACGTATCACCAGAGACATCTTTAGTCAACCAGCATTAGCACCATATTGTGGAAAAGAAATTTCACCAAGCTTGAAATATCAAACAGATGCTGAATTAGATAGCTTTGTTCGACAATATGCGGAAACAGCATTCCATCCATCTTGCTCAAATAAAATGGGTTCAGATGATATGGCTGTCGTAGATAACGAAGGTCGTGTACATGGTATGGAAGGATTACGAGTAGTTGATGCTTCAATTATGCCAATTATCATTACGGGTAACTTAAATGCACCAACAATCATGATGGCAGAAAAAATCGCAGATGCGATTAGAGGTAAAAAACCATTACCAAGAGCTAATGTCGATTACTTCAAGGCTAATGGTGCTCCAGTCAAATTAAATAAATAATCTTCTATGATAGGTCTATTTAGTCTTTAAATAGACCTATCAATTCCTTTATTTTATGAGGTAGTTTTATGTGGAAACGTTTTTCTAAGCTACTACATCTTCCTGTATTCATCCCAAGTATCATCATTATTGTTTTACTTGCCATACTTTGTATTCTATTTCCAATAGAAATGAAAAATAATCTAAACCTAGTCAAATCTTTTATCTCTGACTATTTTGGATGGTTCTACGTATTATCTGTCAGTTTATTTATTATTTTCTTATTATTAATATCAGGCAGCCGCCTAGGAGATATTAAACTTGGTGGAGACGATGAAAAACCTGAGTACTCTTTTATCTCTTGGTTTTCAATGTTATTTGCATCTGGCATGGGGATTGGACTAATGTATTTTGGTGTTGCAGAACCCATTTCACACTATGCCTTCCCAATATTAGATAGTAGCTCAGAAATAGAAAAAACTAAAAATGCGATCTTAATTTCATTTTATCACTGGGGAATTCACGCATGGGCTATTTATGCTGTTATGGGATTAGCTTTGGCTTACTTCGGATTCAGATATAAACTCCCTTTAACTATTAGATCTGGTTTTTACCCTATTCTAAAAGAACATAGTAATAAACTATGTGGAAATATTATTGACGTTATTGCCTTATTTAGTACTGTCTTCGGCATTTCTACCTCTTTAGGTTTTGGTGCATTACAAATTAACGCAGGACTTACTCATTTAGGTTTTGTAAATGAACAAAATATTGGAACCCAGATTATTTTAATTGTCAGTATAATGTTCATTGTTGCTATATCAACCTTTGTAGGTATTGCCAAAGGAATGAAAAAAATCAGTGAAATTAATTTATTCATGGCTTTTATATTATTAGTAAGCATCATTATATTAGGCCCTACTGTATTTTTATTATCTGGTTTTACAGAAAATATCGGATACTACGTTCGAAATTTAATAGATCTTAGTTTTACTACATTTGCTTATGATGACTCTAAAAAATCGTGGATCTCTGGTTGGACAATATTATATTGGGCTTGGTGGGTCTCATGGGCTCCATTTGTTGGATTATTTATCGCTAAAATATCTAGAGGTAGAACTGTCAGAGAATTTATTTTAGGCGTATTATTTATTCCATCGCTATTCAATTTTATTTGGATGAGTGTATTTGGGAACAGTGCAATACTAGTCAATAGAGATACAAATAACAGTTTAGTTGATACTATTAGCAATACAAGTGTTTTATTATTCAAATTCTTAGAGTCATACCCATTTGGTAGTATATTATCTATTATTGCTTTAATTGTTATTGCATTATTTTTTATTACATCAGCAGATTCAGGTGTTCATGTTATTAATAGTATTTCTTCAAAAGGTAGTGATAAATCCACTCCTCAACATTCTGCTTTTTGGATTGTACTAATGATAGTAATCTCATGCTCACTTCTATATTCTGGAGGTTTGGAAGCATTACAAACAATGACATTAATTACCACATTACCTTTCTGTATTATTATGCTATTTTTATGTATAGGCGTATGGAAAGGGCTTCTTGTAGATAATCAATATTTCAGTAAAAAGTTTACATATAGTAGCAGATATTGGAAAACAACAAACTGGAAAGAACAATTAAATAAAATTATTGTAGATTTTACAGAACTAGATGTAAAAAACTTTTTAGAAACCGTTGCAAAACCTGCTTTTCATCTAGTTTCTCTGGAATTAAGTTCTTATTCCGTAAAAGCGACTATTAATTCTGATGATAAAAGCTTTATAGAAATAGTAATTCCACAACAGAGTAAGCATAATTTTATTTATGGCATTCGTTGTGAAAGTAAATCTCAAGGTAAATTTGAACCTACAACATATTTTTCTGATGGAAGAAATGGATATGATGTGAAGTTCATGCATCAAGAAGAGTTAATTACAGATATTTTAAGACAATATGATTTATATCTAAATTTGATTAAAGATGATAAACATGCCTTAAAAACATCTATCGAATAATATATTTATTTGCAAAATTTCTTCAATATCTCACCGCTTGCTAACTTCATGTTAGCGAGCCTTTTATATCCATTTCTTTTCTAACCAACTCGCCCATAACGACAGCGGATAACAGATCACAAAATACAGCACAAAAATCAATCCATAAACAAAGAAAGATGCGTGTGGATTAGTAAACAGTGAACTTTCAATAATCTGCTGTCCGACTTTAACCATTTCAATCACACCGATTAATGCAGCAAGAGAGCTGGTTTTAATCATACGGGTAAAGAGATTGATAGTACTCGGAAGAACTTGCTTTGTACCTTGCGGTAATTCAATGTACCAGAAAATTTGCCACGGCTTTAAGCCAATGGCTTTGGCAGACTCAATTTGATGTTTGTCGATAGAGGTTAAAGCCCCCCTTACCAAATCTCCCATTTCAGCTGTTCCCCAAATGACAAAGACCCAAATACAGACCCACAGTCCGCTGATGTGAATATTGAACCAAGTAGAAAGCCCGAAATAGAGCATAAATAGCCAAACTAAAATCGGTACAATTCGGACGGTTTCAAGATAAAGACGGCTAATGAACTGCACTAAAATATGGCGAGATCGCATCAATAGTCCAAATAATGTACCAGTAATCAGTGAGATCCCAACTGAAATAAAAGAAATTTGTGCGGTGATCCATAAACCCTGAGCTAAACGTCGTGCGTTTTCACCTTCAAATAACCAATCAAACGCCATATTTTGCTCTCCTTACTCTGTTTTCCGCATAACGAGCCAGTAATGAAATAGGTAATAAAATAATTAAGTAGCTGATAAATAACAGGAAAAGTGCTTCGTTCGTTTTATAATCCATACCAATAATATCTTTGGTAACAAACATCAACTCTGCCACAGCAACAGCACTTACCACAGAGGACTCTTTAATTAAAAACAGCACATTTGCTCCAAAGGCAGGTAATGAAATTGCCCACGCTTGTGGAAAGATAACATAGCGAAAAATTTGGAATGGGTTTAACCCGATGGATTTAGCCGCTTCCATTTGTCCTTTAGGTATGGCGAGCAAGCCAGCTCGCAGTGCTTCTGCCATATAGCTTCCGCCCAGAAAAACAAGAGCAATGACACCGCAGGTAAAACCGTCCCACTTAATGCCGATTTTCGGCAAGCCGTAGTAGAGAAAGAAAAGTTGAATTAATAAAGGCGTATTACGAGAAAGTTCGATATAGCCACGAGCTAACCAATAAAGCGGTTTGATGTGATAAGCGGTAATAATGGCAATCACTAGCCCAAGTAGAAAAGAGAGCAAAATTCCCCAAAAAGAGAGTTCTAGGGTAATCATTGCAGCATTAACAAAACGTGGGATTGCATCAATAAGGTAAGACCAATTCATGAAGAATACTATTGTTATGATTCAATAATGCGATTTTGTCGTGCTTAAAGCTGAAAAGAAAGATGAAATTAATCTTTAATAGAACAAAATGGAATAATCAATACATCTTAAAATGTAAATCTTCTTCCTATCTCCTAGCGACCTTTATACAATGATTGAGCTTTTTTTAAGCAAATAAACTTAAATTCTTTTACATCAGATATCACAAAGGTCTAATTATGAAAAAATTTTTAACTTGGCCTGTGGTTGCAGGTGCTGCACTTGGTATCGTTGCTCCACTTCTAACCTATAATGGCAATCCTGGTAATATGGGCTTCTGCGCAGCTTGTTTCTTACGAGATACAGCTGGAGCGGTTGGTTTACATAGAGCCTCCCCTCTTCAATATATTCGCCCAGAGCTGATTGGCTTAGTCTTAGGTGCTTTGGTCACAGCATTCTTGACAAAAGAATTTCGTCCTCGTGGTGGATCTGCACCAATCACACGTATTATGTTAGGATTTTTTGCAATGCTAGGTGCATTAACTTTTCTTGGATGCCCATGGAGAGCCTATCTTCGTTTAGGAGGCGGAGATTTATCAAGCCTAGCAGGTATATTCGGATTAATTGCGGGTGTATTTCTTGGTATTTTCTTCTTCAAACGTGGATTTTCTCTAGGCAAATCGACAGAACAAAGCATATCATCAGGACTTGTTCCGATTTTTATTGTTGTTGCACTTTTTGTTGCTTTAGTCACGCAATTCCGTTTTGGCGAAAATTTACCTATTTATTTTTCAGAAAAAGGCCCTGCAGCACAACATGCCAGCCTTTGGCTATCTTTAGGCGCAGGTATATTGATCGGTATCGTCATGCAGCGTTCCCAATTTTGTTCAATAGGCGCATTCCGTAACTTTATTTTATCTAGGGATAGCTATTTACTAAATGGAATTATTGCATTAGTTGTGTTTACTTTCATTACAAACTTACTACTAGGTCAATTCAAATTAGGCTTCGAACAACAACCTATTGCTCATAATGACTATATATGGAATTTTTTAGGTATGGCGTTATGTGGCTTATGCTTCTCATTAGCAGGAGGCTGTCCAGGTAAGCAACTCGTCCATTTAGGTGAAGGAAACAATGACTCCGCACTATTCTTAGTTGGAATGCTACTAGGTGCTGCAGCGGCACATAATTTTGCACTAGCTGCATCAGGCACAGGAATATCTACTTTTACGCCTTATGCGGTCATTTTAGGGCTGATATTCTGTGCATATATTGGTTTCACAAATCGAGCAGCAAACTAACAAGCGGTCACTTTGAGTGAATTTTTTTACAATTTAATTACTATTAAAAGAAAAACCGCAATTTTTTCAATTGCGGTTTTTTATCTTAATTAACGAAATGTCTGATTCAATGGAACTTCAGGATCTGGTTGTTTTGTGATGCGATTGCGTAAATCACGGCGGATAACTTCAATCGTCCAGAACCAGAAGATATGCCCTACTAACTCAGAAATATGTTCATATAATGGCCATTCAGCAACTGGTGGTGTTAAGCCTAATACTGGGAATGTGATGTAGTGAACACAGATATTTGCGATGATACCTGCACCGATACCTTGCCAGAATTTAATTTTCGGGAAGATCTCAGCCACGATACAGTAACCGATAGCAAACACTAGTGAGAAGATCATATGTGTTACACCGATTGAGTTAAATGGGTGATCTGCAAATGTAAATGCAACTGTGTTATAAGGATCGATACCGATGTAATCACGCAAGAAAACCGCTGGTGGGTTTAATACCGCGCGTGAACATTGTTCTAACGCACCATTCATCGCTAATGCACCAGAATTTAATGCATCTAATACAGGTTGTGGACATGCAGTTTGGAATAGATCAATTGGGCTACGTGGTGGGAAAGGGTGTTCAGCTCCCCATTTTACGAATGCTGAGATAATACCCGCAATAATACCGACAAACACGGCAACACCGAAACGGCGGCGTGATGGTTCTGTTTGTTGAAATAGACTCATAATTGCTCTCCAAATAAAAAGTAATTTATTTTAATGCTTGAAATAATTATCAAAAAGAGTCAATTCTACAAAAACTTTATCATCTTTGAATAAAAAATGCTTTATCAATTGATGTAGATCAAACTGATTGAATAACAAGCGGTAAGATTTTACAAGAATCTTACAATGAAAAAATAATAATGAGAATAATTGACAATTTCCTTTTGGTGTGTAAATATTTTACGTGTTTGTTATTGAGAATTGTTTTCAAAATAAACATGTATGAGAAGTATTTATCTAAGGAAGAAAAACATATGAAAAAATTCAAACTACTCCCTGTATCCGCTATGGTGTTGGGTGCATTGTATGCAGGTTCAGCATTCGCAGAAAATAACGAAACTATGACTCTTGATACCATTAATGTTACTGAGCATCAAGGCTTAAAGGTAAAAAGTAATGTTGTGACGACACAGAAAAAAGACGAAAGTGTTGAAACCGATTTACGTGGTTTACTAAAAAATGAGCCTGCGATTGGTATGGGGGGCGGTAATGGAACATCACAATACTTATATCTTCGTGGTATGGGGCAAAATTCGGTTGATGTGAAAGTGGATAATGCCTATTCAGACAGCCAAATTCACTATCACCAAGGCCGTCACATGCTTGATCCTGCATTGGTAAAAATTGTTTCGGTACAAAAAGGGGCGGGGAGTGCTTCTGCTGGTATCGGTCAAACGAATGGTGCGATTGTGGCTAAAACGATTGATGCTGAGGATTTACTCAAAAACAGTAGTAACAAAAATTTTGGCGCAAAAGTCAATGCGGGTTATAACAGTAATGATGGTTATAACTATGGTTTATCTACCTTTGGTAAAAATGATACCTTTGACTTTGTTGCTGCGGTAAACGGCGTAAATGAAGATGACTACAAAGGCGGTAAAAATTATAAAAATGGTAAAGATGGCTCAAGCCGTGTGCCATACAGTGCTTTAGACAAACTCAGCTATTTATTCAAAGTTGGGGCTAACGTAGGAAATCATCGTTTTGTATTAAGCCATTTAAAAGATCAATACAAAGGTGATCGTACAGTTCGTGAAGAGTTTTCTGTAGATAATTCCGCAGGTAGCCGTTTAACGGATGCTCGCCAAGCACCTTCAGAACGTAAAATGACCGTAACCAATACCAACTTGGAGTGGACAGGTAAAGATTTAGGATTTGTGAAAGAAGCAACAGCTAATGTCTATCTTTTAGAACACGGTCGTTGGTCTGCTGACGATTCGAAAAATGGTTATGCGGGCGGTACTCGCAATCAAGGTTCAACCAAAACTAAAGTAGAAACCGTTGGCGCAAATATTAACTTCGACTCTGAATTACACGAAAATGTGCTATTAAAATACGGTGTAAATTATCGTGAACAAGAAGTCAAACCAAACAAAATTTTGCGTGCGGGTGTGGTAAATCAAGAAAAACGTGATGTCGGTGTTTATGCAGAAGCGATTACCTTCATTAAAGATGTCGTTTTAACAACGGGTGTTCGTTACGATCACTTCCAATTTAAAGCAATGGACGGCAAAAAAGTCAGTGATGGTGCAGTAAATCCAAGTGTTGGTTTGATTTATCAACCAATTGATAACCTGACCTTGAGCGCAAGCCATAACTATGCAACCCGTAGCCCTCGTATGCATGATGCATTAATGGCTCACGGCGCTCGTGGTGTCGTATCTATTGCAAACGGTACCAAAGCCGAAAAAGCACGTAATACAGAGATTGGCTTCAACTATGATAATGGCGTTTGGGGTGTAGAAGGTAGCTACTTCTGGCAAAATATTAAAGATGCATTAGGCACATCAACAGGGCGTAACAATCATTTATGTGATGGAACTAATCTTCAATGTGCCTCTGACATTATTAATGCCGGAAAAATCAAAAATAGCGGTTACGAGCTAGCGACGTTTGTAAATTATAACGGCTTCTTTGGCCGTTTAGGCGTGGCGTATAGCAAACCTAGATTCTATGGCGATAACTTAAGCGCAAATCCTGAATACGCTGTTCGTACAGGCCGTACTTGGACAGGAACTTTAGGCTATCGTTTCGAGCAACCAAATGTTGAAGTTGCAGTTCATCATCGTCAAGTTGAAGGCTTAGATGCCAAAGATACTTTCATTTTAGCTAATGCGGTGGTTACCCCAAGCACAACAGGTAAAGCTGGCTATGGTATTACTGACTTAACAGTAAACTGGAAACCACTAGGTACAGATAAAATGAACCTAAACTTTGCGATTAATAACATTGGTAACAAGAACTATATTCCACATTGGCAACGTAGTACTCTTCCTGGTGTTGGTCGTGAATACCGTGTAGCAGTTAACTACACCTTCTAATTTTTCAATTTAATGTTCACCCTTATCAATAACGCTCGATTTATCGGGCGTTATTTTTATCCTTTTTAATCGTCTGTTTACTTATAGCAAACGTTTGCGCAATCCGTTATAATGCCCCCAATTTTGTTTTCTATCATTAACGGAACTGCCCAATGACTGTACAAACCTTTCGTGGCTCACCTGCCTTATCTGACTTTCGTTTAAACCAACTTCAACAAAAATTTGAGCAACATCAACTGCCTGTCAAATCGGTCTATGCCGAGTATTTGCATTTTGTTGAACTAAACCGACCGCTTATTGCTGATGAAACACAAAAAATTCAAGAGCTGCTGCATTATGGTCCGACCCTTGCGGAACACGAGCCAACGGGCTTTTGTTTGATTGTCACCCCACGAGTTGGCACGATCTCTTCGTGGTCGTCAAAAGCGACAGATATTGCCCATAACTGTGGCTTATCAGCGGTAAACCGTATTGAGCGTGGTTTGGCGTACTATTTTGAGTTTGAGCAAGCATTAAATGAAACAGCGTTGGCAACCCTAAAAGGCTTGTTGCACGACCGTATGTTAGAAACCGTTTTAACCGATGAAAACCAAGCAAGCCAACTGTTTGCCCAACACGAGCCGAAGCCGTTCACAACAGTAGATATTTTAAGCGGCGGCCGCAAAGCCCTAGAAGTGGCAAACGTGGAATTAGGTTTGGCGTTGGCAGAAGATGAAATTGATTATTTGGTGGAAAATTTCACGGCGTTAAACCGCAATCCGCACGACATTGAGCTTTATATGTTCGCACAGGCGAACTCAGAGCATTGCCGCCATAAAATTTTCAACGCAGACTGGACGATTGACGGTGAAAAACAAGAGAAATCGCTGTTCAAAATGATAAAAAACACCTTCGAGAAAACCCCAGATTATGTGCTTTCCGCCTATAAAGATAATGCGGCAGTAATGGAAGGTTCAACCGTAGGTCGCTTCTTCCCAGACCAGGACGGGCAATATCGCTATCATCAAGAAGATGCCCATATTTTAATGAAAGTAGAAACTCACAACCACCCGACAGCCATTTCACCATTCCCAGGGGCGGCGACAGGTTCAGGCGGTGAAATCCGTGATGAAGGGGCGACTGGGCGTGGTGCAAAACCAAAAGCAGGCTTGACAGGCTTCTCGGTGTCTAACTTAGTGATCCCAAACTTTGAACAGCCGTGGGAAAATCCGCTTTCTAAGCCGAACCGTATTGCTTCTGCGTTAGATATTATGATTGAAGGTCCGCTTGGTGGGGCAGCATTTAACAACGAATTTGGTCGCCCTGCATTGCTTGGCTATTTCCGTACTTATGAAGAAAAAGTAAACAGCTTTGGTGGCATCGAGACGCGTGGTTATCACAAACCGATTATGCTCGCCGGCGGTATCGGTAACATTCGTGCCGAACACGTTCAAAAAGGCGAAATTCCTGTTGGGGCGAAGTTAATTGTGCTTGGCGGCCCTGCAATGAATATCGGTTTAGGCGGCGGTGCGGCGTCTTCAATGGCATCAGGTAAATCCAAAGAAGATTTAGATTTTGCTTCGGTTCAACGTGAAAATCCGGAGATGGAACGCCGTTGCCAAGAAGTGATCGACCGTTGCTGGCAGTTAGGCGATGAAAACCCGATTTTATTTATTCACGATGTGGGTGCCGGCGGTTTATCGAACGCAATGCCGGAATTAGTCCACGACGGTGATCGTGGCGGTAAGTTTGATTTACGCAAAATTTTGTGTGACGAAAAAGGAATGTCACCGCTTGAAATTTGGTGTAACGAGTCGCAAGAGCGTTATGTATTAGCGGTTGCAGCCGACAAATTGCCATTATTTGAAGCACTTTGCCAACGTGAGCGTGCGCCTTATGCAGTGATCGGCGAAGCGACCGAAGAGAAACATTTAACCCTGCACGATGATCATTTTGACAATAACCCGATTGATTTACCGATGAACGTACTACTCGGCAAAACCCCGAAAATGCACCGTCAGGTTTCGTCAAAAACCGTCCAAAATCCACCGCTTGCACAGGAAGATATTCAGCTTAAAGAAGCCTTCCACCGAGTGTTACGCTTGCCAGTGGTGGCGGAAAAAACCTTCTTAATTACCATCGGCGACCGCTCGGTCACGGCGATGGTGGCTCGTGATCAGATGGTCGGCCCGTGGCAAATCCCTGTTGCCGACTGTGCCGTGACTACCGCAAGTTTAGACAGCTATCACGGCGAAGCAATGTCAATGGGCGAACGTGCACCAGTTGCCTTGCTTGACTTCGGAGCGTCTGCTCGCTTGGCGGTGGCGGAAAGCATTACCAACATTGCGGCAACCAATATCGGCGATATTAAACGCATTAAACTCTCGGCAAACTGGATGTCAGCAGCAGGTCACGCTGGCGAAGACGCAGGATTATATGAAGCAGTGAAAGCGGTGGGCGAAGAGCTTTGCCCTGCACTCGGTATTACCATTCCAGTAGGCAAGGACTCAATGTCAATGCGTACCACTTGGGAAGAGAACAGCGAGCAAAAAGCGGTTACCGCTCCACTTTCTTTAGTGATTTCAGCTTTCGCCCGTGTGGAAGATGTGCGTAAAACTGTTACTCCACAACTTCGTACAGACAAAGGCACAACTCGATTATTGTTACTCGATTTAGGCGAAGGCAAAAACCGCTTAGGTGCAACGGCGTTAGCACAGGTTTACAAACAACTTGGCGATAAACCAGCCGATGTCGTGAATGTGGAAACCTTGAAAAACTTCTTCAACGCAATGCAAGTCTTAGTCGCTGATGATAAATTACTCGCTTACCACGACCGTTCAGACGGTGGTTTAATCACGACCCTTGCGGAAATGGCTTTTGCCGGCAACTGTGGCGTATCGGCTCACATTACCGCATTAGGCGACAACGATTTAGCGGTGTTATTCAACGAAGAACTTGGTGCTGTTATTCAAATCAAAGAGAGCGACTTAAATGCAGTGCGTGATGTGTTGAAAGCCCATAACTTGCTACACATTACCAAAGACATCGGCTCGGCAACGGAAGGCGATCTGTTTGAAATCACCAGTGGCACACGCAAATTACTCAGTGAAAAACGCTCTGAATTGCGTGGAATTTGGGCGGAACTTACACACCAAATGCAACGCTTGCGTGACAACCCTGAATGTGCCGATCAAGAATTTGAAACCAAAAAAGACCCAAATAACAAAGGCTTATCTGCATTCTTAACCTATGATGTCAATGAAGATATTGCCGCACCGTTTATCAACCGTGGTGTCAAACCGACTGTGGCAATCTTGCGTGAACAGGGCGTAAACAGCCATTACGAAATGGCAGCCGCTTTCGACCGTGCAGGATTCAATGCGATTGACGTGCATATGAGCGACTTAATGGCTGGCAGACGTAATCTTGCCGACTTCAATGCTCTCGTGGCGTGCGGCGGCTTCTCTTATGGTGACGTACTTGGTGCAGGTGGTGGCTGGGCGAAATCGATCCTATTCAACCCAATGCTACGCGATCAATTTAGTCAATTCTTTGCCAACCCGAATACACTCGCATTAGGTGTATGTAACGGTTGCCAAATGGTGTCAAGCTTGGCGGAAATCATTCCAGGTACAGAGAACTGGCCACGCTTCGTGCGTAACAAATCCGAACGCTTTGAAGCCCGTGTGGGACTGGTGAAAATCAACGACACCAACTCACTCTGGTTCAGCGGAATGGCTGGCTCGCATATGCCGATTGCTGTTTCCCACGGTGAAGGACAGGTGGAATTCAAGCGGTCAGATCAGCTTGAAAATTTACAAAAACAGAACTTGGTTATCGCCCAATACATCGACAACAACGGCAACCCAACCGAAGTTTACCCAGCCAACCCGAACGGCTCAGTAAACGGCATTACCGCCATTTCTAATCTAGACGGACGAGTCGCCATTATGATGCCACACCCTGAACGTGTTTACCGCGCAGTGAGCAACTCTTGGTATCCAGAAGATTGGACAGAAGATGGGGCGTGGATGAGGTTGTTTAGAAATGCACGTGTGGCGTTGAAGTAATACTAAATAAAAAAATAAAAATGGCATAGGTAAAAACTATGCCATTTTAATATCACCTCGCTATAATTATTATCTATTGATTTATCTAGATACACGCTTTATATGCTCACATCAAAATCCTGCTCACTCTTTGATATCCCTTTCTTTCAATTTTCTCAAATGAAGAAATATTGCCCTGAAGATATTCCTCAGATTAAGTCTGAGTATAAAAAACATTGGGAAATATGGAAAAAACTAAACCTTGATGTTTATCAGAAATTAGGTTTTCCATTTGCTGAACCACATATTGAAAAATGGTGTAATGGTTGGCAAGTTCGGGCGCATTTCTTTGCTTATTATAAATATGAATTTCATCAGAATTCAGCAGCCATTTTATCTGTAATCTTAAATCGCCGACGTTTATCCGTTAGCTTAGATTGGCATTGTTACAGAGCAGATCGCTCACAAATTAATGTCAATCAATATAATCAATGGCTATCGCTTTTAGATAAAGAAAAATATAGTGATTTTGATATTTGGCGAGGAACTGAAAGTGAATATGCTGATTTTCCTAAAGTAAAAGCGATTTCTTTAGATTCACTTATTTTAGAAAATGAAGCTGATTTCTTTTGTATTGGAAAAAATAGAGAAAAAACAGAATTAGATAACCTTGATGCTCTAGACTTTATTGCAAAAACGATCCAAGAGTTACAACCACTCTATGAGAAATGCCATTTATAATAACCAACGGGGAGTATGTTGTTTATATTGGCGATAGCTCTCCCCAAATTTCTGTTCTAAAATCCGTTCTTCTGGCTCAATTTGAAAACGGGTGATATAAACAATAAATCCCCACACGACCAGTAATGCAAATGCATTGCCTAGCCAAAATGCCCAAGCGGATAATAAACTGGCTAGTCCTAAATACATCGGATTTCGGCTAAAACGATAAATACCTTGTGTGGTTAAGGCTGATGTTTTATTGGGATCAAGCGGGTTGATTGTCGTCTTATTTTGCAAAAAAGCCCACAATGCACAGAGATCGACGCTAATACCAAATATCAAACAGATGACCGTAAAGCTCTGATAGACCCAATTCGGCTCTGCATAGTTCGGTAGAAAATAGATCATTACTGCACACATCAGCGCAACTAATGGCGGTGGGAGTTTGAGTTCCATTAAGCTTGTTCCCCTAAAATAATATGTGATAGCGACTCATCCCAACTCTCCAACGGCAAATGTTCTAACTGCTGACATTGATGAGCGAGCCCAACGCTGATTAACTGTTTGGCTTGAGAAAGGGTCCGGTCGTAAAAGCCGCCGCCCATACCAAGACGATTGCCTTGTTTGTCGCAGGCAACCAGTGGGGCGAAGATCATTTCTAATTCATTGAGTGGCAGCACATTTCGTACATCTAATTTCGGCTGCAAGATCCCAAAACGATTTCGCTCTAGCTGTGCTTCCCCTTGATATTGGAGAAAAAGCAGTTGGTTAGCTGAAAATGGATGTAGCACGGGCAGATAGATCTTTTTGCCTTGTTCGATAAGTCGATCCATTAACGCAAGCGGTGAGATTTCACCATTAAATGGCAAATAAAAGGCAATATGTTGAACGGAATAGCGTTCAATGAGTGCTAATGATTTTGGGATAATATCTTGTGCCGCAAAGGCTTGTTCATCAGCGGTTAAGGCTAGACGTTTGGCTCGCATCTGTTTGCGAAGTTGATTGCGTTGTTCGCTGATGGAAAGTAGAGAAATATCATTCATAGAAAAGACCCGAAGTGCCGTCATCTGTTGTGGTCCTTGAACCAGACGGTTCAAGGGAGTCGAACATTACCGTTTTTAGGCTTCTCGTAAACGAGCCTGCACACCAACGATATAAGAGTCCAACTCAAAGTGTTTTAAATATCGGCTCAGGGACGTAACTAACAACGCACACCTCAGGCAAAGAGAATACTAACGGAATTTGCTGATTTTTCCTAGTGTTCAGATCAATAAAATCACAGAAATTCGCTTTATTCGTTATTTTCTTGACCAACAGAAACCGAATCCATTCCACTAGATTGAAATTTTGCTAATGAATTATCTAACTGTTCAACACAGGCCATCAACACATTTTTATTTTCAGCGTTTTTACGCTGTTCTAACTCAAGCTCATAATTCAAATTTAAGGCAACAATCGATAACACTTTTTCGAGCTGAATAATGCCAGACTGCTCTTTTAAAATGGCAACACGTTCTTCCAAACGCTCCGCAGAAGCTAACAAAGCCTCTTGTTGTTCTGGCGGACAATATAAGCGTAAAACCTGTCCAAATAGCGATAGTTCAATATTATTCTTTGACATTGTTGAGAAATCCTCACGGAGACAGAAATTTTTGCTATTATGCCATCCTTTAACTAAATCACAAATAAGCAACGGCGCAACTATGGCAATTTCACAAGCAAACGACTTTAAACAACTCATTTCTGAGTTACAAATCGACTATACCTCTGCTGAATTTCACGGTTTTTTAAGTGGATTAATCGCTGGCGGTATTCAAGATGAGTCTTGGAAAACATTAACCTATCAATTTACCAATGATGGACACGCATTTTCTCAAGCCCCACTTGCAAAATTAACCGAATTTTATCAACAACTTAGCGAGAGCTTTGATGAAGCTAACACGCTCTTTTCATTATGGTTAAATGAAGAAGATGGTTTTGCAATGGCAGATGGTATTGCAGAATGGACGGGACATTTTTTACTTGGGTTAGGTTTAGCACAGCCCACTTTACAGCAAGAAACCGACGAAGTTGGCGAAGCCATTGATGATTTAGATGAAATTACCAAATTAGGTTATAGTGAAGAAGATAAAAATGATGAATTGCTAGACGCAGGCGAAGAAATTATTGAGTATCTGCGAGTCGTCACGCTCTTTTTACATAGTCATTTTTCAAAACCTAAAATGGCGGAAAAGCCAAAGGTTCATTAATATCAGGGGCATACGCCCCTTTTATTATGCTGCTTGGCGATGATAATGCCTTAACGCCTGCTCTTTCTGACGGGCAGAACTAAAAGACGAAATACGTTTTAAATAGCCAATGACTCTCGTGGCGTGATCGATGTCTTTAGAACCGCAACAGCTACATTGTGAAAGGGTACGTTTATCAATATGGTCACAAGCATTACATAGCGTGATTTTCACATTGATACAAAAATAGTTACAGCCCGTTTTTGCCGCGATGTCCAATAGTGAGCGGTAGCTCTGCTGGCTCAAGGCTTCTTCTAAATTCAGATGTAATGCTGAACCGCCATCAAGGTATTCAACCAACGCTTTTCCGTGTAATAGAAATTTATCTAACGCATTGATTTGTTCATCTTCCACCACATAAAAATAAGAGTTATAGCACTCTCTTGGCACCACATAGCCCGCTTCTCTGTCCCATTTCGCGTTTTTCACCCCTAAGTTTTCTGCAGGGACAAATTCGGTATTAAACTTCACGCCGTAGGTTTTACAAGCGGTCTGATTGGCTTGATAAATTGCAAATAGTCGCTCACACACAAAATCAATATACGCTGAATTGTAACCTACCTTAATTCCCCGAAACTCAGCCGCTTCGACCATTCCGTTAATGCCAATAGTCAAGAACTGCTTATCTAATGAAATAAACCCTGCATCATAAACGGGCAACATTCCTGCTTTGAGATAATCTTCCATTAGCTTTCGATAAGCATATTGATATTGATGGATCTTGCCGATTTCTGTCGCTAAATCTCGTCCATCTTGCTCCAAACGGTTCATATTAAGCGTAATTACATTAATTGAGCCTGTTGCAACTCCGCCAGCCCCTAACGAGTAAGAAAAAGAGTGATCAACAATTTCATTGCGTAGGCGACAACAAGACGCGAGTGAATCGGGGTTATCCGATTGATAAATAAAGAATGAATTTCCTTCGGATAAATCTTTTGCCATTTTATCGGCAAAATCATTATCTTTGCATTTGCCATTTTCAGTCAGCATTGCCGCTGTTACGACAGGAAAGGTTAAAATCGCTTTCGTCCGTTCCTGATTAAACCACTGCATAAAGAAATCTTGTAATGCTGATGTAGTTTGCCAATTCGGTGCGGTGAGATCAGGAAAGACAAAATTGCCGAACATCGCATTAAAATAGTAATGGTCGTAAATGGAAATGTTCCAAAAGACACTTTGATAACCACGAGCGGCAGCAGGTTGATTAATGCTATACACCACTTGCTGTAAATGGTTGGCGATTTCGTGCTGATGGGTTTGAAGATAATTATCGCCATAATCCTTACGAGCAAAATAGTCAAAATAGGTCAAAAACTCAACGGTTGCCACTGCACCTGCAAATTGCGAGCTAATCGCAAAGACAAGGTTAATAAAAGAGCCGCAAAAAGACGCAAGGTGTTGCGGTGCTTGGGATTCACCGCCCAGTTTGGTTAAACCATCTCTTAAAAAAGGGTAAAGCGTTACCGATACGCAATAAGGCTTCAGGCTGGTTTCATCGTGAACATAAATTTCGTGTGCTTCAATTTGTCGCAGATATTCGTCTGCAAGGGATTGACCAAAAATCTCTGCAATCTTACCGCTTACTTTGGCTCGATTGATTTGTACGAAGAAATCTTTCATCAATTCCTGTTCCATCGTGGCTAAATTCTTTTGGGTAACATTAGCGTTAGCGTCCATTTTTGAACCGTCCGCTGCATTTTTAGCATGAATGTATTGGTCGATAAAATTTAATTTGCCGAGTAGTTGCGAATGTTCAAGTCTAATCATTGTTTATCCTGTCTAAAATGTGCATTTAGCACTTCGCCTGTTTGAAGATCAATAAATTGTTGGTTTGTGGTAATACAATTTAACCCGCCAAGTTCAGCAATCCAGCGACCCGTTTTGACATAGTCCAACACTGCTAAAATCTCTTTTGGCAGTTGCTCAAGCTCTAATCCTGTATAAAGACAGGTTTTTAAACCAGACTGACGAACAAGCTGTAACCGTTGCCATAGCAATTCAGGCAACCATTCTCCCCCCATAAACAACACACAACTAATCAGCCCTTGATATTGCGCTAATCGCTGTTGTAAGTAAATTTCTGAGAGAATCTGACCGCTTCCAAGTTTCCAACTTTCTATGCTGTGGCAACCTTTACAACCTAAAGGACAGCCTGAAATTAGAAAAGCTAAAGAAGTTTCATTTGGGACTTCTTGCCACACAATCTGTTCTGAAATAAAACGGAGCTGTTTCATTATATAACCACTATATCTTGTGGTTTTAAACCATTAAAAACACAATATGTAGTAGTTTATGCATTTTAATGTAAAGGGAATTGATAAAAATCAAAGTGAGTGAAATCACTTTTTTCGAGATAAATAACTAGAAAGAAATCAATAGGATAGGAAATGTAAATTTTGCTAGACGGAAGGAAATAGCAAAACGCCCATTCTCTCAACGAAAATGGGCGTTTTAAAGGAATCTATTAGAAGCCAGCTTGTTTTTCTAACTGTTCAACTAATGCTTCATCTAAATGTAGTGCTTCTGCTAAGTCCGCTAAGAAAACGATCTCTTTACGAGAAAGATCTTGGCAGACTAAACGTGCAGCAAGGTAAACTTGTGCTGCTAAAGCGGTATCATTTCCAACAACTTTTGCAATTTCTTCTACTGAAATTGGGTTGTTCATTTCTTGAATTAACCATTGTTGTAAATCTGAATTATCGCCACCTTCTTTTAAGATTAACGCTTCTTCATTCTCATCTAACGCACCGTCAGATACAGCCGCAGCGATCATAGTACGTAAAATAATCGCACCTTTCTCTTCTGAGCTATCCGCTTCAAATGCCGTTTGAGCAATGTCTGTCGCTTGATTTGATTGGCTTGCTTGGTAGTCTTGGTATGCTTTATATGCAAGGCTACCTAATGCTGCTAATGAACCTAATTTAGTTAAGCTCGCACCACCATTTCTGCCTAAAACCATAGAAAGAATACCGACTAATGCAGCACCGCCACCGACTTTAGAAATAGTGTCGGTATTACCCGCCTTTACTTCACCCATGGTATTTTTTGCTGAGTTTAATACTGAGCCTAATACGCTACCTAAATCAGATGAGCTTTGACCTGCAGTATTACTAACAGATTTTAATACGCCATTTAAAATGTCGTTGAAATTCATTTTGTGTTCCTTATGTAAGTAAAAAAGTTCGGTTAATAGACATCTATTTTAAAAAATAATTCAATTTTTTTCAGAAATAAATTTCTTTGCCAACGCCGACAGAGCATCAGTCACATAAACTAACAGCAAATAACACAGCAGATAAAGGGTAATTTCAGAGTAATGGAAAAAACTCATCGCCAGTTTAAACTGCATACCTAAACCGCTTGCCCCAACAAAACCGACAATCAGCGTTGCCCGAATAATGTTTTCCATACGATAAAGAATGTAATTGAGAAAAGCACGCATCACCGCAGGATAAATCCCGTAAAACAGAATTTGGTTTTGCGAAGCTCCATTTTGCATTAAATGGCGGATCGGTTTTTCGTCCATATCTTCAACCACTTCGCCGCACAGCTTGCCTAATACGCCGAAGTTGTGAATGGCTAATGCTAATGCCCCCGGAATGATACCTGGTTTGAAGATAAAGACTAAAATCATCGCCCACATTAATTCCGGTACAGAGCGGCTAAACAGAAAGAGCCCCCGACTAAGATAATAGGCTGCGCGGTGATACCAGTGTGTTCTGTGGCGAAAGTGCCCCTGTGCTACATTGCGAGCGGACGGCAGAACCAAAAGGAACATTGCAATCCCAGCGATACCCGTTGCCAGAATACTCATCACAAAGGTTTCCCACGAGAGCCATAGGGCTTTTTGCCACATTTCAGGGTCAAGATAAGCGGGAAGCTCTTCATCCACACCAGCCATTCCAGCTAAAAATTCCGTGAGATAATCCCAATTTTCCGCTCGAAACAATTCGCTCAGTGCGGTGGGTTGGTCTTTAAGAATATAGCCCCACGATAGCCCGATAAGCCCTAACACCACCCAAAAAGAATAGCGGATAAAATAGCGGTCGAGATGTTTTCTCATTTTACTCGGCTCCTGACAGCATAGCTCCAGCGATCAACCAAAACAATTAACCCGACAAGGAAGATCAGGAATGTCCAAACCTGATCGTATTTCAGATCTTGTAGGGAAAGCTGAATTTGCATACCGATCCCTCCCAATCCGACAAAAGATAGCACGGATGAAGATCGGATCGCACATTCAAGGCGATACATGGTATAGCTCAACATCGTCGGCAAGGCTTGGGGTAGATAGCCATAAATCAAACATTGTAGCGGCGTTGCCCCTGCTTCTTTTAATGCAAAAATCGGCTTGGATGGCACCGCTTGTAACGTATCTGCATAGATTTTGCCTAAGTAGCCGGAATAAGGAATAGCAAGGGCAAACACCGCACCTATCGGATTTAACCCAACCGCAGCCACAAAGAACCATGCCCAAATCAATTCGTGAATGGCACGTAGAAAACCCAATATTGCACGGACAGTCCCCTGCAAAAAGAGTGAACGAAACAGCACACCGGAAGCAAAAATGCTTAAGCAAAAGCCGCCAAGCATAGACAAAGAGAGGGTAATCAAGGCATAGGCAAAGGTGAGCCAAGTGGATTGCAAGGCGAGTTTCAATAAATCGGCAGAAAAGTCGGGAGATAATAAGCTGGAAAACAGTCGGGTAAGCGTCGTCCAACCGCCGGAGTGCATCAGCCCTTTGTCGTTATCCACAGCAAATAGGCTCAACAAAAACGCAAGCAATAATATGCCCGTCAGCAAATTTCGCCGTTCATTGAGTCCAAGCGGTCGGTTATGTTTCATTTTTTACCAATCCGTATAACGCATTAAGTTGCTCTTGGGTGACTTGCTCTGTTTGCAAATCAAACACAATTTTTCCCTGCTTAATGCCGATCATGCGATCAAAATAGGTTTTGGCATATTCCACCGAATGCATACTGGCAATCAGCGTTTTCCCTTGCTCTCTCACTAATCCTGTCAATAATGCCAAGACATTTTGAGCATTGACCGGATCGAGTGCAGATACTGGTTCATCGGCTAAAATCAGTTTGGGGTTTTGAACTAACAGACGAGCTATCGCCACACGCTGCTGCTCACCGCCCGACAGTTCAGCAGTCGGCTGATTGATTTTATCCAATAGCCCGACGGCAGCAAGTGCTTGCTCTGCAATCTGTTTTTCTTGCGGTTTAACCAAAGAGAACAAAGATCGCCAAAAGCCCCACTGGTTTAGCCTGCCAGCTAAGACATTGTGGATAACTTCCAATTGTTTGACTAAATCATACTGTTGATGAAGCATACCGACTTGCTGGGCAAACTGCTTGTTATCGTGATAATCTTGAATATTGCAATTTTCCAGCCAAATCTCACCGCTTGTTAAAGGCACGGCACGCATAATGCTATTCATTAATGTCGATTTCCCCGATCCACTTGGCCCGACTAACGCCACGATTTCGCCTGAGCGAATGGTTAAACAGATGTCGTCTAAAACGGCTTGCTTACCGAAATGTTTGGTGGTGTGGTGGAATGATAAGAGAGATTGCATCATTTACTCATCTCATATAGTGCTCACAGAAAAAGTTAAAAAACAAGACTACTAAATTTATTATTACTTTCTATAATATATTCTTTCACCTTATTTTAAGGATCTCGAATGAACGCTTGGATTTTATTATGTATTTCTATTTTTGCTGAAGTTTGTGGAACCACAGCATTAAAATATAGCGACGGTTTTACAAAACCTATTCCTACATTTTGTGCTATTGTCGCTTTTGGAATTGCTTTTTATTTAGTGTCTATTGTGTTTAGAACTCTGCCTGTTGGATTAGTCTATGCCGTTTGGTCAGGTGCTGGTATTGTATTAACTGCATTAATTGCTTTTATCTTTTTTGGACAACGCCCTGATTTCTTCGGCTTACTGGGTATGGCAATGATTTTAGGTGGTGTGCTTATTATCAATTTACTTTCTAAGACGTCGGCTCATTAAGGATAAAATAACCACCAAATTGTAGGGATATGATAAGTCATACCCCTACAATCAAACTGCCTTATTTAATCAACTTCAGCTCTTTCGCCACTTTCTCAATATCTTGATAGTTGCTGTTTTGCGTTGGGATAAATTTCTCGGCAGAGAGTAAATTCATCACTTGTGAGCTTGATGCATCGGCTTTTAATAATGCCACTTTCACTTTCTCTTTGGTACCATCACCAAATTTTTTATCAACAAGATTAATGGTCCAGTTGTAATCATAGTAATCCGGTGTGGTGTAGAAAAGCTCGACTTTATCGTGATTAACTTTGCCTTCTTTGACCATTTTATCCCAGTACTGCTTATTCACCGCACCGATTTGCACAGAACCTGCTTCTACTAAGCCGTAGGTTTTATCATGCGAACCGCTGTAAGTCGGTTGAGCGTCTAAGTCTTTTTCAGGGTTAACTCCTGCTTCTGTTAAGAAAAAGCGTGGCATTAAGTGACCCGATGTCGAACTTTCGCTACCAAAAGCAAGGGTGTGACCTTTGACATCTTTAATCTCTTTCACGTTATCTAAGCCTTTTTGCTTGATAAAGACGGACTTAAATTTTTCATCTTGCGGACGTTGTGCGATAGCTTCAGCACCTTGCACTTTGGCACGAGCCTGTACCCCCGTTAAACCACCAAACCAGACTAAATCAATTTCGCCACGACGGAATGCGGTGACTACGGCAGCATAATCGGTGACAGGCACATATTGCACCTTTAACCCCGTTTCTTTGCCTAAATACTCTGCAAAACTGTCGAACGAACGGGTCATTTCGGCAGCGTTATAGTCAGGAATAGCACTGATTTTAAAGGTTTTATCGGAAGGTGATGCGAAAGCAACTGAGCTAAACAGCACGCTGAGAGCGGTGAAACCAGTTGCAAAACTTGCAAAAAGCGTTTTCATTGTGTTCTCCAAAAGAAATGTAAATAAATTGTGATGTTCAAAATGAACGAGCGAAAGATACGCTATTTTTTATAAAAAACAAGCTATTTCTGTGATTAATTTGGGAAATCATTTTATCTTTGATAATATCATTACTGTTTTTACTAAATATCAAAAATACAATGGCATTAATCGAATACAATCCCCCTGTTGAGCCTTGGCTTGACGAAGTTTATCGTGATAATCATATTTTGGTGATTAACAAGCCAAGTGGCTTGCTTTCAGTACCTGGAAATCGCCCTGAATACCAAGACAGTGCGATGGTGCGTGTGCAACAGAAATACGGTTTTACTGAGCCAGCCCACCGTTTAGATATGGCGACAAGCGGTATTTTGTTGTTTGCATTAAGCAAACAGGCGGAAAAAGAACTCAAACGTCAATTTCGTGAACGTGAGCCGAAAAAGCACTATCAAGCGTTAGTTTGGGGCAAATTAGGCGAGAAAGTGGGCGATACGGGGACAATGAATTTTCCGTTAATTTGCGACTGGGAAAACCGTCCACGCCAAAAAATTTGCTACGAACGGGGTAAACAAGCGGTCACTTTTTACGAAGTGCTTGCACATTATCCTAATAACACCACAAGGGTGAAATTAACCCCTTATACTGGGCGTTCGCACCAATTACGCGTACATTGTTTAGCCTTAGGGCATCCGATTGTAGGGGATAAATTTTATGCTAATCCGTTGGCAAAAAGCCTATCGCCAAGGCTCTGTTTACACGCAGAAGCATTAACTATTACGCACCCGATTACGCAAGAAGTGATGACATTTGAAGCGAAACCTGAATTTTAAAAGGCAGATAGAATGAACTTTCAATGGCAGAAATATCCTGAAAATACACAAAAATTATTCAAACTTTCGATCCCGATTTTTATCTCTCAGTTGGCTGCGTCAGGAATGGGGCTGGCAGATATTATTATGGCAGGGTTAGTCAGTGACGATGATGTGTCAGCGATTGCGGTCAGTAATTCGATCTACTTTCCCTTGTTTTTATTTGTGCTGGGGATATTAAATGCGATTACCCCAACGGTTTCTTATCTGAACGGTTCGAGCCAACGTTCTCTGATTGCTCATCAAATCCGTCAAGGCGTTTGGATTGTGTTAATGCTAAGTGTGCCGTTGATCTTTATCTATCTCAATGCCCATTTGATTTTGGATCTAATGGATACCCCAAAAGCCTTTTCAGGAAAAGCACAAGATTATCTCACCGCTTTAAGTGTCGGGATTATTCCAGCTTTGCTTGCGGTGAACTTACGCTGTTTTAACGATGGGCTGTCCAACCCTAAGCCAGCGATGTATATCACCTTTTTTGGCTTAATTTTAAACATTCCACTCAACTATATTTTTATTTTCGGCAAATTTGGTATGCCAGAATTAGGGGCGGTTGGCTGTGGTGTAGCGACGGCAATCGTAAACTGGGTAATGTTTGGGCTGATTTTACATTATTGTTATACCAACCCGGCTCAAAAGGATATTCGTCTGTTTGAAAAATGGATCGAAAAACCCTGTAAAGCGACGTTAAGCAAACTGTTCAAACTCGGCACCCCGATAGGCTTTGCTCTGTTTACCGAAGTGATGTTGTTTGCGGCATCTTCCTTGATTATCTCACCGCTTGGCTCGCAAGTGGTGGCAAGCCATCAGGTTGCCTTACAAACCAGCTCGCTGTTTTTTATGATCCCACTTTCGTTTAGCATTGCAACAACCATTTTAGTTGGACAAACCTTAGGGGAAAAGCGTGTGGAAGAAGCAAAATATCTGACTTATCACGCTATTTTTACGGGGGCAATGGTCGCAATGGGGTTAGCAATGGTGATTTTACTGCTCAAAGATCTGATCCCTTTTGCTTTTACCAGCGATCCAACCTCTATTGCAATCGCATCTAGTTTATTGATTTTTGCAGCGATTTATCAAATTCCCGACTCAATCCAAGCAGTCTGCAATGGCATTTTGCGTGGTTATAAAAATACCAAGCCTATTTTGCTAACAACCTTAATCTGCTACTGGTTAATCGGAATGCCTCTCGGCACTATTTTGGCTCGTACCGATTGGATCGTTCCGCCAATGGCGGCGGCAGGATTTTGGCTAACCTTCTGTGTCTGCTTAAGTTTAGCTGCAGGGCTATTTTTCTACTTTATGCGGAAAATTCAGGCTGTGCCTGAAAAAGAGTTAATTCAAAGAATGGATGCGATGAAGTAATTGACAAGCGGTAAGATTTGGCTATTTTTTTGCAAAATATTTACTGAATCTTATCGCTTGTATTAGCCTTTCAAGCCTTTTAACTTCGTAATCACCAACGCCACCAAAAATCCTACCGCTTGCAACAAAACAATACAAGGTCCTGTGGCGACATCGAAATGGAAACTTAAAAACACGCCCCAGAAAGCACTATTTACCGCAGTAAAAATGGCAATTAGCAACATTCGGTCAAAGCGTTTGGCAAGTATGTAGCCTGTGATCCCTGGAGTAATCAACATTGCGACCACTAAAATCACGCCGACCACTTGCATTGCACTAATGATCACTAATGCCAATAAAACCAGTAAGCTGTAATGTAACACTTTGATATTAAAGCCAACGGTGCGAGCGTGGCTGGCATCGAAGCAGTATAGTAGGAAATCTCGGCGTTTCACTAAGATGACTAATAACACCACAAGAGAGATAGCTAGGGTTTGGTAAAATTCATTGTCGGTAATCCCAAGTAGGTCGCCAAATAAGATGTGCATTAAATGTTGATCGGTTTCAACTTTGGCAAACATCACTAAGCCTAACGCAAACATTCCCGAAAAGGCGATCCCCATTACCGTATCTTCTTTAATGCGACTATTTTCTTTGAGATAGCCCACGGCAACGGCACAAAAAATACCCGAAACAAAAGCCCCAATTGCTAATGGAATGGCAAGCAGATAGGCAATCACAATCCCTGGTAATACGGCATGTGAGATGGCATCGCCCATTAGCGACCAACCTTTGAGCACTAAATAGCAGGACAACACGGCACAGATGAGGGCAACCACAATACCGATAACTAAGGCTTGTTGTATAAAAGGGAAAGCAAGCGGTTCAGCAAACCATTGATAGAGAGAGTCCATTATTCTCCCCCTTGATAAGCGGTCGGTTTAGCTGGTTTTTTTGCAAATTTGCGTGAAACTAAACCATATTTAGGAGCGAAGAAGAACGCTAATAAAAACAGTAGGGTTTGTAGTGTGACAATAAATCCACCTGTCGCACCATCAGCAAAATAGCTTAGATAAGCCCCAAAAAATCCACTAAAACCGCCCAGTGAAATTGCGATAATCAATAATTTGCCGAATTTATCCGTTAATAAATACGCCGTTGCCCCTGGTGTAACAACCATTGCGATCACTAAAATTGCACCGACACTTTGTAATGCAGCAACGATACAGGCGCTGAGTAGGCTAAAAAACAGCACTTTAAGTCGCATCGGCGAAATACCTACGGCTTTAGCTTGAATTTCATCAAAAAAGACGAGTAATAAATCTTTCCAGTAAATCACTAGAAAAAAGAGTGACACCGATAAAATAATCACCACTTGTAGCATATCTTCATCGGCAATGCCTAAGATATTACCGAGAATGATGGATTGCACATTAACGGACGTTGGATTGATAGAAATAATCAATAAACCTAAGGCAAAAAAGGTTGTAAAAATAAAGCCAATTACCGCATCTTCTCGTAATTTTGTGACGGATTTAACCGCTAAGATAGCAATAGTGGCAAGAAATCCCGAAAAGAAAGCCCCGACAGCATAAGGCAAGGACAGGGCATAAGCCAGTGCAACACCGGGAACAACGGCGTGCGATAAGGCATCACCAATCAGCGACCAGCCTTTGAGCATTAAATAGGCAGATAAAAAAGCACAGACCGCCCCGATTGCACCGCTTACCACAATCGCTTTAAACATATAATCGTAGGAAAAAGGTTCTAGCAGTAACTCAAGCATTGATTATTCCTTATGTTCTCCGAGTAACTGCTGATAACGCAAGACACCGCCGAATACTCGCTCAAGATTTTCAGGGGTGAATGTTGTTTCGATCGTTCCTGTTGCTAACACCGTGCGATTAATCATTACCGCTTGATCGCAAAAACTTGGTACGGCGGCTAAATTATGGGTAGAAACAAGGATTAAGTGACCGCTATCCCGAAGCTGTTTGAGCAGATCGATGATCGCATTTTCGGTATTTACGTCCACGCCAGTGAAAGGTTCGTCAAGTAAGATAATTTTGCTCTCTTGTGCAAGCGAACGTGCCAAAAACACGCGTTTTTTCTGCCCTCCAGAAAGCTCGCCGATTTGACGATCAGCAAGGTGAGCAATATTGACCCGATCCATTGCTTCGGCAACTTTTTGCTTATCCACCGCAGAAGGGATACGCAGAAAATTCATATAGCCATAACGCCCCATCATTACTACATCATAAACCGATACGGGAAATTGCCAGTCCACTTCTTCACTTTGTGGCACATAAGCAACAAGATTGCGTTTTAAGGCTTGATTGACAGGCAGTCCGCATAGTTCAATCTTTCCTTTTGGCTGAACTAAGCCCATAATGCTTTTAAATAAGGTTGATTTGCCACTGCCGTTCACCCCAAGTAATGCACAGATTGTGCCACCGTCAAGGCGAAAAGTAACATCGTGAATTGCCGTGTGTCCGTTGCTATAACGAACGGTGACATCAGAAACAGAAAGAGAACTCAGGGGAATGTTCATATTTGTTAGGTAATCCTATTTTGTAAATGAGAGGCGAACCAAAGCTGTTCGCCCAAATTCTGCGGTATTTATGGGCGGACACATCGGTCCGCCCCTACCTTTTAATCACATTAATCTTATCTATTTACCTTCAAATCCAGCAACAATAGTACTTACCGTCACATTAAGTAAATCAATATAGGTTGGTACTTTGCCATCTTTGGTTGAGAGAGAGTCCACGTATAACACACCGCCATAGCGTGCTTTACTCTCTTTTGCCACTTGTTTAGCTGGTTTATCTGAAATGGTACTTTCGCTAAATACCACTGGAATTTGATGTTTACGCACTTGGTCGATCACTTTGCGGATCTGTTTTGGCGTGCCTTGTTCATCTTGGTTAATCGCCCAAAGATATAACTCTTTGAAGCCATAATCTCTAGCAAGATAGCTAAACGCCCCTTCGCTCGTCACTAACCAACGTTGTGCTTCAGGCACTTTTGCCAAGCGCTCACGCAACGGCTGATCTAAGGCAACGATCTTATCGGCATAGGCTTTTGCATTCGCATTATAGGCTTCTGCATTTGCTGGATCGTATTTTACTAAGGCTTGACGAATATTCTCAATATAAATCAAGGCATTTTTCGTAGACATCCAAGCGTGTGGGTTTGGCTTATCTTTGTAAGGTCCTTCATAGATCGAAATCGGCTCAATGCCTTCCGTTACCACAACTGCAGGCTTATCTTTCACCTGTGCAAAGAAACGCTCAAACCAACTTTCAAGGTTCATACCATTCCACAACACCAAATCCGCAGATTGTGCTTTCACAATATCCTGTGGCGTTGGTTGATAATCGTGGATTTCCGCACCTGGTTTGGTGATCGATTCGACCACCGCCTTATCCCCTGCGACATTTTGAGCAATGTCTTGAATCACAGTGAATGTGGTGACCACTTTAAACTGCTGGGCAGCAAGTGGATTACTGACAAAAAAGAGCATACCAAGTAGTGCTGCTAATTTTTTCATAGTTAGTCTCCTTATATAAATTATGGGTTTTCGGGAGACATTGTATAGATAAAAATTAATCTGTCAACAAATAAAAATGATTCTCAACAACTTGACTAGATGATAATCAACAAGGCGATAAAGATGATAATCAATAAGTATTACAAATGAGAATGGGTTGCTATTTTTAGCTAGCAACCTGTTGATTTTATTACTCTTTCCTAAAATGCCGCTGACTTTTGCTTTCTTGGCGGCTTTCTAAGAGTCTGTGATAGTTATCAAAACGTATCGGGGAGATTTTCCCCTGCTCTACGGCTTCCCGTAATGCACAACCTGGGTCATCTTTATGTTTGCAATCACGAAATTTACAAGTGCCTAATACCGAAGCAAACTCTCGATAACCTTGTGTAATCTGCTCAGCCTCTAAATGCCATAAGCCAAATTCACGAATCCCTGGCGAATCGATCAAATTTCCGCCTTGAGCTAAATGATATAAACGTGAAGCTGTTGTGGTATGTTGCCCTAAGCCTGAAATATCGCTGACCGCCCCCGTTTGGGCATTCACATCAGGTAATAACTGATTGATGAGGCTCGATTTTCCAACACCTGACTGCCCAACAAAAATAGAGGTGCCTTTCGCTAAATAAGCGTTCAAAGCTTCCATATTCTCGCCCGTATCCGCAGATAAACAGAGCGTCTGGTAGCCGATCTTTTCATAGATCGCAAGCTGTTGTTGCACTTCTTTTCGCTCTTGCTCACTCAGTAAATCAATTTTATTCAGCACGATTAAAGCAGGAATGTTGGCATTTTCACAGATCACTAAATAGCGGTCGATAATGTTCAACGAGAGCTGTGGCAATACGGCTGACACAATGATAATTTGATCGATATTCGACGCCATTACTTTAATACCGTCGTAATAGTCAGGGCGAGTTAGTTCATTTTGGCGAGGGTGAACAACCTCAATCACACCGCTAATCCCTTGTAACTGCTCACTTCCCAAACGCCACGATACTACATCGCCCACCACAACATTTTTCAGCGTTCGACGTAAATTACAACGGAAAATCTCACCACTTGCGGTTTCCACATCTGCGTGTTTAGCGTGGCGAGTAACCACAAGACCTTGCTGGACTTCCCCTAGCATTTCATCTTGCCATTCAAATTCCGTTTTATTGATTTTTTTGTGATGATTAGTTTGAATCCGACGTTGTTGATTCTGAGTTAAGCGACGTTTGCTCAAAAGATTGCCTCTTTGCGAATAAAAAAACAGGCGAAAGGATACTATAAAAATGAGACAAGCGGTGAGATCCTACAAAAAATTTGCAAAATCGCACCGCTTGTCATTATTTATTCCAACGATTTAACAACGCAACAAGTGAAAGCATCACAGGCACTTCGACCAATACACCAACCACTGTGGCTAAAGCGGCACCTGAATGTAAACCGAATAGCGAAATAGCCACGGCAACGGCTAATTCAAAAAAGTTGCTGGTGCCGATTAAACAAGCTGGGGC